>NZ_JPSY01000001.1:733209-1466418 GCF_000763375.1 Microbacterium profundi | reverse complement strand
GCGCTCCGACCACTCGCCGCGCCGCCGCACCTCGCAGTCGGCGCGATTCGCCGAGGTCGAATTCCCAGATCCCTTGCCCCGTGGCGGCGACGAACAGGCGATCGCCGAACCAGGCGAGGCCGCCGGCATGGATCTGGGCGGGGACGAGTTCGCCGTCATCGCCCTCGATCGTGAGGGCGACGTCCAGATGTCGCGAACGCTCCAGATCGATGAACGTCACACGCGACGCGAGATGCTGACCCGACTTGTCCTTGCGGAACCAGCTCACAGCAAGGGTTCGCCGCCCCTGCCACGTGCCGAAGTCGACGCCCTGCGGATACCACTTGGTCGTGTAGGTACGAGCGCTGAGCCACTTCAGCTCGACGACACCACGGCGTCGATGGCGCATCGGGCGCCACATCGACCCGAAAAGCCCGGAGAACCCGAAAAAGCCGGAGAGACCGAACATGTCAGATCCAGCCTCGCTCTTCCGCCATCAGCACTGCCTGCTGGCGCGTGGTGACGTGCAGCTTCCCCAGCACGGTCGAGACGTGATTGCGCACAGTCCCAGGGGCGAGCGACAGTGCGCGCGCGATCTGTCCGGTCGTCTCTCCGCGCCGACCCGCCCGCAGCACGTCGAGCTCACGATCGGTCAGAGGCGAGCGCTCGTCGCTCAGCGCGTCGGCCGCGATCTCCGGGTCGACGTAGCGCGCACCTGCCGCGACGCGCCTGATGACCTCTGCGACCTCGTTCGCACCGCGCGATTTCGGCAGGAATCCGGCGACTCCGGATGCCAGCGCTCGCCGCAGTACGCCGGGCCGAGCATGCCGCGTGACGACGACGCAGCGGATGGACGTCTGGCGCCGCAGGCGCTCCGCGACCTCGACCCCGTCGAGCCCCGGCATCTCCAGATCGAGCAGGCAGACGTCCGGCGTCAGCCGGATGGCCTCGGCGAGCGCCTCCTCCCCGTCGGTGCATTCCGCCACGACGTCGATGTCGTCCTCCAGTCGCAGCAGAGCGGCCAACGCCGAGCGGATCATCGCCTCGTCATCGGCCAGCAGTACACGGATCATCGCGCATCCTCTCCCGGCGTCCCGGCCGGAACGGTCACGACGACCGCGAAATCCTGCTTCCCCCGTCGCACGTCCAGGGTCCCACCCGCTTCCGCTGCTCGCCGCCCGATGCCCTCGAGCCCCGAGCCGTCATCGGACGCCGGATCCCCGGCCGAGTCGTTCACGATCTCGTACCGCCAGGACTCGCCGTCCTTCTTCAACGAGAGCTGCGCCCACTTGCCGCCGCCGTGGCGCAGGACGTTGGTCGTGGTCTCGCGGATGACGGGCCCGAGAACGGATGCCGGAGCTCGATCCGCCCCCGCATCGACGCTCGCCTCCGCGGAAGTGCCGGCGGCACGCAGCAGATCGACGGCGTTGGCGATCTCATCGGTCAGCGCGGCCGTGCGGAATCGCAGCGCCAGGTCCCGCGTGCCTTGCTGAGCCTCGGCCACACTGCCTCTTGCAGCGCGCAACTGCTCGAGCGCAGCATCCGGATCCTTCGCCATGAGGCGTTCGGCGAGTTCGAGCTGCAGGGCGATGACCTGCAGATGGTGGCCCTGCAGATCGTGCACGTCCGTCGCGACCCGCAGGCGCTCCTGCGTGGCGGCGAGACGGCTCTCGGAGGCGCGCGCCCGATCGAGTCGCACCAGCACATCCCACCACCACAGGGAGGCGACGGTCATGGCGGGCAGCATCGCCGAGAACAAGGCCAGCGGCCCGAAACCCGCCGCTGCTCCGTCGTCGAACATGCGGAAATCGACCACGGCGAGACCGATGATCACGACAGTGGCGGCGAGCATCGCACGCATGCGCACCCCCGGCTGCCAGTTGAGCAGCAGAAGCGATTGCAGTACGGGTACGGCGGCGACCGTCCACAGCCCGGACACCGTGCCGGCCAGGATCGCATAGGCCACGGCCACCAGGAGCGGGAGGAGTTGTCGGCGCCACCGCACCAGCCCGGCGGTGTCCGTGCGGTGACGGTAGTCGATCATCAGTGCCACGGTCGAGACGACCCAGACGAGTCCGCCGATCGAGATCGCGACGGCGGCGGCGGCCGACGGGCGGATGCCGGCGCCGAGGATGAGGAGCACAGTGTTCGCGACGATGAAAAGTTCGAAGAACAATAGGGCCGAGATCGTGTAGTACCAAGTGGCGGTCACTCCCCTGGCCAGTCGTACGGAACCCTTCGACGCGGCGGCATCGGAGCCGTCGGGAGCGGATGCGGACGAACGGACCATGTCGTCCACATTACGGCCATGACACATGTCACCCATCGATCGTGCGAACACCCCGGGAAGCGGTGACAGCGGGGCACTTCTGCGCATCGCGCGGATCCGATGGACTGGAGTCTCAGCCGGGCAGACGCCCGGGCAGTCGCAACGACAGGAACATCCCATGAACCTCATCGAGACCTTCCAGAACCTGGTCGCTCAGGTGCCCGAACTGGTGCAGCCCCTCATCGTCGCCCTGGCCGGCGCGGTGCCCTTCATCGAGGGCGAGGGCGCGGCGAGCATCGGCATCATCGGCGGCATCCATCCGGTGATCGCCGCGATCGCAGGCATCATCGGCAACTTCCTCTGCGTGCTGGTGCTGGTGCTGCTCAGTTCCGGGGCCCGCAATGCGGTCGTCAGCCGCAACCACGCGCGCAAGGCGCGTCTGGCCGCTGCCGGAGGTGCGACGACGGGAAGTGTCACCGTTGTCGACGCAGAGGACGAGGCCGACGGCAGCCGCAGCGCCGCCCGCAAGGTGAAGTTCCGTCGTGCGCTCGACCGCTACGGCGTCCCCGGCGTCAGCCTGCTCGGCCCGCTCCTGCTCCCCACGCAGTTCACGGCGACGATGCTCGCGGCATCCGGTGTCAGCAAGGCCCGCGTCCTGATCTGGCAGGCGGTCGCGATCATCGGATGGACCACGATCCTCTCTGTGTTCGTCGGCAGTGTCGTCCACGCCGTCAGCTGACTGGCTGGACGCAACGCCTCGTGCGGGCGAGATGTCCAGAGCGCATGATCAACCTTTCGAGCGATGTCGGGATCGGGCCTCGCTGATGGGCTGGATGCATGACAGCTACTCGCCCGCGCCTCCCCGACCGGCTCACATCCCGGCGGGGAGCCTGGATATCCCTCGGCATCGTGCTCCTCACCTTCGTGGCCCTGTTCGGGCTCTTCAGCCGTATCGACGGCCCGACCGGAAACGAGACGGCACCGCCGGACTCCGAGTCGTCGCAGGTGAGCGCGCTGCTGGAGGAGTTCGCGAATGCGGATGAGCAGTCGGTGCTCGTGGTCGCCTCTCGAGCGGATGCCGCAGACCTCTCCCTCGCAGACATCACCGCGCTGGAGGACATCGTGCCGGCGCTCGACGCGCACACCGGTCTGGAGTCCTCTGCACCGACCGTGAGCGATGACGGCGCGGCCGCGGTCATCGTCGCGCCGATCACGGTCGGCGCCGACAACGCTGAGACCGCCGACATCATCAAGGACCTGCGCACCGAGGTGGGCGACAACACGCCCGCCGGCCTCACGCTGCAGGTCACCGGAGGGCCGGCATTCGGCGCGGATGTCACGAGCTCCTTCGACGGCGCAGACTTCACACTGCTGCTCGTCACGATCCTCATCGTCGCGGTGCTGCTGATCGTCACCTACCGCTCCCCCATCCTCTGGCTGCTCCCGCTGGTGATCGTCGCGTTCGCCGACCAGCTCGCCGGCAAGGTCACCGGCGCCGTCGGCAACCTGCTCGACCTGCAGTTCGACTCGGGGATCATCAGCGTGCTGGTCTTCGGTGCCGGCACGAACTACGCGCTGCTGCTCATCTCCCGCTACCGCGAGGAGCTGTTCGTCGAAGAGAACCACCGTGCAGCATTGAGCACCGCGTGGCGCAAGACGATGCCGGCCATTCTCGCCTCGAACATCACCGTCGTCCTCGCGCTGCTCACGCTCGCGCTCGCCGTGATCCCCGGCACCCGCGGCCTCGGCATCTCCTCCGCCGTCGGTCTGCTGATCGCGCTCGCCGCGGTGCTGTTCGCTCTGCCGCCGCTCCTGGCGGTGTGCGGACGCAGGGTGTTCTGGCCGTTCGTGCCGAAGCCCGGCACGAACGCGGAACACGGCAAGGTGTGGAAGGGCATCGCCACCGGCGTGATGCGTCGTCCGTGGCTGAGTCTCGGCGCCGGTGTTCTCGTGCTGACGGTGATGGGCGCAGGTCTCGTGGGAACGACCGTCGGGCTCGATCAGGTCGAGAAGTTCCGCGTGCAGTCCGAGTCGGCGGCCGGTCTCGAGGTGCTCGGCGATCACTTCCCGCCCGGGGAGTCCCAGCCGATCTTCATCGTCGCGAACTCGGCAGAGGCCGACAGCGTGCTCGACAGCGTCGACGATGTCGACGGCGTGGTGCGTGCGAACCCGATCGGTGAGACGACCGACGGCGCGCTGACGAAGATCATGGTGACGGGCGAGTACGCGCCGGGAACACCCGAGAGCCTCGACCTCGTCACCGAGCTGCGTGACATCGTCCACGACGTGCCGGGTGCGGATGCCGTCGTCGGCGGTGCAGTGGCGACGGATCTGGATGCCAGGGCCGGAAACCAGCAGGATCTGCTGCTCATCGCCCCGCTCGTGCTCGCGGTGAGCTTCATCGTGCTGCTCGTGCTGCTGCGGTCGCTGGTCGCACCGGTGGTGCTGCTGCTGATCAACGTCGCGAGTGCAGCGGCGGCGATCGGCGCAGGCTCCTGGTTGAGCCGGGTTCTGTTCGATCAGCACGCGCTGGATCTGCAGGTGCCACTGCTGGCGTTCCTCTTCCTCGTCGCGCTGGGCATCGACTACACGATCTTCCTCGTGCATCGCGCCAGGGCCGAGGCCGAGAGCCACGGCACCCGTGAAGGAATGGTGCGGGCGGTCTCGCACACCGGCGCCGTCATCACCAGCGCCGGGATCGTGCTCGCAGCGGTGTTCGCGGCGCTCGGCGTTCTGCCGCTGGTGACTCTGGGCCAGCTCGGGCTGATCGTCGGGGTCGGCGTGATCATCGACACGCTGGTCGTGCGCACCGTGATCGTGCCGGCGGTGTTCGGGGTGCTCGGTGACCGGATCTGGTGGCCACGTCGCCGCCCGCCGCTCTGACGCTCAGTTCTCGAAGGCGTCCTTCGCCTTGTCCCCGGCCTTCTTGAGATCGGCCTTGGCCTGTTCGGCCCTGCCTTCGGCTTCGAGCTTCTCGTTGTCCGTGGCCTTGCCGGCGCCCTCCTTGAAGTGACCGGCGATGTCCTCGGCGGTGTGCTTCGCCTTGTCTCCAATGCCCATCGATCCATTCCTTTCGTCGGGGATCAGGTGATCCGTGTGAGCGACTCTCACACCGACTGGAAGATTCGGCGACGGGGTTGACGGGCGCGACGGCGAACGTTAGGAGCGAGCGGATGGCGCGTCAGCCCATGATTCGGGCTGGAGTCAGTCGCGGTTCGAGCGGGATGAGATGCCGGAGGCGAACTCCGTGCTGTGCATCCCATCCCGTCCCGAAACCTGCGGTCCCCGCGGGACGGGGTGATCGTCGTCCTTCTTCCCCAGAATCCGGATCTCGGCTTTCCCCAAAGCCCGACGATCAGCGCATGCAGTGGGCCCACTCGAGTAGGTCAGTCCCCAATGATCCATCCGCGGGAGCCACTATCGAGTCATCCTCCCACGGTTTTTCAGATTTGTCCCCCAAATGGGGGACAAGATTCATGGTTTGGGGTTAGGGTGTTTCGTGACGCACCCTCCGGTCGTCTTTGGCCCTCACCGCTCCCCCCGCGGTGAGGGCCGCACTATTCGACGGCCCTTTTCCCTGCGTGCACCCGGTGTGACGCTCGTGCAACATTTGGGTTACCTTCTGCTTCGGGCTGTTCCGCTCCGGCGCTGCACAGATATTGTGGGCATCGTCGGGGCACCCTGCGTCGACACACATTTCAGCAGAACGGCAGTACATGAGTACCCAAGGCACGGTCAAGTGGTTCAACTCGGAGAAGGGCTTCGGCTTCATCTCCCCCGATGACGGCGGCGCTGACGTCTTCGCGCACTACTCCGCCATTGAAGCAAGCGGCTACCGCTCACTCGACGAGAACCAGCGCGTCGAGTTCGAGGTTGCACAGGGCCCCAAGGGCCTGCAGGCCGAAAACATCCGCCCCATCTGAGGCCGATACACACGACGCTCCCCGCCGGGCGCACGTCAACAGCGCGCTCCCGGCGGGGAGCGACGTGCTCTCTACGTGAGAAGCAGGGCCCTGAGCGCGTCCGCGTCGGCAGCTCGGGACACCGCGCCGTCGCCCTCTGAGGCCTCGCCGAAACCCCACTCGGCGAAGATGACGGGCACACCGTGCTCAGCCGCGCCCTCCACATCGTGGTGGCGATCTCCGACGAGTACCGGGTTCGAGGTGTCGACACCCGCGGCCTGCAGCCGCTCCAGCGCCCAGCCGACCACATCCGACTTGCTGTCGCTGCGCCCGACCGTGCCGCTGCGCGCACCGGAGACGGCGGCGAACAGGCCGAGCAGATCATTGTGCTCGAGGATCGCGGTGACCTGATTCTCGGGCTTCGTGCTCGCGGTGGCCTGGGGGATGCCTGCGGCTGCGACCGCGCGGATGACATCGGGGATGCCGTCGTAGATGTCGACAGACGCGGCATAGCCGTCGCGGGCGGCGAGCGCGCGGTAGCGCGCAAGAGCATCCTCGGCCTGGGTCGCGCTCAGCCCCGCAAGGCTCTGGAAGGACTCGTACATCGGCGGTCCGACCCAGCGCGGCAGCGAAGCCGGGTCAGGTGCGGGCTGGCCGAACGACGCGAGCACTTCCATGAGACGAGGGAAGATGCCGGGGGTCGCATCGGCGATGGTGCCGTCGACGTCCCAGAGCACGCAGGAGTAAGGGGAGTGAGGCATCCTTCAAGCCTATGGGCAGCCGCCGGGTCGGCCGTACGCCACATCGCTCCGGAGCCGTCAGAACAGCCGCGGGACTCCGGACTCGATGCCCTTCATGTCGTCGTAGTCGAGAACCAGGCAGCGGATGCCGCGATCCTCGGCGAGCACGCGCGCCTGGGGCTTGATCTCCTGGGCGGCGAACACACCGTGCACGGGCGCGAGATGCGGATCGCGGCCGAGGAGTTCGAGGTAGCGGGTGAGCTGCTCGACGCCGTCGATGTCGCCGCGGCGCTTTATCTCCACCGCGATGGCAGCGCCCGCAGCATCCCGCACCATGAGATCGACAGGGCCGATCGCTGTCGGGTACTCGCGGCGAACCAGGGTCGCGCCCTCGCTGATCCGCTCGACCTGTTCGGCGAGCAGGCGCTGCAGATCGGCCTCGACGCCGTCCTTCTGCAGGCCGGGGTCGATGCCGAGCTCGTGTGCGGAATCGTGCAGCACCTCATAGATCTGCACGCGCAGTGCGTCGCCGGTCTTCTTGTGGGTGACGCGCCACACGTCGATGACGCCGGCGCCGGCCTCTTCCTCATCCGGGATCTCTGTGACGAGGGTGCAGGGAGGGCTCATCCAGTTCAGCGGCTTGTAGCTGCCGCCGTCGGAGTGCACGAGCAGACTGCCGTCCCCCTTGTGCACGAGCAGACGCGTGGCGAGGGGGAGGTGGGCATTGAGCCGGCCGGAGTAGTCCACGGCGCAGCGGGCGATGACGAGACGCACTCGACGAGCCTACTTCGTCGTCGAGCGCTCGGCGTTCGCCTTCAGCGGCCGGGCGGCGCCGGATGCGAATCCGGATGCCGCGACCAGCGCGACGAGGATGAACAGTGTGTTGAGCAGGCCGATGTGCTCACTGATCAGCCCGAGGATCGGCGGCCCGCCGAGGAACGCGACATAGCCGATCGTGGCCGCTGCGCTCACTCGCGCCGCAGCCTTGGCGGGGTCGTCGGCCGCCGCGGACATGCCGAGCGGGAAGCCGAGTGATGCGCCGACGCCCCACAGAGCCGCGCCGACGAAGACGAGGGGGAGTGTGGGCGCGAGGATGAACAGCAGGATGCCGCCGGTCGCCGCCACCGCGAGGATGCGCAGCACCAGCACGCGGCCGAAGCGGTCGACGAGCGGACCGCCGAAGATGCGCACCGTGGTCATCGCCACCGAGAACACCGTCAGCGCTGCGGCGCCCATCGCCGCGCCGCCGCCGTGGTCTTCGCTCGTGCCGAGTGCGAGCCAGTCGTTGGCCCCGCCCTCGGCGAAGGCCATTCCGAGCATCACGACGCCGAGGGCGTAGGTGCGCGGCTCGCGCCATGCCGACAATGCCACGTGCATGCGCTCGCGCCAATGCGGCTTCTCGCCGGACTCGGCGGGGTCGAGAGTCGCGTCACGGTTCGGCACGTTCGCGATGCACACGAACGCTGCGACGAAGATCAGCGCGGCGACCACCGTCGCGTGGAATGCGACCGTGAGGTGCGTGGTGGTGGCGACCCAGCCGAGGCCGGCTCCGATGACGGTGCCGAAGCTGAAGAACGCGTGGAACAGCGGCAGGATCGTCTTGCCCGCCTCCTGCTCGATGGCGGTCGCCTCGACGTTCATCATGACGTCGAGGCATCCGTTGCCGTACCCGAACAGCGCAAGGCCGATGATGACCACGGGGAACGACGCGAACACCGTCGTGCCGACACCGATCAGGACGAGACCGATCGCGAGGGTGATCATCAGCGCCAGCATGCCCCGGCGCGCGCCGATGCGCGCCATCACTGCCGGGCTCGTGGAGATTCCGAGGATCGACGCGATGCCCATGCCGAGCAGCAGCAGGCCGATCTGCGCGTTGTCGATGCCGAGGGCGATTTTGATGTCGGGCACGCGCGACGCCCAGGTCGCGATCGAGACGCCGCTGGCGAGGAAGATCGCGAAGATTGCGCCCCGCCAACGCACGTACTGCGAACGGGTGAGGGCGTGGTCCATGCAGAGAGCGTATCGAATCGATTCGATTTTCGGAAATGGTCGAGTTATCCTCGGATCATGACGTCGTCCTCAGCACCTGCGCCACGTCGCGCGACGCTCGCAGACGTCGCGCACGCTGCAGGCGTGTCGACGTCCACGGCATCCGTCGTCTTCAGCGGCCGCACGAGGGTCTCGGACGCGACGCGAGAGCGTGTGCTGGCGGCAGCGGCCGATCTCGGATATGCGGGTCCCGACCCGCGCGCGGCATCGCTTCGTCTCGGACGCAGCGGCATCGTCGCCGTCGTGCTCGAGGGGCACCTGCGGACCGCATTCCTGGACCCCGTGACGATTCCGATGATGGACGGGCTGACCGACGGCCTCGCCTCGCTCGGAGCGGGAGTGCTCCTGCTGCGCGACGAGCCGGGGGAGGGCGAGGTCCCCGCGCTGGCGACGGCACCGGTCGACGCCGTCGTGCTCATCGGATGCTCCGGAAGAACCCGCGCGTCACTGGAGATCGTCCGGGCCCGGGGCCTGCCGGTCGTCGTGATCGAGGGAGACGCGGGGGAGGGGATCCCGCAGATCACGCTCGACAATCGTGAGGCGGCGGCGGAGATGGCCAGGCACATCCAGGGTCTCGGACACGAGCGCGTCGCCGCCGTGACGCTGCCGTTGGACAGCGATCGCATCCGCGGGCGGGTCACCGACGAGCGACTGGGACGCGCGACGATCGACGTCACCATCGAGCGACTGGCCGGTGCGCGAGACGTCTACCCCGATCTGCCCGCGGTCTCGGCAGGCAGCAGTTCGATCGACGACGGCGTGATCGCGGGACGGGCGCTGCTCAGCGACCCTGCCGCCCGTCCCACCGCGATCCTCGCGCAGAGCGACCTTCTGGCTGCGGGCGTGATCCGCGCGGCGGAGGACCTCGGTCTTCGAGTGCCGGATGATCTCAGCGTCGCCGGCTTCGACGGCATCCGCGTCGACGGCATCGGACCGCACATGCTCACGACCATGGTGCAGCCAGCCGTCGAGAAGGGCAGAGCGGCGGGGGAGCAGGTGGCCCGGATGCTGCGCGGCGAGTCGCCGGAATCGATGCATCTCACCTGCCGATTCCGCGCCGGAACGACCACCGCTGCCCCCACCATCTGACCGCAGAGGCGAGATCCGACCGCACTTGCAGAATCCATGGAGGGCATGAACCGGTAAACTCGAAGAAACCCCCCGCCCGCCTGTGCCGCAAGGCCTCGACGAGCCATTGAGGAGCCGCTTATGCTGTTGCTCCTTGCCGTGTTCCTTCTCGGGGCTCTTCTTCTCCCCGCGTTGGTACGTTGGCTCGGGGCGCGAGCGTTCGCGATCGGCGCTCTCATTCCCGCTGCGGCATTCGTCCAGGCGCTGGTGATGACGCCGCAGGTTCTCGACACCGAATCGGTGCCGTTCGAGAGCGTGGAGTGGATCCCTCAACTCGGCCTGAACCTGTCGATGCGCATGGATGTGCTGGGCTGGGTGCTGACTCTCATCGTCACCGGTGTCGGGGCTCTGGTGCTGCTCTACTGCCGCTGGTACTTCCACGACGAGGCGGGTGAGCTCGGCCAGTTCGCCGGTGTTCTGCTCGGCTTCGCCGGTGCGATGTACGGGCTCGTGCTCACCGATGACCTCGTCATGCTCGTGATGTTCTGGGAAGTCACCAGCATCCTGTCGTACCTGCTCATCGGCCACTACCGCCGTCGCGCGGTGAGTCGTCGTGCCGCGCTGCAGGCGCTGCTGGTCACCACGCTCGGCGGACTCGTGATGTTCGTCGGCGTCGTGCTGCTGGTCGTCGACACCGGCACGTCGAGCATCACCGAGATGCTCGAGCTCGCCCCCACCGGCCCGCTCGTGAACGCCGCGGTCGTGATGCTGTTGATCGGCGCGCTCAGCAAGTCGGCGATCTTCCCATTCCACTTCTGGCTCCCCGGCGCGATGGCGGCGCCGACGCCGGTCAGCGCGTATCTGCACGCCGCTGCCATGGTCAAGGCCGGCATCTACCTCATCGCGAGGTTCGCTCCGATCTTCGCGCTTTCCGAGCCCTGGCGTCCGATCGTGATCTCGTTCGGCGTCTTCACGATGCTGCTCGGTGGAATCCAGGCTCTGCGTGAGACCGACCTCAAGCGCATCCTCGCCTTCGGCACGGTCAGCCAGCTCGGCTTCTTCACCGTCATGGTCGGCTACGGCACGCAGGCGACAGCACTAGCCGGTCTGGCGCTCGTGGTCGGGCACGCGCTGTTCAAGTCGGCGCTGTTCCTGATCGTCGGCATCATCGACCGTCAACTCTCCACCCGCGACATCGACGAGCTGTCCGGCGTGGGCAGGCAGGCCCCGGTCATGGCCACGATCGCGTTCATCTCCGTCGCGTCGATGGCGGGCATCGCCCCCACCGTCGGCTTCGTGGCGAAGGAATCGGCGCTCACCGGGCTGATCGACGATGCGCTGGGCGGCTCGCCGTGGGCACTCGTCGCCCTGATCGGCGTGATCCTGGGTTCCATGCTCACTGTGGCATATGGGGTCCGCTTCCTATGGGGGGCGTTCTGGAGGAAGCGCGACGTCATCGGCGCGCGCATTCCGGACACGGAATGGCCGGACCCTCCGGTGGGGTTCCTGTCGGCTCCGATGATCCTGGGCGGCGCGACCATCGCCCTCGGCATCGGCGCCCCGGCGCTCGACACCGCACTGTACGGCTACGCGGTGACCGCCGTGCCGGGCCTGAGCGCTGACGGAACGGCGAGCGAAGGTCCTGGGCACCTGGCACTGTGGCACGGGTTCGAGCCGGCGCTGGGCATCTCGGTCCTCACCGTCCTGCTCGGATTCGGGCTGTTCGTGCTCACGCGACGTACAGGCTGGGACCGCAAGGCGCGTCTTCTGAAGTTCACGGCCGCCGACGTCTACTTCGTGGTGATGCGCGGCGTCGACCGGCTCTCGGTCATCACAACGACCCTCACGCAGCGCGGTTCGCTGCCGGTCTACGTCGGCACGATCTTCATCGTGTTCGTGGCCGCGGAGACCACGGCGCTGCTCGCCAGCGACGTCGATCAACTGAATCTGTCGGCCTGGCACACCCCGACCCAGATCGCCGTCGCGCCGATCATGGCGATCGCCGCCGTCTTCGCGGTGCAGGCGCGAAAGCGCTACACCGGTGTGGTGCTCGTCTCGGTCACCGGCCTCGGCATGGTCTCGCTGTTCGCCACGAGCGGTGCCCCCGACCTCGCCCTCACCCAGATCCTCGTCGAGACCGTCACGATGGTCGCCTTCGCCCTCGTGCTGCGCCGGCTGCCGTCGCGCATGGGCGAGCACAACGCCTCTGTCTCCCGCATTCCGCGCGCCGTGCTGGCGATCGCTGTCGGCGTCACGATGGCCTTCATCGCCGTGGTCGCGACGCAGGCACGCATAACCGACCCGATCTCGATCTCGTTCCCCGAACTCGCCTACGAACTGGGCCGCGGGAAGAACGTCGTCAACGTCGCGCTCGTCGACCTGCGCGGCTGGGACACGATGGGCGAGCTCTCCGTCCTCGTACTCGCCGCCACCGGCGTGGCATCCCTCGTGTTCGTCACCCACCGCGCGGACATGCTGTCCCAGCGACCGTCGTTGCCCCAGCGCATCAGGCGGAAGGCCCGCATCGCGCCGCTCGTCGAGACGACCGACGGCATCCGCTTCCAGACCACCGAGAACCGCAGCAACCCGCGGGCATGGCTCATCGGCGGCCAGCAGATGAAACCCGAGAACCGATCGATCCTGCTCGAGGTGATCGTCCGCATCCTGTTCCACACGATCATCGTCGTCTCGATATACCTGCTCTTCGCCGGGCACAACGGGCCGGGCGGGGGCTTCGCCGGCGGACTCGTCGCGGGCATGGCACTCGTCATGCGATACATCGCCGGCGGACGCTGGGAACTCGGTGCCGCCGCGCCGACCGATGCCGGTCGCCTGCTGGGTGCCGGACTCATCCTCGCCGTCGGCACCGCCGTGCTCCCGTTGTTCTTCAACCTCGCACCTTTGAAGAGCTCGTTCTGGGAGTGGGAGATCCCCGGCCTCGGCCACATGGAGTTCGTCACATCGACGATCTTCGACGCGGGCGTCTACCTGGTCGTCATCGGGCTCGTGCTCGATGTGCTGCGCAGCCTCGGTGCCGAGGTCGACAGGCAGTCGCAGGAGATGCGGTCGCGGGGGGTGAGCGTCTGATGGATGTCTCGCTGACCCTCATCATCGTGATGGCGGTGCTCTTCGCCTGCGGCGTCTACGCGATGCTCGAGCGCAGCCTGACCCGCGTGCTCATCGGATTCCTGCTGCTGGGAAACGCCACGAACCTTCTGCTGCTCATAGTCATGGGAGTGCCGGGCAACGCGCCGTTCTTCGGCACCGAGGGCGACTTGAGCGATCCGCTCCCGCAGGCGCTCACGCTCACGGCGATCGTCATCACCTTCGCCGTCTCGGCATTCCTGCTCGCTCTGATCTACCGCTCCTGGCAGCTCGGCCAGGCCGACACGGTGGAGGACGACGAGGCCGACCTCGCTCTGCGTGCCCGCACAGATGAGGACGAGGACGTCATGGACGACGAGGACGACGTCGCCGACGAAGAAGCCACCACCGACTTCGTGGACGTGCGCACCTCGCCGATCACCGTGCTGCACATGCGCGATCATGCATCGATCCAGGACGACGCCCCGATGGATCGGCCGTGGGTACCGCGCTCGCGCCCTGAGCCCGTCGAAGGGCACGAGAACGCGCCCGACGCATCCTCCGACGATGAGGGGAATCGCACATGAACGCCCTAGTCCCCCTGCTCGTCGCCCTCCCGCTCCTCGGCGCCGCGATCACCCTGGTGTTCGGCCGCAGCCCTCGGCTGCAGGTGTTCGTCACCGTCGCCGCGCTCGCGGCGGTGGCCGTCATCGCCGCCGTGCTGCTCATCGCGGTCGACGGAGGCTCCCCGCTGGCCGTCTCGGTCGGCGGATGGCCGGTGCCGTTCGGCATCGTGCTCTACGTCGACCGGCTCGCCGCCCTGCTGGTGCTGATCTCCAGCATCGTGCTGCTCGCGGTGCTGCTCTTCTCCATCGGCCAGGGCGCCGCAGACGGGTCGGATGAGACGCCGATCTCGATCTTCAACCCGTCGTACCTGATCCTCGCGGCCGGTATCTTCAACGCCTTCATCGCCGGTGACCTGTTCAACCTGTACGTCGGGTTCGAGATCCTCCTCGTGGCGTCATACGTGCTCATCACACTCGGAAGCACCGAATCGCGCATCCGCACCGGAGCGGTCTACATCGTCGTCTCGCTCGTCTCGTCGATCCTCTTCCTCGCCTCGATCGCGATGATCTACGGCGCCCTCGGCACAGTGAACATGGCGCAGATCGCCGAGCGGATGGCAGAGCTCCCGCAGGAGACGCAGCTCGTGCTGCACCTGATGCTCGTGGTCGCGTTCGGCATCAAGGCGGCCATCTTCCCGGTGTCGTTCTGGCTGCCGGACTCCTATCCGACAGCGCCAGCGCCCGTCACGGCGGTGTTCGCCGGATTGCTGACCAAGGTCGGCGTCTACGCGCTGATCCGCACCGAGACGCAGCTGTTCGCCGACAACAGCATCGACACCCTGCTGCTGATCGTCGCGCTCGCGACCATGATCATCGGCGTACTCGGCGCCGTGGCGCAGGCCGAGCTGAAGAGGATCCTCTCGTTCACGCTGGTCAGCCACGTCGGCTACATGATCTTCGGATTGGCGATCGCGACACCGGCGGCGATCGGTGCGACGGTATACTACATCGTTCACCACATCGTCGTGCAGACGACTCTGTTCCTCGCCGTCGGACTCATAGAGCGCAGAGCCGGCAGCACGTCGATCCTCAGGGTCAAGGGGCTGCTGAAGGCGGCGCCGCTGCTCGCCGTGCTCTACTTCGTGCCGGCCATCAACCTCGGCGGTCTGCCGCCGTTCTCCGGGTTCATCGGCAAGTTCGCGCTCTTCGAAGCCGCGGCATCCGTCGGCACTCCGATCATGATGGTGCTGATCTTCGGTGGCATCGTCACCTCACTGCTCACCCTCTACGCACTGATGCGCGCCTGGAACCTGTCGTTCTGGCGCGAGGAGGAGGACTCGGCCGAGACTGACGGACGAATCGAGTACCTCGCAGGCGCGCCGGCCGCCGACGAGCAGCAGGAGCGCCGCCGCATCCCTCGGATCATGACGCTCGCGACCGGGGGGATGGTCGGCGTGACGCTGCTGCTGACGATCTTCGCCGGTCCGCTGTACGCGCTGTGCGATCGCATCGGCGACGCGCTGCTGCAGCCGGTCAGCCTCGTGCAGTTGGAGGAGGAGGTGGCCCCGTGAGTCCCGAGACCCAGCGTCATCGTCTTCACGACGTCTGGCTTCAGCTTCCGTTCCTCGCCTGGCTCATCGTGCTCTGGATGCTGCTGTGGAACCAGTTCACCCTGCTCTCGTTCGTCACCGGACTCGTCGTCGCCGTCTTCGTCACCCGCGTCTTCCGTCTGCCGACAATCGAACTCTCGGGGCGCGTCAACCTCTGGTACGGCGCGCTGTTCGTGGTGCAGTTCCTGTTCGCCGTCCTCCGCGGTGCGATCGCGGTGTCGGTGCAGGTGTTCGACTTCCGGCGCCAGCCGGGTGCGGCGATCATCGCGGTGCCGCTGAAGTACGCCGATGACCTGATCATGACGCACGTGTCGGTCACGTCTTCGCTGATCCCCGGGTCGCTGGTGGTCGAGACGGATCGCGATCGCCGGGTGCTCTACCTGCACATCATCGGCGTGCGCACACGAGCCGACGCGGATGCGCAGCGCGACGGGATCCTGCGCTGGGAGAAGCGGATCGTGAGGGCGCTCGGCAGCCCAGCGCAGTATCGTGCCCTGAAGGCCGACGAGCGCGCGGGAGCCGATGAGCGCGCGGGAGCCGATGAACGCGCGGGAGGTGGGCGATGAACATCCTGATGATCGTGATCATGGCTGTCTTCAGTGTTGCTGCGATCCTGACGCTATTCCGCATCATCCGCGGTCCGTCGATCCTCGACCGCGCCGTGGCATCCGACGTCCTCCTCACCGAGGTGATGTGTGTACTGGGCGCCGAGATGGCGATCAATGGGCACACACGCAGCATTCCGGTGATGCTCATCATCGCCGCCATCGGGGTGTTCGGATCGATCTCAGTCGCTCGATATGTGGCGCGAAGGGACAACACGACATCATGAACGTGTTCGACATCGAGATTCCGAATGCCGTCATCGACGTGACGGTGCTGGTGTTGATCCTGCTCGGCGCGGTGCTGTGCCTCTCCGCCGCGGTCGGGCTGCTGCACTTCCGCGATGTGCCCTCCCGCCTGCACGCGGCGACCAAGCCGCAGGTGCTCGGAGTGATCCTGATCTGCCTGGCCGTCGCGCTCGCGCAGCGCTCGGTCGGCGGCATCCTGCTCGGCCTCGCGCTCGTCGCACCCATCGTGCTGATGCAGTTCGCGACCGCACCGCTGTCCGCGCATATGGTGGGGCGCCAGGCCTATCGCAACGGCACGACGGAGGAGCGGCGGCTCGTCGTCGACGAGCTCGCCGAGTCGAAGCAGACCCCACCGGGGGCCGGGTAGTCCGAGCGGCGAGTCCGAAGTATCGTGGGCCGGAACGCGGACGACGGAGGGGGACGAGTGAACGCACAGCCGGGTTGGTATGACGCCGAGGTGCCTGGCGTGCAGCGCTGGTGGGACGGTGCGCAATGGACCGTGCATCAGCGCGGGGGCGAGTCGGTGTGGGCCGCGGCGCAGCCGATCCAGCACGCAGCATCCGCCGCTCCGATGGGCTGGTTCCCGGTGGCGGGCACTTCGGATGTGCGGTGGTGGGATGGTGCGGTGTGGACGCCATACCGTCTTCGAGATGGCAGGCCACGCCCGGATGCTTTCGCAATCGAACCGGGAAGCAACGGATTCGCACTCGGGATCGTCTTCATCGCGCTGAGCATCTCGCAGTTCAGCACCTCTCAGTTCATCGACGGGCAGCCCTTCTTCGCTTTCACACCGATGTTGTTCCTGGTCGTCGGTGCACTCTGGCTCATCGGAGGGTTTCGCACTCGCCAGCTGACCAGGCGCCCCGCTCCGTCGACTCCGCCGGTGTTCGATCCTTCGATCCGCCCGCTCCCCGGCGAGGTCGAAGGAGCCGGGGCGGGCTGGTTCGCAGTGTCCGGTTATGTGACCCGATGGTGGACCGGAACCCGGTGGAGTCCCTACGTCGGACAGAAGATCGGCGTTCGACCGACCCAGCACGGTGAGCGTTCGTACCGTGTCTCACTGATCGTCGGATGGGTCTTCGCCGTACTCGGCGTGATCGGCACTGTGCTCGGGTTCGTGCTGATCTACGCGCTGGATCGTTGGGTGGGCGTGGCCTTCGTCGTCCCCGGGCTGATCGGCGTGTTGGTCGGAGCGATCGCCCTGCCGATGACTTATGTCCGCCGGTACACCATGATCCTCCCGCCGCAAGCTCCACCGCTGAGCTGAGCGGCGGCGCGCTCGAGTCACAGCGAGCGGGCGAACTCCGAGATCAGGTCGGCGGCGAGGGCCGCATCGCTGATAAGTGTGCCGTGGCCGTGGTCGGGAATCTCCTTCATCTCGGCACGTCCGGGCACGAGAGAGACGATCTCGCGGCACCAGACCGCGGGAGCGAGGGGGTCGCGCTCACCGCGCACCACGAGCACGGGGCACTTCACCCTGGCGTACGCCTTCTCGGGTTCGTGCACCACGGTGGCGCGGATCTTCCGGATCAGATGCGGACCGCCGCGCAGGTACTCGCGCGCACCGCGCAGCAGCACGATCGGGCGCTCGCCGATCAGGTCGCGCAGCAGGTACGTCGCCTGTTCGCGGATGCTGCGCGTCGCACTGTTCACCGTGGGGCCGGCGAGCACCAGGCCGTCGACGAGCTTCGGATGCCGCGCCGCCAGCTCCGCGCCGATCTGGCTGCCCATCGAATGGCCGATGATGACGGCATCCGTCACGCCGATGCTGCGCAGGAACGCCGCGATCAGGTCGGCGTGGCGCGCCATGGTGAGGGTACGCTCGGGTTCGGGCGCCTCGCCGAACCCGGGAAGGTCGAGGGCGATGATGCGTCCGGGCAGGCGCTCGATGAAGTCGAGGTAGACGCTGCGGCCCATTCCGATCCCGTGCACGAGCACGTACGGACGCGCGCCGGTGCCGAAGTCCTCGGCGATGAGGGTCGCGCCGCCGTGCTCGAACTCGATGACGGATGCGGGCACGCCCTCAGGAGCGAGAAGACGGGAAGGCATGGAACGACCCTATCGAGGGATGCTGACCGTGAGCGACGCGCGAAGGCTGTGTCCGTGCCCTGTGTGAAACTGGCATGTGCCTTCGCAAGACCCGTCTCCGACTGCCTCCGTGAAACCGCGCGTGCGCGACCGCCTGGCGCAGACATTCTCCGACCCGGTGCTGCGCGCACTCGTCACTGCGACGGCTGTGTCGCGCATCGGCCGAGGTGTCTTCCTCACTGTCACCGTGCTGTTCTTCACCCTGATCATCGGGTTGAGCGCCGGCGAGGCCGCAGTGGTGCTCGCCGTCTCCAGCGCCTGCGGAGTGCTCGCCTCGTTCCTGGGTGGATGGCTCGCCGACCGATGGAGCGCGCGCCGACTGGCGTTCGTCTTCGAGACCCTCGGAGGGCTGCTGCTCGCGACCTACGCCTTCGCCGACTCCTTCGTAGCTGCCCTCGTGATCGCGAGCCTCGCCGGCTTCTTCGACACGATCGGGTATTCGGCGCGTTCGGCGATTATCGCCAGAGGGTTCGCACCGGAACGACGGGTGCATGCCCGTGCCGTGCTGCGCACGGTGACGAATCTGTCGATCGCGATCGGCTCGGGCATCGCCGCAGTGGCACTGGCTCTCGGAACCGCCGAGGCGTACCGGATCGTCATCGTCATCGCCGGCGTCATCGGCGTGCTCGGTGCATTGCCGCTGCTGCGACTGCCGGCATCCGTCGATGCGCCGGTGCGCGAAGTGGACGCCGTGCTCACGGAGACGGGATCCATCGACACCCACGGCACGGCCGAAGCCACGCTCGCCGCACCGAAGGACTGGCGCCGCCGTTCGCCATGGCGCGACCCGCGCTACCTGCTGCTCTCATTCCTCTCGGCGGTGTTCGGCATGCAGTTCGGCGTCGCCGAGCTCGGGATGCCGCTGTGGGTGACCCAGCGGACGAACGCTCCCGAGTGGGTCGTCGCGCTGCTGCTGATCGTCAACACCTCGCTCGTCGTGCTCTTCCAAGTGCGCGCGTCGCGCGGCACCCACGACGTGCGTATAGCGGGCAGGGTGACGATGATCGCCGGATGGCTGATGGCCGCGGCCTGCGTGATCTATGCGCTCGCGGCAGGGCTGCCGGCCTGGGTCGCGATCGTCGTGCTGATCGTGGCCGCCGTCACCCACACCTTCGCCGAGATCCTCTCCCAGGCGGGAGCGTGGGGGCTCAGCTTCGAGCTCGCCGATCCCGTGCGTGCCGGGGCCTATCAGGGCGTTTTCGGCATGGGGTTCTCGCTCGGCGCGCTCGCGTCGCCGATCGTCGTGAACGCGACCGCGATCACGTTCGGCCTGCTCGGCTGGGTGATGCTCGGTGGGATCTTCCTCGCCGCAGCCTTCGGCATCTGGATGATCTCGCGGCGTGCGGCCGCCGTCGTCGACGCCTGAGCTGCGCGCAGCCGAGCCGCGCGCAGCCGAGCCGCGCGCAGCCGAGCCGCGCGCAGCCGAGCCGGAGCTCAGAGCACGGCGGAGAGGAAGTCCCTGGTCCGCTGCTCCTGTGGGTTGCTGAAGATGTCCTCCGGCTTGCCCTCTTCGACGATGCGTCCGCTGTCGAACATGAGCACGCGGTTGGACACGTCGCGCGCGAACTGCATCTCGTGCGTCACGATCAGCATGGTCACGTCGGTCTCACGGGCGACATCGCGCAGGATGTTCAGCACCTCGCCGACCACTTCCGGGTCGAGCGCACTGGTGACCTCGTCGAGCAGCAGGATCTCGGGCTCCATCGCCAGCGCCCGAGCGATCGCGACGCGCTGCTGCTGACCGCCGGAGAGCTGGGTGGGGTGAGCGTTCTCCTTGTCGGGAAGGCCGACCTTTTCGAGCAGCGCGCGGCCTCGCTCGATCGCTTCCTTCTTGGAAAGACCGAGCACGTGCACGGGTGCCTCGATGATGTTCTCGATCACCGTCATGTTCGGGAACAGGTTGAACTGCTGGAAGACCATGCCGATGCGCTTGCGCATCTCGTTCTTGTGCTTCTCCTTCAGCTCGACCCGCTTGCCGCCCTGCGAGTAGTGCGTGAGCGGCTTGCCGTCGATCAGGATGTAGCCGTCGTTCGCCTCCTCCAGCGTCATGACGAGGCGGAGGATGGTCGTCTTTCCCGAGCCGCTCGGGCCGATCAGTGTCACTCGATCCCCGCGCCGAACGGTGAAGTCGAGATCGTGCAACACGACGTGGTCGCCGAATCGCTTCTCGACCTTGTCGAAGAGGATCGCCGGCATCTCGCCGTCATCGAGCGTGATCGCACCGGTATGGGTGTCAAGCGGTGGTGTACTCAAGACGTTTCTCCAATCGCCTGGCCAGCAGCGAGCTCAGAAGGCTTGCGACCAGATAGATGAGTCCGGCGATGATGATCGCCTCGACGAAGCGGAAGTTCTTACTGCCGTACAACTGCGCCTGGCGCACCATTTCGACGACGGTGATGACCATGAGGAACGGAGTGTCCTTGAACATGGAGATCACGTAGTTGGCCAGGGCCGGCAGTGTGGAGCGCAGCGCCTGGGGGATGATCACGGCTGTCCACGTGCGTCCGGGTGACATCGACAGCGCCGTCGTCGCCTCCCACTGGCCGGGAGGGACCGCATCGATTCCGGCACGGTAGACCTCGGCCATGTACGTGGCGTAGTGGATACCGATGATGATCGTTCCGAGCACGAGAGGCGGGACAGTCGTGAACACGTAGTACGCGAAGAGCAGCTGCACCACGAGCGGGGTCATGCGCACGAAGTTCATCAGCAGAGTGATGACGGCGGCGACAGGACGCGGTGCCGTGCGGCGGCCGAGCGCGATCACGAGCCCGAGGATGGCGGCGATGATGCTGCCGATGATCGTCACGACCAGCGTGACCGTGAGGAATTTCTCCAGGATGTCGGGGAACGCCGCGATGGCGTGGTCCCAGCTCCAGAAGCTGTTGTCGTCGTTCATGCGGCTTGACCTGCCCCCTTCATGTCGGGGACCGGAGTGGTGGTGATGGAGTCACGCCACTTCCCGCCCTGCCCCAGACGGTGCTTGGCACGCGTCTCGAGCGCGTTCATGCCCAGCGTGAGCAGGTAGGCGATCGCGAAGTAGATGAGCAGACCGAGACCATACGCGAAGTACACGTCGGTCTGCACGCGCAGCTTGTTCAGCTCGGCTGTGAGGTCGACGATCGTGATCAGGTAGACGACCGCAGTGCCCTTCAGCAGCTGGATCAGCAGGTTGTTCAGAGAGGGGAGCATGAGCGCCCAGGCCTGCGGGAAGATCACGCGCCACATCCGGTGCGTGCGGGAAAGGCTCAGCGCCGTGGTCGCCTCCCACTGGCCGGCCGGCACCGAGTTGATCGAGCCGCGCACGACCTCGGCACCATAGGCGCCGTAGTTCAGGCCGAGGGCCAGGATGCCGGTGAAGACGGCGGGCATCTCGATCTCGAAGGGCGGCAGCGGCAGCACGAAGAAGAAGAAGAAGAGCTGCACGAGCAGCGAGGTGCCGCGGAACAGCTCGATGACGACGCGCGCGAAACCGCGCAGCAGGACGTTCTCGAATCGTGCCAGCAGCCCGAGGCCGATGGCGACGACGATCGCCAGGAGGGCGCCGCCTGCCGTCAACTGGAGTGTGATGAGCACTCCGTCGAAGAGTTGGGGCAGCGCCCTCCAGAGCGCTTCGAAATTCTCAGTCACAGGAGTCGGATCAGCCCAGCTCGCCGGAGCAGAGCTGCTCGGTGGTCAGGTCGGCCGGGGGAAGGTTCTCAGCGGTGAAGCCGAACGGCTCGACCAGGTCGAGGTACTTCGTCTCGTCGCCCGTGATCTTGGCGAGTTCCTCGTTGTAGGCCTCGAGCAGCTCGGTGTCGTCCTGACGGAACACCGTGGCACCGGCGCCGATCTGCTCGACCCCGTCGATCTCCTGCACGAAGGCCTCGGTGGTCTCGACGTCATCCATGCCCTCTGTCATCCAGTTGAGCGAGACCGCGGTCAGGGTGAACGCGTCGGCGCGACCGGACTGCACGATCTCGATACCGGCCTGGGCGCTGTCGACCGGCACGGTGTTCGCGATGCCGAGATCGGTCGCGTAACCCTCTTCGATCGCCCCGGACTGCACCGCGAGAGTGACGTCGCCGGCCGCGGCGACCGAGTCGAGGTCGCTGAGGTTCTTGGGGTTGCCCTTGGGGACGACGAGGGTGGTTGTGTACATGATCTCGGGATCGCTGAACGCGGCCTCTGCGCAGCGCTCAGGGAGGATCGACATGCCGGCACTCACGGCATCCCAGCGGCCGGCGTTGAGCCCCGGGATCAGTGAGTTCCAGTCGACTTCCTCGACTTCGATCTCGTCGATGCCGAGATTCTTGAAGATCTGCTCGTGCATCGCGATGGTCGCGCCGGTCGGCTCGCCGTCTTCCACCCACGAGTACGGCTGCTCGGAGGCGATCGCAAGTGTGATCTTGCCCTCTTCCTGCGCCTTCTCGAGCGTGTTCATGCCCTCGGTGTCGTTGCCGCCCCCTGCTGAGCACCCGGCGAGAAGGCCGAGCGTCAGGGTTCCGACGGCGGCTGTGGCGATGCCGATCCGTGTCGTTCTCTTCGTCATGATGTCCTCGCGTTCCGTATGAGTTCCGTATCCGGGCGCTCTGCACGGGCGCCGTTGACCGTGCCCCAGACTATGGAATCTGTCGATGGATGTACAGTCAGGCGCGCTGATTGTCGACAAGTATACAAAAACGTGATCATGAGGCAGACTGAGGAATCCTGACTCGACTTCGCAGAATGACGCGGAGGATCGACAATGAGATGTTCGCGGTTTCGCGCGACGGCTGGAAGGGATGCACATGGCTTCACACACCCCTCGCGCGGTTTCGCCGATCTCGATGGTGCGCGTCGCTCGACCGTCGACCGTCGACCTCATCACCGCCGAATTGCGCAGTGCCATCTTCACCGGAGCGCTGCCGGTGGGCAGCCCCATCGGTGAGGTCGAGATGTCGTCGCAGTTGGGGGTGAGCCGCAGTCCGCTGCGGGAGTCCACGCAGCGACTCGTGCAGGAGGGGCTGCTCACCGCGTCCCCGGGCCGCGGCATGCGCGTGAGCATGATCGGACCTGAGCACGTCGCCGACGTGTACGACGCACGGCTCGCGATCGAGGGCCAGGCGGTGCGCCTGATCATCAGGTCCGGCGCCGCGTCGGTGCTGGACAGGCTTGAGCGCGCGTACGATGCCCTGGTCGCGGTGAGCGAGGGGACGGATGCTCGCGCCATCGGCGATGCGGACATCGAGTTCCACCGGGAGCTCGTCGACTCGGCCGGCAGCCGCAGGCTGACGCAGTACATGGCGACGCTCGCGATCGAGACCCGTATCGCCAGCTTCAGCGACCCGGGTGGCTATACCGTGCGCCGTTCTGTCTCCGACACATATCGGCAGCTGCTCGACGCGCTCGCCGCGGGCGACGTGGCTGCGGCTTTCCTCGCGCTCGAGCAGCAGTTCGCCGAAGCCGTCGACCGGCTGACCGGCAAGGACGACGATGTCGAGACGGTCGAGACTCCCGCCGACGTGGAGCCGCCCGCGATCGGACCGATCGAGATCACTGAAGAGGTCTGAGCGCGCTGGTGCTCAGCCCTTCGGCCGGAGCACCAGTGTGTCGACGGTCGCCTCATCCACGGCATCCGCAGTGAACGCCCACGGCGTCTGGATGCCGCGTGACCAGTTCTCGGTCTGATCGACGTAGTGCGGGTGGAACGCATGTCCGGAAGCACCGGTCAGCTGATTCCACGTCGAAGCGTCGAAGTCGGACAGGTCGATCACCATCCGCATGGATGGCACAGTGGTCGTCGCATATCCCTCACCGAGCTCCCAGCCCGTGGCATTGACGACAGAGGGTCCGCCGCCGACGGGATAGGGCCCGCGGTTGAACAGTGCTTCGATCGGGGCGATTCCGGATGAGCCGAGGGTCGCGTTCTTCAGGGTGATGGCGTGCAGGCTGCCCCAGTTCCAGCGCGAGACGGCCGAGCCCTGCAGCCCGGCGAGCTCGGTGTAGGCCTGTTCGGCGGAGAAGGCGAGCATCTCCTCCATGCCGGAGACGTCGAGCTTCTCGTTCTTCCAGAGCGGGTCGGTCGGGTCGTCGAGCAGTGCGGAGACCACCGTGAACAGGCGGGCCTGACCGTCGTGCGGCAGCGGCTTCTCACGCTGCTCGAACAGGTTCAGCACCAGGTTCGACCACAGCACGTTCGCGTAGGCGGCCGCCGCTGAATCCGCGTTGTTCTGCGCGTCCCAGGTGCGCAGAAGTGCGACGGCTTCTTTCGGGCCGGTGCCCTCCACCTCGATGTCGGCCATGATCGCCGCGAGCTTCTTGCCTATCCACATCTCGTTGTCGTTCTGGATGTCGCGCATGTCCTGCGCGGTGAGCGGTGCTGCCGCAGCGCGGCGTTCGATCATGTGGGTGATCCGAGCCGCACGGTAGCCGTAGTCCCAGTCGCGGGAGAGGAAGCGGTCGTAGTCGTCCGTGACGATCGCGTTGTTCGCCGTGACGATGTAACCCGAGCTCGGATTGTAGGAGACGGGCAGCTCCTCGAAATCGATGAACCCGGTCCAGTCATAGCTGCTGTCCCACCCGGGCTGCGGGAGCCATCCGTCGCCTGCGCCCCGGATCGGCAGGCGGCCGGGCGCCTGGTATCCGATGTTGCCCTCGACGTCGGCGTAGATCAGGTTCTGCGCCGGCACATCGAACAGCGATGCTGCATACCGGAAGTCGTCGAAGTCCTGAGCCG
Organism: Microbacterium profundi; assembly: GCF_000763375.1. Lineage (NCBI taxonomy): Bacteria > Bacillati > Actinomycetota > Actinomycetes > Micrococcales > Microbacteriaceae > Microbacterium > Microbacterium profundi. The sequence continues at coordinate 1,441,512 of NZ_JPSY01000001.1, read as the reverse complement.
TGGCGAGAGCGAAGATCGCGGTCGCGGTGCTGCCGGCATCCAGCGCCGTCCAGCGCAGGCTCACGGCGTACTCACCCGAGAGTGCCGCTGACGCATCCGTCTCTCCCTGGGTGAGCGCGTCGCCGTCTGCCGCGACCTGACCGTCGGCGACGGCGGTGAAGTCGTCGGTGAGGCCGGAGATGATCGGACCGTGCACTGTCGAGCGGATCGTCAGATCGATGTCGTCTCCGCCGGCCACCTTGACCGTCTCCTCGCGCACGTCGAGGGGCACCAGTGCCCCGTCGCGCCAGTACTCATCGCCGTCGACCTTCTCGATGTAGAGGTCGGCGACGTCGGTCGTGAGGTTCGTGAAGCCCCAGGCCACCTGTGCGTTGTGGCCGATCACGATGCCAGGCAGGCCGGAGAACGAGAAGCCTCCGACGTCGAACGGGCATTCGTCGGTGACCGCTGAGCACCGCAGCTGCACCTGGTACCAGACAGACGGCAGCGATGACCCCAGGTGCGGATCATTCGCCAGCAGAGGCAGCCCACTCTCGGTGAGCTCGCCGGAGACGACCCATGAGTTCGAGCCGATGCCCTCGCCGACATCTCCGATCAGCATGCTCGCCGCCGCGACGACGCTGTCGGCCTCCTGCCATTCGATCGTGGACACCGCGGTCTGCACCTGCGAATCCTCGGTCGTGCCTGTTTCGGTCGAGAAGGCGGCGGGCGCGGCATCCGTTGCCGCTTCCAGCGCGGGCACCGTTGAGAGCTTGGGCACGATCACCGGGTTCTCGTCGAACGGATATGCGGGGTAGAGCTGTTCGAGCAGTTCCACGCTCTCGGCCGGGGCCGTGGGGTCTCCGACCTCGGCGATCAGCAGCGCGCGCTCGGTCTCGTCCTCGATGTTGGTGCGGAGGTCCCAGGCCATCGCCTTGAGCCACGCCACTGAATCGGCGGGCTCCCACGGCTCGACCTCGTAGTCGGGGTTCTGTATGCCGAGAACGGCATATTCCAGCGAGAGGTCGGCACCATCACGCGTTTCGAGGTAGGCGTTCACGCCGTCTGCGTATGCCTGGTAGTAGGCGAGCGTGGTCTCGTCCATCGCCTCGACCTCCTGCTCGGCGACATCGCGCCAGCCGAGGGTGCGCAGGAACATGTCGGTCGGGGCCTGTGATTCGCCGAACATCTCGGCGACGCGGCCGGATGTCACGTGCCGACGGAAGTCCATCTCGAAGAAGCGGTCCTGCGCGTGCACGAAGCCCTGGGCATAGAACAGGTCGTGCGAGGAGTCGGCCGTGATCGTCGGTACGCCGAGGTCGTCGCGCTGCACGGTGACCTCTGCGGTCAGCCCATCGAGTTCGATCTCGCCGGCCGTCTGAGGGAAGGACCGCTGGATCGTCCAGACCACGAAGAAGGCCGCAGCGACCGCGATCACGAGCAGCCCGGCGACGACACCGAAGGCGATGCGCCCGATCCTGACTCCCAGACGGCGGGGTGCAGGCGGTTCGACAGGTTCGATCGTCATTGAGCGTTCTTTCAGGGTCGTCGGCGGGATCCGGTCTCACCGTTCCCAGGAGCGCGTTTCGGGACGCGCTCTGGAAGCCTAGCCCGATCGATGCGTTTCAGCACGCTGCGCGGCAGATGCCGCAGTGGGCAGCGCCGGTGGAGGAAGAGTGCGGATGCCGCGGCATCCGCACTCTCGATCGCCATTCCGCGAGCTCACCCGACTGCGCTCACCCGATCAGGCTCGGCTGCAGATCGCGCAGCGTGCGGCGATGCGTCATGCGCGTCACGCCGATCATCGCGAGCAGCAGCGCGCCGACCAGCCACATCGCAAGCACGGCCAGATCCCACCACGCACGCTGGAAGTTCCCGCCGTACATGAGCTGGCGCATCGCATCCACGACGTAGCCGAGCGGCAGCACATGGTGCAGCGCCGCGAGAGGCGCGGGGAGCGTCTGCCACGGGAACGTGCCACCCGCCGTGACCAGTTGCAGCACCATGAGCACGAGCCCCAGGAACTGACCCACCGACCCCAGCCAGACGTTGAGCGCCAGGATGATCGCCGCGAACGTCGCTGACGCGAGCACCATGACCCCGAGCGTGCCGATCGCGTTGTCGAAGCGGAAGCCGAGTGTGATGGCCAGAATGCCCATCAGGCCCACCATCTGCAGCGCCCCGAGGGCCGCGGGCGTGAGCCAGCCGGCGAGTGTGATGCGGATGGGGGAGTGCAGCGCGGTCACCGCACGGCGAGACACCGGCTTCACGATCAGGAACAGCGCGTAGATGCCGATCCAGGCCGCCAGCGCCGCGAAGAACGGCGCGAGCCCCGCGCCGTAGTCCTCGGCAGAGGCGACCTTGTCGCTCGAGATGCGGAGCGGATCGGAGATCGTGTCCGCCTGGGCCTTGCGCAACTCCGGTGTGGATGCCGGGATCTGCTCGACCCCGTTGGCCAGGCCGTCGCGCAGTTCGACGGTGCCATCGGCGAGTGTGGCGAGACCGTCGCGCAATCGGACGGCGCCGTCGTTCGCCGCGGCAGCACCGGTAGCCGCCGTGCCGGCGCCGGTCGCCACGGTGTCGGCGCCGTCGGACAGTGTGCGTGCGCTCGAAGCGAGCGTCGCCGCGCCCGCGGCGAGCTGGTCGATCCTGCCCACGGCATCCTGGACCGTCGCGTTGCCCTGCTGCAGCCGCTCTCCGAGCGGATCGAGCTTGGCGAGGACCGTGTCGATCTCCGCCTGCGTCAACCCCTGGGATGCGAGCGTGTCCGAGATATCGGTACGAATCTGCGGCAGGGTGTCTGCGGCATCCTGCACGATGCCGCCTGCCTGATCGGCGACATCGGCGATCTGCTGGTTGCCGTCGCTCACCTGCTGCGCGCCGTCTGCGAGCTGAGAGGCGCCGCTCGCGAGTCGGGCCGTTCCGCTCGCGAGCTGTGCGGTGCCGTCTGCGAGCTGTGCGGTCCCTTCGGCGAGCGTGGCGCTGCCGGCGGATGCCGTCGCCGCACCGTCCGCGAGTTGAGAGGCGCCGTCGGCTGCGTCGGACAGCGAATCGCGCACGTCGCTGAGCCCGGTGAGAAGACGCTCTGCGGCCTCGCTTCCGACCATCTTCGCGACGGAGCTGCGGATCTTCTCCACGGCCTGCGTGCCCATGGACGAGGCCAGGTAGTTGTTGGCGTCGTTGGTCTCGAGCTCGATCGTGGCCTGGTGGGGGTCCGTGCCCGAGGCTGAAGTCAGCGCCGCGGAGAAGTCGGAGGGGATCGTCACGGTGAAGTCGACGGTGCCGTCGTGCAGCGCGTCAGCCGCGGCATCCGCCTTCATCTCCTGCCAATCGAAGGCATTGCCCTCGATGAGGTTCTCGGCGACTTTCTGGCCGTAGTTCACGGTTTCGTCCGTGCCGTCGGCATCGGTGCTGGTGGCGCCCTCGTCCTGCACGACCAGCGCGACCGGCACCTCGGAGAACTTGGCGTACGGGTCCTGATTGGCCCAGAGGTAGAGGCCGCCGTAGAGGATCGGCACGCACATGAGCGCGATCAGCGCGATGATGCCCATGCGGCTCGCGGTGAGGCGCCGCAGCTCGGCGGCGATCATGGGGATGACCTTCATCGCGCGTCTCCTTCCTCGTTGGTGCTGTCAGGGATCATGGCGGTCTCGGGTCGCTCCAGCATGAGGGGCGGAATCGGCCCCGAGGCGTTGATCGCCTCCAGCTCGTGCATCCGCTCGAGTGCCACGGCCGCTGAGCCGCCGATGATGACGAGCATGGCGTAGCCGCGGTCGGCGAACTCCGATGCGATGCGCCACCACCCGTCAGGGCTGCCGCCGTGGCGGTCAGGCGAGACGAGCACGATCCCCTCGGTGCCCTTGCGCAGCACGGCGAGCTCGCACATGATGCGCACGCGCGCGGCCGGATCGACGTTTCCGATCGGCACCGATGCGAGTTCGGCGTAGCCGAGCTGCCTGAGCCAGCGGCGGGCATGGATCGGCGTCGCCCCTGTGCCCGCGAACATCAGCTCCTCGCCGACGACGCCGGCCACGGTGATGTCTGCGTGAGGGTCGCTCACGTCCGGAGCATCCACCAGGGCGACCGCCCGGCGCAGGCGGCGGTTGTCGATGTCGCCGTCGACTGTCACCCGACCAGTGGCTGGGGTCATCCTGCCGCTGGCGACCAGACCGAGCACGGTGGGGCGCTGCTGCGTCTCGGCGAGAGCGAAGCGCACGGCGCCGGTGTGGAACTCGAGACTCGTGGTCGGCAGCGCCTGACCCTTGCTCACTTCGTGAAGCGTGATCCTCATGCGTCGACCTCTGCCGCGACGATCTCTGGATGGGCGGCGAGCAGTGCGTCGGCTTCGCGCCAGGAGAGCCCGGCGATGCTCAGTACGGCGCGCACGGCGGTGGCCGCAGCATCCGGGCCGATCAGGTCCACGCGCACGACGGCACGGGCGGTCTCCTCGATGAGTCGGGCGAGTACGTCGCCGGGCACATCGGTGCGCATCGTGCCGGTGCGGCGCCCACGCTCCACGAGCTCCGACACGGTTCGGCGCAGCGGCCCCAGCGCGGTGCCCGTCTCAGCAACGTGCGCATCGTCGAGTGCGATGGCGGTGACGGTCTGGATGTGTGCGGCCTCGTGCCAGAGTCGGGAGGCGAGCTGGGCGAGTGCGATGCGGGTGTCGTCGTCGAGCGACTGCGCGGCGATCGCGTTGAAGCGCTGCGCGCCGATGCGGATCAGCTCGGCGATCAGGGCTGAGCGGTCGTCGAAGTGTCCGTACAGCGCGCGACGCGAGAGTCCCGCAGTACGGGCGATCAGGTCGACTGATGCGTTCGGGTCCTGCGCGAGGGCGGTGCGGGCGGCGACCAGGATGCTCTCTCGGTTGGCCTGTGCGTCGCGGCGGGGTGCGCGAGGTTCTGTCATACGACCCAGTTTACAATCTTGCACACTTATGTGCAAGATCGGTGTCTCTGGAGTGCGTGTTCGTCGCTGCCGGGCGCGTGAGACGACGGAGGGGGCGGATGCCGCAGCATCCGCCCCCTCCTGAGAAACGTGTCAGTCGGTGCCGGAGTCGAACGCCGCGCCCTCGGACGCCGTGTCGACGGCATCCGCCAGCTTGTCGTCGCCGTGCTCGACAGAGCCGGTGATCTCGGATGCTTCGCCCGCGGTGACGCGTCCGACGAGTTCGCCCGTCGCGCCGCCGACGAGGCCGAGGCTCGCGTACTGCTCGAGGCGCGAACGCGAGTCGGCGATGTCGAGGTTGCGCATGGTGAGCTGTCCGATGCGGTCGACGGGGCCGAAGGCGGCATCTCCGACTCGCTCCATCGACAGCTTCTCGGGGCCGTATGACAGGTTCGGCGAGACGGTGTCGAGGATCGTCCAGTCGTCACCGCGGCGCAGGCGGATCGTGACCGTGCCGGAGATCGTGAGGCCGACCCAGCGCTGGATCGACTCGCGCAGCATGAGCGACTGCGGCTCGAGCCAGCGTCCCTCGTACATGAGGCGGCCGAGGCGGCGGCCCTGCTCGTGGTAGGTCGCGAGGGTGTCTTCGTTCAGGATGCCGTTGACGAGGCGCTCGTAGGCGATGAAGAGCAGCGCCATGGCCGGGGCCTCGTAGATGCCGCGTGACTTGGCCTCGATGATGCGGTTCTCGATCTGGTCGCTCATGCCGAGGCCGTGGCGTCCGCCGATCGTGTTCGCCTCGTTCACCAGGGCGACCGGATCGGTGTACTCGACGCCATTGAGGGCGACCGGACGGCCGGCCTCGAACGTGACGGTGACGTCTTCGGTCTCGATCGCGACCGACTGGTCCCAGAACTTCACGCACATGATCGGGTCGACGGTCTCGAGCGAGACGTTCAGGTGCTCGAGGGTCTTCGCCTCATGCGTGGCGCCCCAGATGTTGGCGTCGGTCGAGTACGCCTTCTCGGCGGCGTCGCGGTACGGGAAGCCGTGCTCGACGAGCCATTCGCTCATCTCCTGGCGTCCGCCGAGCTCGGTGACGAAGTCGGCGTCGAGCCAGGGTTTGTAGATGCGCAGGCGCGGGTTGGCCAGCAGTCCGTAGCGGTAGAACCGCTCGATGTCGTTGCCCTTGTAGGTGGAGCCGTCGCCCCAGATGTCGACGCCGTCCTCCTTCATGGCGCGCACGAGCATGGTGCCCGTGACGGCGCGGCCGAGGGGAGTGGTGTTGAAGTACGTCTTGCCGCCGGAGCGGATGTGGAAGGCGCCGCACTGCAGCGCGACGAAGCCCTCTTCGACGAGAGCTGTCTTCGCGTCGACGATGCGGGCAATCTCGGCGCCGTACTCGAGGGCGCGGCCGGGGATCGACTCGATGTCGTCCTCGTCGGGCTGGCCGAGGTCGCCGGTGTAGGTGCAGGGGATCGCGCCCTTGTCGCGCATCCATGCGACGGCGACGGAGGTGTCGAGTCCTCCGGAGAAGGCGATGCCGACGCGCTCGCCGACGGGCAGGGACTGGAGGACCTTGGACATGGCGTCCATTCTATCGGCGCGCGGCGTGGCGCCCGTTCGGGCGACTGGATGCTGCGCCGATCGCCCGCTCGCAGGTCAGACGAGCTTCACATCGACTCCGAGTGCCTGATACGTCGGAACGGCGCGTCGGTCGCAGGACAGCAGACGGATTCCGGACTCCCGTGCGGCCAATGCGACGAGCCCGTCGTAGACGGCTCCGCCGGCGATACCGGATTCGGCGAGAATCGAAACGGCCCGGACCGATACGTGGGAATCGAGTGCGACAGAATTCGGGAAGGCTCGCTGGATCATCTCCGCGGCCCTCGGTGCTGTCACACGGGATGCTCCTGGCAGCCTGGTGAGCACTGAATACGTCTCGGCCGACGCATGTCCGGCCAATCCGCGGGTCAGATGGCGCGTCATTTCACGCAAGGTGTCGTGGCGGGGATCATCCCTCAGCATCAGCGCGATCGCTGCACTCGTGTCGAACAGAATCTCAGCGCTGGTTGCCAAGGCGCAGTTCCCGAATGTCATCATCGGTCAGGGTGGGGCCACCGGTGATGACGAGCAGGCCGTCCTTCTCGACGACGTTGTCGTGCGTCTCGACCTCGATGCGGATACCAGTGCCGTCCATGATCAGATCGACTGGCCCGGGAATCATCCCAAGACGCTCGCGCAGAGCTGCGGGGATCACGATCCGTCCTGCCTTATCCATGGTTGCCTTCATGCCATCAGAATACCATTGGAATGGTGCGGGCGACAGTGCCAGGGTGATTCGAGGAGGTGCGCATGATCCAGGCGGTGCTGTGGGGTGCGGTGGCGGCCGCGCCGCTGTTCATCGGCGCAGTGCTCGCGCTGCTGCGCAAGTGGCCGCCGAAATGGCTCGGTATCGTGCTCGGATTCGGCGCCGGAGCGCTGATGGCATCGATCGCCTTCGAGCTGTGGGAGGAGGGGCTGAACCTCGGCGGTCCCATTCCGCTCGTCGTCGGCGTCGCCGCCGGTGCCCTCTGCTACTACGTCGCCGACCGCATCGTCGAGCGCCGCGCCTCCGCTTCACAGGGGTCGGCCGGCGGCCCACTCGCGGTCGGCGCCCTGCTCGACGGCATCCCGGAACAACTCGTGCTCGGCATCGGACTGGCCTCCGGTGAAGGTGTCAGCGTCGCCCTCGTCATCGCGATCGTCGTCTCCAACCTGCCCGAGTCGATCGGCTCGGCCGCCGACCTGCTCGACGGCGGCATGAAGCGATCTCGTGTGCTGTCGCTGTGGGCAGGCGTCGCCGTCGTCTGCGCGATCGCGACGATCGCCGGCTACGCACTCGCGGATGCGGTGAGCCCCGAGTTCCGCGCCGGAGCCAGCGGCTTCGCTGCCGGAGCCCTGCTCGTCATGCTCGTCGACTCGATGGTGCCCGACGCGCAGTCCAAGGCGAAGGAGTCGACGGGCCTCGCCACCGTTCTCGGATTCGCGCTCGCCGCAGGGCTGTCGCTGGGGGCGTGAGACCGAGCATTCGGCTACTGCCTCCCGTACTTGCGGAAGGCATTCTGCTTGGACGTCCGCAACGCGACGCCGATCATGGTCCATGAATCACCGGCTTCACGAGCCGCCGCAACTGCGGAGCGAAGTCGGGCATCTGCCGTCCCGACCGCATCACGCGCTGCCGCGATCTCACGGAGGTGCCTTGCGTCACGCATCGTTCCCGTGCCGATGATGTCGATGAATGCATCGATATCTGTGTCATGGATGCGAGGTGGACTGGTCTTTGACATTGGGGGACTCCTCAGAGGAATCGATAGCGACTTGGTCGAAGTATGTCGGCGTCCGGGATTCGGTGCTTTCGCGCACTCTGCGCGATCCGAACACCGTCATCATATCGTTTACGCGTCATAATCGTCAATGTTTTGATGACGTAACTGTCTGGCCAGATTGCCCATACCCTGATTCAAGTCGTCGGTGCCTACAGCCAAAGGCACTAACGAACGATCGGTGGAGAACCACGTTGGTACTCGACCTGTGGAGTGCGAGTTACGGGTGGCGGCCACCGAAAGGGCCGCGGCTCAGGACCCGGGGTACTCCTGCATCCGTGTCTCGAACTCTTCCCGGTCGGCCTCGCTGAGCAACTGGGGCGCGAGGAAGTAGATCTGCAGCCCCTCCAGAGGCTCGCCCGTGCGGGCGCTCTGCGCCTCGCGCTCGCCGGCGAACTCTCCGGTGGGGTCGTTGGAGAGGTCGTAGAGCACGGCGTAGAAGCGCAGCGGATCCGGATAGTTGTCGGAGTAGTACTCCCACGTGTTCTGCTCACGCGGATCGGCGCTGCCGTAGAACTTCTCCTGGATGGCGTCGTCCATCCCCGACGACGGCTCATTGAACGAGTACAGACCGTACATGCCGTACTCGGTGACGACCTCTTCGATGACGTCCATCACGGCGACCTTGCGGTCGTAGTCCTGGATGGGCTCGTTCGTCATCCACGGCACTGACGTGTACTGCACCAGCATCGACTCCCCGCCGTAGCCGTTGCGCTCCGGACGGAGGTTCTCGGTACCGGCCTCGGTCCACGTGTAGCCGAACTGCGTAGACAGGCGATCGCGGATCTCGGCCAGCATCTCCTCGCTCTGCGCCCGCACCTCCTCGAGCGAAGGCTGCGCGAGGACCGTGCTCGAGGAGGTGTCCTTGATCCCGGGGTACGCCTCCTCGTGCTTCTGCTCCTCGGTCTTCTCACCTTCATAGTTGCCTGACGCCGAGGTCTGCAGCGCGCTCATCGCACCGACGGTCGCGACGTTGAGCATGAGGGTGACGATGAGAGCGGATGCCGCGAGTACCCGCCCGCGGCGTGAGAACAGTGCAGCGATCACGACGGCGAGCACGACGAGCTGCAGCGTCAGCATCGTCACGCCGTACAGCGCGTCCGTGCCGCCGGACAGCAGCGTGCCGAGCAGCACGACCGCGAAGAGGATCGCCGCGACCAGAGCGACCCAGCCGATCACGTTCGCCGGCTGTTTATCCTGCGTCGCCTCGGCCGTGCTGATCACCGGAGCGCCGGAAGGCGGTGCGGTCTGCACGCGCTTGGCGCCGTGATAGCCGCCGGGCGGCGGCACGGGAGGTGCGCCCTCGGTGCCGGCGATGTAACGCGCGCGCTGCTTCTCGGGCTCTACCATGGCTTGTCCGTCCCGCCGCCGGGGCCGTCTTCGTCGCCCTGGTTCTGCTCGCGCTCCTCGGCGCCCTGATCGAGCTTGTCCTGCAGCTCGTCGAGCTTGTCCTGGTCGGGCTGCTGCGGCTGCTCCTGCTCTTCGCCGTCGCCCTCCTGGGGCGGCGACTGCTGCTCCTGGGCCTGCTGCTGCTTCTCCTGCAGCCGATCGCCGAGTTCATCGAGGGTGTCGCTCATGCTGCGGTCGGGATCGGGGGACTGCGAATCGGCCTCTTCGCTGTTGCACTCCTCCGGCGTCTCGGCCGTGATCTGCAGCGCCTCGCCGTACAGCTCCGCCCCACCGGGTCCGTCGCCCCCGTTGACCGCAGCATCGCCTTGGCGTTCGATCACGATCGCCAGGTTCACCCGCACCGCGCACACCTCGAGGCCGTGAGCCAGGGGCAGAGCCTCTTCGAGCTTCACGCGAGCACCGTCGAGATCTTCGGATCCTGCCAGCGCGGTGCCGACGTTGTACGGCGCCTTGTACGGCTCGAACCAGTTCAGGAACTCCTGGCCCTCGGCCGCCGCCGTCGAACCCGCGTAGTCGGCGACGACATAGGTCGTGATCGCCTGGTGTGCGAACGCGTACATGCTCAGCAGCTTGCCGACGAACAGCAGAGCCGCGATCGTGAGGGGCAGGGTCCCGATCAGGGCCCAGCGGCGGATGCGCCGGCGTCGACGGTTCGCCGCGAGCAGAGCGGCCGCGGCATCCGCCTGCGTCGGTGCGCCGGACTGTGCAGGTGCATCCGTCATGCGTCACCTCCGGGCTGCTGGTCACGCGGGGGGACGCTTCGACTCGCTGGCGCTCGCTCAGCGCGTTTCGTCTCGCTTCGCTCGCTCAACGACCCGGGGGCGGCGCGTTTCGTCTTGCTCAACGACCCGGGGGTAGGGTGCTCGGGCCGGGTGGCGAGGCCGCGCATCTGTGCGATGAGGATCGTGGCGCGGGCGATCTCGACACCCAGCAGCAGCACCATCACGAGGGCGAAGATCCAATACAGCTCGATGACATTGCCGACCGACCCCCCGATCCCTGAGCCTGTCGAAGGGTCGGTGTAGTTCGTGGTCGTGGTCGGCGCTTCCGGGAGCTCGATGTCGGCGTCGGCGGAGCGCAGCTGGTACGGCACGCCGAGGTCGTCGGCGATCGTCTGCAGGTTGCTCTCGTCGATCACCGACATCGCCTGCTCGCCCTGATACTCGATGTAGTCGCCGCCCTCTTCGGATGCCGCGAAGCTCCCGGAGGTGACCTTCATCGGGCCGCCCTCGCTCGTGCCGTAGCCGAGCACCGCCCCACCGTCGGTGAACTCGGCACTCGCCGAGAACGACTCGGGTTCGGTGCTGACGGTCTGCTCGCCGTCGCCCAGGTAGAACACCATCCGCGAGCGGTCGGGCGACGCCTCGGCTGCCGCCTCCAGTGTCTCCTCGACCATGGCACTCGCGATGCCGATCGAGCTGCCCCGCGACTGCGCGGTGACCTCGGGACGCAGAACCTCGAGCGAGGAGATCAGTGCCGTGGCATCGGTGGTCAGCGGGAGCCGCAGCTCGGCGGCCGCGTCGAAGCTGATCAGCGCGAAGCGCGCCCCCGGGTACTCGTCGACGATCGACTGCACGTCGGCGCGTACGCCGTCGAGCCTCTGACCGTCGCCGTCCCAGTCCTCCGCCACGATGCTCGCGGTGGTGTCGACGACGATGAGGATGTCGGTGTCTGTTGCGAGGGTCTCGGTCGCGCCTCCTGGAATGCCGGGGCGCAGCAGCATCATGAAGCAGGCCAGCAGCATCAGCAGTCGCAGTCCCCAGATGACCGGTGGGGCGCCGGTGCCGGCATCCGCTGAACCGGCCTGAGGACGCACCGCCTTCACCAGCATCCAGACGACGACGAAGGCGACCGGTGCGAACAGCAGCACCAGCAGGAAGATGTTGAGTACGGGTTGGAAGATCACAGTCTGACCCTCCACAGCAGCACCACGAAGCCGAGTGCCGCGACCAGCAGCACGGCGATCCATGGGTTCGGGTTGTCGGTCCACACGACCTGCGCCTGACCGCGCAGCTCTGTGGCCTCCTGCTCCTGCACGTCCTTGATGATGTCGGAGACGGTCGTGGTGTCGCGCAGGCCGTATGCCTTGCCGCCGGTCGCCTCGGCGGCCGCGACGAGTTCCGCACTGATGTCGGTGTCGACGCCCTGCACCGGGTTGAGCGCGAAGACGCGCACACCGGCGGATGCCGCATAGTTCGACGCCTCCTCGAGAGTCACGATCGAATCGCCGTTCACCTCGTTGTCGGTGGCGAGGATGATCGAGCGGGAGCGCTCGTCATCCTGGTGATCGAAGCGCATGGCGCACGATGCGAGACCGTCGCCGATCAGCGAAGCGCCTGGTCCGTTGAGCGTGCCGATCCAGTGCTCAGGGATCTCCTCCATGTAGTCGAAGCTCTCCCTGATGCTCTGCAGATGCGTGCGGATGAAGTCGTAGTCATCCGTCAGCGGGAAGATCTGCACGGGTGAGCTGTTGAAGATCGTCAGGCCGATGCGCTCGCCCTCGAACCCGTCGAGCAGCTCCTCGAAAACGCTGAGCACCTCGACATCGACCTCACTCATCGACCCCGAGACGTCGAGGCAGAGCATGATGTCGCGGCTGGTGTTGACCGGTTGGATCGTTTCCGAAGACATCGGCCGCGCTGCGACGATCCCACCGACCACGCTGGCGAGAACTCCCAGAGTGAGCACGCCGACCAGAGCGATGGTGCGGCGCCGCACCGCATGCTGGAACGACGGCAGTGCGCGCAGCCGCTCCGCCCGTGCGATTGGGGCGCTCTGCTGTTCGCGGTGGCGGGTATTCCGGCGCAGGCCGATGAGAAGTCCGACGCCGATCGCGATCACGATGACGGCGACCGCGATGGGGATGACCCACCAGTTCGCTAGTGCCATGAGCCGACCACCTTGTGCGCGGCCTCTGCGCCGGCGACCGGATCGACCGCCGGCCCCTTGCGGAAGATGCTCGGGTAGTAGTGCCGCTGCAGCGCATCGATCAGCGCCGGCGGCACACCGAGCCGTATGAGATCGTCGAGGGCGAGCACCGGGGCTTCCAGGCCGCTGTACTCGTTGACGAACGTGCGCACGACGCGGCTGAGTTCGAGATTGGCGTGACGGGCCGTGAGCGACCCGCCTCGGTAGTCCGCCTCGATCTGCGCGATGCGCTCGTGATACTCCTGCCGCAGTTGCGTGAGCACATCGGCGGTCAACGGCACCGATGTCTGCGTGTCGCCGTACAGGACCATGCCGCGTCGAGGCTTCGTGAGGAAGAGCAGTAGCCATGCGCCGAGGATGAGCAGCGCGATGATGCCGAGCGCAAGCAGCATCCATCCCCAGCCGTACTGCGCGGGAGGGTAGAGCTCGTCAGTTCCTGACATCGGCCCTCCGGTTCAGCATGCGCAGCAGCTGAGGCACCGCGTCATCCTGAGTCTCGAGGGCGGTGTGGCTGATCTCGAGGCGATCGAGCAGCTCGTTCAGTCGCGCGGTTTCCGCCTGCGTCTGGGCGATGAGTTCGCCGAGCACCTCGCGGTCGCCGTGCACGAAGTCGGGAACCGCCCAGCGGGTGTTCACGTCGGCGCGCTGCCGTGAGCTCGGGTCCCTGAGCCTCTCGAAGGGCAGCACGGGGTCCGCGTCGCGGAGCGTGACCCACAGCACGTCGTGCTGCACTCGCAGGCGGCGCAGCATCCGCTCGGTGTCATCGGTGATCGGCGCGTCGTCGGTGATGATCACGACGATGCAGCGGCGCGCGATCGTGCGCGCGACATAGGCGAGAAGAGCATCGCGATCGCTGGGCGCGCGGCCCTCGGTGGTCGCCTGGTCGATCGTGCGGAGGGCGTGCTCGAGGGCGCCCTCGCTTCGCCCTGGTGCCCGCCGGCGCACGCGCTCCGCATCGCCGTGGACGATGCTGAAGTCGTCACCATGGCGCAGGGCGAGGATGCCGAGAGCCCCGGTGGCGAGGATCGCGAGGTCCTTCTTGGGCTTCTCATCGTGGGCGAGCGCCGTCATCGAGCGCCCGGTGTCGACGACGAACAGCACGGTGTGCATCCGGTTCGCGCGGTGCCGCTTCACGAGTGGAGTGCCCAGGCGTGCGGTGGCGCGCCAGTCGATGTCGCGCACCTGATCGCCGTACTCGTACTTGCGCAGGTCCTCGAAGTCGAGGCTGCGCCCGTGCAGCAGCGACGCGTAGGCGCCGTCGAGCGCGTGCATCGACTTCTGCGACGAGTGGATGAAGAGCTTGCTCTTCACCTGTGTGATCAGGCTGGCCATCAGCAGCGACTACGGCGTCGGCACGGCGGCGAAGATCTGGTCGATGATCTCCTCGCTGCGGATGCCCTCGGCATCCGCCTCGAACGTGAGCAGCACGCGGTGGCGGAGGATGACGTGGCGGAGGGTGCGGATGTCTTCCGGGAGCACGTGCGAGCGGCCGTTCAGCAGGGCCAGCGCGCGGGATGCCTGCAGGAACGCGATGCTCGCACGGGGGCTCGCGCCGTACTTGATGTAGCGCGCGCGATCCTCGCCGATGTACGGGCCGGGGTTTCGGGTCACGTAGGCGATCGAGACGATGTAGTTGCGGATCGCGGCGTCGACGTAGATGCGACTCGCGACATCCTGCAGCAGCTGCACGTCTTCCAGCGACACGGCACTGGCGACGTGCCGGTCGGGGTCGAGCACGCCGGAGTCGATGCGCCGCAGGATCTCGAACTCGTCGGAGGGGCTCGGGTACTCGACGATCTCCTTGAGCAGGAAGCGGTCCATCTGCGCCTCTGGGAGCTCGTAGGTACCCTCCTGCTCGATCGGGTTCTGCGTCGCGATCACGAGGAACGGCTTGGGCAGGTGGTGCACTTCGCCGCCGATCGTCGTCTGGTGCTCCTGCATCGCCTCGAGCATGGCGGACTGCGTCTTGGCGCTGGAGCGGTTGATCTCGTCGAGCAGTACGAAGTTCGCGTGCACCGGACCCAGCACTGTGCGGAACGACCCGGTCGCCGCGTCGTAGATCTGGTTGCCGGTGATATCGCTGGGGAGCAGGTCGGGTGTGCACTGGATGCGTTTGAAGCTGGCCTTCACGGTGTCGGCGAGGGTGGATGCCGCGGTCGTCTTGGCGAGGCCGGGCACCGACTCGAGCAGGATGTGGCCGCCGGCGATGAGCGAGACCAACAGGCTCGTGCGCAGTCGCTCCTGGCCGACCATCTTCGCGGAGTATGCGTCGGAGACGACCTTCAGCACGTTCGCGGCGCGGGTCATCTCCGCGTCGGTCGGCGTGGAGTCCGGGCCGGCTGCGGGAGTGGCGCGCTGAGCGGACGGCGCCGGCGGTGCGGACGGCTGAGGTGAGGGAGCCGCCGCGGGCGCGGGTGGCCGCGGGGGCGGAGGTGGGGAGGCTGCCCCGGAAGCGGCGTTCGACTCGGTCATCACTGTCTCCTCGCATGCGCGGGGGAACGGTGCTCCGATCTCCCCCGCAGACCAGCGTAATCGCAGCATCCGACTCGGACAGCCCGAGAGCAAGGGCAGAGATCCCCATCTCGGTGAATCCCGAACAAATACTTGTATCGTCCTATATATGTGTGGTCTACTAATGTCATGCAACTGCGTCACGCCATTCTCGGCCTCCTCGACATCGCACCCCAGAGCGGCTACGACCTCGGCCGGGCATTCGCCGGGTCCGTTGCGCACTTCTGGCACGCCGACCAATCGCAGATCTATCGCACCATCGACCGGCTCGAGACCGACGGCGCCGTGGCGACCGAGCTGATCGTCCAGACCGGACGCCCCGATCGCCGCGTGCATGAGCTGACCGATGCCGGACGCGCAGAGCTGCGTGCCTGGTTGCACTCACCGGTCGAGGCGCCCTTGCCCAAGGAGCCGTTCCTGGCCCGGCTCTTCTTCGCCGAGTCGCTCGGCGTCGAGGGCGTACTCGCGCTGCTCGACGAACGGGCAGATGCCGTCCGTGCCGAACGCGAGCAGCTCGCCGAGATCCCGAGAGCGACGCAAGGACTCGGTGCCGTGCTGCGCACAGCGACCCTCGACGCGGGGCTGCGAGCGGCAGAAGCCGAGCTCTCGTGGCTCGCGGATGTGCGGATCTCAGTGAAGAAGGAAATGCCATGACCGAGAGATACGCGATAGAGCACGGCCCGCGCACTGGCGAGTCGATCATCCTGCTGCACGGGGGCAATGTCGGCAACTGGATGTGGGAGCCGCAGGTCGACGGTCTCGCCGGTCGTCATGTGATCACCCCGGATGTCGTGGCCTTCGGCTCGCGGTCAGGGGAGCGTTGGCCGGGGCTCGGCGGCGCAGCCGACGACCTCGCTGCGATCATCCGCGAGCGGGCGATCGGCGGCAGAGCGCACGTCGTCGGCCTGTCGATGGGCGGCGTGATCGGCGTGCATCTTGCCATGCGGCATCCGGATGTCGTCCGCTCCTGCATGGTGACCGGCGCGGCGATGACCGGGGTGGGCGGAGTCGAGCGTCGGCTGGCGGAGCTGCAGTTGCGTTCGTGGCACAAGCGCTGGTTCTGGAGCATGCAGGCGGCGATGTTCCGTATTCCGGCCGACACACGTGAGCTGTTCGTCTCCGACGGGATGGGCGTCGACAAGGATGCCGCGACGCGGATGTACCGCGAGATCTTCGACGGTTCGATGCCCGATGGCCGCTCCGGATACACCGGTCCGATCCTCGCGATCGCCGGCGGGAGGGAATCCGGGAGCGTGGCTGCGGCGTTTCCGGCGCTCGCGGCGGCGATGCCGCAGACGCGCACCTGGACGGCACCGGGGATGCGTCATGTGTGGAGCATCCAGGACCCGGAGCTGTTCACGAAGACGATCATGGATTTCGTCGACCGCGATGTCGTGCCGGTCTGAGCTCAGATCGAGTCGCGCGGGGCCTGGATAGCGGATCCCGCAGTGCCATCGCTGTAGGCGACGCGAATCATCGGATTGTCGAGGCCCGCGCTGAGAAGCGCTCCGCCCAGGGAGATGCTCGCCCGGCCGCCGGAATCGAATGTCACCGAACCGGCGCGGGAGGCGCCGTAGGAGGCGGATGCTGTCGCACCCGGCTGTCCTGACAGTGAGAGCGTGTAGCTGGACAGGATCCTGATGCCGAGCAGTCCGATCACGTGGTTCTCGCTGATGCCCGTGAAAGCGAGAGACTGCGGGGCCGGGGCCGGGGCGGGTCCAGGCGCTGGTGCGGGCGCGGCTGGTGCCGGTGCTGGTACCGGGCCGGGCGCGGCGGGAACGCCGGGAGTGTCTGCGCCCGGTGTCGCGGTGGACGGATTCGACGAGCCGGGAGCGTCGGGCGTCGTGCCGCGCAGTGCAGGCGGACTCCCCGGCGGGCCCTCTACGGAGTCGACGTCCTGGTCGTCGACGGTCTCAACGGCCGGTGCATAGGGTGCCTGCTGAGAGACCTCATCGCGGTCTGACATCGCGCTGCACCGGTCGCTCCGCTCACCGCTCTCACTGAGTGCGAGCGGCACGCACTGCGCGCTCATCGCATCGCGCCCCGAGATCGCCTCAGCGCCGGATGCCGTGAGCGCGGTGTCGTCGCGCAGACCCAGCGAGAGCGCCCCCGCGGTGATCACGCCTACGATCACCAGGGCCGCGATGCTCACGAGCAGCCACGGAGCGATCCGCCGTCTTCCAGCGGATGCCGACGTCGATGCGCGGGCGCCCTGCACCGGCTGCGCGGCAGGCAGAGCGACCTCGGCTGCGTAGATCCGATTATCGCGACGCCGGGCACTCACCACGGGCGTCGGCACAGATCCATCCACACTCACACCCTATCGATCACACGAGAGCTTCTCCCTCGAGGGCTTCTCCCTCGAGGGCTTCTCCCTCGAGGGCTTCTCACTCGAAGGGTTCTCGCACGAGGGCGGCGCGCTCTATACCGCGCGTGACTCGCTGATCGGGTCGCGCACTCCGCGGGAGCGGATGCCGCGGCGGCGTCCCATCCAGATGACGAGGGCCGCCACGCCGATGATCGCGGCGGCGATCCCGATGATGTAGCCGACCACACCGCCGTAACCGCCCTGGATGTTCGGATCCAGGAAAGGGTACGGATACCAGTAGTGGTTGCCATGGGCGGGGCCGATGATGAAGTTCGCCCTGATCAGCGTGTACACCGCCCAGACGATGGGGAAGGCGGCGGCGGTCAGCATGGCTACCCACGGCAGTGCACGGCGCCGCGGCGCGAACAGCACGTCGGCGAGCAGGAACAGCGGGATGATCACGTGCAGCGTCTCGTTGGTCCAGACATCCGAGATACCGGCGATCGCGATGTTGCGCAGCAGCAGGTTGTAGACGATGCCCGTCACGATCATGTAGGTGCTCGCGCACAGCAGCAGCGTCGCCAGCCACGCGGGCTCCGGTGCCATGCTGTGCCTCGTGCGCAGCATCCAGATCGCCGCGATGATCAGCACGACAGCGGCGATGAGGTTCGACAGGATCGTGAAATAGCTGAAGAAGTTCGCCACCACGGTCGGTATGTGACTCGCCCATGGCGTCTCAGCGGCGAGGGCATTCCCGACCGCGAGCGAGAACTGGCGGATGATCGCCGCGAGCCCGAGCACGGCCGCTGCGAGACGGGCGTATGGCCACCACTTGTTCATGATTCCTCCGCGATCACTGTAGCGAGCGCGTCACGTCACGCGAAGAGCGTCGCAGAGATGCGTGCGGAAAACATCGATCACGCTCACCGCGCCGCGCGTCGCCGCATCCGTGTGACGAGAACGCCGAGCAGGCCCCCGGGTTCTAGTTCGAGGTGCAACGTGGTGTGGCTTGGCTTGAGCATAGTTCGTTGAAGATCTCGGCGGGGGTTGCCCAGCCGAGGACTCGGCGGGGTCGGTTGTTGATCTCGGTGACGATCTCGTCGAGGTCTGTTTGGGTGAGGTCTTCGAAGCTGGTGCCTTTCGGGAGGTATTTGCGGATGCGGCCGTTGAAGTGCTCGTTCGTGCCCCGCTGCCATGCCGAGTACGGGTCGGCGAAGTAGGTCGGGATGGCGAGGGCGTCGGCGAGTTGGTAGTGGAACGCGAACTCGGACCCATTGTCCGCCGTCACGGAGCGGACGGCGTGGGCGGGTAGCGGCGAGTACACGCTCAGCTGCGCGTCGATGGTGGGCGCGGCGGCGATGGCGGGGATCTTCACGGCCTGCAGGTACCGGGCGCGGCGTTCCACGGTGGTGTGCAGCCCACCGGTGCCGCGCAGACCGAGGACGCTGTCGGATTCCCAGTGCCCGAACTCGATACGGTCCTCGACCAGGGCGGGGCGCTCGTGGATCGAGGTGCGCCACTTGATCCGCTCGGAATGCACCCGCCGGCCCTGTCGGCGGCGGCGCTTGCGCTGCCCGCGAGGCAGGTACTGCCAGAGCTGTCGGTGCTTCTGCTCGGGGGCGTAGATCCATGCGTAGAGCGTCTCGACTCCGACGCGCATCCGTGCATCGTCGGGGAACTCGAGCGGCAGCCGCCCGGAGATCTCCGCCGGGGTCCACCCGCGCCGAAGTGCGGAGATCACCCAATCCACGAGCTGGTCGTGGAGCATCCGGTACGGCTGGTGCGAACGCGCCGTGCGGGTATCGGCGTGCAGCTGCGCCTGCCCGCCCAGATATAGCCGCTCGTGCGGGCCGCGGGTATCGAGTCGGTTGCGCAGGTACGGGCGCAGGTTCGCGTGATCATGTTCGGGCTGCCACGATCCGCGGCGGCGTTCCCGGCTGATGGTGGAGCGGTGCACGCCGATCTGGCGGGCGATCTCCGCCAGGCTGGTGCCCTTCTCGAGCAGCCGCTCGATCTCGATCCGGTCTTCAAGAGTCAGATGACGGTAATGTGCGGTCAAGGAAGCGCAACCCTTCAGGCCGTGAGTGTGAATAACCACAACCTACGAGGTGTTGCGCTTCCGTTCAGAACTCGGGGGCGACGGCATCCGCACACCCCTTCGGTAGGATGGAGAAGCCCGATCGGGCGCAGCTACGCGGCAGAAGACCCAGGGGGTTACCCATGCCAGGAATCGTGATCGTCGGCGTCCAGTGGGGCGACGAGGGCAAGGGCAAGGCGACCGACCTGCTCGGCGACCGGACCGACTGGGTGGTGAAGTTCAACGGCGGCAACAACGCCGGGCACACCGTCGTGGTCGGCAATGAGAAGTACGCGCTGCACCTGCTGCCCTCCGGCATCCTGTCGCCCGGTGTCACTCCGGTGATCGGCAACGGCGTCGTCATCGATCCCGAAGTGCTCTTCGACGAGCTCACCGCTCTCTCCGCCCGCGGCATCGACGTCTCGAAGCTCCGGGTGAGTGCGAACGCGCACCTCATCACGCAGTTCCACCGCACGCTCGACAAGGTGACCGAGCGCTTCCTCGGAAAGCGAAACATCGGCACGACAGGGCGCGGCATCGGCCCTGCCTACGCCGACAAGATCAATCGCGTGGGCATCCGCGTGCAGGATCTCTTCGACGAGAACATCCTGCGCCAGAAGGTCGAGGGCGCGCTCGATCAGAAGAACCACCTGCTGGTGAAGGTCTTCAACCGCCGTGCGGTGACGATCGACGAGATCGTCGACGAATTGCTCTCCTACGCGGAGCGGCTGCGACCGATGGTCGCCGATACCGGACACCTGATCGACGAGGCGCTCGAGAACGGCGAGGTCGTGGTGTTCGAGGGTGGCCAGGCGACGATGCTCGACATCGACCACGGCACGTACCCGTTCGTCACGTCGTCGACCGCGACGGCGGCGGGCGCAGCATCCGGATCCGGAGTCGGACCTGGGCGCCTCGACCGCATCGTCGGAATCGTCAAGGCATACACGACGCGCGTCGGATCGGGTCCGTTCCCGACCGAGCTGTTCGACGACAAGGGCGACTGGCTGCGCTCCGCCGGCTTCGAGTTCGGCACCACCACCGGCCGGCCACGCCGCGTCGGCTGGTACGACGCGCCGATCACGCGCTACGCGACGCGCATCAACGGCATCACCGACCTCGTGCTCACCAAGCTCGACATCCTCACCGGGCTCGAGAAGATCCCGGTCTGCGTCGCGTACGACGTCGACGGCGAGCGGTTCGACGACGTGCCGGTGAACCAGACCGACTTCCACCACGCGAAGCCGATCTACGAGGAGTTCCCCGGCTGGAGCGAAGACATCTCCACCGCCCGCACGTTCGAGGACCTGCCGCAGACCGCGCAGGAGTACGTGCTCGCGCTCGAGAAGATGAGCAAGACGCGCATCTCGGTGATCGGCGTCGGCCCTGAACGCGATCAGGTGATCGTGCGCCACGACCTGCTCGATTGAGCGTGACGCCGGCGTGGGAGGTGGCGCTTGTGGCCGCTGAATCGCGGTGGAAGCGGCGCGAGGCGACACCTGCCGGGGCGAGGAGACAGGCGTGACGCAGTTCTGGGTCGGCGGATACGGCGCCGACATGGGTGGGGATGCCACCGGCATCGGCCTGCTCGAGGGGGACGAGGGGCGCGAGCCCGGCACGCTCGCCTACCGTGGCGCCGTGACACGGACTGCGTCTCCTTCCTGGCTTGCGCGGCATCCGTCTCTCGACGTCGTCTACGCGGCGCTCGAGAGCGACGGTACGGTGCAGGCGTTCGTCCGCACCGGCCAGTCGGCTCTTGCGCCGATGGGCCGCCCGGTCGCGGCGGGCGATTCCGTCTGCCACCTCGCGGTCGCCCCGAGCGGTTCGTATCTGATCGCCAGTTGCTACGGCGACGGCCGGGTCGTGCGCATCGACCTCTCCGCGGACGGGCCGCTCGTGAAGCCGACGATCGCGGCTCGTGCGCTCGATCCTTTTGACCCGGATGCTGCGCAGGATGCCGCAGGAGACGACGCTGCGCAGCCCTCCGCGCAGGAGATCGCCGCGGCAATGCTGCGCAGCGGTTCGATGACGTTCGAGGAGCCTCCTGCCGCCGTCGTGGAGCCGCCGCGTTCGGGGCTGCTGCTGTTCGACGACGTGCTCGGGTTCAACATTCCTGCGCCGCCGGAGCCCGAAGCGGCGGTCGAAGAGGATGAGCAGCCGGCTCGTTCATCCCGTGCGCACGCCGCGGCCTTCCTGCCGGACGGACGCATAGCGACCTCCGATCTCGGGTTCGATCTCGTGCGCATCTGGCGCCCGACGCAGGGCAGGCTGACGCTGGATCACGAGATCGTGCTGCCGATGGGCACCGGTCCTCGGCACATGGTCGTCCACCCGAGCGGGCACCTGCACGTGGTGACCGAGTACTCCTGCGAGATCTTCACGCTCGCCGTGCAGCCGGACGGCCGCTGGGCGCTCGCCGCAGCGACCACGGTGACTCCGGCGGCCGAGATCGGCACCGACTTCCCCGCAGAGCTCGCCCTCTCCAGAGACGGCGAGACCCTGTACACCGCGCTGCGGGGCAGTAACACGATCGCCGCCCTTCGCGTGCGCGGCGCCGGCGAGACGGTCGACCCGCTCGCGCTCGCCGAGTCAGGGGTGGACTGGCCCCGCCACCACCTCGTCCACGATGGCTCGCTTCTCGTCGCCGGACAGCGCTCGAATGAGATCAGCGTGCTCGACCTCGACGATCGCATGGGCGCGCCCCGCGGCATCCGGCACCGCACGTCGGCGCCGGCGCCGACCAGCATCTTGCTCGCGCGCTGAGCCGGTGCACGTCCCGCCGATACACCTGTCAGTCCGGATCACGCCCGTATGTCGAAACCCGGCCAGATCGACTGACATCCGTGATCGACGCTGACAAGTGTGAGATCGGCGCGCAAGCAGCATGCCGATGAATTCTGTTGCGCCCGTCGGAGGTTGTTGCGTCTGACGGACTTTTCGGACGAAAACCTCCGACGGGTGTCGCATCCTCCGCCATACGTCACGAGGCGCGCGGGAACAACCCCGGTGACATCGCGTTGCATCTCGACAAGACTGGTGCAGTACCGGTTCCGACGGAGGGCGACGCTATGCCGACAGAAGAATACGACCTGATCGTCCTGGGGGGAGGCCCCGTAGGCGAGAACGTCGCGGACCGAGCGGCCCAGGGCGGACTCACAGCGATCATCGTCGAGAGCGAGCTCGTCGGCGGCGAATGCTCGTACTGGGCGTGCATGCCGTCGAAGGCATTGCTGCGATCCGCACAGGCGCTGCGCGCGGCCCAGCATGTGGCGGGCGCTGCCGAGGCGGTCACCGGAACGCTCGACGTGCGTGCGGTGCTCGCCCGCCGCAACTCGTTCACGAGCGACTGGTCCGACGACGGCCAGGTGAAGTGGCTCAACTCGGCCGGCATCGACCTCGCCCGCGGCCACGGCCGCATCACTGGTCCACGCGAGGTAACCGTGACGACCGACGACGGCACCATGAAGGTGCTGAAAGCCCGCCACGCGGTCGCGATCAGCACCGGAACGGATGCGGCGATCGCGCCGATCGACGGACTGGCGGATGCTGCGCCCTGGACGAGCCGTGAGGCGACGAGCGCGCAGGAGATCCCGGCATCCCTCGCCATCATCGGCGGCGGAGTGGTGGCTGTCGAGATGGCCACCGCCTACGCCGGTCTCGGCGCGAAGGTCACACTGATCGCCCGCAGCGGACTGCTCGAGAAGATGGAGCCGTTCGCGGGCGAACTGGTCGAGAAGGGGCTGCGCGCGCTCGGCGTCGACATCCGCACGAACACCCGCACGACCCGCGTCGCGCGAGACGCTGCGGGAGTGACTGTGACGCTCGACGATGGCACGGAGATCGTCGCAGAAGAGGTGCTCGCCGCGACCGGCCGAACTCCGCGCAGCGGCGACATCGGACTCGAGACCGTCGACCTCGAGCCGGGCAGATACATCAAGACCGACGAGACCCTCCGCGTGCCAGGCAGCGACTGGCTGTACGCCGTCGGCGACGTCAACGGACGCGTACTGCTCACCCACCAGGGCAAGTACCAGGCCAGGGCCGCAGGCGATGTGATCGCGGCGCGCGCGAACGGCGAAGACATCGACGACGCCGCGTGGGGTCGCCACGTCGCGACCGCCGACCACGCCGCCGTTCCCCAGGTCGTGTTCGGAGAGCCGGAGGTCGCATCGGTCGGCCTGACGGCGAAGGCCGCCGAGGATGCCGGATACCAGACCCGCGTGATCGATCAGGATCTCGGGGCGATCGCCGGCTCCAGCCTGCGTGAGGACGGGTACAGCGGACAGGCCCGCATGGTCGTCGACACCGAGCGCGACGTCATCCTCGGGGTGACCTTCGTGGGTCCGGATGTCGCGGACCTGCTGCAGGCGGCGACCGTCGCGATCGTCGGTGAGGTACCGATCTCGCGGATGTGGCACGCGGTGCCCGCGTATCCGACGGTCAGTGAAGTCTGGCTGCGGCTGCTCGAGCAGTACGGGCGGGATTCTGCCTGAGCCGGTTCGGGCAGCTTTCCATCCATCTGGCGCACGGCTGCGAACAACCGAAGAATGTGCCACATATGTCTGACCCTTCCCATACGCTCGAAACCGAATCTGAGGAGACATCACCATGAAGGCTGTACTCGCAGGAACCGTGATCGCCGAGGCCGACCAGAGCGATCTCATCTCGATCGAGGGCAACTGGTACTTCCCGTTGACCTCTGTGGCGCCGGGAGTGCTCGTGCAGAGCCCGACCCCGTACACCTGTCCGTGGAAGGGCGAGGCGCAGTACTACTCGCTGCAGGTCGACGGTCAGACGCACGCCGATCAGGCGTGGGGCTACCCGAACCCGTACCCGACCGCCTTCGAGCGCCTCGGCAAGGACATCTCCGGACACATCGCATTCGGACCGGACGTCGAGGTCGGATGATAGACCGAGCAACGGAAGCAGGGCAGGCATGATCGAGTTCCGATCGGTCACGAAGAGGTTCCCGGATGGCACGCTCGCCGTCGAGGACTTCAGCCTCGTGCTGCCGTCACGCAAGACGACGGTGTTCGTCGGATCATCCGGATGCGGCAAGACGACTCTGCTGCGCATGATCAACCGCATGGTCGAGCCGAGCAGCGGCGACGTCGAGATCGACGGCGAGAGCGTGCTCGACAAGAACCCGGTGAATCTGCGGCGCAGCATCGGCTACGTCATGCAGAACTCCGGACTCATGCCGCACTTCACGGTGATCGACAACGTCGCCACAGTGCTGCGCCTGACCGGCACCTCCAAGAAGGATGCGCACGAGCGCGCCCGCACGCTCCTCGACACCGTCGGACTCGACCACGCGCTCGCCGACCGCTACCCGAGCCAGCTCTCCGGGGGGCAGCAGCAGAGAGTCGGAGTGGCGCGCGGCCTCGCGGCCGATCCGAACATCCTCCTCATGGACGAGCCGTTCGGCGCCGTCGACCCGATCGTGCGCGCCGACCTGCAGCTGGAGCTCATCCGGCTGCAGGTCGAGCTCGACAAGACCGTCGTCTTCGTGACGCACGACATCGATGAGGCGTTCCTGCTCGGAGACCAGGTCGTGATCCTCGACAAGGGCGCCCGCATCGTGCAGGTGGGCAGCCCGAGCGAGATCATCGAGAATCCGGCCGACGACTTCGTGACGGCATTCATCGGCGCCGAGCGCGGCAAGCGGGCACTGAGGATCAAGCAGACCTCGCACGGCCGGGTCGTCGTCGATTCAGAGGGGCGCACTCAGGGCGCGCTCCTCGATGACGAGGCCCCGGCGGATGCTGCGTCAGAGGTGCGCGCCGAGGGGGCCGGAACCTCGTGAACTGGATCGCCGACAACTTCGGCCTCATCCTCGAGTTGACGCTCGCGCATCTCTGGCAGAGCGCGATCCCGATCGTGCTCGGATTCGTGCTGTCTCTCCCGCTGGGATGGGTCGCCTGGCGGTACCGACTCGTGCGTGGTCCAGTGGTCATCCTCACCGGGCTGCTCTACACGATCCCCTCGCTGGCTCTTCTCATCCTGCTCCCCGCGCTGATCGGCATCTCCACGCGCGACCCGGCGAACCTCATCATCGGCCTCACGATCTATGCGATCGCGATTCTCGTGCGGGCTGTCGCCGACGGCCTGGATTCGGTCGATCCGGCCATCCGTCAGTCTGCGACCGCGATGGGCTACGGCGGGCTCCGCCGGTTCTGGACGGTGGACTTCCCGCTCGCGGCGCCGGTGGTGCTCGCGGGGCTCCGCGTGACGGCGGTGAGCACGATCTCACTCGCCACGGTCGGCATCCTCGTGGGCGTGGAGAACCTCGGCTACCTGTTCACCAACGGCCTGCAGCGGCGCATCATCGCCGAGGTGTTCGCCGGTGTGCTCGCGGTCGTCGTGATCGCCCTGCTCATCGACCTTCTCCTCCTGCTCGCCGGGCGTGCGCTCATGCCATGGACCCGTGCGGTCAAGACTCCGAATGCCGCTCGCCGCCCCGCCCGCATCGTCAGGGCGGCCGCATGAATCTGTTCGCCGAGGCTCTCGCCTGGCTGTTCTCCCCTGAGCGGCTGGAAGGTCAGTATGCACTGCCCGTCCTGCTCGGACAGCACCTGTTCTACACGGTCGTCTCGGTGGTGATCGCGGCGGTGATCGCCGTCCCGGCAGGCTGGCTCATCGGCCACACCGGCCGCGGGCGCGAGGTGGCCGTGGCGATCTCCGGCGCGGCCCGCGCCGTGCCGTCGTTCGGACTCATGGTGCTGCTCGTGCTGCTGCTGGGTGTGCTGCGCGTACCTCAGGCTGCGACCATCACGTTCGTGCTGCTCGCGATTCCCTCCCTGCTCGCCGGTGCCTACACCGGTCTCGAGGCCATCGACCGCCGCGTGATCGACGCCGCCCGCGCCACCGGCATGACCGAGTGGCAGATCTTCTGGAAGGTCGAGGTGCCGCTCGGGCTGCCCCTGCTGGTCGGCGGCCTGCGCGCTGCGACCCTGCAGGTGATCGCCACGGTCACGATCGCCGCCTACGTGAACCTCGGCGGGCTCGGCTGGCCGATCATCCAGGGCATCCCGCTGCGCCGCTTCGACCAGGTGCTCGGCGGGGCCATCCTCGTCGCCGTGCTCGCACTGATCGCTGACATGCTGCTCGCGCTCGCCCAGCGGGCGGCGGTTCCCGCCGGCATCCGCGTCGCGTCCCGCGGGTCACGGACGCCGCGAGCGGCCCGCCGCGCAGCATCCGCCGAATCGCCTTCCGCCTCGGAGGACTCGGCCGCGACCGCACCCTCCTCAGCCTCCCCCACTTGACCAGCTCCCCACCAGGAACAGCACTCCCCACCAGGAAGGAACATCATGTTCACCGCACGAAAGTCACGCCTCGCCCTCATCGGCGGCATCGGGCTCGCAGCCTCGCTCGTGCTCGCCGGCTGCGCGAGCAGCAACCCGCTCGACACCCCCACCGAAGACGGCGGCGAGAGCGCCGGCTCCGACACGATCGTCATCGGATCGCAGGCCTACTATTCCAACGAGATCATCGCCGAGATCTATGCTCAGGCGCTCGAGAACGCCGACTTCACTGTCGAACGCGAGTTCAACATCGGTCAGCGCGACGCCTACATCCCCGATCTGGAGTCCGGCGCGATCGACCTGTTCCCCGAGTACACCGGCAACCTGCTGGAGTTCTACGACGACTCGGCCGACGTCACGAGCCCTGAGGACGTGTACACGGCGCTCCAGGACGCGCTGCCGGATGGACTGACGGCCCTCGACTACGCCGAGGCCAGCGACCAGGACACCTACACCGTCACGAAGGAGTTCGCCGCGGCGAACAAGCTGACCTCGATCGCCGACCTGGCCAGCCTCAGCGAGAAGGCCACGATCGGCGGCGCACCGGAGTTCGAGCAGCGTCCGTACGGGCCCGCCGGCGCCAAGGAGCTGTACGGCGTCGACCTCGCGTTCTCCGCGACCGGTGACACCACGCTGGAATCGCTGCTCGCCGGCGAGATCCAGGTCGCCGACATCTACAGCGCAGACCCTGCCTTCGAGACCGAGGACATCGTCGCGCTCGAAGACCCGGAGAACCTGATCCTGGCATCGAACGTCGTGCCGATCGCCTCGAGCGATGTGGCCGATGAGATCGCCGACGTCATCAACGCGGTCAGCGCCGCGCTCGGTGCCGACGACCTGGTCGCGCTCGGAGTGCAGAGCACGGTCGACGAGAAGTCGCCCGAGGAGATCGCCACGCAGTGGCTGACGGACAACGATCTGCTCTGATCACGCAGGATCGACACACGCAGGATCGACACACGCAGGATCGAGGGGTCTTCCGGTGCATACCGGGAGGCCCTTCTGCGTGCGCGGCACGCGGCGCCTGAGACAATGGAGCCCATGGCCATGGACTCACGCGCATGATCTCGAAGCGCGATCTCGCTCAGCGACTCGACATCCCTCTGGAGATGGTCGACCGTCACGGCCTCGGCGACGGCATGAGCGAGGCGGAGTTCGCCGCGCTCGAGCAGGATCCGCCCGTATGGCTCACCCAGTCGCGGGCGAACCGCAAGAAGGGCGCCCGTCCGGTGTGGGCGACCCTGACGTGCGACGTGTGCGGATACACCGAGACGACCAGGCCCAAGAAGTGGTGGCCGGAGTTCACCTATCTGATGTGCGGCCACCATTCGATGGGCGAGCTCCCGAAACCGGCATCCGGTCACCACCGCGGTGAGTTCGACGGCGTCGGGAGCCGGTTCGTCGGGGTGGTCGATCAGTCGATCGAGGGCGTCTAGATCCTGGAGTCCTGGCGCGGAATCCAGATCTTCTTGATGATGATCAGAATGGATGCCGCGA
This sequence comes from Microbacterium profundi, assembly GCF_000763375.1. Classification (NCBI taxonomy): domain Bacteria; kingdom Bacillati; phylum Actinomycetota; class Actinomycetes; order Micrococcales; family Microbacteriaceae; genus Microbacterium; species Microbacterium profundi. Next base: position 1,413,246 of record NZ_JPSY01000001.1, on the reverse strand, counting down.
CCGGCACCGCCACGAGCGCTCCGAGCAGTCCGAGCAGTGTTCCCCCGACCAGGGCGCCGATGACGACCAGCGAACCGGGGATCGAGATCGCCCTGTTCATCACGCGCGGTGTCAGGAAGTACGACTCCACCTGCATGTAGACGAGGTAGACGACCGCGAAGATCAGCGCGAAGACGATGTTGTCCCCGAACAGGGCGATCCCGGTACCGATCACCCAGAACAGCAGCGACCCGACAAGCGGGATCAGCGTGATGAGGAACGCGACGACGGCCAGCAGCAGCGGGAACGGCAGCCCGAGCGCCGTGTACAGCACGAGCACGACCATGGCGTTGATGAACGCCAGAGTCACCATCCCCATGACGTAACCGCCGACCGAGTCGGTGATCTGCGTGCTGATGATGTCGGCGTTGGCCCGGTCGCGCGCCGGCACGAGGCGCAGCATCGCGGCCTTGATCCCGGGCAGCGTCGCCACGAAGTAGATGATGAGCACCAGCACGATGACCGCGCCGGAGATGCCGTTGGCGATGGATGCTCCGACCTGCAGCGCGCCTCCGCCGATCGCGGCGATGTTGCCAGGGTTCGTCAGGAACGCCTGGACATCGCCCACCATCGACTCGAACTGGTCGCCGAACTGATCCTCCAGGGTCGCGTAGAGATCGCTGCCCTGGAAGTCCGCGATCATCCCTGGGACGTCCTTCACGAAGGATGTGATCTGCGTCACGACGACGGGGACGATCGACCAGATGATCAGGCCCAGCGCGACGATGAGTGTGAACAGGACGATCAGCACGCCCCATCCGCGACTCAGACCGCGGCGCTCCAGGAAGCGCACGGCAGGGTCGAGGCCGAGGGCCGCGAACAACGCGAGCGCGATGTAGATGATGACCGTCGAGAGGTTCGACAGCGCGAGCCCGAGCAGGATCGCGGCCAGCCCGCCGAGGGTGACGAGGAAGCCGAACACGAACGGCCGCTCGATGCGGGTCCAGAACGAGCGATTCGACGCGACCGGTTCGACGACTGGCTTGGTCTTGATCTCCGGTTCTGCAGGTGGCTCCGCCTTGATGGCCTTCTGCTTCTTCGGCTTCGTCTTGGTCGCTGCTTCGGCCCGGCGGGTGACCGGCGCCTCGGCGGCGGAGGAATCGTCGGATGCCGCAGGCTCATCGATACTCATGCGCTCACTCTAGAGCGTGGAAACCCGCCCATCGGGAGCCGCTCCCTGGGCCCTTCGCGATATCGTCGTACCTGCGACCTGGAGGAGACACATGACCGACGCAGAAGACGCCCGCGCCGAGCTGCTGCGACTGCGCGGCAGTATCGACAACATCGACGCCGCGCTCATCTACATGCTCGCCGAGCGGTTCCGCGCGACCCAGCAGGTCGGCGTCCTCAAGGCAGAGCACGAGATGCCCGCATCCGATCCGAAGCGCGAGGAGCAGCAGGTCGCACGTCTGCGCGCCGTCGCGGAGGAGGCGCATCTCGACCCCGAGTTCGCCGAGAAGTGGTTCAACTTCGTCGTCGCGGAGGTCATCCGCCACCACACCGAGGCCAAAGAAGGGCGCTGACCGGATGACTCGGCCGGCGATCGATGACAGGGATGCGCGGTTCCGGCTCGGGATCATCGGTCATGGGATGTGGCCTTCCACGTACCTCATCCCCGGCGCGCGCCAGTTGGATGGTGTGGATGTCGTCGCCGTGTGCGGTCGCGATTCTGCGCGGGCAGCCGAGTTCGCCGACGCTCACGGCATCGAGCGTTCCTACGACTCGATCGATCGGATGCTGACTGTCGAGGATCTCGACGGCGTGATCATCGCGAACCCTCCGCCCCACCACGAGTCCGCAGTCCGCGCCGTGTCGGGTTTCCGCGCCGCCGTTCTCTGCGAGAAACCCCTCGCCCTGGAGGCGGACAGCGCGCGCCGGATCAGGGATCTGCTCGTCGACAGGCCGGCGCTCACCGGGTTCACATTGCGATGGCAGCCGCTGTTCCAGCAGCTGCGCGAGGCCGTCGTGACGCAGGCCGTCGGCGCGGTTCGGCACGTGCGCATCCGCTACCTGCAGTCTTCGGCGGCCACGCCCGCACGCGGGTGGGACTGGCATTTCGACGCGGCCGACGAACCGCTCGGCGTCATCTCCGACCTCGGCCCGCACGCCATCGACCTCGTGCGGTGGATGGTCGGCGATGTGACCGAGGTGTCGGCGTTCGCACGCACGACGATCGGCGAGCGGCCGGATCCCGGGTCGGGTCGGGATCGCCAGGTCACCAATCACGACGACGCGGACGTCCAGCTGGCGGCGCAGTCGGGCGCGACCGCGTCGCTGACGATCAGTCGCGTCGCCCCGGATGCCGGGGTGCCGGGCGGGATCACGATCGAGGTCCTCGGGGACGCGGGATGGATCAGGGTCGACTCCAATGAGCCGGATGTCGTGATCGGCACAGCATCCGGAATCGAACGACGGCCTGTGCCGGTGCGGTCATTCCAGGACGGCGCCGGCGCGCAGATCGGGGACTTCGTCCGCGTCGCGCGCGGTGAGCACGTAGACGGGCTGCCGAGCATCGACGACGGCTATCAGGCACAGCTCGTGATGGATGCCGTCGCGCGGTCCCTCGACGCGCGCGAGTGCATCCATCTGGGTTGAGTCCGTCCGTGGGAGGCGCGCTACTTCGAAGTCCCCTGCGACACCGAACCCTGCAGCTGGCGCTGGAAGAAGATGTACACGATCAGCACCGGGACGATCGTGATGATCACGGCGGCGAACATCTCACCGAAGTCGAGCGCGTACCCCGCGGACGAGGCGTAGGACGCCATGCCCTGTGAGAGCACGTACTTGCTCCTGTCGGTGTTCAACGAGATCGGCAACAGGAACTGGTTCCACAGGCCGAGGAAGTTCATGATCGCCACGGCAGCCATCCCGGGCTTGGCCATCGGCAGCATCACCTGGAAGAAGGTGCGCCATTCGCTCGCACCGTCGACGTATGCGGCCTCCTGGATCTCATAGGGCAGCGACTTGAAGAACGAGAACAGGAAGAACACCGTGAACGGCAGTGCGAACGCGACGTACGTGATGATGAGGCCGGGCAGCGTGTTCAGCAGCCCCATGCCCTGCAGGATGAAGAACAGCGGGACGATCGCGAGGAAGACCGGGAAGGTGAGTCCGGCGAGCATCAGGTAGTAGATCACCCGGCTGCCCGGCACCGAGAACCGTGCCAGCACGTACGCGCACATGGCGCCGAGCACCATCACGAGCACGAGCGAGACACCCACGACGATGACCGTGTTGATGAACATGCCGCCGAAGTTGTTGCCCACCCAGGCGTTGATGTAGTTGTCGAAGCTCCAGTTCGCAGGCAGGCCGAACGGCGATGCGAAGATCTCCTTCGTGGTCTTGAAGGAGCCGATGAGGGTCCACAGCATCGGCATGATCACGACGAGCGACCAGATGATCAGAACCACGTGGGATGCTCCGCCGACGGCCTTGTCGCCCTTGGTGGATTTCGTCCTCAAGGCGGTCGGCCGAGTCCCCGACTTCGGGTCGATCGTGACCGCTGCGCGCGTGTCGAGACTCATGAGCGCCCTCCTTCATCCTTGCCGCCGATGAGGCGGAACACGCCGATCACGATCGCGGCGAACAGCAGCGTGATCACAGCGAGGACCACACCCATCGCACTCGCCAGGCCGAACTGGCCCTTCTCGAACGCGGTGCGGAACAGGTACTGGCTCATCACCAGGGTGCTGTTGCCTGGACCACCGGTGGAATTGAGGCCCACCATGTAGACGAAAGCATCCAATGCCAGGATGCCGAGATAGATGTAGGCAGTCTGCACGTTGTCGCGGATCTGCGGGAGAATTATCGAGGTGACAGTGCGGAACCGGCCGGCCCCGTCGATGCGCGCGGCTTCGAGGGTCTCAGATGGAACCCCCTTGATCGCGGCGATGAACAGCACCATGTAGAAGCCGACCATGCTCCAGACGATGACGAAGATCGTTGCGCCCATGGCGGTGCGCGCGTCGCCCAGCCACGCGAAGCCGTTCGTGTCGACCCCGATCACCCCGAGAAGACCGTTCAGCAGGCCGCTGGGCGTGTAGATCATGTTCCACAGGATCGCGATCACGATCGCGGGGATGACATACGGGAAGAAAGACACCACGCGATAGAAGCTCGAGCCCGTCAGGCCGCGTACTTGACCGTGGCTCGGGCCGCCGACGGTGATCATGCTCGCGAAGATCAGGGCGATCACGATCGTGATCAGCGGGACGACGATCGCGAGCAAGACGTTGTTGCCCATGGCCTGAAGAAAAGTCGGGTCCTGGAACAGCTTCACGAAGTTGTCGACGCCGACGAAGTCCATGTTCGGCGAGAAGCCGGTCCAGTTCGTCATCGCGTAGTAGACGGCCTGGATGAACGGCGAGATGACGAAGATCAGGAAGATCGCGACCGGAAGCCCGAGGAACACCAGCAGGAACGACACATAGTCGAACGTCATCCTGCGGCGCAGCCCCGCACGGGGCGCCTTGCGGCGTCCCGTGCGGGCGGTGACGACGGCGCTGGTGTCCAGCGCCGCGTCGAGGCCAGGAGCGTTGAGGGTCACTTGATCTCGATCTTCTCGATGGAACTGTCGTTGCGAATCTTGTCGGTCAGGTCCTGCAACTGCTTCGTGATGTCTGCGACCGTCATCTTGCCGTCGAGGAACGAGTTCCAGATCGGCAGCTGGTCGGAGTTCATGCCGTACAGGTTGAATGACTGGATCGTGAACATGCCCGACCCGGCCGACGCGATCATCTCCCCCTGCGACACGAGCGCCGTCGAGCCGAAGCCGTCCTCGGGCACGATGTCCTTGACGACGGTCGGGGCGAGCTTCTCCTTCGAGAAGGCCGACGCCGCCTCCTTCGAGAGCATCGTGCGCAGCAGCTCCTTGCCCCCGGCGGGGTTCTTCGCCTTGGACGGCACGATGAAGGGTTCACCGGCCTCGGCCCGCATGAAGCCGGCAGGCGTGGTCGCCTTGTCGTCCAGGGGCATCTCACGCACGCCCTTCATCTGGAAGTTCTCGGCCGTGGTCTTCTTCATCTCGTTCTCGATCCACGACCCGGACGGGTACAACAGCGCCTCCTGGTCGAGGCTCCACTGCGCCTGAGCCTCGGTGAACTGCGTGCCACCGCCACCGGGCTTGACGTAACCGGCCTGGATCAGCTCGTACAGGACGGTGAGGATGGACTGCAGAGTCGGATGCGACCAGCATCCTTCTTCGAGGTTCTCCAGCGGCAGGCGCACATCGTCGCCGGACTGGATGATGGCAGAGTCGACGACGAAGGTCTGGTAGTAGGTCGCCGCTTCCTTGCCCCAGAGGAACAGGTACTTGCCCTGTGCCTTCGCCGCCTCGCCGAGGGCCTTCAGATCCTGCCAGGTCGTCGGCGGCTCCCAGCCGTTCTCCTCGAACAGGCTTCCCGAATACCAGATGCCGTACGTGGTGAACACGTAGTTGATCGCCGCGAACTTGTCGCCGAAGGTGCCTGGGGCCTTCACGCCGTCGAACAGGGTGTCGGCGATCTTCGTGCCCTCGAGGTTCTCGGCCTCGAGCACGTCGCTGAGGTCCTCGAGCTGGTCGAGGATGGTGTTCCAGCCGATCGAGTTCGCGCCGGAGTTGTCGACGAGATCCGGCGGGTTGCCGCCCACGAACCGCGGCTGCAGCTCCTGTGCGATCTTGGTGGAGGCGGAGACCTTGGCGGTGACGCCGTCCAGGCCCTTGTTGCCGGCCATGATCTTGGCCGCGTTCTCGACGTAGTCGACGCCGTAGCCGCCGTCGAAGATGACCGCGTCGACCTCGGTGTTGGCTGCGACGCCGAACGGGTTGTCCGCGGTGACCTCGCCCTTGGCGCCGCCTCCGCCTCCGCCGCCACCCGGTGCTGCGCAGGATGCGAGGGACATGCCAAATGGCAGCAGCAGCGCCGTCGCTGCAGCGCCGCGCAACAGGTTGCGACGGCTGATGGAGGTTTGTGTGAGTTCCATCTTCGTACCTTTCATTGTGGTGATCAGTGTTCGGGTTCAGGCGCCCCGGCGCATGCGACCGCGATAGCGGTCTTCCAGGACGGAGTTGTGCTCATCGCCGCCGGGGATGTTGGCGGAGATGTACATCGGGGGAGTCTCGCCGCGGTCGGCGATGGTGCGTGCGACGCCGAGCGTGAGCAGCTGGGCGATGAACGCGGCGGTGATCGATGAGATGGCTCCGGCGCCGATACCGCCCGTGACTTCGAGGGTCGTGTCGCCGTAGGGGGCGAGGTTGTCGATCACGACGTCGGCGACGTCGGCGAGGCGCTTGCCGGACGGATGCTTCGGTTCGACGCGCATGGTGTGCTCCATGCTCGTGACCGCGATCACGCTGTGTCCGCGCTCCTTCGCCCACAGCGCTGCCCCGACGATCGATCCGTTCACACCGGAGTTCGAGGCGATCATGAAGACGTCGCCCTCGCCCACCGGGACCGTCGCCATCAGCTCGTCGACCAGCCAGGGTTCGCGCTCCAGTGCGCTGGTCAGAACGTCCACTTCGCGATCGCCATGCATCACGAGGTCGCGCAGCGCGAACTTGTTGGTCGGGATGAGCCCGCCCGCCCTGCCGGAGATCTCCATCGCGAACGCCTCGGAGTGACCGGTGCCGAAGGCGTGGATCACTCCGCCGGCATCCAGCGCCGCGACCATCAACTCGACCGCGGGATCGAGGGCGCCGGCTTCGGCATCCGCAGTGAGGCGGGTGAGGCGATCGTTCGCCTCACGGAACAGATCGGACGGTGTCGCGGTCAACTCGCAGCCTCCTGGATCTCGGACGGGGATTCCGGCGGCTCATCGCCCGAACGCTGGTTCAGCGTTCGCGGTCGGCGATGTGCGGACACTGCTGTCGCGGTGGCGGCAAGCCGCCGCGTGGCCGGATCGAACATCTGCTGTGCGATGAGTAGGTAGAGCAGGTCGATCACGAAGAGCTGCGAATGCTTCACCGACATGTCGTCCGGTCGCAGGTAGCCGACGGGTGCTGCGGTGGTTATCGACACGTCTGCCACGTCGGCGATCCAGCTCTCGACGTCGTGCGTGATCGCGACGGTGAGCGCTCCCACGGCTCCGGCCTGCGTGAGCATCTGCACGGTCTCGTTGGTCTGCCCGGTGCTCGACACTCCGATCGCCACGGAGCCCTCGTCCTGCAGCGCGGCACTCGCCAGGCCGTCATGCACATCCGACCACGCGTGCGAGTTGATCCCGATGCGGTGCATCCTGCGCTGGAACTCCTGGGCGATCCCCGCACTGCCGCCCAGGCCGTAGATGTCGACGTGCCGGCTCGCGGTGATCGCGCGCGCGGCCCGGCCGACGGCATCCAGATCGATGCCCTCCCGCGTCGTCTCGAGGCCGCTCACGTGCACGTTGAGGAGCGTGCGCAGAATCTTCTCCGGTGAATCCGTCGGCTCGAACTCGGCGCCGATGTCGGTGATCCAGGCATGCTCGGCGGACGCGTGTCCGAGCTCGGTCGCGATCGCGACGCGGAACTGCGTGTACCCCGCGAAGCCGAGGGATCGGCAGAAGCGCGTGACGCTCGCAGGCGAGCTTCCCGCCCGCTCGGCCAGCTCGGTGATCGTCAGTTCGGCCGGGGTGGTCGGGTTGGAGATCACCAGATCGGCGATCTTCGACAGCGCGGAGGGCATGGCGTCGCGACGCTCGGCCAAGCGGGCGACGATCGCGCCATTGCCCGTGCTCATGCTGCGTGGCACCATTGCCCCCAGAACTCGTCGCAGTAGGTCTGCGTTGCGTTGAAAACTATTCTCACCGTCGAGGAACGTCAAGTTAGGGCGAATAACAAATGGGTCACAACACTCTGATGCTGGGACTTGACGCCGGCGGGACGTCGACCAGAGCAGTGCTGATGACGAGCCAGGGGGAGTGCGTCGGGTACGGCGTCGGGGGTCGAGGGAACCCGATCGCCACGGGTCCTGATCTCGCCGCGCAGGGGGTGCTGGATGCCGTCGCTCTGGCGCTCGCACCGTCATCTCGCGCCCTCGCAGATGTGTCGGTGATCACGGTGGCGATGGCCGGGCAGAAGGCCGCGGAGGGCGAAGGAGCGTGGCTCGGTGATCGACTGGCCGCGGAAGGGTTCGCCGGCAGACTCACCTTCGAATCCGATCTCCTCGCGACCTACTTCAGCGGCTCGGTGGAGCCTTTCGGCTATGCGATCGTGGCGGGAACCGGCGCGTGCGCCGTCCGTGTCTCGGGCGGACGGATCGCGGGGACTGCCGATGGGCTCGGATGGCTGCTCGGCGACCGCGGAAGTGGCTTCTGGATCGGGCGTCGGGTGGCGAGGGCGGTCGTTCGGGACCTCGACGACGCCGGTCCGGCGACGACGCTGACCGGCGCAGTGCTCGAGCATCTCGACATCGTCGAGGACGCGACCCGCAGAGAAGGGCGCTCGCGCACACTCGAGAATCTGGTCGGTGCGCTCTACGGCGCCAGGCCGATCGAGCTCGCAGCCCTCGCACCGCTCGCCTTCGCGGCTGATGACCAGGTGGCCGAGAGCATCCTCCGTCGAGCGGGCGAGCACCTCGCCGATTCGTTCGCCGCGGTGCTGTCCGGCCCTGGACCTCTCGTCGTAGGAGGAAGCGTGCTCTTCCGTCCGAGTGCCGTCAGGAATGCCTTCATGCAGCGCCTCGGCGATGCCGCGGCCGGTCTCGAACTGCTTCCGGTCGTCGACGGGGCGGTCGGTGCGGGCGTGCTCGCGCTGCGTGCCGGCGGCGCTCGACCGTCGTCTGAGATGCACATCAGGCTCCGCGAGTCGCTCTCGCACTTCCGCTGATGCCGACTGGTGCCGCGTCATGCTCGCACGATACTCTATGATCGAAAGCAGAAGCAATCAATCAAAATAAAGCATTCGGAAGGCTCGATCACATGACCGACTCGGTCCCCGGCGCGTTCATGCGTGCGGAGCTCCTCTCCCAGCCCGAGACCTGGGCGCGCGCCGCCGACATGCGCGACGAACAGAAGGTGCTGCCAGCGGCCGGCGCACGGGTGGCCGCCATCGGCTGCGGAACGTCGTGGTTCATCGCGCAGTCGTATGCCGCTCTGCGGGAGACCGCCGGCCTCGGCGTCACGGATGCGTTCGCGGCATCCGAGGCGTTCCTCGACCGTGACTACGACGCCGTCGTGGCGCTCACCCGTTCGGGAACGACCAGCGAGGTGCTCGAAATCACCGAGCAGATCAAGGGCCGTATCCCGGTCATCGGCGTGATCGGCGACCCGACCTCGCCCCTGGTCGATCTGGTCGATGAGGCCGTCCTGATGCCGTTCGCCGACGAGCAGTCGGTCGTGCAGACGCGCTTCGCCACCACAGCGCTCACCCTGTTCCGCTCCTCGCTCGGCCTCGATGACGACGTCGCGCGCTCGATCGCGGATGCTTCGACCGTGCTCGCCGAGACCGATGACGCCGCGCTCGCCGAGGCGGAGCAGTACACGTTCCTCGGCCGCAACTGGACGATCGGCCTCGCGCACGAGGCCGCACTGAAGATGCGCGAGTCGTCGCAGTCGTGGACCGAGTCGTACCCGTCGATGGACTACCGGCACGGCCCGATCGCGATCGCCGCTCCCGGCCGCATCACCTGGCAGTTCGGCGTCGCACCAGATGGGCTCGCGGGCCAGGTCGAGGCGACCGGTGGCCGCTTCGTGCAGCACGACGTCGACCCGCTCGCCGACCTCGTGCGTCTGCACCGCGTGGCACTGGACCGTGCCGTGGCCAAGGGCCTCGACCCTGACCAGCCGCGCAACCTCACCCGCTCGGTCGTCCTGGACGCGTGATGACGCGGATGGAAGAAGAGTTTCCCGGTTCCAACGACCTGCGAAGCCGGGAAACTCTTCTCGCATCCGGTGGGCGGCGGGCCGCAGGTGGAGTAGAAGACGCGGCACGCGGCATCGGCGCAGGGGCGGCGGTGCTCGCCTTCGACGTCGGGGGCACGGACATCAAGTCGGCGATCTTCGATGCGGACGGCACGGCTCTCGGGCTGCGCCGCACGCCGACGCCGCCGCTGGGCGATGATCCGGCCGCCGCGCTGATCGAGGAGCTCGCTCGACTTTCCGAGGAGCTGCGGGCGCAGCATCCGCTCGTCGTACCGGCAGCGCTCGGCTTCGTCGTGCCGGGGATCGTCGATGCGGATGCCGGGATCGGCGTCTTCGCGAGCAATCTGGGTTGGCGTGATGCACCGCTTCGTGATCTTGCGGCGGAGCGGCTGAAGCTGCCGATCGCGTTCGATCATGATGTGCGCTCGGCGAGCTGGGCGGAGCACCGGCTCGGCGGCGCACGGGCGCACGACGATGTCGTGGTGCTGATCATCGGCACCGGGATCGCGGGCGCCATCCTCGTCGGCGGCGAGCCGTACACGGCGGGCGGCTACGCCGGTGAGATCGGGCATTCGCCGATCGCCGACGGGCCGGAATGCGCGTGCGGCGCGCGCGGCTGCCTCGAGGCGATCGCGTCGGCGGGGGCCATCGCCCGCCGCTACGCCGCCGAGACCGGCACCGTTCCCGACGGAGCCAGGGACGTCATCGCCCGCGCGGCCGCCGGCGATGCGGTCGCCGCGCGCATCTGGGACGACGCGCTCGACGCGCTCACGATGTCGCTCGCGCAGCTGACCGCGATGTTCGCACCCCAGGCGATCGTGATCGGCGGCGGTCTCTCGCGCGCCGGCGGTGCGCTGTTCGACGAGCTTCGTGCGCGCCTGGCGGCAAGACTCAGCTTCCATCGGATGCCGGAACTGCTGCCCGCAGAACTCGAGGGCGACGCCGGGCTCCTCGGCGCAGCCCTGCGGGCGAGGGAGCTGGCGTGATCCTGACCGTCACCGCGAACCCCGCGCTGGACCTGACGTGGGAGATCGACCGCATCGAGATCGGCGGCGCGCACCGTGCCGACACCGGCGTTGTGCGTGCCGGAGGCAAGGGCCTCAACGTCGCCAGGATCGCTCAGGCGCAGGGCTTCGAGGTCTGCGCCGTGACGACCTGCGGCGGGGCGACCGGCGCAGAGCTGCGCGATGAACTCGACGCGAGCGGGGTTCCGCACGTGCTCATCCCGGTCGCCGCCCCCACCCGCCGCAGCGTCGCGTGGGTCGATCGTGCACTCGGCGACACCACGATCGTCAACGAACGCGGCGCGAACCCGAGCGCGCAGGAGTGGTCGGCGTTCACAGCGGCGGTGCGTGGGCGGGTCGCCGCGGCATCCGTGCTCGTGATCTCGGGCAGCTTCCCTCCCGGGGCGCCGTCAACGATTCTGCCCGAGCTCATCGCGGCGGGCGCAGGGCGTCCCGTGATCGTCGACACCTCCGGACCTGCGCTGCTCACTGCGGCGGATGCCGGAGCATCCGTCCTCAAACCCAACAGGGCCGAGCTCGCCGAAGCCACGGGCATGGCCGATCCGATCGAGGGGGCTCGCTCCCTCATCGCCCGCGGGGCGGGGCTCGTGCTGCTGTCGCTCGGCGACGATGGCATGTACGCGGTCACGGCCGATCGGATGCTGCGTGCGCGGTTGTCCGAGCCGCTCGCAGGCAACCCGACCGGAGCCGGTGATGCGGCAGTCGCCGCCGCGGCGACGCTGCTGGCCGACGGCGAGGATGACCCCGAGCACATCCTCTGCCGTGCGACCGCGTGGTCGGCCGCCGCGGTGCTCATGCCTCTCGCTGGCGAGATCCACCCCACCTGGCGCGACCTCGAACGCGCGCTGATCCTCGATGGCGACTCACCAGTGCCCGCCGCACCACACGACCCGGAAGAGCCCGTATGACACTCGTCTCCGCCGCCGAACTCGTTCGCGCCGCCGCCACTCAGAACCGCGGGATCGGCGCCTTCAACGTGATCCACCTGGAGACGGCAGAGGCGCTGGTCGCGGCATCCGCTCAGGCCGGACTTCCGGTCATCCTGCAGATCTCGCAGAACTGCGCGAGGTATCACGGTGCGCTCGAGCCGATCGCCCTCGCGACGCTCGCGGTGGCCCGCCGCGCCGAGACCCCGGTCGCCGTGCACCTCGATCACGCCGAGAACCCCGAACTCGTGGACGAGGCCATCGCCCTCGGATTCGGGTCGGTCATGTTCGACGGCGGTGCGCTGCCCTACGACGACAACGTCGCTCTGACCCGTGCTGTCGCCGCCCGCGCGCATGCCGCCGGCGTGTACGTCGAGGGCGAACTGGGCGAGGTCGGCGGCAAGGACGGAGCACACGCGCCGGGCGTGCGCACCGACCCCGACGAGGCCCGCGCGTTCGTCGCCGAGACCGGGGTGGACGCATTGGCCGTCGCGGTGGGGTCGTCGCACGCGATGACCGATCGCAGTGCATCGCTCGACATCGCGCTCATCGGCAGGCTGCGATCCGCGCTGCGGGACAGCGGCCGAGATGGTGCCGATGTGCCCCTGGTACTGCACGGATCGTCCGGCGTCGCGGATGCTGTCATCATGGATGCTGTGCGCGCAGGCATGACGAAGATCAACGTGTCCACGCATCTGAACGGCTTCTTCACGCGGGTGGTGCGGTCCGTCCTCGACGCCGACGAACGCCTGGTCGACTCGCGCAAGTACATCGCTCCCGGCCGCGCGGCGGTCGTCGACGAGGCGGCGCGGATGCTGAGACTGTTCGCGCTGCAGGGCGCTGCACCCGAGACTTCCGCCGCGTCTGAGGAACCGGCGTGAAGCGTGCAGCGCGGCTGACCGCGATCCTCGACCTGCTCGCCGCCCAGGGCGAGGTGAGCGTCGACGAACTCGTCGAAAGGCTCGATGCCTCCCCGGCGACGGCGAGGCGCGACCTCGACAGCCTCGCCGAGCAGCGACTGCTCACCCGCACGCACGGCGGCGCGGTGGCGCAGTCGGTCGCCTACGAACTGCCCGTCCGCTACAAGAGCCACCAGCGCACGCAGGAGAAGGACGCCATCGCGCGCGCAGCATCCGCCCTCGTCACGACCGGAGCCGTCGTCGGGCTCTCCGGCGGCACCACGACCACCGCGATCGCGGCGGCGCTCGCCGCCCGCGCCGACCTCGGCGAGTTCACCGTCGTCACCAATGCGGTGAACATCGCCGCTCAGCTCGCGACCAGGCCCGATATCAAGGTCGTCGTCACCGGTGGCGTGATCCACTCCCGCAGTTACGAGCTCGTCGGTCCTTTCGTGGAGCAGCTGCTCAGCGGCATCCGGCTCGACATCGCCTTCATCGGCGTGAACGCACTCTCCGCCGAAGACGGTGCGAGCACCCACGATGAGCGCGAGGCCGCCGTGAACCGGATGATGGCTTCGCGCGCGGCCCGGGCCATCGTGGTGGCCGATTCGAGCAAGATCGGCCAGGCGGCATTCGCGTTCGTCGGCGGGCCGGAACTCTTCCCGACGGTCATCACGGATACCGGGATCGCCGACGCCGATCGCGTCGGTCTGGATGCCGTCGGGCACACGGTCGTCATCGCCCGCTGACCTGCGGGCGGAGTGGCTGCCGTGCATCGAACACACGAGGGGTGCGCGCGAACTGATCGCGCGCACCCCCGAGTTGGTCGGTGTCTGTCGTCCGCGTCCCCACACGCAGCCCCAGTGACCGGCGCCCCCGTGCGCTCCTTGACCCTCCCGGAGCGCTTCGCCTGACACCTTCCACATATCAGGAGCGATCAGTGCCCCTCCTGATACATCGGAACCGGAATTCGCTCAGAAGCCGCTGCCATGGCACTGGAACGGAGTCCGGTGGCCGGTCGCCTCTGATGCCGCGGCCAGCGCGACGGCCGGGCTCTCGTCGCGGCTGAGGCCCAGGTGAACTGCGGCCAGGAGGGTGCTGGCGATGTCATCGGAGACGACGGCGGGGGCGGCGATCACGCTCCTCGTCCCCGCGTGCAACCACACCCGCGTCATCCCGAGCGCCTCCTCACCCCACCGCACCGACGAGTGCCCCAGCTCGCAGGCCGAGAGCACGACCGTCTCGGGTGGGTGCGGTATGAGATCGACGTCGTACCCGAACAGCGTGCCGTCGGCGAGCTCGAAACCGGCGAACAGCGGGTTGTCGACGGCGTGGTGTCCGTGAGCGGCGATGTGCAGCAGGTCGACGCGTCCGGCGAGATCCGTGACGGCATCGACTCTCGCGTTCTCGCCGATGAGTACGGCAGGGTCGGGCCAGGCGGATGCTGCGGCATGCACCTCTTCGACGGCGCGGGGAACGCGCGGTCCGCCGACGAAACCCACCGACCTCATCGGCGCCGCCGTCGGACGCTCCTGCATCCATCGCGACACTGAAGTGGCGAGAGTGAACGGCCGGGCGTGATTGGTCGGCAGCATCGCCCACGGGATGCCGGCGAGGAGACCGGGCACGGTCAGCACGAGGCGACGGGTTCCGATCGCGATGCGCAGCGGACCGAGCAGTGCCTCGTCGAGGCGCAGCATCCGATCGTCGAGCGCGCGAGCGACGACCTCTGCCATCGGACCGCTGCGGATGGCGGCCGACACGTCGAGGTCTGCACGCAGTCCGTCGGAGGCGCGCTTCACGTCGGGCCAGTCGAGGTCGACGATGCGGCTGGCGTCGGCGGTCGTGACGAGGCACAGCAGAGACGCTCCGGTGAAGACGTACGACAGCACTGCGGTGTCCGGATCGAGCGAGGCCCTCAACTCGTCGAGAGTGACCCGTGGACGCAGATCCCCGGCGCCCGTCTCCGTCCACTGGCGATCGCGCACTCGATCACGAAGCGCGCGCACGCGGGGATCGGTGGTCCATTCCGTCCCGGAGAGATCTGTGCGCAGCATCCGCAATGTCGCCAGGTCGTCGGCGAGATGACCGTCGCGCGGCGGGCGCACGGGAGCCACCTGCTGACTGAGGTGGCGTGCGCGCTCGGACCAGTCGAACAGGATCGCCGGGTCCCGGCTGTCGCCGGCGGCTGCGAGTCCTCGGAAGATCAGACCGGTGCCGTGCATCGCGAGCGACACCTGCAGGTCGAGCGCGCCGAACGACCGCTGCCAGTCGGAGAGCAGGTCGAGTCCGTGGGCTGCATGCCGACGGGCCTCGGTGGAGCGTCCGTGCGCCTGCGCGCGAGCGGCGCGCACTTCGGCGGCGCGCAGACGCAGCGGGGTCGGGGAGTCACGCGCAAGACGGGGGAGGCGCTCAGCCGCGTCCGGCTCGCCGCGCTGATCGGCGGCGAGAGCGGCGCTGAATCGTACAGCCGTGGCCTCGGCGGGGAATCCGCAGGCGCTCAACGTTTCGACGGTCGCGGCGAACTCTGCGGCGGCCGGGAGAGCGGCACTACGCCCGCCCCGGAGATCGTTGGCGAGCGTCCTGGCGAGCCGGGCATCGAGGCGGATGGCGTCGCTGCGCGCGGCCCAACTCTCTGCACCGAGCGCGCGGAACCGGCGGGCAGCCGAGCGGGCGACCCCCTCCGCCCGCGCAGGATCGTGTCGCACCAGGGAGCGGGCGAGGTGATACTCCGCCTCGGCCTGCGACTGGCGCATCCGAGCGGCGCCGAAGGTCGTGGCGACGCTGTCGAGCAGGCGTTCCGCCTCGTCGACGAGGCCGGCGTCGCGCAGCACCTCGGCCCGATCGAGGTCGCTCATCGCCGCGCCCTCGGGGGAGCCGGCGGCGATCACCGGGCGCGATCTGGCCATGAGCTCGAGCGCTTCGACGAGGTCGCCGCGCAGCAACGCGGTGTAGCCGAGATTGTGGCGCGCTTCTGCCGCCGCGGCCGCGTCGCCTTCGGCCTCGTAGATCGTGACCGCCTGTTCGAGATCGGCGGTGGACGCGGCGAACGCCCGTCGGTGCATGTGCACGAGGGAGCGATTCAACAGACAGTTGGCGCGCGCTGTTCCGCTTAGGCTGGTGATCGCCCGAGTGAGCATCTCGTCGGCGTCGTCCAGGCGCCCCGCGCGCGTGAACAGAAGGCCCAACTGGCCTGCGACGATCGCCTGGGTCTCCGCACTCACACCGTCGCGGTCGAGTGCTTCGCGGCACAGCGCTTCGGCCCGCGCCGCCTCGCCGGTCTGCGCGAGCACATAGGCCATGGTCCCCGCGATCCGGGACTGCAGATCGGCCCCGGCATCCGTCGCCCTCGCTGATGCGCGCTCGAGGAGTCGGCGCGCCGCTGCGTACCGCTGCGCGTTCGAGGCGTCGCGTCCCCGCTCATACAGCTCACGCGCAGTAGTCCCCATTGCCTCAGGATGCCGTGTTCGCGGCCCGCGCGGAAGCCGCGGCCCCGGTACAGATGTCGGCCCAAAAGTACAGATGTCGGTTCAAACACGGTGTTTCGACCGACATCTGTGAAAATCCACTGACATCTGTACCGCGATCAGCCGAGCGTCAGCGACCTACCCGAACGGCGCGACGGGCGGCAGCTCTTTCAGCACGGCATCCGTCGCCTTCTTCACCACTGCTGCGGGTGCGCAGCCGTCGTGCGGGAGGTCATCGAGCCTGGCGGCGATCTTCCCCGCCACGTACGGCGCAGCGAACGACGTGCCGCTCCAGGCCGCGAAACCGCCGCGATAGTCGTCCGGATCGATCGTCTCGCGGGGCAGGTCGCCGACGTCATCCCTGGTGACGGCCTGCGTCCCGCCCGTGAAGGCGGGAGTCGTCGAGACGACAGCGGCGCCGGGCGCGAACACGCGCACCCATGGCCCGACGTTGGAGAACAGCGCCAGAGATCGGCGGGAGGGGTTGAGCGCCCCGACCGAGACGAGCGGGACGGCTTTGTCGGTCGACAGGCCGTTGTCGGCACCCGGCCACGCCCACAGCGACGCGGGGAACGACGGGCGATCGATCGCGTCGTTGCCGGCCGAGCACACGACCACCATGCCCAGTCGGCGCGCCGTGCGCAGCAGCTCGTACAACAGCAGCGAGAACTGTCCGTCCTTCGGAGTCTCGTGGTAGTAGCCGAGTGACAGATTCAGCACGTCGATCGGCCGACCGCCCTCTGCTCCCTCCACGAACCGCCGGTGCAGCTCGACGACGGCCGCAAGGGCCCGCAGGAACGTCGTCTCATCCACCACTCCGAGTGACCCTGCGATGCGGATCGAGAGGATGTCGGCATCCGGAGCGGTCTGGCGTACCAGACCCGCGATGAACGTGCCGTGCCCTGCCACCGCATCGATCTCGCCGTCGAGCTGCCCGTAGAGGTCGGGGTAGACCTCGGGATCGTCAGCGCCGGTGAGGCCGATCGGTGTTCCATCCAGCTCGACCGTCCTGGTCACGATCGAATCGGGCAGCCACTCGTGCGCCCCGCATCCAGTGTCGAGCACCGCGACGACCGCCCTGCGCCCGGTCTCAGGGTCCGCAGTGCGCACCGGTGCGGCGCCGATCCAGGCGATCGGCTGCCTGCCGCCACGACCCGGTTCCATGTAGTCGTCGCTGCCGACCGCGCCCGCGCCGCGCACCGGATTGGATCGGGTGAACGGGTTCGTCCGCGTGAAGGGGTTCGTGCGCGTGAACGGATTCAGCCCGACGGGATCGATCGCGAGCACGTGCTCGAGGCCGGCACGCGGCATCGGATCGCGGGTGATCTTGCGCGCGCGCTGGAGCACGCGCCAGGCATCCGGCGCCACGGGCGATTCGCCCGCACCCGGCTCGTCCGGTGTCGTGAGTCGGGCGCGATGCAACCCAGGAACGTCGGGGAGAGTGTTCGGGCGTCGCCCAGCACGCAGCACGTCGTCCTCTTCGACCTGCAGCCGCCATCCGAAGGCCCCCGCGGCCTCCATCAGTGCCTTGAGGTCGCGATCGTAGGCACCGTTCTCGTCATCGGGATGCTCGGTGATCAGCATCCGATCCGGCAGGTAGGCCGTGGGGAACGCGCGGATGCCCTCGACGGGATCCACACCGGGATCGAGTGCCGCACCACGGGGGATCGACCCCTCGGCGCGGTCCTGCCAGCTCCAGCCTCTCGGGTGCTCCATTGCTCTCCCTCTCTACTGCGTCAGCGCCGGACTCGTCGTCGCTCTCAGACTTCGAACTGCGGCGTGAGCAGATCCTTCGCAGCTCCGGTGCTGACGAGCAGCGCACGGCTGAGCCCAGGGGGGATCTCATCGAATGCGCACCGTCCCTGCTCGTCCGGTACGGCCGTCCAGGTGCGCTCGTCCGGTCCTTCTCCCTGGATCAGACGCAGCTCCGTGGCGTCGGCATCCACCCATCCGTCCACTCGGCGCCGACCGCTCGCCGTGCGGCTGATGTGCAGCACGATGCTTGCTGCACCGTCGCTGAACTGCAGCGTGGTCGTGTCGCTGTCGCCGCGAACGGCTGCGTGCGCATTCTCCATCAGCGTCAGCAGCGCGTACTCGCGCGAGACATCAGCGACCGCGACTGCGGCGATCGTGCGGTCGACGAGGCCTTGCGGCATCGGGTCGATCTCGTCGATCGCTGTGCGCAGAAGCGCGAACAACTCTTCATCCGAGCGGCTCATCATGACCTCCCTCGGCCGGTGCGAGCCCCGTGCGCACCAGCTCGGTGCGCAGCTTCACGAGGCATCGTCTGCGAGTCGGGCCGATGCTGCCGATCGGCATGTCGAGATCGGTGGCGATCGAGGCGTAGTCCGGTCGGTCGTCGAAGGCCACGATGCGCAGCAGGCGCCGGCAGCGTTCGTCGAGCGTGCCGACGGCGGTCCAGATGCGCCGAGCCTCATCGGATGCCGCGACCTCGTCCTCGGCCGATTCCTGTGGTGGAAGCATCGGCTCGAGCAGATCGTCAGCCGTGGCATCCGCTCGTCGGTGGCCCTTGCTCACGCGCCACGCTTCACGGCGCGCGGTGACGGTGAGCCAGCCGGAGACCGCCCGGCCGTCCGCGATCCGCTCGTGCCCTCGCACGAGCGCGAGCCACGTCGACTGCACCACGTCTTCGGCGAGTGAGCGTTCGAGCCCGTATGCGCGGACGACGTGCCACAGCACGGGGGTCATGAGACGCACCAGGTCATCCATGGCGCGCCTGTCTCCGGAGCGCCAGTCGGCGAACAGATCAGCTGCGCGTTCCCAGCGCGCGGATCCGTCGCTGACGGCGCCTGCGGGCGAGGCGTCGGTCATGAAGATCATTGTGCTCACATCTACCAGGAGCGCGGCAAGGGATCGCTGATACATCGTGCGCCTAGCGCGGTCGCGAGGTTCGGTCGCGAGGTGGCGCTTGTTGTCGCTTGACGGTCATGGAGGCGGCACCAAGCGACACCTGCTGGGGCTCGACCGTGTCGCGCCTAGGCTCACTCGAACTGACGGGCGTGCGCCGACCATCCGGCCTCGACGGGAAGTGCGCGCAGCCCTCGATTCGCGACGGCGAGCAGCACCGAGATCACGCACAGGACGGATGCCGCGACCAGCGTGTTCTCGCGTCCGATCGCAGCGAGTCCGAACCCGGCGATCAGCGGTGCGAGGGGCATCGCCCCCATGCCGAGGACGGCGGATGCGCTGTTCGCCCGGCCGAGCAGTTGGGTCGGCGTCGCGACCATGAAGTAGCCCATCAGAGCGGCGTTCACCGCAGGGACGAAGAACACCGTCGCTGCGAGCACGACCACCAGTGCCAGTGGTTCGCGGGCGGGGATCATCCCGAAGACGCCAAGGGTTGCGACGCCGAGTCCGCCGATGATGACGACGCTCGCGCGGATCCGTGACACCAGCAGAGGGGCGAGGAGGGCGCCGACGAGCATGGCGACCCCCGCGCCGGTCGCGAGCAGGCCGATCGTGATGGTCGAGTGGCCCGCCTGTTGCAGTGCGTAGATGACGGTCGTCATCGCCGTGCTGAATCCGAGATTCACGATGGTCGCGACGAACAGGACGCCGCGCAGATCGCGTCGGGAGAACAGCCACCGGAATCCCTCGGCGATCTCGCGCAGCGCGTTCGGGCGGCCGATGGCCGCGGCTGCGGCCGCGAGGCCGACCTCGGATGCCGCGGCATCCGCCTCTCGTTCTGGAAAACCCAGACCATCTGGCGTGGCGTCGGCGCGTCGCGGCGCGACATGCCGAAGACGCGCCGAGTCGTCTGCGTTTTCCCTCGGGTGGCGCCTCGCGGAGCCGGATGCTGCGGCGCTCGAGGCTGCATCATCGGGGGCGGAGCGGCGCAGCATCCACGCCGTCGCCACCGCGATCACGTGGCACGCGGCCATTGCTGCGCCGATCAACCACGCGCCCGCCGCGAGCAGCACACCGCCGAGCGGCCCGCCCGCGAGCTGCAGCACGGCGTCGCGTCCCTGGTTCGCGGCCTGGGCCCTGCCCATCGCGTCATCGGGCACGATCTCCTTCAGTGCGCTCTCGCCTGCGATGTCGAAGAATCCGGCACGCGCGGCGAGGGCGACATCGATCACCAGCAGCGTCACGAAGGTGAGCGCATCGGTCAGGGCCAGAGCGGTGAACGCGCCAGCGAGCACGACGCCGGTGGCCGAACCGATGATCATCATGACGATGCGGCTGTGCCGGTCGGCGAGCACGCCGCCGAACACGGTGGTGATGGTGCGGATCGTCATGCCGACCGCGCTGATGATGCCGGCCTGCGCCGGATCGTTCGTGACGAACAGCGCGATCAACGGGATCGCGAAGCCGAAGAGCGCGGAGGCCAGGCCCTTGGCCGTGTCGCTGATCAGCCACGTGATGTAGCGGACGTTGCGGGTCAGGCGGTGAGCGATTGCGGTCGTCATGTGTTCGAGAATAGATCCGCAAGAGATATTGCGCAACTAAGATTGCGCAATATCTGTTGTGGATAGACTCAGTGCATGGCAGACGAGAAGGATTCGGTGAACGAGCAGCCGTCCGTGCCGGCGCCTGAGCAGTCGTCCGTGCCGACGCCTGCGAACCCGGCGCCTGCGAACCCGGCGCCCGTGGACGACGTGCGTCCGGACGAGCCGCACGCCGACGGGGTGCACTCCGATGCGCGGCATGCGACGACCGCGATGCTCAAGGCGTATGCGCACCCGCTGCGCCGTCGCATCGCCAAGGCGGTCGCAGGACGCGGTCACGCTCGTGCAGCGGACGTCGCCGCCGATCTCGGAGTCGCCGCCAACAGTGTCAGCTTCCATCTGCGCGTCCTCGCGGACGCCGGCCTCATCGAAGAGGCGCCGGAGCACGCCCGTGACAAGCGCGATCGGGTGTGGAAGGCCACCGAGGGGTCATGGAATGTCGGGTCCCCTGAGCATCCGATCGCCGACGAGGAGCTCGGCGGAACGTTGATGATGGCGCTCGCCGACGACCATGTCGACATGGTGCGCAGGGTCGTGGCGTGGGCTCCGGAGTACGTCTCCGGTCGTGACCCGGTGGTGCACGGCACCTTCGCGCAGGCGAACCTGCGGCTGACAGAAGCCGAGTTCAAAGAGCTTGAGCGGCGGATCCACGAGCTGATCAGAGAGGTCGAGGACGCTCACGACCCCGACGATCCGGACACCCGCATCTGGGGCCTCGACATCGTCGCCGCCGACGACACGATCTGACGCGGCCCGTTCACAACTCCTCAGAGAACACGAGAATCGGCCCGAGCGAGGCGCATTTGACGCGGATCGGGCCGATTCTTGAGGAGTTGTGAACGCGCGGGTACTACGGCTTCGCCCGACGGAACGCCAGGAACGAGATCCCCGCGAGCACCGCGACCGCGACCAGGCCCCACAGTGCCAACCCGAGCGCTCCGAAATCGAGGATCCCGATCCACACCTGCTCCCACAGTTCGAGCCGCGTGATGAGGTAGATGATCCCGATCAGCGAGAGGCCGACCGCGACTCCGACGACCGTGATCACCACGGCCCCCCAGCTCTTGTAGATCGTGGCACCGGTGAAGCCGACCACGAAGAAGAACAGGGCGAGCGTGAAGTAGACGATGAATGCGCCGAGCGGACCGGCCTCCCACAGCCACGGCAGGTGGAAGACGTAGCCGTTCACGCCGTAGCCGTCGGTGAGCAGCTCGATGGCCCCTCCGATCAGGAACAGCACGCCCATGAACGCGCTACCGAGCACCGCGGTGATCAACGTCCCGACGAAGAACTCGCGCCTGGTGATGCTCATCGCCTGTGAGAACGGGAAAGTCAGCGTCATCGCCGTCATGCCGACCGCGAAGAACACCCACAGCGGAGCTTGACCGCCGCCGCCGTACTTAGGCTCACCACCGGGGATCATCGCGTAGATCAGCACTGACAGGAGCGTGGCGCCGGCGAGAACGATCAGCGGCACCCAGATGAAGGTCTGCTTGTTGATCAGCTGCAGTCGGACGACATTGAGCGTGCGGGACATCAGCGGACCTCCTGGTTTTCTGCGCCGTTTTCTGCGCTGGCCTTCTGGGTGAGGCGGACGATGAGCTGTTGAAGCGACACGGGTGCGAGATCGAGACCGGATGCCGTGACCTGTGCGCGTTCCTCGGACGACAGCGCGCCGAGCACGGTGACGGACGCCACTCGTCCGAGCTGGTCGCGGTGCAGCACTTCGCGCGACGCCACCCAGGCGTCGACCTCGGCCGAATCACCGACGACGGTCACTGCGCGATCGCGCACGGCATCCGTCTCCTCGTTCAGAAGGATCTTGCCGTCATCGATCACGATGACCCGCTCGATGAGGTTGGCGACCTCATCGATCAGGTGCGACGACAGGATGATCGTACGCGGGTGCTCGGAGTAGTCCTCGAGCAGGCGGTCGTAGAAGATCTGCCTGGCGACCGCGTCGAGACCGAGGTACGGCTCGTCGAAGAACGTGATGTCGGCGCGCGAGGCGAGACCGATGATCACGCCGACGGCCGAGAGCTGCCCGCGGGAGAGCTTCTTGATCGTCTGCTTCATCGGCAGCTGGAATTCCTTGATCAGCTGCTCGGCGAGCTCCTGATCCCAGTTGGTGAAGAACAGCGACGCCGCTTTGAACGCATGGCGAGGGGTCGCGTCATCCGGGTACTTCTGGCTCTCGCGCACGAAGCAGATCCGGCTGAGTACTCGAGCGTTCTCGTACGGGTGCTCGCCGAACACCTTCACGTCGCCGGATGTGGCGAAGTTCTGCGCGGTGAGGATCGACATGAGTGTCGTCTTGCCTGCGCCGTTGCGACCGAGCAGACCGTAGATGGCGTCGCCCTCGAGCGACAGCGACACGTTGTCGAGCGCGCGCTTGTCCTTGTAGTGCTTGGAGAGGTTGTTCACCTCGATGACAGCGGTCATGCGGGGTTCCCTTCGGTGGTGGATGCGGATGCCGCGACTGCAGCGCGCTCGCGCAGCAGCGCGGCGAGGTCGTCGGCGCCGAGGCCCAGCGTGCGGGCTTCGGCGAGGAGGGGATCGATGTAGCGGTCGGCGAAAGCGGAGCGCCGCTCGCCGAGCAGAAGCTCGCGGGCTCCGGTCTGCACGAACATGCCGATTCCGCGGCGTTTGTACAGCACTCCCTTTTCGGTGAGCATGGCGACTCCTTTCGCGGCGGTGGCGGGGTTGATCCGGTAGAAGGCGGCGAGCTCGTTCGTCGACGGAGCCTTGGACTCCTCCTCGAGCGAGCCGTCGAGGATCGAGTCCTCGATCTGCTCGGCGATCTGGAGGAAGAGCGCCTTGCCTTCTTCGATCACTGATGCCTCCTGGTTGTCAGTTGGTTGCTTACTCGACTAACTAACCATAGAACCTGGAGTGCGTCGAGCCTTGTGGCGATGGACGTGATTCGTTCCGCCCGCATAACTCCGGAGGATTCTTCAGAATCCGCGGATTCCGAGCAGCGCGGGTGCCTGTCGGCGAAGAATCTCCGGAGTCATGCGCGGATCGCAGGCGAGAAGTGTGGACCCAGGCGTTAAGCAGTCGTCCGGAGGGTCCGCGAACTGCCGTAGCCGCGCGCATCGGTTCGGCGTAGCATCCGACGTATCGGGCCGCTGGGGCGCCTCATCAGATCGCGCCTACCTTCGCGACTCCAGACGAAGGGAATGGGATCATGCCGCTGTACATGGACGTCCACACGCTCGGCGATGCCGTGAGCATGGAGGACGTCGCCAAGGCGCACGCCGCCGACCTGCAATTGCAGGATGAGCATGACGTGAAGTACCTGCGCTATTGGGTCGACGAGCCGGGCGGGAAGATCTTCTGCCTCGTCGACGCACCGGATGCCGAGGCCGCGAACACCGTGCACAGGGAAGCGCACGGGCTCGTCGCCGACGAGATCCATCTCGTGAAGGAGGGCGCGTAGCGGCGGCGCGCAGCACAGCCCGCGTACAGTGGGCGGGTGCCAGAGTTCGCCTTCAGCCGGCTTCGCCGTCACCCCGACGTGGAGGCGACGAACCTCCAGGCCTGGGATGCCACCGACGAGCTTCTCGTCCAGCGTGCGCTCGCCGTGGATCTGCCGGGCGACGAGATCGCGGTGATCGGTGACGAGTACGGTGCGATCACACTCGCGTTGACGGATGCCGGGCGCATCGGCATCCGCGTGCATCAGGATCTCGTGACCGGAAGGCGGGCGCTGACGCGCAACGCCGAAGAAATCGGCCTCGAAGGATTCACCTCCCACGAGCTGGATGAAACGCTGCTGTCGGGTGCGCGGCTCGTGCTGCTGCAGCTGCCGAAGGCGCTCGCCGAGCTGGAGGAGATCGCGGATGCCGTCGCCCGCTGGGCCGCAACCGACGTGGTGCTGGTCGCCGGGGGGCGAGTGAAGCACATGACCCTCGCGCAGAACGAGGTGCTCGGACGCCGCTTCGCCGAGGTGCAGCCGCAGCGCGCCGAGCGGAAGTCGCGCCTGGTCGTGGCATCCGAGCCGCTGCCAGCGCCGGATGAGCCGCCGTATCCGCAGCGGGCGCAGCATCCGGGGTTCGGGCTCACCATCGTCGCGCACGGCGGGGCGTTCGCCGCGAACCGGATCGACATCGGAACCCGCGTGCTGCTCGGGGTGCTGGAGGGGATGCTTCGGGGCGGGGAGGGAAGGCTTCGACTCCCTTCGGTCACTCTACCCGTTTCGTCTCGCTTCGCTCGCTCAACGACCCACCATGGGGATCCCGCGCCGACCGAACCTTCGCGGGTCGTTGAGCGAGCCGAAGGCGAGACGAAACGCGTTGAGCGAGGAGCGCAGCGACGAGTCGAAGCGGCCTCCACCGTCATCGACCTTGGCTGCGGCACAGGAGCGCTCGCCGCGTACTACGCGCTGAACCACCCCGAAGCCAAGATCACGGCGACCGACCGCTCGGCGGCAGCCGCGGCATCCGCCCGCGAGACGATGATCGCGAACGGCGTCTCCGACCGCGTGACGGTGACGCACGACGATGCCGGCTCCGAACTGCCGGACGGCAGCGCCGACCTCATCCTGCTGAACCCGCCGTTCCACCTCGGCGCGAGCGTGCACACCGGGGCGGCGACGCGCCTTTTCGAAGCCGCGGCGAGACTTCTCCGCCCCGGCGGCGAACTGCTCACCGTGTTCAATTCGAGCCTCGCGTATCGCCCGGAACTGACGAGGATGATCGGCTGGACCGAGCAGCTGCATCGCACCTCGAAGTTCACCGTGACGCGCAGTATCCGCCGCTGACACGCCAACACTCAGATTGTCGACATTCGACAGAATCCCCGTTCAGGCAATAAAAAGGTACGACGTCAACGTGGACGAGATTTGCCCCTGACCGGCCCTTTTGTTACGTTGAAATGTAGGCCTTTCGGCTTATAGACCAGTCCGCGGTCACGTCCTTCCTTCGATGAGCTGTGCTGCGAAGAGGCGTGGGCGTACGGTCGATGTTCTTTGCGCGGATCCGAAATCCGTTGCCTGAGCCGCCAGTGCAGAACTGTCGAAGCGGCCCCGTGATCATCACCCGGGCGCAACCGAAGTCGGCTCCGAGACCCGAAGAATCGGAAGCCACCGGGGGAAACGTGACCGAAACCGCTCTCGAAGCGCGCCATCTTTTCAAGGTGTTCGGACGTAATCCGAACCAGGCTGTCCGCCGCCTGAAGGCGGGCGAATCCCGCACCGACATTCAGGATGCCGGAACCGCTGCCGTCATCGACGCCAGCTTCACCGTCAACCGCGGTGAGATCTTCGTCATCATGGGACTGTCCGGATCGGGCAAGTCCACCATCATCCGCATGCTCAACGGCCTGCACGAGATCACCGACGGCTCGGTCGTCGTGGGCGGCGACGAGATCGCCGGAGTGCCCGCATCCCGCCTGCGCGAGATCCGCCGCGAGAACGTGTCGATGGTGTTCCAGCACTTCGCTCTGCTGCCGCACCGCACGGTCGCCGACAATGTCGCTTACCCGCTTGAGCTCAAGGGCGTGCCGAAGGCCGAGCGCCTTGCCAAGGCCAACGAGGTCATCGCGATGGTCGGCCTCGACGGCTGGGGCGACAAACTTCCCTCGCAACTGTCCGGTGGAATGCAGCAGCGAGTCGGCATCGCGCGGGCGCTCGCTGCAGACACCGAGATCCTCCTGATGGACGAGGCGTTCAGCGCCCTCGACCCGCTCATCCGTCGAGAGATGCAGGAGCAGCTGGTGGAGCTGCAGGAGAAACTGCAGAAGACGATCGTCTTCATCACGCACGACCTGAACGAGGCGATGTTCCTCGGCGATCGGATCGCGGTCATGCGCGACGGCCGCATCGTGCAGATCGGTACGCCAGAAGACATCCTCACCGACCCGGCCAACGACTACGTCGAGCAGTTCGTGCAGGATGTCGACCGCGCACGCGTGCTCACGGCAGCCAACGTCATGGAGCGTCCACGTCCGGTCGTCGCAGACACCGCCGGCCCTCGGACGGCGCTGCGCCAGATGCGTGACGCCTACATGTCGGCGGCATACGTCACCGGCCGCGACCGCAAGCTGCTCGGCATGGTCACCGACCGCGACGCCGTCAAGCTCGTTCGCAAGGGTGAGACTTCGCTGAAGTCGATCCTCAAGCCCGTGCCGCAGAGCGTGCCTGAGGACGAGGTGCTGATGAACCTCTTCGTCCCCGCCGTCGAGTCGCAGCTGCCGCTCGCGGTCGTCGACGCCGAAGGACGCCTGACCGGTGTCATCCCGCGCGTCACGCTGCTCGCAGCTCTCGGCCCCGGCCCGAACTCGACGGAGGAGATCACCTTGCCGCTTCCGCCCGTCTCGCACGCCGAGATCGCCGCGGTGCTGGGAGAGGCGGCCGATGCCGTGGCTCCTGCCGCAACGACCGGAGATGCCGCCCGGGTCGTTGAGCGAGCCGAAGGCGAGACGAAACGGGCTGAGCGAGCGCGAGACGAAGCCGAACCGCAGACCGAAGGAGAGGTGCGCTGATGGACGGTTTCCGCATTCCGATCGGCGAGTGGGTCGCCGCCGCCGTCGCGTGGGTCAAGGACAACCTCGAGGGCGTGCTCGACTTCATCTCGTTCATCGTCAAGTTCCTCGTCAACGGACTGACCGATGTACTTCTCAGCACGCCGATCGTCGTGCTGATCATCATCGCCGCGCTGATCGCCTGGGCAGTGCGCTCGATCTGGATGGCAGTCGGTACGGCGGTGTCGTTCGCGCTGATCCTCAGCATGGGGCTGTGGGTCGCGGCGATGCAGACGCTGTCGCTCGTGGTCGTCGCCGCGCTCATCGCGGTGGTCATCGCGATCCCGCTGGGCATCTGGTCGGCGCGCAACGCCACGGTGCGCACGATCATGAAGCCGATCCTCGACTTCATGCAGACGATGCCGGCCTTCGTTTACCTCATCCCTGCGATCGTGTTCTTCAGCATCGGCGTCGTGCCCGGGCTTGTCGCCACGGTGATCTTCGCCCTGCCTCCCGGCGTGCGTATGACCGAGCTCGGCATCCGAGGCGTGGACTCCGAGACGGTCGAGGCCGGACACGCGTTCGGTGCGACACCGGGGCAGATCCTGCGCGGCATCCAGCTTCCGCTCGCGATGCCGACCATCATGGCCGGTGTCAACCAGGTCATCATGCTCTCGCTGTCAATGGCGGTCATCGCCGGCATGGCCGGGGCCGACGGCCTCGGAAAGCTGGTCGTTCAGGCCATCTCGACCGTGAACATTGGCAAGGGCGTCGAAGCCGGCCTCGGCGTCGTGCTGCTCGCCGTCTTCCTCGACCGCGTCACCGCGGCGCTCGGCACGCCGAACGAGCACACCTCCTCGCTGCTGGGCATGATGGCTCGCCGTCGCGGTGCGCAGCAGGCGGGCAAGGCGGATGCCGCGGCAGAGGCCGAGCGCGCGGTGGCGTCGCCGCACCGCGCACCCATCGGCGGCGGAGCCGCATAGACCCATCCCTCACCCATACGAAACGCAGCAGAACATACGGAAGGAAAGCACCATGAAGAAGTTCCGGCATATCACAGCCGCCGTGGCCCTGGGGGCCGTGGCATCCCTCGCCCTCGCCGGTTGTGCGACGGGCAATGAAACCGCAGGCGGAGACGGCGGCGGTGACAGCGAAGGCGGAGACAAGGGCACCATCACCCTCGGCTTCATCCCTTCGTGGACCGACGGCCTCAGCATGGCCTACCTGGTCCAGGACCAGCTCGAGAAGCTCGGCTACACGGTCGAGCTCGAGACACTGACCGAGGCGGGCCCGCTGTACACCGGGCTCGCACAGGGCGATGTCGACATGTTCCCGTCGGCATGGCCTGAGGTCACGCACGCGGAGTACATGGAGACCTACGGCGACGACCTCGAAGACCTCGGCGCGTACTACGACAACGCCAAGCTCACGATCGCCGTGCCCAGCTACATGGACATCACCTCGATCGAAGACCTCAAGGGTCAGGCCGCTCGCTTCGACGGCAAGATCATCGGCATCGAGCCGGGCGCGGGCCTCACGGGCGTCACGCAGGACTCGATGATGCCGGAGTACGGTCTCGATGGTGAGTACACCCTCGAGACGTCGTCGACCTCCGGCATGCTCACCGTCCTCGGTGAGGCCATCGATAACAAGGAGGATCTCGTCGTCACGCTGTGGAAGCCGTTCTGGGCGAACAGCGAGTACGACGTCAAGGAGCTCGAAGACCCGCTGGGTGCGATGGGTGAGGCCGAGACGCTGAACTTCATGGCGCACAAGGGCTTCGCTGAGGAGTTCCCCGAGGCCGCTGAACTCGTCAAGCAGATCAAGCTCGACGACGACCAGTACGGTTCGCTCGAGGACCTCGTCGTCAACGAGTTCGAAGAGGGCCAGGAGGCCGAAGCCGTCGACAAGTGGCTCGAGGAGAACGGCGACCAGTTCGACTGGGTCGTCAAGAAGTAATCACTTCTCGCGTCTGGGGGCGTCGCGGCTTCGGCCGCGGCGCCCTCTTCGTTGCGCCGATCGTTGCGCCGACGCCCCCTGTCTGCGCCGACGCCCCCTCCCGCAATTGCGAGGGGCGTGGGCGGCATGAGGGGGCGCCGAGGTCAGATCTCAACCTCGGCACGCAGCCGCTCCTCCTCGAGGTGTGCGCGCACCGCCCTCACGCCGGGGAGGAACAGGCTGGCGACCGCCGCGATGCCCAGCCCGATCAGGGCGACCGTGACGGAGGCGCCGAGCGCATCCAGCACGCTCGCCTGACTCCAGTCGCCGCCGACCTGAGCGAAGAAGATCGTCGTAGAGACCGCGATACCGGCAGTCGCACCCAGTTGCTGGAAGGTGCTGTAGGTGCCTGATGCGGCTCCGGCGTCCGCGACTGGAATCGTTGCGAGGGCGACGTCGATGAGAGGAATGATGATGAGCGAGAGGCCGAGGCCTGCGGTGAGCATTCCGCCGACAGCATCCCAGCCGGTGAAACCGACGCCGGTCGCGCCGAGCACTGTGGATGTCCACCAGATTCCGATCGCCATGAGCACGCACCCCACGGCAATCAGGGCCTTGCCCAGACGACCGGTGAGCGGTACCGCCACGCCAGTGCCGAGCATTGCGCCGACGCTGAACGCCAGCAGGTTGAGTCCGGCGGTGAGTGCGTCGAATCCGAGAGCGAGCTGCAGGTACAGGATGAACGGCAGTGTGAAGGCGTTCATCGCACCCTGGAACATCGCCTGCGTGATGAGTCCGGCGCTGAAGCCGCGGTTGCGGAACAGTTGCAGTGGCAACAGCGCCGAACCGTCCGTGCGCTGGCGTCGACGCGAATGGGCGACGAAGACAGCCAGCAACAGGACGCCGACTCCCACCAACAGCCACAACCAGGCCGGCCACCCCAGTGATCGTCCTTCGATGAGCGGGATCATCAGGCACAGCAGCGCCGCTGTCAGTAGTGCGACTCCGGCGAAGTCGGTGCGCATAGGCCGATCTGATCGGGTCTGCGGGACGAAGCGCTTGCTGAGGGCGAAGATCACGATCCCGACCGGGACGTTGATGAGGAAGATCGCTCGCCAGCCGAGCCCCCATGCGTCAGCATCCACGAGCCAGCCCCCCAGCACGGGGCCGATGACGGCGGCAAGGCCGGAGACGGCTCCGATGAGTCCGAAGATCGGTGCGCGCTCGCGCCGCGCGTAGACCGCCTGAACGGTGGCGAGAAGCTGGGGCACCATGAAGGCGATGGATCGCTGGAGTTTTGGAGCAGTACCTCGATGAGGTGCGCCCTGCGCTCTCCTTGAAGGCGTCGCCCGCGCTGTGGGTGACGGAGCGAGGGACGCGTTTGAGCAGGCGAGCAGCGAACGAAGCGTTCTGCGCGGCGCGTGATATGGCTGATCTTGACCCGGCACTTGATCTGCACTCCCTTCGACACTCCTATGTGACCCACCTCATTGAGTTCGACTACCCGGAGCGCTTCGTTCAGGAGCAGGTGGGGCATTCGTTCTCTTCGACGACTGCGATCTATGTGGGAGTCTCCAACGAGTATCGAAATCGGTTGCTGTCGCAGTCCGGAATTTGTCAAGGCGAGTGAGGCCGGTGGGTGTTAGGCGGCGAGTTGGATCTCGTCGGTTGGTGGCTGGTTGATCCACGCGGCCGGGTCTCGGTCGAGGATCTTCGGTCGCGTCTGTCGCGTCGTGAACCGTTCGGGGTGGGCGCGGCGGGCGGCCTCGAGTGTGGCGTCTCGGTCGCGGTCGATGGCGTCGGCGTGCCCGTAGTGCACGTCGGCGGGCGTGTGCATGCCGATGCCGGTGTGCCGGTGGTGGTGGTTGTAGGCGTGCACGAATTCGTCCAGGAACTGCCGTGCGTGGGCGAGGGAGACGAACCGGTCGGGGAAGACGGGCAGGTACTTCATCGTCTTGAACAGCGCTTCGGAGTAGGGGTTGTCATTGGACACGTGCGGTCGGGAGCGGGACGCGGTCACGCCGAGATCGGCGAGCAGGGTGCGGACGGTCTTCGACGTCATCGAGGGGCCGCCGTCGGAGTGCACGACCTCGGGGGTGCCGTGGATCCCGAACGCGTCGGTCATCATCTCCTTGGCGAGTACCTGGGGGCCGTGGCATTGCACGATGGCGCCGACGATGTAGCGGGAGAAGATGTCGATCATCACGTACGCGTCGTAGTACGTGCCTTTGACAGGGCCGGCGAGTTTCGTGATGTCCCAGGTATAGACCTGCCCGACGGCGGTCGCGATCAGCTCCGGCACCTTCCGCGGCGGATGGGTCGCGAGCCGGCGCCGCTCCCGTACCTGCGTGTGCTCGCGCAGCACCCGATACATGGTCGAGACCGAGCCCACGTATTCGCCGCGCTCGAGCAGGATGGGATAGATCTGCAACGGCGGCTTGTCGACGAACTCGTCACTGTTGAGCGTGGACAGCACCAGCGACCGCTCGACGCTCGAGAGCTTGTTCGCTGGGGCAGGACGAGCCGACGGCGGCTCGGGGTCCGGTCGGCGTGCGCGGGAGGCGGCGCGGGTCGCGGTCGCACGCGCCACGCCGGTCAGGGCTGCCGCCTGCCGGGTCGGCACGTCCGCGGCGGCCAGTTCGACGTAGGTGTTCATGAGCGCTTCCCGCGCCGCGGGTCGGTGTCCGCGCTCTCGGAGATCTGCCCCAAGAGCGCGTGCGCTTTTCCCATGATCTCCAACGCCGTCCGCGTCATCGACAACTCCACCTCGGCCTTCCGCAGTTGCGCCTTCAACCGGGCGTTCTCGGCCTGCGCGGCGCTGGGACGACCGACCGCTTCGCCGGGGTTCTTGCCCTCCAGCAGACCCGCGTCGCGCTGCTTGCGCCACTCCGAGATCAGCGACGAGTACAGGCCATGTCGGCGCAGGTATCCCGCGCCCTCACCCGTCTCGCACGCGACCTCGTACTCGGACAGGTACTGCAACTTCTGGCCCGGCGAGAACGAACGCCGACGCGTCGGCCCGTCCGGGATCGAGGGTGCGCTCACGACTCCATCATCGGCCGCGACGACCGCGACCGGGGAACTCAAACTCATCAGATTGGTGATCCTTCAACTCGCCCCACGAGGCGGACTTGCTATAAACCGGTGGACTCACTCAACCCTGACACGTAGGGGTCGTTGCACACGCGTTACGGCCTGACTTATGAGGAGGACGATCGATGAGAGACATGGAGTACGTCTGGCACCTGCGTGCGAAGATGGCCGAACGCGGCATGTTCGCCACGACGGACCTGCAACCCCTTTTGGCTGAGAGAGGGATTTCGCTGTCGCGAGAGCAGACGTACCGGCTCGTGACGCGAAAGCCCCAGCGGCTGAGCCTCACGATACTGGTCGCGTTATGCGACATTCTCGAGTGCACACCCAACGATCTCGTCGAGCCTCAGATTGTCGAGGTCTCCTCACGGAAGGTTGCGGGAGAGGCTGATGCCGCCGCGGAGCGACGTCCGATTACGGGCCGCCGCACGACGATCAATCGCCCTGGCCACGCCCGTTGACGGCTCTACCTGAGCATCCCTGCTCGAACTGCGGGCGGATTGCTCAGCGAATCAAACGCCTGCCCGACGGGGGAGGACTATGCCGGGGGTGTTACAACGACAGCCGCAAGGAATCGTGTGGACGATGCGGGAGACTCCGGACCCCGG
Source organism: Microbacterium profundi (assembly GCF_000763375.1). Lineage (NCBI taxonomy): Bacteria > Bacillati > Actinomycetota > Actinomycetes > Micrococcales > Microbacteriaceae > Microbacterium > Microbacterium profundi. The sequence continues at coordinate 1,380,507 of NZ_JPSY01000001.1, read as the reverse complement.
TGAAGCGCACCACCGAGGGTCTTCCGCTCTGCAGCCATTGTGCAAGGCCGAAGCGTGAGTGCACCTCGTGCCGACGTGCCTCAGCTTTTTTGAGCGCGTGGGATGGCTTGGTGCCTCAGCTTTTTTGAGCGCGTAGTACCCCACTGGGTGCAGGCTTGCCTGATGTGGAAGGCAAGATTCCGATGGCCGCGAGGCGACACGTTACGAACAAGCTCCGGGCCGCGTACGCGCGGGCGCCGAAGCGGGACAAGGCCAGGATCCTCGATGAGGTGATGGCGACCACGGGGATGGGGAGGTCAACGGCGCGGCGGATGCTGACGGGTCCGGCCCTGCCCGACCCTGTGGAGCAGCTCGATCGGCGGAAGCTGCGCTCGAAGGAGTACAGCGACGAGTCGCGGCTGCTGCTGGCGCATGTGTGGGCGCTGATGGGGTGCCCGTGCGGGAAGTACCTGGTGGTGATGCTCGAGCTGTGGCTGCCGTTGCTGGCGGAGGCCGGGGACCTCGACAAGCCGTTCGCCACCGCGCAGACGCTCGCTGAGCTCCGCTTGATGAGCGCGGCGACCATCGACCGGTATCTCGCGCCCGCGCGCAAGTCGATGCAGTTGCGGGGCATCTCGACGACGAAGCCGTCGCCGCTGCTGCGCAACTCGATCGGGCTGAGCAAGGTCGGTGATGCGCCGGCCACGGTGCCGGGGGTGATCGAGGCCGACACCGTCGCGCACTGCGGGCCCACGTTCGTCGGCGAGTTCGCGCGCACATTGACGATGACGGATCTGGTCACCGGGTGGACCGAGAACGCGTCGATCCGTAACAACGCGTCCAAATGGATCGTGCAGGCCGTCGCCGATCTTGAGGGCATGTTCCCGTTCCCGCTGCGCGTTTTCGACTCGGACAACGGATCCGAGTTCATCAACCATGACGTCGCGGACTGGCTGCAGGAGCGCGATATCGCGCAAACCCGGTCGCGGCCCTACAAGAAGAACGACCAGGCGACCGTGGAGTCCACGAACAACCACGTCGTCCGCAAGCACGCGTTCCACTGGCGCTACGACACGCCCGAGGAGCTGATCCTGCTGAACGAGCTGTGGCCGCTGGTGTCGATGCGGTTGAACTTCTTCACCCCGACGAAGAAGCCCACCGGCTACGCCACCGCCGCGTCAGGGCGCCGCGTGCGCCTCTACGACAAGCCGAGAACCCCGTGGCTACGGGTGCTCGATTCCGGGCTGCTCACCGACGAGGACGCGGCGGCCGTGCAGGCCCGGATCGCGGGAGTCAACCCGGCCGACCTGACCCGGCGGATCAACCAGATCCAGCTCCGGTTGATCGAGCTTTCCCGCGACAAGACCGAAGCCCTTGCCACCGCACGAGGTCTCGACATGGCATCCTTGGAACCGTCGATCCGTCGACTCCAAACAACGAAATGACCGCAAGCCCTCGCGCTCACCATATGTGAGGCACCAGCTCACCTCTCGCGCTCACTTTTAGGTGAGGCACCTCGCGTGCGGCCGTGTTTCCCAGGTCGCACAGCTCGTCGACGGTAACTCGATATGTCGGCATTGCTATCAGGCGCCCAGGAAACCGTGCGGTGGATGCGGGGAACTCCGTGAGGTCGCGGCCCGTGCGCAAGACGGCGTCACCGATCTGTGCCACCGCTGCTACCGCACTCCTGATAGACGATGCGGGGTCTGCCAATTCGTCCGCCCGGTGCACGCCACTTGGCCGCTCGGGCCCATCTGCGTCACTTGCTACCGGAGCGTGCTCCGCGATCCCCAACCCTGCAGTCGGTGCCGGCAGACCAGGGCTCTGATCGGGCGCTCAATCGAGGATGGGCTGATATGCGGTACATGTGCTGGCAGCCCACGAGACTACTTGTGCGTCAAGTGCGGTGCAGCCGGTGAACAACACTTCAAGAACCTGTGCAAGAGATGCTCCGTCGGCGTCGCGGCCGAACAGATCCTTGCCTCAGTGACAGGAAGGGCGCCCTTAGCACTCGCTGGGCTGCCCGCCGCCCTAGCCAATCACGGCAGGCCTGACTCGACCATGCGATGGATCGACCGCCCGATCCCTAAAGCCCTGCTGAAGTCACTTGGCGCCGGGGAGACGGTCACCCATTCGAGCCTGGATCGCTGCCCACCTGGGCAGGCTCGGGAACATCTCCGTTCGCTCCTTGTCGCCGCTCGAGTTCTCCCGTCCCGCGACGAGCACGCTGATCACCTAGCCACGTGGATTGACGAGTACATCGCAGCACTTCCTCGGCATCACCCCACGCTCATCACGCCCTATGCCCACTGGATGGTGCTCCGACTCGTACGGCGCCGTGCACGAAAACGTCGAACATCCGTTGGCGTCGCCTACACCGCACGCGAGCGAGTGCGAGCCGCAGCACGCCTACTGCGTCACCTCGACCATCGAGAGGAGACCATCGCAGATCTCAGCCAAGCCACCCTCGATGAATGGATCGCAGGTAACAGAAGCCGGGCAACTACTACCTCCCCCTTCATCCGATGGCTCAACGACCGCGGCATCACCAATCAACTCCTCGTCGTCACGCCGAAGGGATCGAAGCCGACCCTTGTAAACCCGGAGGACGTGCAGCATGCCCAGATTCACGACCTGCTGGCCGCTCACAGCCCCGAAACTGAGCTGCCTGAACGAGTCGTTGGTCTTCTCGTTCTTCTATTCGGAGCACGTCTGGAACGCATCCACCGACTCACCACCACAAATATCACCCGAACGGACGGCCGCCTCCACCTCGCGCTATCCGACCATCCAACCGAGCTCCCCGCAGAACTCGCCGTGCTCGTCGAACAACTTGCGGCGGCTGCAGTGATGGCGCCACGGGCGCTCACACTTGCCGGCGATGCGCACTACCTCTTCCCTTCGACGCGTCGACCGCACGCTCCGTTGCACCCGAGCACACTCGCAAGAAGGCTCGATCGCACGGGGTGCGACCGCAGATCACACGTAACACTGCGATGGTTGCCCTTGCCGCCGACCTGCCCGCCGCAGTCATCGCGGTCCAGTTCGGCCTCACTCCTCAAGCTGCTACGACTTGGGCCCAGCACTCACGACGGGACAGCATCGAGTACCTCGTCGCGCGAGACGCAGACGCAGGCGCGGGCAGATAGGCCCTAGCGCGCGGGCAACGTCGCGGGCATGGTTATGCGATCTTTAGAAAGGAGATTACCGACGGGACCCCCGGAGAGAGTCAGGCCCCCTTACGCGCACGATTGTCGCTATCTCCTGGTGAACAATCGATGAAGCTTTGCTTGCGTATCTTGTGACGGCGCACTCGTTTCCTACGATGGGGAGTGCGCGCAGCCCCCATTCACATCTCTCTCAAAGGATTCAGAATGACTCGCAAGATGACTCGTACAAAGTCGATGATCGGTGCGCTGGGCGTTGCCGCCGCGCTCGGCGTCAGTGTGTTCGCTGCAGCTCCCGCCATGGCAGCAGAGGCCTCCGTCGGCGGTTACAGCTGCTCGGTCGCTGTGAAACTGACCGCCAACTCGACCCAGAACACATTCATGCGTCTCAACGCCGGTGGGCAGGCAAAGACCGACACGAAGCCCGGCAATTCGGTTGCGTCGGTTAAGGTGCTCTACTCCTCGTTCGGAGCGACCACGTCCGGCGGTGCCAGCACCGGCGGCACGATTTACTCGCTGGCGAACGGCTGCGATTACTAGGTCGCTTGTTGCCGGGATGATCGGGCGGGACCTGTCACTTGCCGACAGTGCCCCGCCCGATCATCGCGTTTGTGGATGGAGAGTGGGAGATGAAGTCTCGTAGGAACACGAAGAAGGCGTTCGGCGTGCTGGGCATCGCGGTCGGGCTGGTGATGCTGGCAGGATGCTCTGCTGCTGGCCCCGATCCTGAGCCCGAAGCCTCCAGCAGCACATCGTCGCAGCAACAGGTCAGCGATAGTTTCGCCGAAAAGTTCCCCGACTCGCAGGTGCTTGCCGATTGCCTGAACGAGAAAGGCTGGGACGTCACGCTAAATGAGGCCACGGGTGGCGTCGGGTTCGAGGGCACAACGGAGCAGGTGGACCAGTACGAGATTGATCAGGCCGAATGCGCTCCCGAGGACGATAGCATCCCTCTGGAAGACTTCACCAGCGAGCAGTGGACTGCGTTGTACGAGATGGAGCTCGAGACCACCGAGTGCTTGCGGGCCGAGGGCATTGCGATCGAGGGCGCGCCGTCGGAGCAGGTCTTCATTGACCGGTACACGAGCGCGGACCCGTGGATGTCGTACGCATTTGTCGGCGACGTCGGCTCAGACCGGTGGGATGAGCTGAACAGGCTCTGCCCCCAACCGGCGATGTGACGGCTTCCCATCGGTCATGGCGTCCAGGTGGTCAGCTGTGCGAGAAAGTATTCATGACCACGACGATGCTCAGGGAGACGCATGCGGCGCAGTGATCCTGGTTCACCGGGGCGTCGATCTCGATGGCCTGGGCTCGTGCTCGCCGGCGTTCTGCTCCTTGCGCTAGGGGCCGGGTCCGCGTGGGGCGCGCTGACCGTCCTGCGCCCGGCGGAGGACCCGCTGGAGGTCACAAACTTCACTTTCGTCGAAGTCGTCGAGGGCGAGGTAGGTGCGTCGGTGACGTTGAACACCGTCGCGAAATGGACCCCGGAGCCCGTGGGCGTGAACCGTGCCGAGGGCGTGCTCACCTCCGTCGAGGTGAGCGCGGGCGACGAGGTTTCCCAGGGTGCGACGCTCTATACGGTGGGTTTGCGGCCGGTCGTGATCGCTCAAGGCGAGGTCCCGGCCTTCCGGACGATCGCGCTGGGCATCGAGGGGCCGGACGTGGAGCAACTGCAGGTGATGCTCGGCGCACTCGGACACTACGGCGGGACGGCCGATGGCAAGGCAGGCGCGGGCACAGTCGCGGCGATCAAGGCGTGGCAGGACACTCTAGGCCTGGAGATGACGGGCGAGGTCGGCGTAGGGGATGTCATCTTCGTTCCTTCGCTGCCGATGCGGGTCGCCCTGGACACAGAGATCGTCGACCGCGGGGCGTCCCTGGGTGGCGGCGAAGAGGTGGTTCAGGGTCTGCCGAGCGAGCCGGAGTTCTGGATCCCGGTGACCGACACCCAGGCGGGCATGCTGACGACCGGGACCCGCGTCGAAATTACTTCTCCCGATGGCGGGGCGTGGGAGGCGCACGCTGGCGACCAGAGGCGCGACGAGAACGACGCTGTGACGGTCGCGCTTACCGGGATGGAAGGCGGATCGATCTGCGGCGACGGATGCGGGCAGGTTCCCGTCATCGGGCAGGCCACACTGTCATCGCAGATCATCACCGTCGAGAGCGTTAAGGGGCTCATCGTCCCGTCGGCAGCGCTCATCACACAGGCGGACGGGCAGATCGCGGTGATCGACGACGAGGAGATGATGGCCCCCGTCACCGTGGAGGCATCCGCGAAAGGAATGTCCGTGATCACCGGCGTGGAGACGGGCACGCGCGTCCGTGTGCCCGCGACGGCAACTGAATGACGGGCATGGACGAGTCATACGCGCTCGAGGCCCGGGATGTCACCTTCGGATACGTCCCGGGGAGCCCAGTTCTGGATCGATGGTCGGCGGGGTTTCCCACTGGGTCGATGACGGCACTAACCGGCCCATCTGGTCGGGGGAAGTCGACCCTCTTATACCTCCTGGGCCTGATGCTGCATCCCGGAGACGGCGAAGTCCTCCTCGACGGACGCCCCACTCGACCGTTGTCGGATGCGAAGCGGGCGCATCTACGGGCAGAGCGGTTCGGTTTCGTGTTCCAAGATGCCGCACTGGACGCGACCCGCACCGTCCTCGACAACGTGATCGAGACCTCCTTCTACCGCGCCGACCGCCGGAAGGAAGCGATCAATCGCGCATTGGAACTCCTGGACCTGTTCGGCGTCGACGTGCCCCCGCGCCGCAAACCCGGCCAGGTCTCAGGCGGGCAGGCGCAGCGGATCGCGTTGTGCCGTGCTCTGCTGAACGAGCCCGGCGTGCTGCTCGCCGATGAGCCGACCGGCAACCTCGATCCCGTCACGACGGATCTCGTGGTCTCCGCGCTGCGCGACCACGCCCGATCCGGGGCTGCAGTGATCGTGGTCACCCATACCCCGCACGTGGCAGAGGCATGCGACCGAGAGATCCGGCTGTGAACGCGGGGATCATCCGCGAAGCTGCAGCCTCGGCGCGGTCGCAGCCCGTCGCATCCGTGGTGACTGTGCTGATGATCGTCGGCATGATTCTCGCGGTCATGCTCACCACTGGCCGGACCGTCGGTGCAGAACAGCAGGTCTTAGGCTCTATCGATTCTGTCGGCACGCGGTCCATTACCGTCAGAGCAGACAGCACGGCAGGCATCACGACGGACGTTCTGGATCGGATCGCGCACATCGAGGGCATCGAGTGGGCGGCCGCATTCTCGGCCGCCGTGGACGCGACCAACGCTGCGCTTTCGGACGGCACACGGGTGCCCGTCCGCTACCTCTACACCACCCAGTTGGACCCCCTCGGGATCTCCGGCACGAGTGCACTGCCCGGCGAGCTCGCGTGGGCATCGCCTATGGCTCAGGACCGGCTCGGCCTCCCCGAAACTGCAGGCGGCATCGCCCTCACCAACGGAGCGTCCTACGCGGTCACCGGGTCCCTGGACGTCCCGGACTTCCTCGCCCGATTCGAACCGGCCGTGTTCATACCCCAGCCCGACGCAGCGGGCACAGAGCCGGTGAACATCCTGGTGGTCATCGCGGAAACGCCTGAGCTCGTGGCTCCGGTCAGCGAAGCGGTCAGCTCCGTGCTGGCACCCGAGGACAGCTCGAAGGTCACCATCGACACCAGCGAGACCCTCGCGCAACTGCGCGGCCTGATCCAGGATCAGCTCGGCAGCTTTTCCCGCGGCCTGGTACTCGCGCTTCTCGGCCTGACAGGAGGGCTGGTGGCGATTCTGCTCTACGGGCTCGTAATGATGCGACGCAAGGACTTCGGACGACGCCGAGCCCTCGGCGCGACCCGCAGCCTGATCGTCACCCTGCTGCTCGCCCAAACAGCGATCCTCGCGGTCATCGGTATCACCATCGGCACGGCGGCGTCCACGATCATCCTGCGCATCAGCGGCGACCCGCTTCCCGGGTTGGCCTTCATGGGAGCGCTCGGCATCCTGACCCTCGCCACCGCGATGATCGCCGCGGCGATCCCGGCGATCATCGCCAGCAGGCGCGAGCCCATCCGTGAGCTCCGCGTGCCCTAAGCCGGGCCCGTAGCCGCTGGATCAAGATCGACGAATATCGCGCATCTCAATATCGCCATTCCGCCAGTCAAGATCCGTGGAGGACGGGAATGGCGCGACCTCACCGCACTGACGTACCACCACGAGACGCAGCCGATGCCGGGTCCGCTGAGCCGCCAGGCGCATCTGCTTCCTCGCTGGTTCCACAAGGGCGAGGTGCTGGGCAATCACTTCGCGCAGCTGGTGGTTCCGTTCTTCCTGTTCGCTCCGCTTCTCGGGCTCTGGATGCCGGGACCAGTGCCGCTGATCATCGGCGGTGTCGCTGGCGTGCTCATCATCGTGACGCAGGTCTGGCTCGTCGTCACGGGCAACTTCGCGTGGCTGAACTGGGCGACGATCGTGCTCGCGTTCTCGGCGATCGGGGTGCCAGGCGCTTTTATCCGTGCACCTGCCGAAGGCTCGGGCACGCTCCCGCTCTATTGGATCGTGATCACCTCAGCCGTCGGCATCCTGTATCTCGTCCTCGGCTGGCCCGCGCTTCGCAATCTGTTCGCCCATCGGCAGCTGATGAACGCGAGCTTCAACCGATGGCAGCTCGCGAACGCCTACGGCGCGTTCGGCACCGTGACGAAGGAGCGGATGGAGATCGTCATCGAGGGCACTTTGGACGAGGACCCGGATGCCGCGACCTGGCGCGAGTACGATTTCAAGGGCAAGCCCGGTGACGTGCACCGCGTGCCGCGGCAGTTCGCGCCCCACCATCTGCGCCTCGACTGGCTGATGTGGTTCCTGCCGCTCGGGCGCTCATTGGATGACTGGTTCACGATGCTGCTCGCGCGGTTGCTGCAGGCGGATGCTGCGACGCTGGCGCTGCTGCGGAGCGACCCGTTCGCAGGCCAGCCGCCGCGTTGGGTGCGGGCGGTGTCGTACCGCTACCGCTTCGCGACACGCGAGCAGCGCCGGCAGAACGGCGTGGTGTGGGTGCGCGATCGGCGGCGCGTGATCGTGGGCGCCGCAGAGTTGCCGTGACTCTCGTCACTCACTGCCGAGGTCCTCGTCGGCTACGATGCGTCGCGCTTGGGCTGCCGCATGGGCTCCGGCTCGGGCGCACGCTCTGCAACAGGTTCCGGCTGCGGCACCGGCGTCGGACCAGCCGTGATCTCTCGGGCGACCTGCTTCTCGAGCACCGTCACGGCGTCATCGGAGAGCAGGATCAGTCCCTCGAGCTCTTCGCGCACGCGCTTGTAGGCGACGTTGCGCTCGGCCTGGGTGGCCGACTCGTCGATGGCGACCTTGAGCAGCTTCTGAGCGCGGTCGAGGCGCTTGCGTTCGGCTTCGCTGAACGACGAATCGCGCAGGCGCCTGGCATCCTTCTCGGCGATCTCGAATGCGACGGCGTAGTTGCCGACGGCATCCAAGTATTCGGAGACACGCTGCTCGCTGACCTTGGTGTCTGCGGATGCCGGACGCAGCGCATCCGCTGTCTTCTTGGCCCGCAGGAACGCCGCGGTCAAGGGCTGCCGGCCGTCGCTCATTGCAGGGAAGGCGATGAGTTTCGCGACGTCGAGCTCGTAGTCCAGCCACCGCGCGGTGATCTCGTCGTGCTCGGCGAAGAGCCGCTCCAGCAGCTGGTCAGGCGACACCTGGGCGTCGGACGCGATCTCCCGTGATCTTTTCGACGGGGCGATCTGGCCGCGGGCGGCGAATTCTGCGGCCTTGAGCTCGCCTTTCAGACGCAGCGTCTCGAGGCGTCGCTCGTGCCGGCGCTTCGCGCCCTGCTCCCACGCCTTCGCAGCCCCGCCGGCCATTCCCATGATCGGGAAGATGAGCCACCAGAAGTTGCCCGCCCACTGCCAGAACTCTTGCATGATGGCTTCAGCCTACTGCGGTGGAGCGACGGGAATCCGCTGGGATGCGGCGGGTGCTGGCGTCCCGTCGGTCGCCGTGTCAGGATGACCACGACTCGGCTCACCGCGGGCCGAGCGGAACGGCAGGAGCGGATATGCAGCTGGCCATGATCGGACTCGGCAGGATGGGCGCGAACATCGTCCGGCGATTGATGCGCGATGGGCACGACTGCGTCGTCTACGACGTGAACGCGGATGCCGTGGCCGCCCTGGTCGCGGAAGGCGCCACCGGCGCCGACAGCATGGCCGATCTCGCCGCGAAGCTGACCCCGACCCGCGTCGTCTGGATGATGGTGCCCGCCTCGCTCACCGGGCAGGTGGCCGAAGAAGTGGCGGCCGTTCTGGACAAGGGCGACATCCTGATCGACGGCGGCAACTCGAACTACCGCGATGATGTGCGCCGGGCCGCGAAACTGCGCGAGAGCGGCATCGAGTACGTCGACATCGGAACGAGCGGCGGCGTGTTCGGCCTGGAGCGCGGCTACTGCCTCATGGTCGGCGGCAGCGACAAGGCGTTCGAGCACATCGAACCCGTGCTGCGCACGATCGCTCCTGGCGTCGGCGAGATCGACCGCACTCCAGGGCGCGAGGGCGACCTCACCCCCGAGGAGCAGGGTTACCTGCACTGCGGCCCGTCCGGCGCCGGACACTTCGTGAAGATGGTGCACAACGGCATCGAGTACGGCATCATGGCGTCGATCGCCGAGGGCCTCAACCTGCTCGAGAACGCGGATGCCGGTGTGCGCGAAGCCGAGCATTCGGCAGAGATCGCTCCGCTGGAGGAGCCCGAGTTCTACCAGTTCCCGATCGACACCGACAAGGTGACCGAGCTGTGGCGACGCGGTTCGGTGATCTCGTCGTGGCTGCTCGATCTCACCGCGGCCGCGCTGCACGCGAACCCCACGCTCGACGGACTGGCCGGCCGGGTCTCGGACTCCGGCGAGGGCCGTTGGACGGTCAAGGCCGCGGTCGACGTGGGTGTCCCTGTTCCGGTGCTCGCGGCGTCGCTGTTCGAGCGCTTCTCCTCACGCGACGAGGACAAGTTCGCGAACCAGGTGCTCTCGGCGATGCGCCTGCAGTTCGGCGGGCACAAGGAGCGCCCTGCCGGCGACGTGCTGGAGGCAGGTGCTCGCAAGGCCGACGCCGGCTAGAACCGGGCGGCGCTGCGCGCCTGTCGCGGCACAGTTGTCGGCTCAGATCACAGATGTAGGTCGAGAACGGCTGTTTCAGCAGACATCCGTGATCTTGGACTGACATCTGCACTCCGCAGAGAGGCCGCAACGAGCCGTCAGGCCCTCAGACCTTCCGAACCCGCTCATCCGCCCCGAACCGCTGCGCCCCGAGCACTCCGAGCAGCCGGATCTTCTCCTCGTCCTCGCTACGGGGCGCCGCGGTGAGCACGAGCAGCGCCTGACCGCGGTCTTCGGTGAAGAGCACCTGGCAGTCCACTTCGATCGGGCCGACCTCCGGGTGGACCAGCGTCTTGTGATCGGCGAAGCGCTGGGCGACCTCGTGCCGTTCCCACAGTTCGCGGAACTCCTCGCTGCGACGTGACAGTTCGGCGACCAGCATCCCTGCGTGCGAATCCGGGCCCATGGCGCCGTACGCGGCGCGCAACCCGGCGACCTGCGCTCGGCTGTTCCGCGCGTGATCTTCCGAGGGGTAGTGGGCTCGCGCCTGCTCCGGTCGCATGAACCAGCGGTACGGCTCGTAGCGCTCGAGCCCTGCGGCCCCTACGTTGTCGCCGAGCAGCGCCGCGGCCAGGGCGTTCTGCACGAGCGTCTCGCCGAGGGTAGAGATGATCAGCGCCGGAGTGTCGTGCAGCCGGTCGAACACGCGCTGCAGCGCCGGCGCGACGTGGTCGGACGGCGTGATCCGGTCGGGCACGGCGTGACCTGCGGCGCGATAGAGGTAGTCGCGTTCGTCGGCGGTGAGACGGAGCGCGCGGGCGAGCGAGCTGAGCATCTGTGTACTCGGCTGCGGTCCGCGCTGCTGCTCGAGTCGCGTGTAGTAATCGGTCGACATGAGCGCCAGCTGCGCGACCTCTTCGCGGCGGAGTCCTGGCGCACGCCGGCGCACACCTGCCGACAGTCCGACGTCGCCGGGCTGCAGCTGCTCCCGGCGCCGACGGAGGAACACGGCGAGGGCTTCACGATCCATTCCTCCATCATGCGCGCGCGACGCCCTGGTATCCAGGGATCGCCGGTCCCCCGATAACCGCTCTCTGCCGGGCTCCACTCACACGATCGACACTCGAAGCATGCGAATCAACGGAAACACCATCTTCATCCCCGGCGCGACCAGCGGTATCGGCCTCGCCCTCGCGCTCCGCCTCCACGAGGCCGGCAATCAGGTCGTCATCGGCGGTCGCCGCACCGAGCTTGTCGCGGACATCGCCGCGCAGCATCCGGGAATCGACATCGTCCGGATCGACACGACGGATGCCGCATCCATCGCCGCCGCGGCGCATGAGGTCATCGCGAAGCATCCGGAACTCAACGTGCTCGTCGCAATGGCTGGCATCATGCGCGTGGAGGACTGGACCACACCGGGCAGCTTCCTCGAGAACGCCGAGGCCACGGTGACAACGAACCTGCTCGGACCGATCCGGCTCATCTCGGCGTTCATCGAGCATCTGCTCACGCAGCCGGATGCCACCGTCATGACCGTCTCGTCGGGGCTCGCGTTCGCCCCTCTGCGCGTCACGCCCACCTACAACGCGACGAAGGCGGCCATCCACCAGCTCAGCGAGACGCTACGGCTGCAGTTCGCAGGCACGAGCGTCAGCGTGGTCGAGCTCGTGCCACCGTCGGTGCAGACCGAGCTCATGCCCGGGCACCAGGACGATCCGTTCGCGATGCCGCTCGATGAGTACATCGACGAGACGATGACTCTCTTCGAGACGCAGTCGGATGCCACCGAGGTGCAGGTCGAGCGCGTGAAGTTCCTGCGGTACGGCGAAGCGCGCGGGGATCAGGCGCATGTCATCGCCGCGCTCAACGGATTCGCCGCGCACGCCGCGCGCTGAGTCCCAGAAGCACGGTCACGTGGCCGTTGGCCGCGCCCGCTCAGGCGTCGGCATCCGTCTCGTCGGTGTCGTCCTGGTCCTCTACCTGGGCGGGCGGGAGGTCGTCGAGATAGGTGCGGTCATCGTTCGCGTCGCCCGTCCCCTTGTCGAGACCGGTCTCGATCGGGTCGTCCATGCGGGGCTCGCCGGTGTTCGGATCGCTCATGAGGTGCTCCTGTTCGTCGGATGTCCGCTCAGCGTCGTCCGGCGGGCCGACGGCGACCAGAGGGTTGACAAACGCACGTCGTCAGCGCCCGAGCTTCTCCGCACAGGGCACGCAGAGCGTGGCGAACGGCCTGACGCGCAGCCGCGCGATCGGGATGCTGCGACCGCAGTTCGCGCAGACGCCGTAGTCGCCGGCATCCATTCGGGCCAGCGCGTCGTCGACCTGCTGCAGTTCGTCGCGGGCCGCGTCGAGCAGCCCGCTCAGGCGGGACCACTCGGCAGACAGCGGCACGCCCTCCGGATCGTGCTCGTCGTCGTCGCTCTGGCTGCTGCGATCGTGCGTCAGCTCGGCGAGCGTGGCGGAGAGCGACTCTGTGCGAGCGTTCGCCTCGCGGCGCAGCACCTCCAGCAGGGTGCGCAGCTCGGTGTCGGTCACGGTCTCAGGGTATCGCCGCGCCTCGCGGTACGGATGTCAGCCGGCGCGGAATCACGGATGTCAGTCGGAATCACGGATGTCAGTCGGAAACCGGCCCTTCAGGCTGACATCCGTGATCTGGGCTGACAAGTGTGCGGATCGCGCGGGGGCGGGTGCGGGGCGGGTGGGGGCGGGTGCGGGTGCGGATCGCGCGGGTGCGGGTGCGGGAAAGGTCACGACTCAGTCGACCCGCATCACTGGGACGTGGACGCGGCCGGACCCTGCTCGCGCGAGATGTGACTGCGAGCGTGGGCGATGGCGTCATCCAATGCGGTGAAGAGGTGACGGTGATGGCGCAGCGAGGTCAGGACCCCGATCGTGCGGAACAGGTCCTCGTGCACCGGCTGCACCCCCTTGATGAGCACCGTCACGCCTCGTCTTTCGAGGGACTGCACGATGTCCTGCAGGGCATGAGCTCCGCTCGCGTCGACGTGCTCGAGCTTCGACATGCGCAGGATGACGACCGTGGCGCCCCGCATGCGTGTGATCTCCTCGAACACCCGATCGGCGGATGCGAAGATCAATGGCCCGTCGATGCGCACGACCGAGATGCGCTCATCGCCCGACTGCGGGACACCGGCGATCTCCTCGCGCTGCACGCCCGCGCCACGCGAGAGGTTGCGGATCGCGAAGACACCCGCGAACACGATTCCGATCACGACGGCGATGATGAGGTCGAACGACACCGTGACGATGGCCGTGACGATGAAGGCCGCGGCATCCGATCTGGCCGAGCGCAGGATCGACCGCATCGTCGCCCTGTGCACCATCCGGTAGGCGGTGAGCATGAGCACGCCGGCGAGGCCCGCAAGCGGGATCATTCCGACCGGCCCTGACAGCACGAGCACGAAAAGCAGCAGCACGACCGCGTGCACGATCGATGCGAGCCGGGTGCGGCCGCCCGAACGAACATTCACGGCGGTGCGTGCGATGGCTCCGGTCGCCGGCATCCCGCCGAACAGGCCGGAACCGATGGATGCGATGCCCTGACCGACCAGCTCTCGATCCGGGTCGTAGGGTCCGGTGTCTGCGAGGGACGAGGCGACGCGCGCCGAGAGCAGCGACTCGATGGCTGCCAGCGCCGCGATCGTGAGGGCGGGTCCGAGCAGTGGCGCCGTGCCGTCGACCGTCAGTGCCGGGAAGGATGGCATCGGCAGCCCGTCTGGCAACGCGCCGATGACGGCGAGGGGGCTGTCGATGACGAGGCACAGGATCGTCACGACCGCGATTCCGACGAGGGATCCGGGGATGCCGGGATGCAGGCGCTGCGCGACCAGCATGCACCCGATCACGATGAGGGCGGCGCCGACCGCCCATGGCACGTACGTCCAATCGGCGCTGCCCACAGCCTGGACGGCGGCGACCAGGGCGTTGGAACTGTGGCTCGCAGCATCCGCCTGTCCGCCTACGGTGAGCGACGGAACCTGCTGCAGGAAGATGATCACCGCGATACCGAGCGTGAAGCCCTCGATCACGGGCCACGGGATGATGCTGACAGCGCGTCCGAGGCGCAGAGCCCCGGCGGCGAGGACGATGACGCCGGCCATGATGCTCACGAGAGCGACCGTGCCGACGCCGTGCTCGGCGACGATCGGCAGCAGCACGACGACCATGGCTCCAGTGGGTCCGGAGACCTGGACGTTCGATCCGCCGAAGATCGCTGCGAGCACGCCGGCGATGACCGCGGTGATGAGCCCGGCCTCCGCGCTGACACCCGAGCTGACGCCGAATCCCAGAGCGAGGGGGAGCGCGACGATGCCGACCGTGAGACCGGCGACGAGGTCGCCCTTCCACGTGCGGCGCAGATCTCGGTAGTCGGTGCGGGACGGCAGCAGGCCGCGGATGTATGCCGCGGCTCGGGTGGTGGGTGTCACGGACGGGCCTGAGCGAGTGCCGGCAGCCCGTCGACCTCGTCGATTCGCTCTCCGTCGGAGCGCACGATCTCGAGCAGCAGCGCCCTGGCGACGGCGAGCATCTCAGCGGTGCGGCGATCGGCCAGGCGGTAGTAGACGTGGCTGGCGCGGCGTTCGGACACGACGAGCCGGTGGCGGCGCAGTACTGACAGGTGTTGAGAAAGATGCGAGGCCTCGAGCCCCGTCTCTTTGCCGAGGCGGGCGACGCTCACTTCGTCCGAGTCTGAGAGCAGTTCGAGGATGCGGATGCGGAGCGGATGGGCGAGCCCTTTGAACAGGTTCGCCTTCACCTCGTACAGCGGACGGTGTGCATCACTTAGTGGCATGATAAATCCATCATATCGCCTGAATGTCGACCCTACTTGACGACAACGACAGCGACAGCGACAGCGACAACGACAACGACAGCCACAACGAACCCGGCCTGCTGCCGCTCGCTCGCTCGCCCTCAGCCCGACAGGCCCCGCCCGGCCGTGACCGCGCTTTCGCCGGTGTTCGCCTCGAGACCCGATCGATGTCCGTGAGTGAAGGCCGAACGATCGGCGCCCTGGCGCGCTCGTCCCCGACGATGCGGGATCGCGTCGACCACGGCATCCACCTGATCCTGGCGATCCGCGAGGACGAGCGCTGTGCCCGACCCTTCCTCCTCAAGGATCGTGGCGCGACTCTCGCGTAGACGCTGGGCGGCACCGATCCCGAACCCGCGGATGAATCCGCTGCGCGCGCGCCGCTTCTCGCTCTCGGAGTGCCATCGGTACAGCTCGCGGCGGCTCGCCCACCATTGCCGCATCGCGACCATCGCCTGCACCTCGAGGCTCGCAGTGAGAATCTTCGCCTGCTGCACGTCTGAGGTGAACCCGACGAAGTACAGGATGAATCCGCCGCCCGGCCGCTCGGACTGCATCGGCCTGATCGAGCCGAGTGCGAACGCGACGTTGCCGCCCAACTCGCGGATGTCTCGTGCGTAGGAGCCCGTGAAGACCATCTGCTCCTGCACGATCTCCTCGCGCTCCTGCCCGAGTTTCGCGCGCCGCGCATCGAGCCGCGCCTGTTCGATGCCGTACTTCACCATCAGCCGCTCGGCGTGCTCGGTCAGCGCCTCAGCCTCTTCCGGCGTCGTGCTTTCAGCCTTCGCCAGCAGCTTCGCGATCAGGTCCAGTTTGGATTCGCTCATCGTGTTCTCCCTTGTCTGCGATCCCGTTCAGTCTTCGCGGACAGTCCGACATTCCAGCACACGAAGGTGTGAAAGGTGGATTTTTCGGTGGAAGGCGGATGCTGTGGAGGAGGAGTCGGGGCTGCGGGGCGTGACGTTTCGACTCGCTACGCTCGCTCAACGCGTTTCGTCTCGCTCCGCTCGCTCAACGACCCGCTTGCTCGCTCGACGACCCGCTTGCTCGCTCGACGACCCGCTTGCTCGCTCGACGACCCGCTTGCTCGCTCGACGACCCGCTTGCTCGCTCAACGACCCGCACGGACGTTCGGCCGACGTACGCTCAGCCGAAGAGCAGCGACAGCACGGTCGCGCCGCCACCGCCGAGGATCAGGGCGATGATCGTCGTCCAGGCGATGATGCGGATGCGCCGGTTGCGCGTCGCGTTGAGGTCGCCGTAGTCGTCATCGCTGTGCCGCTCGACGTCACTCACACGGGCTCCGAGACGGTCGGACCGAACGCCGCCGGCAGTGTTGCCTGCGAGCGCTCGCGCAGTTCGGCCGCCGAGACCGTGAACAGTCCCGTCACCTCGAGGTCGGAGACCGTGTCGGTCACGCCGATGCGCAGCACCGGGTATCCGCGTCCTTCGCACAGGCCCTGGAACTTCACGTCATCTTCGCGAGGAACTGTGACGATGACGCGGCCCGTCGATTCTGAGAACAGAGCGGATGCAGCATCCACCCCGTCACGGTCCATGAGCTCGGTCAGCCACACGCGGGCGCCGATGCCGAAGCGCATGACGCCCTCGGCGAGGGCCTGGGCGAGTCCGCCCTCGGACACGTCGTGGGCGCTGGAGATCAACCACTCATCGCGCGCGGCGGCGATGAGTCCTGCGAGTCGCTTCTCGCCGGCGAGGTCGACCTTCGGGGGCAGACCGCCGAGGTGGTTGTGTACCGTCTCGGCCCAGGCAGAACCGGACAGCTCGGTCGAGGTGGTGCCGAGAAGGTAGATGTTCTGGCCCTCGTCCTGCCACGCCGAGGGGATGCGGCGGGAGACGTCGTCGATGATGCCGAGAACGCCCACCAGTGGGGTGGGGTGGATCGGGGTGTCGCCGGTCTGGTTGTAGAACGAGACGTTGCCGCCTGTGACGGGGGTGCCGAGTTCGTAGCATCCGTCTGCCAGGCCGTCGACCGTCTGGCCGAACTGCCACATGACCTCGGGGTTCTCGGGGGATCCGAAGTTCAGGCAGTCGGTGATCGCGGTCGGGGTTGCGCCGGTGACGGCGACGTTGCGGTACGCCTCGGCGAGGGCGAGCTGCGCGCCCGCGTACGGGTCGAGCTGGCAGTAGCGGCCGTTTGCGTCGGTGGAGATCGCGAAGCCGAGGCCCGACTCCTCGTCGACGCGGATCATGCCGGCGTCGTCGGGGAAGGCCAGGGCTGTGTTGCCGAGCACGTAGTAGTCGTACTGGTTGGTGATCCAGCTCGTGTCGGCGAGGTTCGGCGATGCGACCAGGTTGAGGAACTGCTCGCGCAGCACCTCGGCGTCGTCGGTGCGGGGCAGCAGCTCCGCAGCATCCGCCTGCAGTGCGTCGATCCACGTCGGGTAGGCGACCGGACGGTCGTAGACGGGGCCGTCGACCGCGACCGTGGACGGGTCGACGTCGACGATGCGCTCGCCCTGCCAGTCGATGACGAGGCGACCGTCTCCGGTGACCTCGCCGAGCACGGAGGTCTCGACCTCCCACTTGTTCACGACCTCCATGAAGGCGTCGAGCTTCTCGGGGGCGACGATCGCCATCATGCGCTCCTGCGACTCCGACATGAGGATCTCCTCAGCGGTCAGGGACGGGTCACGCAGCAGCACGTTGTCGAGCGAGACCTTCATGCCGCTGTTGCCGTTGGCCGCGAGCTCGCTCGTCGCGCACGAGATACCGGCGGCACCGAGGTCCTGGATGGCCTCGACCAGCTCACCCTTGTAGAGCTCGAGGCAGCACTCGATGAGCACCTTCTCGGCGAACGGATCGCCGACCTGCACCGCGGGGCGCTTCGTCGGGCCGCCGTCGTCGAACGAGTCGGATGCGAGGATGCTGGCGCCGCCGATCCCGTCGCCGCCGGTGCGGGCACCGAAGAGGACGACCTTGTTCCCGACGCCCTCAGCGTTCGCGAGCTTGAGGTCCTCGTGGCGCAGCACGCCGACCGCCAGCGCGTTGACGAGCGGGTTGGCCTGGTAGACGGAGTCGAAGACCGTCTCGCCGCCGATGTTCGGCAGGCCGAGGCAGTTGCCGTAGAAGCTGATGCCGGCGGTGACGCCGTGCACGACGCGGGCGGTGTCCGGGTGGTCGATCGCGCCGAAGCGGAGCGCATCCATCACGGCGACGGGGCGAGCGCCCATCGAGATGATGTCGCGGACGATGCCGCCGACGCCGGTGGCCGCTCCCTGGAACGGCTCGATGAAGGAGGGGTGGTTGTGCGATTCGGCCTTGAACGTGACGGCCCAGCCCTCGCCGACGTCGATGACGCCCGCGTTCTGGCCCATGCCCACCATGAGGCGTTCCTTCATCTCGTCGGAGACCTTCTGGCCGAAGCGGCGCAGGTAGTTCTTCGACGACTTGTAGGAGCAGTGCTCCGACCACATGACCGAGTACATGGCCAGCTCGCCCGAGGTGGGACGGCGGCCGAGGATCTCGCGGATGCGGGCGTACTCGTCGGGCTTGAGTCCCAGCGCCGCGTACGGCTGCTCCTTCTCGGGAGTCGCCTCGGCGTTGCTCACGGAGTCGGGGACGTGCTGACGAGTGGATGCTTCGGGGGTGGGGGTGGTCACGCGCACTCCAAGATCAGGGCCGGCGGGGCGTGGTCAAGTCTACCGGCGGTTCCCGTGCGTGAATCTGTGCGCAACCGGCTAACGCAGCGCCTCGCGTGCGAACGGCCTCAACAGCGGGCTCTCCTCGTCGAATCGGTGCAGGCGTGGTGCGTCCCCGAGCTGATTCAGCACTCGCTGCGTCCAGAAAGTCGCGTGACCGATGTCCTGCTCGGTGAAGCGCCACCCGCTCGATGACTGCCATCCGCACATCTCCAGGCCGAAGGCGACGGAGCGCCACCGGTCTTCGCGCGGTGTGCCGTCGGCTATCGCGAGGAGCAGCAGAACCGCGGCATCCGTCTCGGCATCGCTGAGCTTTCGATACAGGCCCTCGGCGATCAGTCGCAACTGTGCTGGGGCATCGCCGAGCGCCTTCTTCGCCGCCGCGCTCAGCAGCAGGCGGCCCTTCTGCACACGCACGAGCCCGATGCGCTGCGCCGTCTCGCGCAGCACGGCGATCGGAGGAGTGACGTCTTCGCGGTTGCCCTTGCCGATCCAGTCGGTGATCCAGCCGAGTTCGGTCATGCCGGCGAGCACTGTGGACTGCGGCATCCACCCTGCGGCGGTCAGGTCGAGGCCATCGGCGCCGACCGCGTCCATCAGCCATGCGAACGGGCGGATGATGCGCGCCGCAGTGTCGGCATCGATCGCACTGGGACCCAGCACGCCGGTGTGCTGCAGATGCTGACGCAACTCGGAGCGGATCGGCGGTGGCAGCTGCGACGCGAAATCGGCGATCGGTGAGGTCTCATCGACGTCTCCGCGCCGTCGATGCGCCTCGACCTTGACGAGCCCGGACATGTCGTTCGGTGAAATTCCTGAAGCGCGAGGATTGAACATCAGATTCAGCTCGGACTGCACGCCGACGAGGTCGAACATTCCCGGCTCGCGGGGCGCCCACGGCCCGACCGTGGTGTCGATCCAGTCGACGATCGACTCGTGCTCCGGATGCTGCGTGTCGGCCGCGATCGCGATCTTCTCGGCATACCCGCCCACACCGCCTGAGTCTTCGAACGGTCCGCGATTCGCGCCGTCGAGCAGCACGACCGTGGTCAAGTGGGGCTCGGACGGCAGCTGCTCGATGACGTCCAACCGATGGATCCATCCGTCGCCGAAGTCGTACTCGTACCAGAGCGTCCTCCCGCCCTGCAGCACGTCGTCGACGGTGAAGTCATCTTCGGAGAGCGTGCCCTCATCGCTCTCGAAATCGAGTGCCTCCCACCGGCGCGACGGATGCTGAGCGCGATCGTAAGGGTCGGCATCTGTGAACGCGTGCAGGTGTGACTCGCGCCACCCCATGATCGTCTGCAGCGCGAGGTGCAGCATCCGAAGGCTGGCGCTGCCTTCGATCTCGAACGTGCGCCAGATCTCCGGCTCACTGCCGACGAGGCTCGAACGCAATCGATAGCGGGTCATATGTCAAGCGTAGAACTCGGGTCGGACATCAGGCGAGTTCGGTCGAGCGCCTGCGACGGATGCCGTTGGTGCCGGTGGCTCTTGCCGGTCGCACAGTGCGTGGCTCAGCTGCGCTCGCCCGACCGATCCACGATGCGCCAGGTAGCGGGAAGGAGCCCCGCCATCGCGACGATCTTCACAGCGTCTCCGATGAGGAAGGGCAGCACGCCGAGAGCGAAGGCCGTGGCGAGGTCGATGCCGGCGAAAGCGGCGAGCCACGGCACTCCAAAGGCGTAGATCGTGAGCGACCCGACGGCGGCGAGACCGAGCGTCGACCACACAGAGCGGTCGGAGCGGCGGCGGGCGAGCGCCCCGACGATCAGCGCCGCGACGACGTAGCCGACGATGTAGCCGAACGACGAGAATGCCCAGCCGGATGCACCGTGCGCGAACAGAGGCACGCCGATGAGGCCGAGCACGAGGTAGACGCCTGCGCTCGCCGACCCGCGCAGCGGACCGAGCGCCGCGCCGGTCAGCAGCACCGCGAAGGTGGCGAGCGAGATCGGCACCGGCGTGAACGGCAGCGGGATCGTGATGTAGCCGGCGACCGTGATGAACGCCGTGCCGATGAGAGTCAGGACGACATCGCGCATTCGTGTGCCGGGAATGAGGTCTGCCAGCACCGGGAAGGTGCGGCGCGGGGCTGCTGCGGTTGACATCGGTCTCCTTGGGGCTTCCTTGATTGCTTCCTGAACAGTGCTCACTAGAACAGTGTTCACCTGAACGGTGTTCTGTAGAGTAGCAGCATGAATGCCGTGCCTGCATCCGCCCGCAATGACCGCACCGGCGTCGTCGACGCGGCGATGCGTGTGCTCGCCGAGAACGGACTGCCCGGCCTGTCGATGCGGCGGATCGCCGACGTACTCGATGTGCAGGTGAGCGCGCTGTACTGGCACTTCCCGAACAAGCAGAGCCTGCTCGCGGCGGTGAGTGAGCGGATCGTCGCGCTGGGTGGCGAGACCCCGGATGCTGCGCCCGATCTCGCCGCCATCGCGAAGACGCTGCGAGAGAAGCTGCTCGCACACCGCGACGGTGCTGAGCTCGTGTCGAGCTCGCTCGCGCTAGGGCTGCTGGAGCTGACGAGTCGAGTGCGGCTCGTCGCCGCGGCGGAAGCCTCGGGGCTCGACGCTGCGTCGGCGCAGATCGCGGCCGACACCGTCGTGCACTACGTGATCGGCTACACGTTCCACGAACAGCAGCGCGTTCACGCCGCTGTGGTGGGGGCGGCGGATGCTTCGGCCGATCTCACACCGGCGCAGGTCGCGGACCAGGTCGACGCTTTCGATGCCGGGTTGAAGATGGTGGTGGCAGGCGTTCGGTCCGCCGCCGGTGCCCGTAGCGGTCGTTGACCTTCAACGGCGACGGGCCCTGTCCCACGGGCTGGCGAGATCGATGCCCGTGCCGACGAAGTCGGTGAGGTTGCGAGTGGCAAGCGTGCCGCCGGACACCGCGGCGATGGCCGCGATCTGCGCATCGGCGATGCTGATGGGGGTTCCGGCGGCGGTGCGTGTCGCGATGACGGCTCCGTACGCGAGAGCTACGGCCGTGGTGAACGAGAGGATGCGCTCCTCGAAGCCGTCCAGCGCGAGTTGGAATGCTTCCGCAAGTCGGTTCCGACGGGCGCCCGCCGGGAGCAGTGCGATTCCGGCCGCGATCTCGCCGACGGTGATCGTCGTGGTCCAGATCTCTCCACGCGGAATCTCATCGAGCCAGGCGACGACGTCCGGATTCGGCTCCGCGCGCATCATCTCGGAGATCACGTTCGTGTCCAGGATGATCACGTCAGATCGACGGGTTCGGGGAACTCGGTGCGGGCGGGAATCTCAGGCGCGCCGGCACCAGCGAAGGTCGTCGTGAGGAAGCTGCCGAATCCGCGTTCGTTCTCGGTGCCCTTCGCTGCGGCGGTCAGAATGGAGCGAACCTCGGCCTCCATCGACCGACCCTCTCGTGCCGCGCGCAGCTTGAGTGCACGCACGACGACGTCGTCGAGCCCGCGCACTGTGATGGTCGACATGGTGCCTCCTGACGGCATTGCTGTCATTGCTGTCACAGTTTACCTCCAGAGCGTCGTCGGCCGACTGTATCGAGTCAGGGCACCGTGCTGGATCGAGTGTGGATAACCTGACGCCGATCTGATCGACAGCGGTGACCTGCGTGGCTCCGCTAGCCAGCATCCGCTCTACAGGCAAGGGGGTTCGCCGTGCGCCGGGGCTGTCGTAGACAAGAAGTGAACACGACGTAAGGAGACGAAATGGCTGCAGGCGACATCGAGACGTTCCGCCAGGACGGGCTGTGGTTCAACCGCATCGAAGGTGAATCGCGCACGCTCGGCCCCGGGTTCGAGAAGGAGAAGGAAGCGATCGCCGCGGGGCGTGAAGCCGCCGTCGCGCGGCAGGTCGAGCACAACCTCAAGTTCTCCGAGGGCCCGACCGACGACCGCGCGGCCCACGGCACGAACCCCCGCGACCTCGTCTGAGCCCGATCGGCACGCCCGCACGGTGTCGCCGATGCGCGCGGGTGGAGGTGGCGTTAGTGGCCGCCTCTGCGCTACTGAAGCGGCACCAAGCGACACCTCCGGGTTGCGCGGGGGATGCGCGCGGGTGGAGGTGGCGTGAGTGGCCGCCTCAGTGGCGCAGAGGCGGCACCAAGCGACACCTCCGGGCTGGGCGGGAGGATGCCGCCAACGCGTAAGGTCGTCACGTGTCCGCATTCGCCCTGAAGTACGCCCTGATCGCGCTGGCGATACTCGTCGTCGCAGCCGGAGTGTGGTGGGCGATGAAGCGTCCGAACCGTTCCAAGCGGGCGCCGTCCCGCGTGCGGATGCCGATCTTCGTCCCGCTCGCCGGATGGCTGCTGCTCGCGGTCGGATTCCTTCTGGCGCTGAGTGCGTTCACGTCCCGCTACACGGCCGATCTGCTGCCGATGCGCATCGCCTCGCTCGTGATCGGCGCCGGCGGGGTGTTCTTCCTGGTCATGTACAACAACTGGTACGTCGATGCCCGGTCCGACGAGGTGCAGTTCCGCACGATCCTCGGCCGTGAGCGCGTCATCAAGTACATCGACATCGTCGACTACCGGATGCGGGACATCAACGGGCAGCCGAACTTCCGGGTGCGCTCGGCATCCGGCGTGAAGTTCAGCATCAATCCGCGGCTGTTCCCCGTCGAGCCGCTGTTCGACGCCATCCGGTTCCGCGAGCGCACCGGCCGCTGGCCGCTGGTGGGCGAGCCGCGCTAACGCGTCCGCGGGAGGTGGCGCGTGTTGCCGCCTTCGCGCGTTTTCAGCGACCTTTTGCGACACCCTAGGCGCGCGCACCCGCCTCAGTGCGACCGTCCACGAAGCGCGCTGCTGCTGGCGCTGCGCCGCGTGGCGCAGCAGGTCGCGTCAGCGGAGCGGTTCGGTCCCTACTGAACCTCTTCGAGGGGGATCCCGTGACGCTCCGCCGCGGCGCCGAGTTCGTTGTCGAAGGTGAGGATGCCGGAGATTGCGCTCTTGATGCGGACCGCGGTCGCGAGGTGCAGGGCGTCGAGCGTGCGGAGTCCGCTGTGCATCGTGATCGCGTCTTCGAGGATGCCGTCACCGAGCGAGACGAGTGCCACACGGTCGAGTAACTCCTGTGCAGCATCCGCGCTGACCATGCGGCGATCAGCGACGGCATGAAGTTCGACGGCCAGAAGCTTGGATGACACGAACTCAGTGTCGTCGGCGAACAGCTTTCGGATGCTGTCGGTCTCGGCCTCATCGATCAAGACCTTCGCGGCGGCGGAGGTGTCGAGGTAGATCACAGGCGATCCGCTCGCAGGTCGTCGAGGATCTCGCGGCTGGTCTTGCCCGACTTGACGGCGGGTAGCCGAAGCGCGCCGTTGGCCTTCGGCACTGTCACCTGGCCGCTCGCGACGAGCTCGGCCCAGGTATCCTTCGCGGGTGGTGACAGTTCGGCGATCGGCCGCCCGCGATCGGTGACCGTGAGCCGCTCGCCGGCAGCGACACGCGCCAGCACTCGCGCGGTCTGTTGGTTGAGTTCGGTCTTCGTCACATCGGCCATCTCCCCAGAATACGCCTGAACTACTAGAAGTACTAGTTCACATGCTTCTGTGGTCATTCTTACGGGTATCGCCGACATTCAAACTCGTGGATGCTGCGCGATTACGCTGGACTCATGAACAAGAGCAACGTGTGGACAATCGTCGGTGTCGTCGTCGCGGTCATCGTCGCATGGTTCGTCGTCAGCGCGTTGTTCTCGGTGCTGTGGTTCATCGCCAAGCTCGCCCTCGTGGTCGTGGTCGCCGTGGTCGTGTATCTGGTGCTGCGCGGGGCATTCAGCAAGCAGGAGTAGCCCGCCCGACTCACCCCCGCAGCAGCGCTCGCAGGGTCTGGATGCCGTCGGCCTCCGCCGCGGTCTTGTCGGGGCGGTACCTCTTGACTCGGGCGAAGCGCAGAGCGATGCCGCCTGGATATCGGGGCGAGGTCTGCACCCCGTCGATCGCGATCTCGACGACGAGCTCCGGTCGCAGGAAAACGGTGTTCGCCGTCCGCCGCGTCTCGTACGCCGGGAAGGTCTCGGTCTGCCACTGCAGCAGTTCGTCCGTGAGTCCCTTGAACGTCTTGCCGACCATCACGTAGCCGCCCGGTTCGCCGAACTCGCCGGATGGGTCGTAGGCGCCAAGGTGCAGGTTCGAGAGTTTGCCCCGCCGGCGCCCCGATCCCCACTCCGCCGCGAGCAGCACGAGGTCGTAGGTGAGCAGCGGCTTTACCTTGATCCACGACTTGCCGCGCCGTCCGGCCGTGTAGGTCGATCCGATCGCCTTCACGAGCACGCCCTCGTGCCCTGCGGCGAGGGCTTCGCGAGAGAGCTGCTCAGCGGCATCCGCATCGGAGGTGATGATTCCCGGCATCCGCCACTCGCCTGCGATCCGATCCAGTTCCTGGAGCCGCTCGGAGAGGGGCTCGTCGATGAGGTCGCGGCCGTCGACGTGCAGCAGGTCGAAGAACCACGGCCGCAGCACGACATCGCGGGCGACATCGGCGCCGAAGCGCGACATGGTCTGCTGGAACGGGCGCGGCCCGCCGTCTTCGTCGAGTGCGAGCGTCTCTGCGTCGAGGATGAGATCGGTGGTGGGCAGTCCGCGCACGATCTCGACGATCTCGGGCACGCGGTGGGTGATGTCGGCGAGGCTGCGGGTGTAGACGCCGACGTCGTCGCCGTGCCGGTGCACCTGGATGCGGGCGCCGTCGAGCTTGTATTCGACGGATGCTTCGCCGGTGAGTTCGAGCGCGGCCGTCGCGGTCGTGGCGGTGCCTGCGAGCATCGGCGACACAGGCCGGCCGACCTGCAGGCCGACTTCGTCGAGTTGCTCTGCGGTGCCGGTCAGCGCGAGAAGCGCGGTGTCGCCGAGGTCGCCGGAGAGCATGGCGGCGCGGCGCACGCTCGCGACCGGGCGGTCGGAGGCGCGGGCGATCGCGTCGAGCAGCACTCCGCCGAGCGCACCGGTGCGCAGCTCGCCGAGCATCGCGCGTGCGAGGAGGTCCCACTCCTGGGCAGTCGCGCGGGATGCAAGGTCGGTGAGCAGACGCGTGCGGGCGGCGGCTGATCCGGCCCCGGATGCCGCGGCAAGGGCCTCGAGCGCACGATCGACGTCGGTGATGCCGAGGGCCGACTCGTCGGCGTGAGCGACCACGAGCGCAGTGAGGCCGCGCCATCCGACGCCCAGACGCCCCTGGCGCGGAGTGGCGAGCAGCAGCCCGATCAGCGCGGGGATCTCGTCAGGCCCGGCGCGTTCGAGCAGCCGGGCGAGGGCGTCGGTCTTCGCCAGTCGCGATGACGTGGCCGCGACCGCCTCGGCGGTGTCTGTGAGCTCGGAGAGCTTCATGACGGCATTCTCGCACCGGGGTGCGACGTTCGGGTCAGACGGTGAAAGGCCGCGCCGCAGGGTTGCGAGGGCGGCCGTGTCCGCCGGCATCCGAAATTCGTCGTCAGCGCGCAGGCGGCGCGAACGCCCGACTGACGATGCGGCGGAGCACCTCACAGCGTCGTTCGTGATCCCGGGGACTCGGATCGGTGGAGTTAACGTCCCTCTGACGAGGTTCACCGGGATTTGGAATATGGAATGGAAAGTTTGGATGACATGAGAGCACCTGCCTAAATTCCATAACTTATGGGAAACTCTTCCATATGACGCCAAATGAGCTGCAAGAGATCATCGACCGCGGGGAGACTCTGGCCGTCGAGTTCAAATCGGACAAGGGCGGCTTCAGCGACGACAAGATCGCCGAGGCGGTCGCTTGCCTCTCAAACGGCGGCGGAGGACTCTTACTGATAGGCGTCGAGGATGACGGAGTAATCACGGGCGCGCGTAGTCGCCATGGTGACAACACCGATCCGTTGCGGCTGCAGGCAGTCATCTCGAACAAGACGGTGCCGCCGGTCGTCACCGACGTCGAAACTGTGATGATCCACGAGAAGGCGATCATCACCGTCCGAGTCCCCTCGGCACCCACGGTGGTTGGTACATCGAAAGGGCTGTATGTCCGACGCGGACTCGGGGGAGATGGCAAACCTGGATGCCTACCGTTTCTCGCTCACGAGATGCTCGCTGAGCGTATCGAGCGTGGCGAGACTGATTTTTCGCTGATCGCTGAGCCACTGGCGACGCTTGACGATCTAGACCCGATTGAGTTTGACAGGATGAGACGTCTAGCAGGTGCGAGCTCCGGGAGTGTGCTGGCCAGCCTCGCGGATTTCGAACTCGGTCGAGCGCTGGGCGTGCTCGATGGACGCCCAGACGTACCTGTTGTCCGTCGAGGGGCGCTGTTGTTGTTCGGACGCCCCGAGAGCATTCGGCGCTTCATACCTACGCATGAGACTGCCTTTCAGGTCATGGACGGAACAGCCGTGAAGCAGAATGTGTTCGCGCACGATCCGCTCCTGAAGTCCGCTGAGGAGCTCTTTGCCCAGTTACAGCGATACAACGAGGAAGAAGAGATCGATATCGGCCTCACTCGCGTAGCAGTGCCTCGAATTCCGCCAGTGGCAGCCCGCGAACTAATCGCGAATGCGCTGGTGCACCGCGACTACACGGTGCAAGGAGCGGTCGCCATCCGGCTGAATGAAGACGAGCTGAACATCACGAATCCGGGAGGATTCCCCCGTGGAATCACGCTGGACAACTTCTTGACCAATTCAAGACCGCGCAGTCGAACTCTCTCTGAAGCGTTCCAGCGCGCGGGCCTCGTCGAACGCGTGGGGCGCGGTATCAACCGAGTCTTTGAATGGTCATTGCGGACCGGACGGACTGCGCCGGATTACGCACGAAGCGACAGCTCGCAGGTAGCAGTTTCGGTGGCTGTGGGGCGCGCTGATCTCGCGTTGGTGAGGTTCATTGTCGAGCATGACGAGCGAAGCGGTCGAGCTTTCGCACTTGAGGAACTTCAGATTGTGCACGCGTTGCTTGACGATCCTCGGTTGACGCTTGGCGAACTATCCAACATCACCCAGGCGAGCGATGTGGCGACCCGCAGCACCTTGACAAGACTTATTGAGGGCGGGATTGTCGAGTCCAGGGGTGATGGTCGCGGTCGTCGATACACGCTCACAGCCTCTTCGTATCGTCAGCTCTCGACAAAAGCAGGCTACGTAAGAGTGCGCGCGTTCGACTCGGTGCAGCAAGAGCAGATGGTTCTCACCTACGTGCGTTCACATGGCAGCATTACACGGCGTGAGGCGGCTGAGTTGTGTTCGATCTCTTCGGATGCTGCGAAAACGCTGTTGGTTGGCATGCGGACACGAGGGACACTCGAGATGCGCGGCGAACGCAGGGGTGCACGGTACGAGCTGGCGTCGCAATCCGACTAGGCCTGGACGACGCCCCAGTGCGGATGCCGCGCCACGGCCACCCGCGCGGTGAGATCGGTCAGCACCCGAGACTCCGCAACGGAGCCCAGCCCGAGCATGCGTGCCACCTCCAGCGCAACAGCCGCGTGCCCGGCCGCGTTCGGATGGAATGCATCGTCGAGCAGGCCCCACGGCATCCCCTCGTTGCCTGGGCCCGTGCCGATCGAGAACTCGGCGAAGAGGCGGAACTGGTCGACGAGGATGACATCGTGAGTCGCGGCGACAGCGCGGATCTGCTCCGCGAACTCGCCGATGCGCGACCGGTCGGGCGAATGCTTCACGTCGATGAACGGCGGCGTCTGCAGCACCGGGATCGCACCGAGCTCACGCACGCGTGCCACGAATGACGCGATGCCTTCCCCGAACTCCGCAGGCGAAACGATCGGGTCAACCCACACGGTCGAGCAGTCGTTCGTGCCGATCATGAGCGTGACGACATCCGGTCGCCACGTCGCCACCCGGCGTTCGAAATCGTCGAGGATCAGCGGGATGCGCCATCCGCTGATCCCGGTGTTGATCACGGCATCCTGCACGCGACCCAGATCCCCGCGGATCAGCTCGTGCAGATGGTCGACGTAGTTGCGCGCGCCGCGCGTGTGCAGAAGCCCGTGGGTGATCGAGTCGCCCGTGAGCACCCAGGTCAGCGGAGCATCCGAGGCCAGCAGAGCTTTCAGCTGCGTAGCATCCGTCATCGACTCACCTCCAGCTCGCCGTCGATGAAGCGTGGGCGGGAGATGGAGGCGTCGTAATACACATCGCCGACATTATCGAACGTGTTGACGTTGTAGGTGGCGAGCAGCCTGTTGCCCTGGCGCAGGGTCAGGCGGGATGCTGGCTGTGATCCTCGACGTCGGGTTCTGCCCGGAGCAGGTCAGCGACTTCCTCCTCCGGGCGGGGCGCGATGTTCTCGTCGAGCTCGATCTCCGGCACGGCGGCCTCGCTCGGGCCGGGGATGTGCTTCCGGTGTGGGTGGTCGTCGTGCGAATTCATGGCGGCTCCTTCGTTCTGTGGCAGCCTGTGGACGTCGTGCCCGTCAGGCTCAGAGATCCACCTTGCCGCTTTCGCCGCCGTCGTAGCGCTCCCCGGTGATCTTCGACTTCACGAAGCTGAACGCGGTGGCGATCTTCCCGCCCGGACTGTCCCAGTACTCGGCCGAGTCCGCGCTGAACTTGAGCACGCCGACAGCGGGGTCGTCCGGACCATCGGGGAACCAGGCCTCGACGACTGGGTTCCACAGCTCGTCGATCTTCTCGCGGTCCTCGACGAGTCGTGCCGTGCCCGAAAGCGAGACCCACGCGTCATTCGAGCTGAGCGAGACGTTGGCTTGCGAGTCAGCGGCGAGATCCCTGATCGGCGACGAGTTCTTCGAAACGAGGAACCACAGGTCGCCGTCGAACTCCGCCTCCTGCACCGTGAGCGGGTGCGCGACGAGCGTGCCGTCGGTGTGGCGGGTGACGAACATCGCGAATCGGAACTTCTTGACGAGTTCTGCGACCTTCGTGCGATCATCCGTGGCGTCAGTCATGGCGTTCACCTTTCTCTTCCGTTCCATCTGTCGCAGTCAACGATGCTCCGCCCTTGCCTTCGTGGGAACGGGGTTGATTAGCAAGTCGATCCCGGGATAGGGACAGCCGCAGGCGGTCGCGTATCAGGCGATACCCGGGTTTCGTGGCCGCGGCAGTCTGATTGACCTCGGGACGCCGCCCTCGGATGGACCCAGGTTACGCGCCGGATTCTGAGGTTGGTACTCCGCCTGGATAAGAGAAGCCACGCCTGGCGCGAGAGCTCAGTCGTGGCTTTTCGATGGTCGGGGGTACCGCACCGACCGTCCTCACTTGCGGCGTTCGAAGTTGCGGTTCGCTTCAACGCGGCAGAGCACACGGACGTGCGCGGGCGCGTCTGCATTCACTCGCTCTGCAACTGCCCGAAGAGTCCAGCCAGATTTCACGAGCGCGTGCACATCCCCGCACAGCCAGTCCGGGACATATCCGAGCTTGGTGCCTTCAACGGTGTCAATCAGTACGGCTTTCGGGTTCGCCTCGTTGGACTCGTCCAGCTCGAGCACGAGATCGGCGCCATCCCGAATGGTGCTGATTGCCGCGTCAGCATCGGGCGAGTACCGGATACCTGAGATGAAGAATCGGCTCGAGAAGCGATCGTCGTCATCCACCGGCATATCGACGACGTGAAAAGTGTCGGTGGCGCGGCCAGCGCCCGTGCGGGCGAGGACTTCAAAAGGGATGTCATTCGCCGAGTATTCGGACAGACCAAGCCAGCCCAGATACTTGTCGTACCCACGGCGATCGGCTGACAGAATGCGGTTCGCGAAGAACGCTGGGATCTCGTCCGAAACGTAGACCCCATCGAAACTCGGGAACTCATCCAAATGCACGAACCCGTCAACGTTAGCTGCGTCGGGGAGGTAGTGGAATGCGATGCGCGCATGGGGAAGGGCGTCGATCTGACCAACCTTCGAAAATCGACGAGTTTCGGGATTCTGCCACACGAGGATCAGTGCGCGGCGGCTCGCCGTGAGATCGATCTGATCAGAACCCAGGAGTTCGGTAGCCATCGAGCAACCTCCTTCGATTTGTGTAAAGCAGGGAAGACACAAACCTACGTGATACATCAGACATTACGTCACTGGGGACCAGATCGATGACAGCCTCGGCGGTTTCCAGGTCAAATGCGTCGAGGCGTTCCCACCAGTACACCCGTGCCTCTGGCGAGGCACGCTCGAGTGCTGACATCGCAACATCCGTCAGCAAAGGACGTCCAACGAAATGCGGACTGGTTCCGCGTCCGAGCCAGCGTGAGAGGTGTGACTCGTCGGCCAGCATTCGTGCGCGGCGGTCATCGCGTTCTTGAAAACCTAACGCGTTCCCGTGATCGAAGGATGGCGCAAGCCAGCGTTCGCCTCCACGTCGGATCGCTCCCCAGTTCTCATGGTGACGGTCACGGCCTGAAACGAGTGCGTCGCAGAGGAGGTAGCCCGCGAAGGTGTCGTATGCATCGAATGGCTCGCCGAACTCACGCGGACCCGGGATGCCTGCGAGCGCGACTTCGATCGCCGAAAGTGTGTAGCCAGGATTCTCCCCGCGAATGCTCTGCTCATAGTCCTCGAAGCGGGCGCTGAGGAGTTCGTTGCCGTGAGTGAGACGCTCTGATTCATCGTGCAACATCGACCGCGAAGCGGTTGCGCGATTGCCGTCAAAGATCGCAGGTCGCACTTCGGCAGTCGGCATTCCGAGCTGGGCGGCGACGTGCTGAACGATCCACTCCGCCCAATCCTCTCCGCTGACCGTTCCGTCGCGAACGTCGGTGCGGGCGATCTTGACGAGCCAGCGGCGATCGTCGCGGGCAATTCGTATCCAGTTCTTGTCCTTCGATCCCATCTGTTCTTCCGGATCGTCGATGTCCAGGTCAGACATGTTGAGCTCGACAGGATCCCAGGTCGGAGACATGGTAAGACGCTATCGCTTGCCGGGGACTTCGGCCGACTGAACAGCATTTGCACTGAGGACCCGCCGCGGACGTGAGCGCGGCGACCATGACATCCGCGGCTTCGCCTTGAGTGGGAACCTCATGGATGCGACGGTCGTGGCGGTCGATGTCAGTTGCCCGCTGGGGCGATCGCGCGAGCGCGCCCGTGGCTACGCCGTGAACCCCGCGCTGCGAAGCGCGTTCACCTGCTGCCGCCAGAAGTCCTTCACGACTTCGGTCTTGGTGAACATCTGATCGAACCCGTGCGTCGCGCCGGGCACGACGTACAGCTCGCAGGGCACCCCGGCCGCGTCGAGCCGTCGCGCGTACTCGGCGTCTTCGTGATGGAAGAGATCGATCGCTCCGACCCCGATCCACGCCGGCGGGAGGCCAGTGAGGTCTTCCCGACGCGCAGGGGCCGCGTAGGGAGAGACGCCGGGCCGTCCTGGTTCGCCGCCGGTGTAGGTGGTCCATCCGTGTCGGTTGTTCTTGGTGTTCCAGCCCCGGTGATACTTCGCGTCAGCGTGCGATCTGAGAACAGTGCGGTCGTCGAGCATCGGGTAGACCAGCAGCTGGAACTCGGGCTGCACTCCGCCCTGGTCGAGGGCGTACAGGGCGAGTCCTGCCGCGACGCCTCCGCCGGCGCTTGCTCCGCCGATGGCAAGCCGCGTCTGGTCGATGCCCCACTCCTCACCGCGGGTCGCGAGCGCCTGCAGTGCGGCGTAGCAATCCTCGACCGAGGCCGGTGCCGGGGCATCCGAGCCGAGGCGGTAGCGCGCCGACGCAACCGCGATGCCGAGTTCTCTGACGAAGGCGATGCTGCTGCGGTCGTCCTGCTCGGGCGTGCCGAACAGATGGCCGCCACCGTGCATCCACAGCATCGCGGGAACCGGACCGACGGTGACGGCAGGACGGAACAGGCGAATCGAGACCGTCGGAGAGATCACGATCTCTTGCACGGTAACGTCGGGGCCGGGATCGATGCCGCGCGGCTTCGCCTTTCGTATGAGCTTCACCATCCGCGGACCGGACGGTACGTTCGGCACGAAGCGCGCGAGCGCGAGCTCAGGGTGATACGGAGACTTCGACATCGGATCCTCTCGGACCGGGATCAGGAGCGGTGCGTGCTGCATCGATAATCCTCCACCCGACGTGACGACGGCGGCGGCGCGCGCCGCGCGTGTGGAAGAGCCCGAGGGTAGTCGAGTCGCCCGTCACGACCCAGGTCAGCGGGGCATCCGAGGCCAGTAGGGTCTTCATCCGCGGAGCATCCGGCGGGTTGTCCTTCTGAGCCGAAGAGGCTCCCGAGGCCGTGGGGGCCCCGGGAGCAGGTGAGTCAGTCGGCGACCTTCGCGACCAGTCGTCCGACGACAGTGCCGTCGGTGAGCTGCTGGATTCCGGCGGGAATCTCCTCGAAGTCGATCTCGGTGATCGTCGGCGTCAGCTTGCCCGAGGCCATGAAGCGCATGGTCTCTTCGATGTCATCCTTGCTGCCGCCCATCGAGCCGTGCAGCTGCTTGCGGCCGAGGATGAGCGAGTAGGTGTCGATGGTCGATTCGAGCTTGCCCATGCCGACCTGCACGACGCGTCCGCCGCCGGAGGACTTTACGGTCTTGAGAGCGTCTGCGGTGGTGACACCGAATCCGGCGTAGTCGATGATGACGTCGAGTTCGACGTCGGTGAATTCGGTGATCGATTTGGCGACCTTCACGGCGCCGGCTTCGCGGGCGCGGTCCCAGATCGACTCGTTGACCTCGGCGACGTAGACCTCAGCGCCGCGCAGGTAAGCGACTCGGGCACCGATCTGGCCGAGGCCACCGAAGCCGATCACGCCGACCTTCATGCCCGCTTCGACACCGGCGGTCGAGAGGGCGCCGACCGAGGTCATGCCCGCGTCGGTGGCCGCCGCAGCCTGGTTGAAGCTGACCTCATCGGGGATGGCGACCAGTGCATCGCTGGTGACTTCGGTGCGGTCTTCCCAGGCGCCATTGACGGTGTAGCCCTGGCCGAGCATGGGCCAGACGGCGACGCGGTCGCCGACCTTCCAGTCGGTCACGCCTTCGCCGACCTCGCTGATGATGCCTGCAGTCTCGTGGCCGGGGACGACGGGAAGCTCCTTCATTGAGGACAGCCACTTCTCGTCCTCGAGGATGCCGACGTCGGAGTGGCAAAGACCCGCCGCCTTCACATCGACGACGACCTTGCCGGGTCCGGCCGTCGGTTCTTCGATGTCGACTCGCTCAAACGGCTTGTGTGTGCCAACGAACTGCCATGCGCGCATGGAAACTCCTTAGAACTGCGTTTCGGGAGCGGGGGTTTCGGGCTCCCTCGTCCTTCCAGGGTAGGCACTGGAGCGCACATGAGGGACGGGGTTCGCCGCGAGCAGAATATGCATATGAAAGGAATATTCACGGGCCGGGGAGCCCGAGACCTTCGCGACCGGGCGCGACGCTGGATCATGAACAAGAGCACCATCTGGACCATCGTCGGCGTCGTCATCGCGGTGATCATCGCGTGGACGTTGGCCAGTCTGCTGTTCAACGTTCTCTGGTTCGTCGTGAAGCTGCTGGTCGTCGTGGTCGTCGCCGTCGTGGTGTACCTGGTGCTGCGCGGGGCGTTCGGTCGAGACGAGTGGCTTCAGCCATGCCTGTATGGTGGCGCCATGACTGACTTTGATGTGGTGCAGGTCGGCGGCCTCGACTCCTGGGACGAAATCGAGGGTGCGGCACCGGGAAAGCTCTTCGTGGAGAAGGATCTCGCCACGAAGTATCTCGGCCTGTCCGTGAACTCGAATGCCGCCGGTTCGGAAGCATCGCTATGGCACACGCATTCGCAGCACGAAGAGCTGTACGTCTTCCTCACCGGTCGCGGGCAGCTCGCACTGGATGATGAGGTCGTCGACATCGAACCCGGCACGATTGTTCGTGTCGGAACAGGAACATGGCGGGCGTGGCACGCGGCAGCAGACAGCGCCGAACCCCTGCGCTGGCTGTGCATCCGGGCAGGAGGATCGACCCTCGGCGAGATTGGCCGCGACGGCGAGCTCGACCGAGAACGCCCGATGCCCTGGTCGAAGTAGCACCCGCGTTCGTCGCGTGACCCGACGCGTTCGGATGGAACGCGTCGTCGAGTAAGCCCCACGGCATCCCCTCCTTCCCAGGGCAGGTTCCGGGCTTTGGACCGCGACGCCCTGATCACTCGGACAGTCACCCCGACCGTTCCTGTCACGGTCAACTACGCGCTCACCGACCTCGGTTTCTCGCTTTATAAGACCACGCGTCAGCTCAGAGCGTGGGCACAGGAACACATAGAGGCCGTCCAGGCCAATAGCGACGGCTACGACGTGCAGCCCTGATAGCGCGAGGTATTGCGAAGCGGTCGCTCACCCGCTGCGATCCGGCGGCTCAGTTCAGGTGCATCCGCAGTGATACTGGTAGTTCGATTTCGCGAACGGCTTCGTCGGAGCCTGAGTCATCCAACCGGTCAAGAATCAGCCGAGCTGCTGTGCGCCCCAGTTCTCGCGGGTCGTGATCGATGACGCTGATCGGCACCGGGGACAGCTCGGCCAGTTCGAAGTCGTCGAAGCTCATGAGTTCTGGGAAGTCCGTCGCCATTTTGGCTCCACCCCGCAACTGCTGGCTGATCTCCTTGACGGCACCGATCGCGTTGCGGTTGTTGGCGCAGAATATCGCGGTGGGCGGGTTCTTCATTCCGAGCAGTGCGCGGGTCGCATCGCGGGCCTGATCGACGGTCTGCTGCCCGGCGGCGATGAGCGCCGGCTCGATCGTGATGCCGCGCTCTTCGAGAGCGCGGATGAAGCCGGCATGCCGGCGCTCTCCGGTGAAGATCGAGAGCGTGT
The DNA here is from genome assembly GCF_000763375.1 of Microbacterium profundi. Lineage (NCBI taxonomy): Bacteria > Bacillati > Actinomycetota > Actinomycetes > Micrococcales > Microbacteriaceae > Microbacterium > Microbacterium profundi. Next base: position 1,345,063 of record NZ_JPSY01000001.1, on the reverse strand, counting down.
TGCCGAGATATCCGATGCGTGTGTGGCCGGCGTCGATGAGGGCGACGGTTCCGCGATAGGCGCCGTCGTCGTCGGCGAGCACGACGCTGTCTGCGTCGAGTCCGTCGACCCGGCGCGAGGCGAGTACGACGGGCACGCCCTGGCTCTGCGAGTGCGCGAGGTGCAGTGAGGTGGAGCTGGCGGGCACGACGATGAGCCCGTCGACGCGTCGTCCGAGGAAGTCGCCGACGAGCTCCGCTTCGCGGACCGGATCCTCCGATGTATTGCCGAGCAGGATGCGCCGCCCGGTCAGCGCGGCTTCCTCTTCGACGCCGAGCGCGAAGGTGCTGTAATACGGGTTGGCGATGTTCGTGATGGCGACGCCGATGAGCCCGCTGCTCTGGCCAGGACGGATGCTGCGCGCGTTCTCGTTGCGGTGGTAGCCGAGCTCGGCCACGGCGTTCATCACTCGCTGTTGCACGTCGGGCTTGACGTTGACGCCACCGGAGAGCGTGCGTGAGACCGTCATCGGGCTCACACCCGCGCGCTGCGCGACCTCTTTGACGGTCGGACGGGGAGTTCGTGCGTTCATGCCCTGCCCCTCGATCTGTCGTGGTTCCCAAGGGAACGTTATCAACCCGGAGCACCGACTCGATGTTGCTGGCAGCGACCAATAGATGTTGTCGGCAGGCGTCTGATAGCGCGCGCGTTGTGGCGCTTGGGTCATTCTTAGTCGCTATTGTGAGGGCATCCGTAGTTGGAGCGCAGGCAAACGGCTGGACGATACTTTATCGTTCGTGTGAAGTACCGGCGAGTCATGTGCCGACTCGCCCGTGAAACGGGGGCAGTGGCGAATGCAGGTCGGAAACTTCGTGACTTTCGCTGGCGCGCCCGGTATCGGCCGAGTCGGTGAAACGCGCGACGCCGAAGTGAGGGTTGATTTTTTTGAATCAGTGGCAGAGCCTGTCGCCGAATCAGTATGGAAGTCTTTATCCGACACGTCCCGAGTTCAACTTGACGATGAAACACGGGTCTTCTTTCAGGATGGGAAAGGTCGCTGGAGGACCGGCCGAGTCATCGGCGCAAGAGGCGTGCTTTACTACGTCAAAGTCCCAAACGTGGATGGGCGTGTGGAGATCGACGAGTGGAACCTCTACACGCGATGGGATAAAGCGCCGCACGATCCGTTGCAGGTACTGCTCAGTGGAGCCAACGAAACCCCACGCTATCGAGATGCCCGCGAACCTGTACGGCGACTGCTGCTTGAGGAGCGGGCGGCGACGGCATCAGCTACAGGGATCATGTCAGCCGGAGTGAAGATTCATGCACACCAGGTCAGTGCTGCACTCCGAATCATCCGTGACCCCGTGCAGCGGTACTTGCTCGCGGATGAGGTCGGCATGGGGAAGACGATCCAGGCCGGACTCGTGATGCGTCAACTGCTCATCGACAAGTCCGGGCGACGCATTGGTGTTATCGTGCCGGACGCACTCATCGCCCAATGGCGTTCGGAACTCCGGGAAAAAATCCATCTAGATGACTTTCCGTTGGCCCACGGTGTGGCGCCGTACGAAATTCTGGGACACTCGGAGGTCTCGCGTTGGCGCGACTTGGGCGACGTTGATCTGCTCGTAGTCGACGAGGCGCATCTTCTGGCGAAAACCAACGATCCAACCTCGTTTCCTTACCGCGAATTGGCGGTGGTTGCACACGCTGCACCTCGAGTCCTAATGCTCTCAGCGACTCCATTCGCGCGCAACTCCACCACTCATCTTGCATTGCTGCACCTCCTTGATCCTCAATTATTTCGCTGGGAGGAGCAAGAGCAATTCAATGCACTACTCGCAGCACGGAGAGAACTCGCATTCGCTGTCTTTGGCTTGGATTCTTACCCGGACCCAGACAACCCTGAACTGCTCGCCCTCCAGTTCGATGAGATTCGAGCACTGATTCCGGGTGACGAGGTACTTCAGGAGACGATGGCACGCGCGATGGCGGCGTTCGCACCCGCCGGGATAAGCGCCGACCAGGTCGATGAGGAAGAACTCCACAGTTCCGTTGAAGCCGTTCGTACCCACATTTCAGAGACCTATCGTCTTCACCATCGAGTGATCCGTAACCGGCGGCACGGGATCGCGCGACAAAAGTTGGACGACGACGGTTTGTTGACGCCGTTCGAGTTCACAGGACGGACGCGCCCAAAGGTTATCCGCCTGCAAGGGTCCGAGGAAGATGGGGCAGGTGCGCGGGCGATTGCAACGTGGGCGGCCGGTTGCGCAGCAGCAGTCCTTGACGACGATGTCGACCCGGCGCTCTACGGCCCCGTGCTAGGAGTATTGGTTTCGCGGGTCGGCGGGCCGGTCGACGACCTTGTCCATGCGCTGGAATATCGCATGGGGGGCAACATTGACGCTCACGGGTTGGACGCCGCCGAACGTTCCATGCTGGACGCTGCGCCACTCCTTGAATACGAGGCACGCATTCTGACCATCCTCACAGAGGCGCGTAGTGACGATGGACTTACTACGCTCGCCAGTACTCTCGGTCAGATCAATCCGTCCTCGCGCGCCGTGGTCTTCTGCGGGCGGGGAACGCTCGCGGAGGCACTCATTGGCGCGGTTCGTGGTGCCCCCGGATTTGTATCGCGTGTGTTTGGGCATCTCTCACAGCAATCCGAAACAGAACGTGAATCCGCGGCGAACGAATGGCGGACATCAGGCGGGTTGCTCGTCGTCGACGAAAGTGGTGAAGTCGGGAGGAACTTCCAGGATGCGTCGCTCGTTTTCCACGCGCGGCTCCCATGGAGTGCCAACGCCCTCGAGCAGCGAATCGGTCGAGTCGATCGATACGGTGACGCCGCCGCCGCTCAGCAGTTCGTGATCGTTGCGGGTGAGCGGGGCGATATCCCCGACTCCTGGCTTCGTGTCCTCGCAACTGGATTCGAAATCTTTAGCGAGTCGATCTCGGCACTTCAAGAGGCAGCCGACCAGATTGCACTTGAAGCTTGGGTAGCGTGTGCGATGACGGGCGTTGAGGCCTTCCTCGAGCGCATTGCCCCTACCCAGGAGCAATTGCGTAAGGAGCGGAGTCGAATCAACGAGCTCGACGCACTCGAGTCGAGCTTCGGTATTCAGTCGGACGGCGAATCCATGGCGGCAGCGATCGCGACCTACGAGGAGAAGCCTCGAAATCTCGAGGACGCCTACCTTCGGCTGGTCACCGGTGTCGACGGATTTCGACTGACATCTTCGCGCGCCAAGGATGGATCCCTGACCTTTGGCCGCGACTCGCTGGAGCAGCCCTTGTTTAGTTCGCGTTTACTTCGACGGTTGATGTCGGTGGATGCTTCGCGAACGGGATCCTTCGACCGCTGGAGACTTCGCCCCGGCAAGCGGCTGTTTCGTCGTGGTAATCCGTTCATTGACGGTATCGAGAGCCTTCTTGAACTGGATGATCGTGGCCAGGCCGTGGCGATGTGGAGGCTCGATCAGCGGTGGCGAAACGAACCGTTGACGTGCTTCGGATTCGACTTCCTCATCGAGGCAGATCTCGACCCGATGATTCAGTTGCTCGAAAGTGACCCCAACGTCGAGCCTGTAGTCCGCCGGCGCGCGGATGCAGCGTTTCCGCCGCAGCGCCAGCGCGTGTGGATTCCCGTAAATACTCAGGAGCCGATCTTGAATCCCAAGTTCATCGCGTACTTGGATCGCCCGTTCGAACAGGGCCCGGATCAGAACCTGAACTATCAAAAGATTCCTGCACTTCACTCGCTCCTGGGCGGAGAACAGAATCTCGCCCTCATCGCTGGTTCGTGCTACGAGGCAGCCCAGCGCCACGTCAACGTCTTGGCTGACGTTTCAGAGGCATCCGAAAGTGCTGCGCTGAAGGTGCGCCGCGAGACGGAGGTTGTCCTCGCGCAGAGTCGGGCTCGGGCAAAGGCCGCGGGACTTGTCGGCGACCCCTCGGCTCTTGAGTTCGAGTTTGCGATGGGTCGAGCCCTTGAAGCCGGGGTGGTGGATCCCGTGGTTCGTCTGAGCGGCGTGACATGCGTCGTCGTTGCGGCGCAACCGTGGGGGGCATATGTCGAGGGATGACATTGCGACCGCGCAGACCGCGCTGGACCTGTGGCCGGCTTCTGAAGTGACGACGGGCCGAGCGATTTCAGACGCTTGTCAGCGACTGCTTGATGCACTCAGTGGCCTGGCGGTGGGGTCGGCAGGCTGGCGGGATGTCGCGGCGCTCACCAGACAGGTTCTCCTCATCGCACGCGAGACCTACGGTGGAAGCCCTGCCCTGTCTGTCCCCATCACCTCCCCTTGGCCCACCACGACGCAGTGGGAAGGCTTGGAGTGTCAGGCGACAAGCCTTGTTGACGGAAGAGCGTCGATTCGGGCTCTTGATTGGGAGCCGCCTGCTACGCCAGAGGGCGGAGACGTGGGACTCGACGCGGCTCGAAACGAGGTTCGCGCCGTCTATCGAGACAAAGTTCCTGACGAGCCGAACCCAATTGACGCGGACCCGTTCTGGACGGAAGCACACCACTATTCCACGTATCGGGGCGAGCCTCAGCGACAAGCAGCCCGTGCAGCGGTGCTGAATGACGAAGGATCCGTCGTCGTTGCACTGCCTACTGGTCGGGGGAAGACTGCAGTGGCGTGGAGCAAAGTTCTCTTGTCGACCCGTGGAGTAACCGTCATTGTTGTCCCGACAGTCGTCCTTGCTCTCGACATGGAGCGGCGAACTCAGCAGATGGCACGAAATAGGGGTATCCAACTCAGTCCACTTGGACGATTCGCATACGTAGGCTCGCTTGATCCCGATACCAAATCGCAGTTGCGAGATGCCGTGAGATCGGGAACCCAACGGCTTCTCTACACGTCTCCAGAAGCCTTCGTCTCGGGACTCGCGCCGGCGGTACTTTCTTGTGCCGAGGCGGGCCTCCTTCAGCAAATCGTGGTTGATGAAGCACACCTCGTCGATCAATGGGGCACGGACTTCCGACCCGAGTTTCAGACCATGCCAGGTCTGATCCGGGACGCGCACGCGAATGCGCCGAGCGCACGCAAGCCATCCGTTCTTCTCCTCAGCGCGACGCTCGCGCAGCGATCTGTTGACCTTCTGCTGCATCTCTTTTCTGTGGGCACTTCCCCAACCGACCTCGTTTGGGGATCAGAGTTGCGTACCGAGCCGGCTTACTTCATCAGTTCAAGTGATAAGGAAGCGGCGCGGCAGGCAGCGGTGCTCAAAGCGATCAGTTGTCTACCGAGGCCCCTCATCTTGTATGTCACCAAGGTTGAGGACGCGGATGGCTGGGTGCAGCACCTGAGGGCCGCCGGCTTTAGCAGAGTTGGATCTGTGACCGGCAAGTCCTCGGATGAGCAGCGACGAATGGTGATGGAGCGATGGCGAGGTGCTGATGGGGCGATGACGGGGTATGACGTTGTCGTGGGCACAGCAGCGTTTGGGCTTGGCCTGGACATGCCTAACGTGCGTACCGTAATTCACGCCTGCTTGCCGGAAACGATCGATCGTTACTATCAGGAGATCGGACGATCCGGGCGTGATGGCAGACCCTCCATTGCCTACCTTGCTGTCGGCCCGGGGGATCGTCGGATCGCTGAGCGGTTGAGCGAAGTAAGGATGATCGGCGACGATCTGGGGTGGACCCGGTGGCAAGAGTTGCTGCGGCGGGGGGACGCCCTCGGCAACTTGCGCTATCGGGTACCCAAGAGTGCCCTCCCGTCCCACCTGGACAAAGGGTTCGATCGCAGCGCGCAGTGGAACGTGCGGACGCTGACCCTGATGGCACAGGCAGGGATCATCGAGATGCGCGTGCCCCAGTGGAAGCCTGATCCGAGCGTGACGAGCGAACTCTTGGAGACCGCGCGCGCCGAGTTCTTCAAAGAAGTTGAGGACTATGTCGAGTTTGAGTTCAAGAATGGTGAACTCCTTGGTCGGAGCGGTTGGACGTCGGCACTTGGCAAGGTTCGGTCCGAGGTGCGGGCCGCCCAGCGGAAGGCGCTCGAGTCATCTCTAGAACTTGCGACAGCCAAAGAGTGTGTGGGTCGAACCATCGCAAAGCACTATCGCGTCGCGATTCGAGGGGCGTTGCTCACTACTCAACCCGCGTGTCGGGGGTGCCCATCCTGTCGTCGTGATCCGTTGTCAGCACCACTCACCCCGCAAGATCCCGTGCCGACCATTCCTGAACCCCGGCCATCGCGCGATGCGCTTGCAGGTTGGCGTGTCGGTAGCCCATCACTATTCATCTGGCATGAGATTGGCGAAGATTTGGATTCGCTGCTTTTGCGAATGGCGCAGCATGGGGTACTTGTCTTCGCGGGTCTGAGTCCAGCGGAAGGAATGCGACTGCAACGGGCGGCCGCACACATCCCGATCATTCTGGATGAAAGCGATGCGATTGCACCCCTGGCACTCACGTATTCGGGACCCATCGTGTTCGTTCTCAACGAAGACCGCATAACCGATGACGTGATGGAACGGGTTAGGTTGGGCCAGGTGTCATACATCGTCGGCCCGAAAGACACCCCCGACCCTGATCGTCCAGGTTGGCTGCGTCGCGATGCGCAGGACGCGATCTCAGTCCGTGCTCTCATGAAGGAACTCTGACGTGGAAATTCTGAACCCGAGTCCAGTGCTCTGCTTACCTCAAGCGATGTGGCTCACTTATCAGGTGATCATGAATGCGCCTGGGCTCGATCAAGACCAAGTGCTTTCCGTCGTTGTGCCAGACTCGCTCCGATCACGAACACCGCAGGACGGGGCGCATAGTCGGAGAGCCTTAACCGGACTCCGGGAGTTGGGCCTCGTAACTGAGGACGACACGGGAATGCTGATGGCAGACCGGCTATCGAGCGCCTCCGAGTTTCTCCGCATTCTCCGCCACCGCATAGTGGTCCCACCCTCCTCGGTCAGTACAGATTATGTGGGAGCGCCAGACCTTCGTGCCGGGCTCATTTGGTTGATGCGTCAATCACCATTCGCTCCGCTACACCAGGACGCGGTACAGGTCGAGATGCCAAAGGGGCTTTTCACGAACGACACACGCTGGAACGGATTCCGCTGGTGGAGTCAGGCGCTGGGATTCAGTCAACCTGCGTTGGCGGTGCTGTCGAAGGTGCCCGATCAGAAGGCAAAGATCGTGCCGGACCCGACCGAGGCAGTCGTGGATGCGATTTGCTTTCCGTTTGGTGAACCCCTGCCGCGGAACACAGCACTCCCAATCATGCGACTGTTGGACTTCCTAAGAGCGGAGTTGCCAGTGCTCCCGGGACACGCGAGTGCCACATACGACGGGCTGAAGGACGCGGATGATCACGGTGTTCGGGTGCTTGGCCTAGCACTGTCAAGTGCGGAGCAGCGCGGAATCCTCACAATGGCGTATCAGTCGGACCCGTCCGGGGTGGTGGCGCTCCCCGATGCACACGACTTTGGACGCAGTCGGTATGTTTCAACTGTGACGATCAGGGCAAACGAATGATGAACTCACAGGTCAACTATGTTTGCTGGTCGCCAGAGGTTGTCTCGTCGACGATCCCAACAGAGGCTGCGACTCCCTCTAACGAAGTGCTGCTGGCAACGCACGCACCACTGCGCGTAACGCGTCGAATCGGTTCCGGAGGCAGCAACCAAACGTCCAATCTCATCAGCGAACATCAGGTCCTCGAGGAGTTCCTAACCTCGAAGCCGAACAACGGTGTCCTGGTCGCGACTGTTCTCGGTGAGTCGGGCGCGGGCAAGTCTCACCTCGTGCGATGGGTGAACGCGAAGATCCCGCGGACGGTGAACAGGCACGTCGTGTATCTCCAGAAGACTGAGACGAGCCTCAAGGACGTAATCGAAGCACTGTTGGTGGACCAGAGGGATCCGGAGTTTGAGGAGATCCGTCGTAAGGCGTCCAGTCTCGGCAGCGGCATGACGCTGGACGAGATGGAGCACAAGATTCTCGCTGAACTTGCAGAGGCCCTTCGGAGTGCCCGAGCAGAGAATCCGTACGCAAGAGCCCTTGTGGGCGACGATGGCCTTCGCTTGTTCTTCACCGACCCTCTCTTCGAGAAGCACCTACTCCGTGAGGGTTCTTTTGTTCGTCGGCGGGCCCGCCATGCGCTGAGGGGTCGCGACGCAGACGAGGGTGACATACCTCTGGAGTTCACGGCGCAAGAGTTGCCGCTCGACATCGATGACTATGCCAACATCCAAGATGCTGCCGCAGCCACGCAACGTCTGTTTCGCCGACTCGTCGGTGCGCAGTCGATGCAGGCTGAGGCCGTACGCCTGATCAATGAAAACCTCGACGTCGCGGTGATGAAGGCAGCGAGCCTCGCCGTGGGGGACATCGGGCACGCGTTCAAGATGATCCGCGAGAAGCTCGTGGGGGACGAAATTATCCTCTTGATCGAGGATGTTGCTCTAATCCAGGGAGTCCGACGCGACCTTCTTGATGCGGTGATCGAGGTCGGGGTTATTCAGGGCGTTGAGCGATACGCGACAGTGCGAACGCTCATGGCTGTCACCCCAAGCTACTATCGCGAACAGTTGCCTGAGACGTTTCGACGACGCTCCGAGGCGTCGTCTCCCATCTATGAGGTAGATGTTGATCTGGAGAGCAAAACGGCGACGGAGGATGATTTGATCGACTTCGTCGGCCGGTACTTGAACGCGGGTAGAGTCGGAAAAGCCAGGCTCGAAAGCGAAACACCTGACGTAGCGAACGCGTGTACCTCTTGTCAGTTCCAATTGTCTTGCCACTCGACGTTCGGAGCATCTCGGCAGGAGTACGGACTGTACCCCTACAACCGGGCAGCGATTCTGCGAGCAATCCGTGCTTGCGTCGAGCCGGACTCGGGGCGCGGCGGCTCATACTTCAATCCGCGTAAAGTGCTGTCGCGCGCGGTGCGACACGTCTTGACCGAGAACGCCTCCACGATTAGAGCGGGAGCTTTTCCGCCATCCGACTTCCTCGCCGACGAATCCGCCAAGAGCGGACTGCCTCGTCTGCCGGTCCACATTCGCGAGCAAATCGAGGACGAGTTCTCCGGTGGCGAGTCGGGACGACTCGAGGCGCTCGTGACATTCTGGGGTCGGGTTGGAGCAGAGCCCGTTTCGGATGGCATTCTGACCGCGTTCTCGCACCCGGCGTTGCCTGTCGAGATCTACGATCTCGAGATGCGCACGATCGATGATGGATTGCTGCCACACGCGTCTGCTGTCGAGAAGACCAGTGAAATGCGCCCCTCGGTCCAAAGTCAACTTGCAGCGATCGAAGCCTGGTCGCAAGGCAAGCCACTTCCTCAGCGTATCGCTGCGGAAATGCGCAGCATTTTCCGCGAATCTTTACTCGCGCGCATCGATTGGTTTGACCCCGTAATCAAGGAACCAGATTCCGCAGCGGTCACGAGGGCGGTCCCGAATAACTCACGCAGTATCTCCATTGAGGGAGCAGCAGCCGAGAGTCTTGCCAAGGGCACTACGCCGTTGTTGCGGCTCGAGAGATCGGCTCGAATGGCCGTCACCTTCAAGGGGCTCACATTACTAAACGCCGGCTTCCCTGAACGAGCAAGCGATGCGTTGCCTCGTGTGGATGGAATAGTGGTGCCGATCATCGCTGCCACGAAACAACGGATTGTCGACGCCCTCCAGGTCTCCGATGCAGAACTCACCGGTGCGATGGCGTCGCTCCTTCGAGGTGCGGCGGCTTGTGGCATGGTTCCGCAGAAGCCGACCGAGCTTGACATTGTGTCTGCGAGTCTTTGGCGGGACACGGCCCCAAGGACCGATAGCGGGTCGCGGTTGTCCGAATGGACAACCGCGTATCAGGAATACGTCGCAGCGAGGAGTGTTGTGATAGACCGGTTCCTGGGCGGCGTTGGAGCAGCGCAGGGAGTGACCGGGGCCGTTCACGCTATCGACTTTATGCGTTTGTCAGAGATCGCTAAGAAGTCCAGAAAACTGGCGCTCAGTGATACCGATCTTGAGGTGCCGGAATGGTGCCAGGAATCCGAGAGCAAACTCCGGGCCCTAACTCGCCTGTCTGGCCGGCAGATGGCGCACTGGCAGGGTCTCATCGACACAATACGAATTCACCTGCCTGGTGGATCGTTCGCGGACGCGATCGACGCTATCGAGTCGGCCGTACGCGAGGGGCAATCGCAGGGCCTCGTTCCTGTTCCGGACCTTGCAGTTCTTCCAGCGAAGAACACAGCAGCGCGGTCGCTCGACTACAAGTGCATCATCGAAACTGAACGACTTCTTGTGACTGGCTCGGCTTTGACTGGCGCGAATCTGTATCAGGCTGTCGGGGCGACCGTCGGTGGTGACCTTCAGGCGATATCCGACTACCTCGAGTTCAGCGCTCAATGGGTGACGGCGGGAATCGCGCGGGCCGGGAGCAGCGGCGGCCAAGCCGCGGATGTCGATGACTCGCTGGACGAAGTCATTGCTGAGTGGTTCCGTGTTGTGGGAGAGGTTGAGATTGGTGAGTAGTAGTGCGGCGACCATGTCACTGACGGACCAGGCGCGGCGTCTGGCGGCCCTTGCGCGCGCCAGGCGGGAGTCCGAAACTGATCTGCAAGATCAACTACGACTACAAGGCCAAGTCTCGAAGTTGGCTGACGAGATTGGCGCGCTGAAGACAATATTGAAGACCCATCGGGAGTTGGCGGCCATTGGCGTTCCGGTAGCGGAACTGCCCGACTTGGCAGTCGCCCCGAGCGAACTCCGCGGCTATATTGACCGGATTGGTCGACCTAACTGGCAGTACCTGAGCGCACGGGTCACGTCGCTTTCCAAGACGCATGCCAAGGCGGCTGAAGCAGATGCGCAGTCTTGGACGTCCTGGGCAATCGGCGAGATCGCGCGCCTGCCTCGCGAACTGGTCCCGCGCTTGGGAGCCGAGCGGAGCGCAACGGAGTCTCGCTTGACGACGCTTGAGCGGCTCGCGAGTAGGCCTCCCACTCTCAGTTCACCGGCGGAGTTCCGGATGCTCTTGGGCCGTGTCGCAGATGACCTTGAGAATGTGGAGAGCGCCGGTGTTGACGCCGTCTTGTCCCGATTCATCCAGGGGCGTATTCGCCTGTCCGACCTCAGCGATGATGAGTTCGAGTTGTTGAGGTTGGACGAGACGGTCCGAGACCAGTTGTACCTGTCGCTGTCATGAGCCTTGATCCGTGGGCAGGCGTTCCCGAAATCCTCAGCCGGCTGGAAGACCGCGAACTGCCCCTGCTTTCGTGGGGCATTGTCGACGGATTCTTGAGTAAGCGCGATGTCGAGAATGTAATTGATGCCCAACTTGACGTGGACGCCGCTCAGGCCGACGTGCCACTTCACTCGGTGGACGGGTATCTGCAGCGTTTGCTCGACACAGGTCTCCTTCATCGCCTCCCTGATTCCACACCGAAGTATCGGACCCGCCTTGCTGAAACGCTTCGACTGCTTCGGACGCTGCGACAACTGTGGCAGCCGAACGACACTTCCATTCCTGGATGGTGGCGGCAGTCGAGCAGCCTCGTTGCCGACTATCGCCTGCGCGTCACACCACGTCGTTACCCCCGGCGCTGGATCACTGCCGATGACGCGGTCGCATCATTGGCCACCACTTTGGGCTGGTCGAGTGGCGGCGCCGGCGTTCTGAAGCGCATGATCGGTGACGGCCGACTCGCCACGTTCCAGGTGGATGCGACAGCCTCGATTCTTGAGGGTCTCAGATCGCCTCGTCTTACGGGCCGCATCGTGACGGCCGGGACCGGTTCCGGCAAGACACTCGCTTTCTACATTCCTGCCCTTCTCGATATCGCGGCCACTGCCGACGTGAAGCGTTCGGGCCCGCACACGCTCGCGCTCTACCCACGGAATGAACTGCTTCGCGATCAGGCACGTGAAGCATTGCTAATGGCGAGTCGCGTTGGGGGTCTGAACGGAGCGGGAACGCGCCCCGTCCGTATTGGCCTCCTTTACGGCAGCACGCCGAATGCGCGCGATCTTGACGGAAATCGCGGGCGTGCGGGGTGGAAGCGCAAGGCTGCGGGATGGGCCGCTCCTTACTTTCCGTGCCTGACGGATGGGTGCTTGGGCCAAATGGTGTGGCTTGACACCGATCGTCGAGCGGGCAATGAACAACTGAAGTGTGATACGTGCGCGGTCGAAACCCTCCAGGGGGCGCTCGCCATTACAAGAGATTCGATCCGGCAGCACCCACCCGACATCCTTTTTAGTTCGACCGAGATGCTCAGCAAGCAGTCCACCAGTTCTGGGCTCGGAAGAGTCCTGGGCTGGAGAGGACCGACTGGCACTCGGATGATTCTCCTCGACGAGACACATACATATTCGGGTGTGCACGGGGCGCAGGTCGGCCTGATGCTTCGTCGTTGGCGTCACGCAAACCGGCAGTGGAACGTCGAGAGTCCCGTGATCGTCGGCCTCTCTGCGACGCTGCGCGACGCCGGCGACTTCTTCTCGAATCTAACAGGGGCCGGCCGGAGTGACGTCGAGGTCATCGCGCCGTTGCCCGAGGAGCTTGAAGCGACCAGTCGCGAGTACGGAATCGTCCTACGCGGAGATCCCGTATCAGGCACCGCGCTTCTTTCGACGTCAATCCAGACGACCATGCTTGTTGAGCGAATGCTGGACACCATCCCTGGTGTATACGGCTCCGTCACGTTCGCATTCACAGATGACCTGGATTCGATCAACCGCCTATACGACAATCTTCGAGACGCAGAAGGGCACTCTCCACGAGGCCGAGCGAGAGGCACCGTACTGGCCAATCTCAGAAGCCCCCGCGAGCCACAGGCGGGGCCGCGATACCTTGATGGCCAATCGTGGGATCTGCCGGCACACCTGCAACGTCTGGATCGGGGTCTCAGTATCGCGAGGACTACCTCGCAGGACTCAGGCGTCGATGCCAGCGCTGATGTCGTCGTGGCGACGTCGTCTCTGGAAGTCGGGTTCAACGATCCGCGGGTGGGCGCCGTTATTCAGCACAAGGCCCCCCGAGACCTCGCGTCTTTTCTTCAACGTCGCGGGCGAGCAGGACGCCGCCTTGCCATGCGTCCCCTTACCGTCGTCGTCTTGTCCGACTACGGCCGCGACAGAATCGCCTATCAAACGTATGAGAAACTGCTCGATCCAGAAATCGACGCGCGGTCGCTCCCGATCAACAACCGCTTCGTCATAAAGATGCAGGCCACCCATGCTTTGCTTGACTGGGTGTCTCGCAGGACAGGGGCTGACACGAGGAAGGTACTGACGCCGCCAAAGGATTCGCGATGGCCAAAGACCGACGAGGTACAGAAACTGCTTGCGACGGTCATTGGTGACGCCTCGCTGCAGGAGGAACTGGCCGAGCATCTTGCTCGCGCACTCAGGCTGGCTCCCGATGAAGCGCACGCGGCGCTCTGGGAGGAGCCACGTTCGTTGATCCTCTCCGTCATCCCGACTGCACTCCGGCGGCTTGAATCCGATTGGATACCTTTGTCGGGGCAAACCGACGCGGGTGCCATCCCCTGGACTCCGCTCCCGGAGTACATGACGGACACGCTTTTCGGAGCGCTTAACACTCCGGATGTCGCGTTCGACCTCCCCCCAAACTTCGGTGACGATCACCCGACAATGCCCATCTCTCAAGCGCTGCGTGAGGCCGTTCCCGGGCGGGTGCGTCGACGATACGGGTACGCACATGCGTCTCTGAGCACCTGGCTCTCGATACCGGACGCCGGTTCGGGGCTGCCCCTCAATCGTGTCGTCGCGAAAGGCCACGCGCTCGGCCAATGGTCGACGTCGAATGGGGAGACATTCACGGTCGTTCGTCCTCTCGCGCTGAAGCTCGTCGCTCCGCCGCGAGCGGTTGCTGACACCTCCAACGCACAGCCGCTTTGGCGTTCTGCGTTCGAGGTCCCGGAGACTGCGCTGTATCGCATGGACCTGCCGACGCCCTCGGTATGGTCGAGTCTCATTCGTGGGTGTTCGTTCGCCCTCCATGTGGGCGGAGGCCCACTCCGGGTGCGCCGGATGGCCATCGGTTCAGACGGAGAACTGACCAACCGCGACGGCTCCACAATGCCGTTGCACGTGCGTTACGAGCACGGGGGCTTGCCAGCGGCGCTTGGCTTCGAGTTGGACGTCGACGCGATGGTGATCGATGGGGCCTTGCCTAGCAATCCCCGGGATTACCTTGGGGACTTCTCGGAGTCACCCGTTGGCCGGACGCTTCTCTTCCGGCGAGTTGTGCTCGAGGATGAGCGGCTTGACGATGTAGCCAACGCTTTCCAAAGGCAGTGGCTCACCGAAGGGTATCTCCATGCGTACGTGCAAGCGGGGCTCTCAACCGATGACGTCAAGCAAGTGCCGGCCGATCTCACCGGGGGCAGATGGTCGGCCGACCTTCAACAGTTTCTTACGCTCGCGTATAGAGCCGACAATGCTGGTCAATTGGGGCAGACGCGCACATTGACGGCACTGACCGCTCTCGCGGCCAATCCGCTCGTCCAATCCGTGATCGAGGAACACGCAAGGTTGCTCGTGGCTGCTGATGTACTGGGGTCGACTTCAACCCTGCTGGATCGGGTTTTCGTCGACACGATAGCGAACGCGGTCCTCACCGCGGCAGAGGAGGCGCTTTCCGACTCGCAGGACGGCGATCTAGCCGTTGACGTCGTCCTGTCGCCGTACGACAGGTCGTTCCGGATCCTCGTGTCGGAGACGTCGATCGGCGGGCTTGGGCTCATGGAGAAGCTGCACCGGGATTATGCGCTAGACCCGCGCCGATTCTGGGACTCAGTCACACGCGCGACCACGGCAACCGAGGCCGAGGATGTCGACGAATCGATGCAGTCCATCGTGGCTGCCCTGATTTCGCCGGATAATGCGATCTCGCGAGGAGTCCATAAGTTCCGCGCAGCGGACGGAATCGATGAGACGGACGGTGCGCTTCGCGAACTCCTCGCGTCGTGGACGGATTTGGAAGGGCCCCCGTCTCACCTCCTTGTGTCGACGCTTGCAGCGCGAATGCTGCGACCGGGATCTTCAACCGCGATTGATCAGATCGTGGCAGCACTCACAGCGGCGTGGGTTCGCGAAGAACGCAGACTCGGGATCGAGATCGACGCGCGAACACTCACCTACCACGCGTCGCGTGGTCAACTCGGAGTCGATCTGGGGCCTCTCAGCGCTGATGCTGCTTTCTCGCTCCTGTGGCTGCGGGGGCCTCAGGCGCGTAGTCAACGTCTTGAGCATTGGCATCCCTACCAGTCGAATGTCACTATCGAGCGGCGCATCGTCGAGCACGTTGTGCGCCAGAACACACCGGTCGTCGACGTAACGAAACCGGACTGGGTCGTCAAATACTCACGTGTCCTTGAGAGCAACGGCCGGGTTCTCCTGAGCTCCCCGTATATTTCGAGAACGCATCTCGCGACCGGGCTTCGAATTGCAGTCGTAACGCCGGTGGAGCGAAACGGCCTCCGAACCTATGCGCGCGTGATTGCGTTGCGGCAACGAAATGGCGTCGTGCTTGCGGAGTTGTCGCTTGCGGAGGAGTTGCAGTGAGCGGAAGAAGAAGGATGGTGCGAACGCGACCACGAAACGGCCTCGCGATCGGTGATGTGCTCACGGCTGCGATCGTTTCTGAACTGTGCTGGCCAAGTGAGGAGCTTTGGTTGGTGACTGGGTGGGTGACGGACATCCCCGTGATAGACAACGCGGAGCGGCAGTTTGACTCGGTAATGGGAGGCGAGCCTCGATCGCAAATGACTCTTAGCGAAGTGCTGGGTACCCTGACCAAGCGTGGCACACAGCTGCACGTCGCACTTCGCGAAGAGGATCACAATCAAACGTTCATAGATCGTCTGCGGCGGACGAGCGCGACAGACTCGCTACACGTCTACTCGAGCGCCGACCTACACGAGAAAATGATGGTGGGCTGGTCTTGGGTACTGAAAGGATCTATGAACTTCACCTGGAATGGCGTTCAGCGGAACGAAGAGAGTCTCGAGTTCGAGGTTGATCAGGCCGAGGCAGCAAGGCAGAGGCTTGAGCTGCGCACTAGGTGGATCGGTGGATCGGCATGAATTCGATCAGCGATGATGAGTTCACTACGCGATTCTTTTCAGCCCCGAACACTGCATGGCCAGGGCACGACCCAAACGTCCAAACCGCCGCGATCCTAGAACCGTTCCTCGCCGCCCTGACAAGGAGAGGCGAATGCCCGGTCATCTTGCCAAGGCGTGAGGAAACATGGACGGCGGCCTGCTACTACGTCATCTGCTGGGACATTGCACATGCTGGACGGGTCCGAGCGATGCTCGATGCCGCAACGTCGAACTATTGGGCACCGTTCGATGGGCGCGTAGCGCGATTGAACGGAGAGGATCCGGTCGACGCCGCGGTCCTTGACCTCGTCGGTCAAGGAACGACTTTTGTCTTGCGCCCGGAGCCGAGGACTGCTGGCCCGATCTACAAGGCATTCGCTCGCCTCGTTCGATCGCTCGATGGCGTGCCGCTTCGAAGCCCCACCCATCCAAGACCGATCGGTCGGATGCTTCGTGAGTTCGACTTGGCACTCACGAGCGGTGCAGCGGAGACGTCAGCGCAACTCCTCCAGGAGATCGAAACGGTTGGTGGTATATCCCACGAAAACGTAGCGTTCCTCCAAATTCGTCGCATGGCGCGGTTGGGTAGAGACGCCGAACTCCTCGCACATGGCTCCCTCCCGACCCTTGTATATGCGGAGCCTCCGCAACTGGTGCGAGAGGGTATTCTCGGCGCGTGGATGCGGGTGCATCTAGACCGGCCGATTGTTGAGCGAAACATCGAAGATGTTTTCAACAGAATTCGCCAGGCGAATCCTGACATCGCCATGCTCGTCGACACACGAATGGCGCGAACACTCGATCCCGACGCGGCGACTCTCGGCGGATTGGTCGCCCTCGCAAGGGGCGATGCCGGATTGACGGCCGCGTTCGCGTCAAACAGATCTATCGATGAGCCCGTTCGTCGACTTCTCCTCCAGTTCGGAGAACGCAACCTTCCGCACGTCATCGAGACGGGCCACAACTCGAACGTCGCCGAGTCTGTGACTTCACTTGATGTTGATGTTGATCTCGAACCCGAAGCCGTAATTGAAGCCGAGCCAGAGACCGAAGTCGATGCCGAGTTGCATGTCGAGGCAGACAGCGCGGCTGACGGTGCGCAAAAGATCGCCTCTTGGATCGATTGGGCTCGCGCGACAGGGACTGGCACACCTGTCATGATCGAGATGGATCAGGCGCGATCGTGGCCGGCGGTGTCGACCATCGACTCAGAACTCGCTGAGGTCATCGATGATCTTGATTGGCTCGCGACCGACGATCTCTTGTCAGGAGTCGCTTACTTTCTTGAAGTAGACGACATCGATCGGCCGGCGCCGAGGAGCGCAGAAGCCTTGTTGCGCAGATACTTGCTCAGCGATCGTTACGCGCCGCATGATCTCGGTGCGATCTGCTCTCTGCTCGAGGTATTTCTTCGTGGCGCGCCCGGCTTGGCGAGGTATCGAGAGGTACTCGGCGATGTTCGGGCTACTTCGGATCAGTGGGTGGCAATTGGAACGGCTTCACGAGCCCTTGACATGGCAGACGCCGTTGCGCTTGGCCCTACCGTGGATTTCGCAGCGCGTTCCGACTTTGTAACCACGTTGCTCTCACCGTTGAATCAACAAAAGCGTCGATTGCATGACGCAGTCCGCGGACTTGCCGGACTTGTAACCTCCGACGTCGGCTTGGACTTCGACTGGTCTGTTCCCAACTCAAAGGAGGAAGCCGGCCCGGATGTTGTCCCGGCGGTCACTTTGCGGATCTTGCTCTACAGCTTGGACGAGGGAACGCTTTCGCGGGTGCAGAGCGCTATTAAGCAGACGTGGCCAGGGGCGAGCGTTCGTACTTCCTCAGACAAGGACGGAAGCCCGATGCTCAAGCAGCACGCGAGAAATTCGGAACTCATTATCGTCGCTACAAGGAGAGCCGCCCACGCGGCGACCGGGTGTATCGCTGACAATGCTGGAGCGGCACTGATCCGCTACCCCGACGGCGCTGGGTCCGCATCGATGCTCCGAGCGGTCGCGGAGGGCGTCGCGGAATTGACGGAATGACTTCGGGTCCTGACGCCGGCTCAGCCCTGAGTAGTGAGTGTTCCGGAGTTGCGCACAACCCGGAGTAGATGGCTCGTCAGCAGACGCACATCGGTCGGCGTGTTCTGGATGCCGTTCCAACGGCGCACCTGGTCTGACCCAAAGTTCCAGGTGCCGTCAGTCCACGCGCAGTGTTCACGCAGATCAATGAGTATGTCTTCAATGCCCAGGCCGGGCAGTTCTGCCGCAGGAACCCCTTCGGTCAGCGAATCCATGACGTAGCCGAGGGACTGGATGCCCGCCCCGTGCGTGAGGCGCGACTTTCTGGGTGGAAGTTCCCACGCTCGTGGGAAGACGCGTGCGACTGCGCCCCAGAAGTGGTTGAGATGCATCAGGATTGAGGGGATGTCACCGGTGCCGTTTTCAGGATTCCGGTACTGATATAGAGAGCCCTCGTAAAGGCTATTCTCGATCATCTTGAGGACACTGTTGTCGCGGATGTAGCCGTTTGCCATCGTTGGTGTGCTGATCCGTCCCGTGAACGGTCCCTCGCCGCCACCGGCTCCGAAGTTCAATAGGTTTAGCACGGAAGCCGGCAACCGGCGGCGGGCGTACGCGGCGGGCAGTTCCGCTGACGTTGTCGGGAGGAGTTCGTAGATCAGGCCCTTGGGCAGGGGTCGAGTGTTGTTCACGAGGATGAACTGCGATCGCTGCTCAGCTTCGTCCTTCGCGATAAATCCGACAGCCGCCACGGGGAACTCCTTCACGTCAGCGTCGCGAATCGCCGCGCTGCGTTGCTGGCCGTCGACCAACCATGCGGGCTTTTCGTCATCCGCCAGTTCGGAATCGATCGGAATTACCAAATGTCCCACAGTCGAGTAAGCGCCGTCGGCGACGTCGGCATCCAACGCCTTGAACTCTACCCGCGCGTCGAACGCGAGGACGATTGCATTGGGCAGGAGCGCAGCATCGGTCTCGAGGTATCGACGTATTGCGCGAATGTGCGAGAGAACCTCGGGACGTTGGTAGCCCGCCAGAGTCTGATCAGTGCGGTGGACGCGACTTACCGCGGCGAACTCGTGCACCTGCTTGCCGTCGACGCCAAACGCGAAAATGAACTGGTTGCCCTGACGAATACGGATCGCGGGGAGCACAATCTTCTGCTTAGACATAGGTAGGGGAAGCGCTCCGGTCGGTAAGGGCAGTTACTCTGCCAGCGAGGACGGTCAGGTTGTGGAATCCGCGGCGCTTGTTCCGCTCGGTTCCGCGAAAGATTGCGACTTCGATGCCATGTGTTCGGCATAGCCGACATCGGCAGTCAACCCATGGTGCCGCGACAAGCGTCTGTTCGTAGGCGGGGAGGTAACTCTTCTTCGTCCCTCCGATGACTGCCTCATAGTTCCCGAGCGCTTCGAGGGCGGAGTCGATACCCGGACGGGAACCGTCCATTGCTCGAAGTGCTCGAAGTGCTCGCCGCTCAGCCGCGATCGCGTCTTGTTGCGAGACGGTCCCGGCAAGGATCGCGCGTCGAAGCGCGGGATTGCCGTCGACTTGCGGCACCCGAATCGCGACGTATGCACCATGCGGGGTATGGAAGTTGTTTCGATCGTCCATGAATGCTTGCCGGAACGGCGAGGTGCTATCGAAGCTCGATACGCCAAGATGTGAGAACTCGTCCATGGCATCGACACGTGTCAGGCCGAGGAGATGTAGTTCGGTCGATCGATGGCGGACCTTCTCGATCTCGCGAAGGCACTCAAGCACGTCCTTCGTCTTGAGGGGAACCATGCCTCCGAGTGCGATGCGGGTGTAGCCGGATTCTTGAAGTCGCTTGACACTGTCGGCGTAACTGGCAGGACTCCACCCCTGCGCGGCGCCAACGGCTGCAATCTGGGAGCCCCGTTCCTCGACTCGCCGTAGGAAGTCGGCCGCGAGTTTCTGGGTCAACTCGCGTCGCCGGATCCAGGCCGGATCTACGCCTTCGAGTCCAGCCGTGGCCTCGTAACCGAAAATGATGTGGTCGACGCTAACCCCCTCATCAAATCCGCACTCTTCATAGAAATCGAGAGTTTCGTCGACGGTGACGGGCGGAACCTCCTCTGTGACGTAGTTGAACGCCCCATTGTCGCCGAGGGTAGCGATGCCTTCCGGCAGTCGGAAGAAGCGTCTGACGCCCATCCGGTACAGACGTGCTCGCTGTGAGGAGGTGTATTTTCCGGCCCCTGAGGCACTGCCATCGACGATCGCCTTACTAACGAGAATGCCGTGGTACGGCGGTGAGTCGAGGACCTCGTGTGCGTAGCGGTCGTCACGCTGGCGGACACGCGTCGGCAAATACTCGTCGTGCTCGAAGTCGTACGTCGGGCTGACGAGGTCCTGGCTGTCGGGAAAGTAGAACTTCAACGCGCCGCCGATCTCTCGGCAAGATAAGCACGGGCCAGGAAGTTTGAGAGAGCGCTTATGTGTCGGGGTGTGTTCTGGAGTTCATTCCAGGGAAGACCGAGATCGGTCCATGAGCCGCTTGTCCAGTGGCACATGGGCGCGATTCGACCGACTTCCAGACGTGCCTGAGCCGCGGCATCCGCAGAGTCAATATCCACATGCGCCATGACGCGCTCCATTAGGCGTCCCATTGCGCGGATTCCGACACCACCCATGAGGCGTGATTCCGTCGGGTTCTTGCCCCACGCCACAGGGAACGTGTCACGGACCGCGTTCCAGTAAACGAGGAGGGCGCGTCGGATCCCTTCGGTGTCGGTGGTGCCGGCGGCGATGTTCCGATATGGGAAGAGCACTCCCGACGGAGACTCAACGGACTCCCGCAACGCTTCGACGAGTCCGGTGTCGGTCACAATCGCACTGGGGCGACTCTCGGTTGCCGTCGACGCACGTCGAACCAGTCCGTAGAAAGGCGATTCTGGGTCGGAGTTGAGCATATCTACGAGGGCGGATGGCAGTCGTCGGGTGGACATTCGCGACGACGGTACGCGTGCGATCTCGGGTAACAGTTCTGTGACCAGCCCGACGGGCAGGGGTTGTACGGTATTGACCCTTAGGAACTGCTCGCGCTGCACCTCGAGATCGTCGGTAACGAAGCCGGCGACGGGGACTGCAAGTCGTCGATTGCGGGTCCGAGCGAGCGCGAGACTTCGCTGCTGACCGTCGACGATCCAAGCCGGGCGAGGTCCGCCCTCACCGTTGACGATAGGAATCTCCAGAGTGCCAGCGGTCGCGAGTCCGTCACTCACGGCAGGGCCTCGGCTGGACTTGAAACGAACTTCCCGAGGCAACGCGAGGATAAGACCGTTGGGGAAAAGGACGTCGTCGCTGTCGAGATACTCCTGAATCTGATTTACATGCTTGCGCTTTTCTGGACGTTGGTAACCGATGAGCTTGCCTGCTTCATCCCGTGAGATCCGTGCCACATCCGCGACTTGATCCACTTCTTCTGCCGCAAGGGTGAAGAGGTAGAGCGGGATCTCTCCCTGGACTACTCGTAGAGCCCGTCGCTCAATCCATTCGTGTGTCACGATGCCCTTCCTCGAGCGCTCTCGAACAGTTGCACGAAGCGCTTCTGCTCACATGCGTAACCGTTCTCTCTCAGCGAGCGGAGCGCCCGAGTCTTGCTAATGTCCGGTTCCTGAACGCGGATAAGACGGACCGCTTCTAGGACTTCCTGGTCCGAAAGTGGGGTCCGATCGTAGCGCTCGTGTCGGCCAACACTCATTGTCCAGTTATACCAAGACTCACGATCGCGGGATGAATCGATCATTGTGGTCGTCAACCGCTCCATCCATGCGACAGCGGTCCGCATGTTCAGTGCACCGAGAGTGCCACCTAGCGCCGATCTCAGGCTGGCATCTGCTGGCAACCGTAGGGTGGGTGCAATTGCGGCTGAGCCGCCGATTACGAGTACCGGGTTCGTGACCGCCGTCTTTGCGACGGTCGACGCAAGCACGTCTGAGTATCGTTGTGAGAGAACGAAGAGTGTCGGGACGCCGATAGGAAGTTCGCCTCTAGACCCGTTCCACTCGTTTAAATCGTCCCACCACGTTCGTTGCTGCGTGGTGGAGCCCAAGACCGAGTCTGGCTGATTTGAACTGAATGTCGCGCCATAGGCCGGGGCAAGGGATGAAACGCGGCGTAACCCGAGCCCAGCCGATGCAACGTAGGTCGTCGGCTCGAACCTCGCAGCGCGTGAGGCATCCTCGAGACGCGGAAGTTGAGACCACGCGTCTCCTTGATATAGATCCCGCAGGGGAATAATGGCCTCAGCGGAGTCGATTCGTTGCGCCCACGCAGACACTCTTGAACCGAAGCTAGTTAGCGAGCGAAGTCGCCTGTGGTCGGGAACCGCGAGAGACTTGCGATCTGTGCATGTCACGACGATCGTGAGTTCCTGCGACACCTGACACCACCTAACTGCGTGTGTTTCGATGTTACTGTATTCGACAGTTTCGATCTACTATTGCGATGCGTATAGATCTCAGAAGAGCGGAGGCTCACATGTCCAAGCGCAAGGCAGTTGTTCTCCTCAGCGGCGGTCTCGACTCAACGACGGTGCTCGCGATCGCGAGGAGCGAGGGTTACGTACCGTATGCGCTCAGCTTTCGATACGGTCAGCGTCATGCTGTCGAGCTTGAAGCCGCGAAGCGGGTAGCGGCCTCTCAAGGCGTTGCCCAGCACGTTGTCTGTGATATCGACCTGAGGACGTTTGGAGGATCGGCGCTCACCTCAGCGACGGAGGTACCCAAGCACGAAAGCGCGGAGGACCTCTCGTCTGAGGAGATCCCCGTCACGTACGTGCCGGCTCGGAACACGATCTTTCTCTCCTTTGCCCTCGCGTTCGCCGAGGTCGTCGGGGCGACCGACATATTCATCGGTGTCAACGCGCTCGACTACTCGGGCTACCCGGACTGTCGACCCGAGTACATCGAGGCGTACGAGACGATGGCGAACCTCGCGACACGTGCAGGTGTCGAGGGTGCGCGACTCAAGATCCACACCCCTCTGAGTTCGATGACCAAAGCTGACATCGTTCGGGCGGGTACGGAACTCGGAGTTGACTACTCGCTGACCCTCTCCTGCTACGACCCTGACGAGCAGGGACGGTCATGCGGGCACTGCGACTCTTGCCTGCTGCGGATCCGTGGATTCCAAGAGGCTGGGCTGTCTGACCCGGTCGCATACCAAAAAGCCTGATGTCCTACAAAGTCAAGGAGATCTTCTACACCCTCCAAGGCGAGGGCATGCACGCCGGTCGTCCAGCCGTCTTCTGTCGATTTAGCCTCTGCAACCTCTGGACCGGGCGCGAAAGCGACCGTCCTCGGGCGATTTGTCAGTTCTGCGATACGGACTTCGTGGGCACGGATGGTCCGGGCGGCGGCAAGTTCGCATCGGCCGACGATCTTGCCGATGCCGTTGAAGCCGCTTGGCCGGAAGATTGGACCTCCAATCGGATGATCGTCTGCACGGGTGGCGAACCGCTGCTCCAATTGGACGAGGCAGCCATCGATGCCTTTCATCGTCGCGGCTTCTACGTCGCCGTCGAGACAAACGGCACGCGAGTTCCTCCCGCCGGCATTGACTGGCTATGTGTTAGCCCAAAGATTGGGTCCGAACTGGTGGTGACGCGTGGGGACGAACTGAAATTCGTCTATCCCCAGAAGGGCGTGGATCCCTCAAGCTTCGAGCACCTTGATTTCGGAACTTTTAGGGTTCAGCCGATGGATGGCCCCGACGTCGTCACGAACACCGCGCTGGCTGTGGACTATTGCCTGGAGCACCCGATCTGGCGGCTCAGTTTGCAGACACACAAGTACCTAGGAATCGCATGACCCTTTACGCCGAACTATCCCGTGAATTCTCTTTCGAATCTGCCCACTACCTACCCAATGTCCCCGACGGGCATAAATGTGGTCGTATGCACGGACACTCATACACGGTCGAGGTACACGTGCGCGGCGCCGTCGATGGAAAGACCGGTTTTGTCCAGGATTTCGGGGAACTCTCCGCTGCCTTCGCGCCGATCGGCAAGCAACTCGACCATCGCCTTCTAAACGATATCAATGGTCTTGAGAACCCAACCAGCGAGCACCTCGCGCACTGGATGTGGGACCGGCTCGCCAACGAACTTCCGCTTCTCCACTCGATCGTGGTGAGTGAAACGCCCCGCTCGCGGTGCACGTATCGCGGCGAGTCGAACGGAGTTGGCTGATGCTGCCCGACCTGGCGCAGGCACTGCCCGATATCCAGGATGAGGCCGACGCCCGCGGGATCGCTTTGGATGCCGTCGGAGTCTCGGGTGTTCGCACCCCAATCCGTATAACGGACGGCGAGGTGGACGCCATGGGCGTGGGCTCGGCGGAGTTCGTGGTGTCCTTAGCGGGAGATCGACGCGGCACACACATGAGCCGGATGGTCGAGACGCTCGCAGTCCAGCTCCGTGAGTTTGATCCTCGCTGCGCGCGCGCCTTGATCGTGTCTGCGGCGGATCGGCTCGACGCGTCGAACGCCCGAATCTCGTTCGACCTCGCAGTTCCATTCGAGGTTCGTGCGCCAGTTTCGGCGGTGCCCGCCTGGCAGACCGCCGATGTCAATTTCTCGATTGAGAGTTCACCAACGTCGGTAACGATGACGACGACCTTAACGACTCACGTCACGAGCCTGTGCCCATGCAGCAGGGCCATTAGCGACTATGGTGCGCACAATCAGAGGAGTGCCGTCACGCTGTCAATCACCGGCGAGGCCGATGAACTCTATCCACTCACCCTCGGCGAGATCTTCTCGCTGGTGCGTCAGGTCGGCTCGTGTCCCATTTACCCCGTGATCAAACGACCGGACGAGCGTTGGATCACGATGCAGGCATACGACCACCCTGCGTTCGTTGAAGACATGGTCCGGGACGTGTCCTCGACGTGCCGTGCCCGTGGCCTTGGGCACTCGATCCACGTCCGTAACTTCGAGAGCATCCACAGCCATGATGCGGTTGCGTCGCTGTCGTGGGTACCCGGCACCACCCAGGAGTAGTTGTGAACGCCAGAATCCATGAACGTCGTAATCTGATCCGCGGGGTCAGCGCGCTCGCCGTCTACGTCGCAGCGATTGTTGCCGCGAACGTCCTCTCTGCCTACTTCGGTCTCGTTCCAGTAGGCTTCGGGCTTCTCGTGTCCGCAGGAACCTACGCCGCCGGGTTTGCCCTCCTTTCCCGCGATTTCGTCCACACCTACCTCGGAGTGCGAGGCGTGCTCGTTGGCATTGCGGTTGGAGTGATCCTCTCGTGGTTCCTTGCGACGCCGGCGCTGGCTATGGCATCGGCCGTCGCATTCCTTGTTGCGGAAGTCGCTGACATGCTCGTGTTCCTTTGGATCCGGCCTCGAGGCTTTGTTCGGGCCGCGCTAATCTCTAATTGTGTGTCCGCGCCGATCGACACGATTCTCTTCCTCTGGATCGCCGGATTCCCGCTCATCTTTGAGAGCATCGTGGGACAGATGGTCGGCAAGGTTCTTTGGGCGACCGTTGTACCTCTGGCGATCTTTGTCGGGGTGCGAGCCGTCTTGCGGCGGCGGGCTCGAACATCTGACTTCGAAGCTGTCGAAACAGCAACCAACTCGACGGATCCAGTCCGCCCCTAGCGAGAATGCCTGTCGTGTCTTCCGGGCTGTGTCGTCCAGAACTACTAGCGGTGGAAGACAATCGAGCCAACCTCGGTCGTGGGCCCCCATTCGGGGGCCCGTGGCCTTACATCGTCTCGATGTCCGCGTTGGGCGCGAGGCCATTCTCGTCTAGATACCTCAGCGCGCGTTCGATGACATCGAGTTTTCGCTTCAGTTCCTTTAGCAGTGGCGCCGACTCGTCGGAGAACTCGTCAAGTCGCTCGCGTTCACGCCGAACCTGGATCTCGGTCTCAACGAGGTTTCGCCATACGGCCGGATCTTGTTTGAGTTGTTGCTTCTGCCGCAAGATCGCAGCAGCGAGTTGGCGCTCAATGACCGCCTCGAGTGTTTCTGCGGTGATCCCCGGACTGGCAAGGCTGAATGCGATGCCGCCGCCACCTGCAGCGACGAGGGTACCCGCGGTGAGGAGACCACCGATCATGCCACCCGGCCCGAACGTCGCTAGTGCACTTGTCACTAGCGCAGCCCCGGCGAGACCCGCACCTGCCGCGAGCGCCAGGCCACCGGTTGCCACAACGATCGCTGCGGCCCCTGCGCCCAAGAGGCCCCATTTGAACCAGTTCATGCGACGGCCGCTCAGCGTCTCCTGGGCGAGCTTCGCAGAGTCGAACACGTCAGCGCCATACTGGCTCCCCAGTCCCATCTCGGCGGCGAGGTCTTCCATGGCGGCCTGCTGCTTGTCCTTCGGGATGGTGATCTCGAACGGGCGAATGATGTTCTCCGCCGCAAGCACCGTCAACGCGACCACCGCTTTGTCCTTCGGGAGATGGCTGCTCGGGACAGGCTCCGGTACAGGAGCATAGGGATCGGATAGGTCGAATGCGAGTTCGGCGAGGGTAGAAGGCATTGGCCGCTTCAGATGCTCATTTCGCTGCCGGATGCCTTCAACTACTGTCGCCTGAACCTGTCGGAGCGCGCCGGTATAACGCTCCCGTAGGTCGCCCTCGAGTCGCATCTTGATCAAGTAGGCATACCGCAACGCCAGAAGGACAAGGCGTTCCGTGTCATCGAGAGGGACGTCTAGCGCCATCTCGACGCGCGTCAACTCCTTGGACTTGGAGCCGAAAAGCGCGTAGCCGATAGCCTCCGCAACGCGGACGTCGGATAGATACTCCACTGCAGCATGAGCCTGGGGCATCACCTTCTTTCCGTCCACCCGGAAATCGATCAGCCACGGGAAGGAGGATGACACGCCCCGACGGGCTGCCACAGAGTCGTTGGCATTCCAGAAATTCACCCACCAGGCCAGGTTCGTCGGCGGTTCGGTCATCGACTCCCGCAGTTTGTCGACGTTGAAGTTTCCATTTGCTAGATGAGTGAGTCCGATTGGCTGTGAACGGCGTGGAGGCTGTTAATCGTTGGCAGAGGGTGTTAAGCCCAATGTGTGAATACCGACCTCAACACCCTCCTGATCACACTTTACGTCCATCTCGATGACCGGATCCTGCCCGCGATCGGCTTCACCCGGGACCACCACCCCGGTCGCAAGCCCGCGTTGAACGATGTCGAGCTGCTGTGTCTACTCGTCGCGCAGCACCTGCTCGGGATCTCCTCTGACCGGAAATGGATCCGATACGCCCGCACCCACTTGAAGAGCATGTTTCCGGCGCTGCCTGGCCAGTCCGGGTGGGGCAAGCGCGTCCGCCAATCCACCGGGCTGCTGTCCGCGGTGATCACGGAGCTTGCCCGCGATACCCCGTCATGGAACGAAGTCACCCGGCTGATCGATTCCACCCCACTGCCGTGTGGGAAGTCCCGCGAGACGGTGAAACGCTCCGACCTTGCCGGTGACGCCGGCTACGGGTACTGTGCCTCACATTCCCGGTTCTTCTGGGGCTTCCGCCTCTACCTGGTCTGCACACCGGACGGGATGCCCGTGGTCTGGGGACTCGCGAATCCGAAGATCGGTGAACGCGAAGCCGCGGCAGCGATGCTCGACCACGACCGCCACCTCATCCAGCCTGGACAAGTCATCATCGGCGACAAAGGCTTCGCCGGGCGCGAGTTCGAAACCTTCATCACCGAGGACCTCGGCGCACACCTGATCCGTCCCGATCGCAAGGACGAGAAACCGAGGTTCGGGAAACTCGGCGGGATCCGACAATGGGTCGAGTCCGTGTTCGACACGCTCAAAGGCCAACTCACCCTCGAAGACCACGGCGGACGCACCATCGCTGGTGTTTACTCCCGCGTCGCCGCACGGCTCCTCGCCCTCGCAGCCGGAATCTGGCACAACTGGCTCATCGGAGCACCCGTCAAACGCTCACTCATCGCCTACGACCACTAAACCCAATCGGACTCACTCATCTAGGGGGCTCCCGATGGTTACCATGCCGACTACGTCGAGGTCTACAGGCAGCCGACGTAGGAGGTCGGCCGCGATCACAGAGCCAAGGCTGTGGCCGACGATAACGATCTTCCCGGTGAGGGGAAGCTTAGAGAGGATGCGCGCCAGAACCTGGGAGCGTATCCGAGGAACGTTGAGGTAGTTGTGCGCTTGCTTGAAGATCGGCAGTCCGAGGGCCGCATCGATGACGACGTCACTTCCGATCTGACCGCTACCGCGATCATGACGACCAAGCCTGAACTCGATTGCCCCTTCTCTTCGCTCAAAGTCCCGGCGATTCCTTGCGGCAGCCTCGCGGACAGGTTGCTTGATCGTCACCGCAGGCAGCGGAACCTCATCGTCCGCGCCCTTCAAAGCGTGGGCGAACTTCGGAGCGATCACCGGGATGGTGTCCAGATCGGGGTACTCGACGCGCGTCAGTGCATCCGCGAGACAGGACTTCCAAACGTCGTTCTGGTCACCATCCCCAACGCCATGAAGGAAGAGCAGTGTCGGTTGGTTCGTCAAGGGAGGCTCCGTTGCTCTTGCCCTCGGCGTCACGGGTCGAACGCGAGGGTCTTCGGACAGAATAGCGATTCCTTCTCGTTCACCAAGCCGCTGGTTTTCGGCGCCTCCAACTTGCCGTGTCTCGGACTGTCCGCAGATTCCTGGCACGAACTGGCCCCATCGATCCGATGGGTGTATCTGAAGTCAAGTTACGGTAAACCCATGGTGGTGTTTTCCTGGCAAATGGCGGAGGAACTCGCCGCTGCGCACATGCGAGCACTCGGGTTCGCTCAAGTTCGGCGCATGCCCGACGGGATCGACGGCGGGATCGACGTCACCGCGACCAATGCAGTCGCGCAAGTCAAGTACCACGCCGCTCCCATCGGCGGACCTGACGTGCAGCGTCTTCGGGGTGCGGCACCCGTCACCGAGCACCTGTTGTTCTATTCCAGTTCGGGGTATACGTCTGCTGCGGCAAAGGCCGCTGAACTCGCGAAGGTTTGCCTCTTCAGCTATTCGACGGCGAACGTAGTGGAGGCGGAGAACGAGCCTGCACGCTTCCTGCAAGCCCGCCTCGTAGGAGACACTTCCGAGGTCGCTATGGCCGAACTTCTCCCCGCGCAACTTCGCGCCACCGTCTACGGCCGGTGGTTTCCGAGGTATGTGGCGGAGTTCAATGTGGTTGTCCAAGACGTGACCTCCGGGCGGATGACCGTGAGCGAGGAGGAAGCGCAGAGGATCTTTGATCAGGCTAACTCTCTCCTGGCGGTCAGCGCAGATTTCGAAAGGCTGAATACGCTAATAAGCGGCAACTCAGGCGTTAGGGAATCGCTGAACGGCTCCGACTGGGTTTCTGTTCGCCTTTACGCCGCTGATCTGTCGGAGATAGTCAGAGCGATCGAGACACAGTTGCGCATCGACCCGAAGCAGGCGCGAAGGCTTAATGGAGCCCAAGCGCGAAAGCTCAAGAGCAAGACATACGAGCTTTTTCGGATGGTGGCAGGAGAGCCCGCGCCATTCGTGGCGACCGTGGACTCAAGTTTTGTAGACAAGGCGAAGTAACGTGATCCGACCGTGGCGGGGCTGCATAGGGCGTGGCGCAGATGCGACTTGTCGGGTTATGTGTCGAGATTGCGGTGGGCGAGTGAGATCAGGGCGCCGAAGCCTGCTCCACCGTGCAGCGGAGCGCAGCAGTGGCTACTCCAATCCTTCAGGAAACAGACCCCACGAGGTCTCCAGCGCTCGCTCGCCGTAGCCCAGATCATCCAGCATCCTCTCGACAACAGGCCACGAGCGACTATCGCGCCCGACGTTCGACACGGCATTCATCAGGGACTCCAGCGCGCGCCGCACTTCCAGGTCGGCACCATCAAGTGCCGTTTCATATCCCTTGGCCAGTAGATACGAGTTCGAAGTCGCACCGTAGGCGAGCATCGCGTCGAGGAAGATCTCCAGCATCCGAGGCGAGTCGAACGTGACGAACTCGAGGTCTTTGCCCCACAGACGACGCGTGACCTCGTCGTCGCTCAGCGTGAGTACGGTGCCGAACTGTGAGTCGCGATCGGGCAATGCGCGGCGTACGTCGTGCACGATCTCGTGGAAGTGCGCATCCCCCATCCCGAATCCGACGAAGAGCAGATGCCGTGTCATGAGGGTCGCTTTCACGAGCGAGCTGAGCGCGGCCCGATCGGAGTTGAACCCCAGGTAGTCGTCGCGGGTGAGGACGATCGACTCCGGTTTGTCGACGCTCCCGTGCAACTTCAACAGCCATCGCTCGTTGTCGTCCATCGGGCCGGGGATCACGCGCCGAGGCCGCTGCCCGTCGGCCGCGGCCCACTCGAACAACTTGTCGTAGTTGAGCGTGATGGCCTGCTCGGCGTCGAGCGCCGCGAGAAGGGGCGGAGCGAGTCCGTACCGCGGCTTGTCGACCGCCCGCACGATCTCGTCGGTGAACATTCTCGAGCGACTGGCGTCTCCACGCTCGAACTCCTGACGGACGTACGCGGCCTGGTCGAGAACATCGTGCTTCTCGACGAGTTTCTTGACCAGATCATCGTCGAGTCCCGCGACCCGGGCGAGACGAGTGATGAGCCCGGACCAGTCGGGCGCGCCGGCCGACATGCTGATGCCCGAGCCCATAAACGGGACCAGCCGCGAACTGCGCGCTATCTTGCCCAGCTTCTTCGCCTTCGCCAGATTCTCTCCGAGCTCGGGCCAGTTCTCCCGCTGATCGCGCCTGATCATCTGCGCGAGCGCATATGCCTGCTGGTCGCGCAGCACGATCGCGACGTCGACGTCGTACTTGTCGGCGGCTATGCGACTCTGCTCGTCGATCACTCGATACAGCTCGCCGCGAACTTTGCCACCCCCGCCGCCACCCGCTCCGAACAACGGCACCGCGATCAGACGCTTCTCTCTGCGGGAGCGGGGGCTTGTCACATGCCGGAAAATCGTGAGCCCTGCGCTCACCCGGAAGAACTCCTCGAGCCGCGGGATGATGTCGGATGCGTGCTTCACGCCTGAGTATGGAACGGCCGTGAGGATCGTCTTCGGCTCGTCCTCGATGTCAGCGCGGTCCAGCAGCGGCAGCGTGTATCGCGCTTCTGACTTGAAGTCCGCCACGTGCTCTGGGTCCAGGCGATGCGCAGCGTCGGGCGCCGAGTTCACCCAGCCGCCGTCCTTGCGCAGCCGTCGATCTGTCGCATGTAGGTACGCGTCGCAGGCGAACCGACGGATATCAGCTTGAACCACGAACACATGACCTGTCATGGCCTGATCATGGCACTCGCTTCGGCTTGCGGGAAGGCTCAGCCGCGACGAACTTCTCGCCGTTCGGGCCTTCCATGCCGCGGTAGGTGAAGATCCAGAATCCGTCGACCTGCGTCTCGCTCTTGCACTCATAGACGGCGAACAGGCTGAACTGATGCGGTTCGCTCAGCGGCGTCTTCGACACTGCGCCCGTGAGCTTCTTGCCGGACATCACCGCGGGCAGGTCGCCGGTCTTCAAGCCGTCGCGTGGGCCGCCGAAGTACGCGCAGTACAACGACGGATCCTGATTCTTCGCGGATTCGTGTGTGGTCATGATGTCTCCTCTTCATGGTCGTCGTTCATGATGCGGCTAACGGCGTCGCGCAGGAACCGATGCGGGGCGAACTCCGGCAATGCGCTGCGGATGTCGTCCCATGCGCGGTCCAACGGGATGCCGAGATGTCGAGCGCCGTACAGCGTCGATACCGCCGCGGTTCTGCTGCGCCCCTCGGCGCAATGCAGGAAGACGATCTTCCCCTCCGCGCGAAGTGCGGCGACAGCATCCGCCGCGTCGACCAATACGAGGTCGAGGTTCGCGTTGCGGGCAGGCTGGTCGATGAGCCAGACCTGAACGCTCTCGACCTCCTCCGAGATCTGCGCCACGCCGATGCGGCACAGCGACACGACAGCGTCGATATCGATGGGCAGGCGGTCGAGAGTTGCGAGGGATCCGATCCACACACCGTCGTCGTGCGGATGCCGTGCAAGCGTGCCGGACGCTTCGACAGGCTCAGCGACCGGAATGCGCGGCGTGGGCGGGTAGCCGGGTTGCGCCAGGAGATCAGCTGTCGGCCAGCCCTCGCCGTCCGCCAGGCCTCCCCGCGCTGCGAGTGCCGCCTGGCGAACGAGATCGTTCGCGGTGTACCAGGGCCAGCCGTGCAGCTTCCGCTTCCAACTCAGCGGGACCGCCGATCCGCCCCACAGCGCTCCAGCGAGCGAGCCCGCGATCGCAGCCACCGTGTCGGTGTCGTTCCCGCCGCGGATCGCGCGTTCGACGGCATCCTTCAGCGAGGCTGCGTCGGCGACTGCCGCGAGTGCGCCCTGGAAGGCCCGCACCACCCAGCCATTGCTCTGCGTGAAGTCACGCGGGTGTGCACCTGGTGCCAAAGCCTCGTCGATCAGGGCGCTCCAACGCGCGGCATCCAAATCCTCGAGCAACGCGAGCTGCCCGCGCACGTCGAGCTCGCCGGTGAGGATCGCGTGGCGGATCGCCGCCGACCAGATGATGCACGCGGAGGCACTGTCAGGTTCCCAATGGGTGAGTTCTGACACTGCTCGCGCGGCCGCAGCGACGTCGGTCGCCGGTCTGTTCAGGTAGCCGAGCGCCAGCGGCCCGGTGCGCATCAGGGCCCCGTTGCCCGCGCTGCGGCCCGTCCTTTCGTGGAGGGTACGTGACGCCGTGCGGACATCCTCTTCGGAGAAGCTCTCAGGTACACGGGACAGTACTGAGCGGGTTTGCGCGCCGACATCTTTCGCCGTGCGGGCCCATTCGATCCATCGTTCGGCGATCTCCTCGCGGGAGGCGACGTCGTCGAGGCGATCACCGCGGGCCAGCACGTCGAGGATCGGGACGGCCATGCTCGTGTCATCTGTCCACTCGCCAGGTCCGTGCCCGAACGCGCCCTGTCCGAACGTCAGGATCATGTCGTCAGGCAGTGCAGGCCCGAACTCGTACTGAGAACCGAGCGCGTCGCCGGCGGCCGACGCCAGCACGGCGCCGACCGCCCTGTCGAGCTGGATGCTTGTGAGACTCATGGCCTCTCCTCTGATTAAAATCATTTCTGCGTTAAATCTATTGAGATGATCATGCACCTGGCCACCGACATTGCGCAAGAGTGCGTAAAATATCGCTCATGACATCGAGGCCGTTGGAGTCGTTCCCCCGTCCCTCGATCGCCGTCGACACCGCGGTTCTGACCGTGGTCGATCGTCACGTCGCAGTGCTGCTGCTTCCTGAACTCGACTCTCTTCCCGTCCGTCTTCCGGGAACCTTTCTTCACGAGGGAGAGCTATTGGCGGATGCCGTACTTCGATCGCTGCGCGAGAAGACAGGCGTGCGCGGACTGGCGCCGCGACAGTTGCACGTGTTCGATGCCGTGGATCGGGATGATCGGGGGCGGGTGCTCAGTGTTGCATTCGTCGACGTCGTGGGGTCGGGTCTGCTGCCGCCAGATGCCATGCTCGTTTCAGTTGACGATCTCCCGCGGCTCGCTTTCGACCACGATCGCATCGTCGCGTTCGCAGTAGATGCGCTGCGACGGGAGTATCTAGAGAGGCCTGATCCACGTGGATTGCTGGGTGATGCGTTCACGCTCAGTGAGTTGCGCTCGGTGCATGAGGTGGTGCTGGGGGAGGAGCTGCTGCCGGACACGTTCCGACGGGCAATGCTGCCGAATTTGGTGGCCACCGGAGAGCTGTCTCGGGAAGGTCGTGGACGGCCGGCTGAGCTGTATCGGCGGGGTTGAGCGCGAATGCGGGGGCGGATGCCTGCGGGCTACTGCGACTAAACATAGAGTCGGCGGGATCGCCGACGGTGTGTCCTGCAACGCTTGTGGCGATGCAGTTCTAAGAATCGGTTGCGGAGATGGTCCTGCGCGCCGTGGCGATTCACGACTTGGTAAGTCGCTGCTCGCCCATCTTGCGGACTACGTCGAAGAATCCGGGCACATAGTCACCCCACGCGGCATTGACAGCGTTCAGATCCAACTTTCCGGTGTGCACCTGTTCACACAGGCGCATCCAGCCTTCGCCAGTGGCGGCGGTCAAGGCTGCGGCGACGCCGGCGTTCACGACGCTGCCCGCCCCCGGGATCAGCTTGAGGAAGCTGCTGGCGAGCGCCCTGCCCGCAAGTTGCACTCCTAGTTGCGCCAACGCTCCAGCAGAGAGCAGAGCCTTGATCTCGAGGTCGTAGATGGTCGCGATTCGTCCCATCATCGCGAGTTGGATCGGCGCCAGAATCGCTGCATCCGCGACAGGAACGGGAACCGCGGCGGCCGCGGCGGCCGCGGTTGCGGCACCGGTGACGACTGATCGGGCAAGTTCGCGCTTCCAGGGGAGATTGAGCCGCTGTGCGATACGAAAGGCATCCTTCTCGTTTTCGGGAGCGAGCGCGAGTGTCTCCGTGACGAGTTCACCGAGGCCATACCCCGAACCCTTTCCATCTCTGTCGCGTGTCGAGGTAGGAATCACTCGCTGGTACGGGATGTGGATGGGTTGATCATTCTCATCGGTGGGCTCTTCGAGCCAATCGATGAACTGCTGGACCCCCTTCGACAGGGTGCGTTTGCCCGGGATGACGGATTTTCCCCAGTCGACCTTCGTGAGCACGAGGATCACGGGGAGACCTGCTGCGTCGAGCTCACGGATCATTGCAATGTCTGCGGAGGTGAGGCGGTCGTCGTTCGCCTTCACGCAGTACCAGACGACTGCGATCTGCTGGTTTGCCGAATGACTCGCGATGACCTTCAGATGGGCGCCGAGCTGTTCCGCTGGCGGCACCGGTGATCCGATCTCGAATCCCTCGACGTCCCAGATGCCAAGAGAATCGTCGTGGTAATACTGGACGCCACGAGTCACCGGAAGACCCTTGCCGACTTTCGCCCAGTCGCGGCCGAAGACGGCGTTGACGAGTGAGGACTTGCCTACGCCCGAGCCGCCGATGACAGCGAGATTAAAGCGGCCGTACCGAGACTTCGCCTCTGCGGTCGCGTCGAGGAACGGTTTGTCATCGATCTCTGCTGCAGCCCGGCCGGGCCGCTCGGTCTCGCCGCTCATTCCGGCTCCTTGCCGTTCGCGTACGTGAACTGGAGTGTTACACCAGGGTCGATAGCGGTGATGATGTTCGTGTAGAACGACTTCGCTTGTTCCTCCAGCACCGGGCGCATCCCCTCGATGTGCGCAGCGACGGCCTCGTCGGTGAGGATCGATTTGACCACCTCGTTCTTGTCGATCGCTGGAGTCGCCCAACTCAGTATCCCGTTCTTCTCATCCGCGATGGAGAAGTCGGGATTGTCATAACCAAGGAAGACGAACTCGGGGATCGATACGCGATACGTGTCGTCGCCGATCGGTTCGATAGAGACGTCGCTGCCTTCGATTCCGAACTTCGCGTCGTATTCGTACTTCATGAGCATGGTGCGATCGGTGAACGGGATGTCGAAGAGACCAAAGAACTCTTGAGCGTCAGACTCCGTCTTGACGTCGGTCATCCCCGCCGTGGCGAGGATGATCTGCTCTTCACGCGTGATCGAACGAATCACTTGGGTAGAACGTTCTTCGGTCGCACCGAGGACCTTGCCGAGCATCACGCCTCCGAGCCCAGCCACCCCGATCAGAAGCAGGATCAAGACGATCAGAAGGACCTTCGCCCACAAGGGCGTTTTGGTGCGCGCAACGGTTGTGGTGCTCATGGCTGCCCCTCGGGGGTTGGTCGGATGGTCGTATTCGTGCGTCTGCATCCGACGCATTGCTTCAGCTTTGCGCACGCGCAGATAAACGGACGTCAGGTGCGACAGGAGCTCGGAGCGTGTCGCAGGCGGATTACTCATTCACCAATCTGGAACGTGGTGAGCGACATCCCCACGGCCGCCCACCACGCTTATTCCCTACGGGTTGACGAACACCTCGTCGGCCAGCATCCCCGGGCGAACACGGATCAGCGCCGTCTCTCCGTCGGGAACGAGGAATGCCTGCGACCCGGTCGCAGATGCGCCGTTGTACAGCTCATCGAGACCGAAGCCGTCAGCGAGTGAAACGAAGTTGTCGAAACTGTTGACGACGTTGCCGGCGCTTGTGACTACGTCGACGCTGACCTCGGCCGCGAGGCCCGATTCATCACCGGTGTACGTGACCGTGTAGTTCACGATCTCGTAGTGCGATCCTGCCGGTGCGGCCTCATTGAACGTGTTGCCCTCGGCGACCGCAGCGGCACCATCGGCAGTGTGGCTGTTCACGACGACGGTCCAGTCGCCGGAGCTGATCTGCGAAGCGAGTGGGTACGGGTTCTCGCGCGTGCCCTGTTCGGCGGCATCCACCGGCTCTTCCTCATCTGCCACTGCGGCTTCTTCATCCGCGGGCTGCGTGACGGTGGTGTCGGTATCGCCGAACTCGTCGGCGATGGCCTCGCTCGCCACGCCGGCCATCACCGCGAAGAAGACCACGAAGCCGACGATCGTACCGATGATCGACACGATCAGGCCGACGACGCCCATCCACTTGCGATCGCCCTTGAGGAACAGCGAGACGATGCTGAGCACGAACGCGATCGGCAGCAGGATCCAGCCGACGATCAGTGCACCGGGGATGCACGCGAAGATGAATCCCACGATGGCGACGATCATCGCGACCAGTGCGACGATGTTCGTCTTGCCGGATGCGGGCGCTGCTGCATCGGAAGGAGGCAACGGAGGTGGCAGCTGCTGCGGAGCAGGGGCTGCGGGGTTGGGTACGGACATGTGATTCTCCTTGTGGAGTGTGCGTGAAGCACCGGCCTGCCCCACGACGAATGCCGTAGGACGCCGATTCGCACGCACGCCGAATAGTGCCCTGATCAGGGCGCGAGTCGGGAGTTCGGGTAGAACTCTTGGTCCGTGCGGACCGGCTATTTCAGACCATAGAGAAGGGGTCAGACATTGGTCTGAGACCGCCGGGCGAAAGGTCGATGCCGAAGTGGCGTGGGCGGCCTCCTGTCGCTGCAGTGGCGAGGTTCAGACAAACGTGATGAACGTTCGATTTTTTCGAATTGGGGAGTAGCATGGGCGTATGAGCACCTCGACTGATGTGCCCCGCGGCGCACGCAAGGCACAGACCTATCTCCCTGAGGCAGAGGGCCGCGGTGAGCTTCTCGATTTTGCGGAGTTGCTGCGCGAGCTCGAAGGGTATCTGGCAGAGAACTCGTCTAGGGCCGCACTTGTCGACCCTCACGGGAACAACCGCCCGATCCCGGATGAGATCTTCCGTATCCTCGACCAGGTGACGAATGCGCTCGCAGCGGGCGAAGGAATCACGATCGTTCCACAAGGCGCGACGATGACGACGCAGCAGGCAGCAGATTTCCTGGGGATCAGCCGCCCGACGCTTGTCCGCCTCTTGGAAGCCGGTGACATCCCCTTCGAAAGGCCTGGTCGTCATCGTCGCGTCCGACTTGAGGATCTGGTTTCATACCAAGCAAGATTCCGTGCCGAACGTCAGGCCGCTCTCCGCGAGCTGCAGCGGACCAGTCCCACCGCGAAGATCCGGATCGGAGACCCGAACAGCGTGAAGCGGTTGAAGGAGCTGGACGCTGAGTGAGCTTTCCTGCGTTCTTCGACACGAATGTCCTGTACGGGGCGCTGATCAACGACTTCATTCTCGAACTCGCTGATCGCGACCTGTTCCGGCCACTCTGGTCGAAGGGTGTGATGACCGAACTCTCGAAGAACCTGGTCGCGAACGGCGAGGATCCGCACCTCGTAGAAAAGCGCATCTCCACGATGGAGCACTACTTTGCTGACGCGATGGTGACGGGCTACGACGATCTCGTTTCGACGATGACGAATGATGAGAAGGATCGACACGTGCTCGCGGCCGCGGTTCGCGGTGGTGCGGAGGTGCTTGTCACGTTCAACTTGAAAGACTTCCCTGCGGACTCAGTTGAGCCGTTCGACCTCGAAGTCGTCCACCCCGATGATTTCCTCCTGGATCAGCTCGACCTCTACCACGCGCCGACTTTGCGCGCCCTGGTCGAACTCGTCGAGGGGTATGACTCCCCGACGATGACGATCGACGACTTTCTGCTTGCGCTCATCAGAGCCGGCGTGCCGAAGTTCGTGGAAGCCGTTCGCGCCAGGCTCTACTGAATCCTCACCCCACATCCCCGAACTCCATGACCCCACCGACTACAGTCGCGGTCACTGCGCCTCCTCGACAGCATCCAGCACATGCGTGATCGCACGGTCGCCGATCGCATGCGTGGCGACCGTGCAGCCCGCGCGGTGTGCGCCGACGATGTAATCACGCAGTTGGGAAGGCTCGTGCAGCAGCACACCGAAGTTGTCGGCCTCGCCGTGGAAGCACGCGTGCATCGCCGCCGATCGCCCGATGAACGCCGACGGTGTCGCGGCAGATCTCCTCGCTCGAGCGGCAGGTGGGAGCCGCGCTGTTCCGGCGGATGCCGAACGGGATGATGACGACCTACGCCGGTGAGCGCCTCGAACCGATGGCCCGCGACCTCGTTCGCCGTGGCCGGCGCGAACGGGATGTCATGACCGGGATCGTGCAGGAGCAGTGCTCTTTCATCGTCGCCGCCTCCGGAGACAACTCGGCGATTTCGTCGCGACGCACGTCCCCGATCTGTATCCGGACGGGACGTACACCGCCTGAGCACTGTTGACGCAGCCCTGTCAGTCAGGCCTCATCTGAGCCTGGATACGTCGGTCGAGGTCGTCGAGTTCGGCGAGCAATTCGGAGGCGACCCACACCCGATCGCGCTTGCGGCCTGTGATCTCCTGGATGAATCCTGCCTCGGTCAGCCTGGCTATCGCCCGGTAGGTCTGCTGTTCAGAAGATCCTGAACGTTGCTCGATCTCGTCGGCGGCCATCACTGGGTGGTCGTAGAAGGCGGGGATGAGGGCTGCGACCGCAGAACCTGCGCGCGGACGGAGCTCTGCATTCCACTCACCCGGCAGCGCCTTGATGCGCGCAATGGACTCCCGAGAACAGGCGGCCGCAGCGCTTGCCGAGCGTGCGAATAACTC
Organism: Microbacterium profundi; assembly: GCF_000763375.1. NCBI lineage: Bacteria > Bacillati > Actinomycetota > Actinomycetes > Micrococcales > Microbacteriaceae > Microbacterium > Microbacterium profundi. The sequence goes on along the minus strand of NZ_JPSY01000001.1, from coordinate 1,305,919 downwards.
GATCAGCGGTGCCGGGCGTCCCTGCCGATAGTCACCGAGAGCGACGAAATAGTCGTCGCGCATTGCCAGCAGGCCACTCGCGAGTGGGACGACGGCGTTCCGAGTGACGCCACGTCGTCGGAGAACAGCAGACACGAGCGCACGGCCGATACGACCGTTGCCGTCTGTGAACGCGTGGATGGACTCGAACTGGGCATGCGCGATCGCGGCCTGCACCATCACAGGTATGTCGTCGCGATTGAGGTAGTCGATGAGATCTTCCATCAACGCCTGCACTCGTTCAGGGGCGGGAGGAACATAGAGCGCGTCGCGCGGCGAATGGTCGCTGCCGCCGATCCAGTTCTGCATATCTCTCACGCGACCGGCGTAAGAGGCTTCGTGAGGATCGTCTCGCATCAGCGCGCTGTGGGCAACAAACAAGTCTTCAAAGATGAACCTTCCACGTTCCGCCGTTGCGGTGACGAGGCCGTGCAGCGCAGTGCTCGCGGCCACCATGCTCGTCGCGGAGGAATTTGAGCGGTTGCCTGTCAGCGCCTTCGCGTAATCGACGGCGCTTGCGGAAATTCGCTCGATCTTCGAAGATGCGACCGATTCCGTCCGAATCATGAAGCGGCTCAGCGCTGCCGAGTGCCCTTCAGCGTCCGTGTCGGCCTGCGCGACGGCGAGGAGAGCTTCCTCCGAAGTGACGATCGTCGTTACTGGCGGAATGTAGTCAAGCGCCGCGATCATCGGGGGGATCGTCGCATCGACAGTTGACAGCGTCCGATCGGCTCGGGTACCGCCTCGAACCTGCTGTCGCCATGGCAGTGCCTCGACACCGTGGGCCGGCCACGAGGCGTGGGATGGCGAACTGTCCTCGGGGTTGCTCATAACCTGAGTATCGCATTCCTTACTAAGGTTTAGGGAGTATAAACACGAGTTAGGCGCTCCGGATAAGGGTTGACGTTGGTCGCGACTGGACTCGTCACATACGTCGTATCAGTGCTGCTCAGGCGAAAGGCGGTCAAGGTTGTTGGCGACGTCCGCGCATCCACTTCCGCTGACCCGACCCGCATAGCCTCCCGGTCCGAGGCATCCCACGGCCCCGACACAGCCAGCGGAATCTCGGTCATGAAGCGTCGCTCGGTCTCAGGACTCCTGACATAGTCGGTTCGTCCATGTAGGTGGGTGGCGGTTTCCTGCGGTTCTGGCATGTTCTCGACGCCCCGACTGGGCAATAATTAATAAGACGTTTGGCTGGGTCTTCTGGTAGAATGGCGGGGTGATCACGTCCCAGCTGCCGTTGCCGTTCGCGCCGGCTGGCGCGGTGGAACTGGGTCGTGCGGCAGCACTGGTCGAGGATGCCGATGGTGGTCGGGTGTACGTGCATGGGTTCCTCACGCAGGTGTGGTCGGCCGGTGATGATGCGGGGCGGCGTCTCGCGGCGGTGCAGCTGGTGCGCACCCAGGCGGCGGGCGCGACGCAGGTTGCGGCCGCGTTCGGGATCGCAGTGTCGACGTTGTGGCGGTGGCATGGCCAGGCAGAGCAAGGCACCGCTGAGCTGGTGTCGCAGCGTCGAGGACCGAAGGGCCCATCGAAGCTGACCGGCCCGGTCGTGGCCGACGTCCGATCCCGACGGGCTGCCGGTGGCACGATCCGGCAGATCGCCGCTGCCGTGCAGATCGCTGAGGGTAGCGTCCGTCGCGCCCTCTCACCGGAGTTCGACACTGTCGGAACCGGCGACGCGCCTGCTGCAGCGCAGGCGGCGGCCACCGAGAGCACGCCCAGCACGGTCGAGGTCGGCGAGGACGACGAGTTGGTCGTGTTGGCTGAGCCGACCGCTCGTCACGGTGAGCGGGGCTTGGCGCGCGCAGGCTTACTGGGCGAGGCGCCTGCGGTGTTCACGCCCGCCGCGAGGGTCCCGCTGGCAGGGCTTTTGCTTGGCCTGCCAGCACTGGCCGCGACCGGTCTGCTGAGCTGCGCGAACGATGTCTACGGGCAGCTTCCGGCCGGGTTCTACGGGCTATCGACGATGTTCCTCGAGGGCGTGTTCCGTGCCCTGGCCGGACAGCCGCGCGCTGAGGGTGCCGCACGGTTCGCCCCTGCCGATCTGGGCCGGGTGCTGGGAATGGACCGGGCCCCGGAAGTGAAGACCATCCGCCGCAAGATCAACCAACTCGCCGGGCGGGGCAAAGCCGCCGACCTGCTCGCCGCGATGGCCACCACCCACCTTGCCGCTGGCACCAACGCTGATGCGGTGGGTGTGGTGCTCTATGTTGATGGGCACGTGCGGGCCTACCAGGGGACGAAGAAGATCGCAAAGACCCACCTATCCCGGCTACGTTTCCCGGCACCGGCGACGGTGGAGACGTGGGTGAGCGACGCCGCTGGCGACCCGGTGCTGGTCGTGATGTCCGAGCCCGGCGCGTCCCTCGCGATGGAGTTGCGGCGGCTGCTGCCCGAGCTGCGTACCGCGGTCGGGGATGACCGGCGTGTGCTGGTCGGGTTCGACCGCGGCGGCTGGTCCCCGGCCCTGTTCGCGCACATGAACGCCCACGGCTTCGACGTCCTCACCTGGCGCAAAGGCCACACCCCCGACATTCCCGAGTCTGCCTTCGATGCCGTCGACTTCGTTGACGAGAACGGGCGCGAACACGCCTGGACCCTGGCCGACACGATGATCGATCTGCCCATCACCGGGACCGACAACACCGTCACGATGCGGCAGATCACCCGCCTGGACACGAAGAACGCCAAGGCCAAGCAGGTGCATCTGCTCACCACCCGCACCGACTTGCCCGCGCCGGAGATCGTCTACCGGATGGGCTCGCGGTGGCGACAAGAGAACTACTTCCGATACGCCCGCATCCACCTCGGCCTCGACGCGCACGACTCCTACGCCAGCGTCGCCGATGACCCTGACCGATCCGTCCCGAACCCCGCGAAACGCACGGCGCATCTGGTCGCACAGAACACGGCCGCCAGGGCTCAGCGAGAACGCGCTCGCACTGACGCCGCGTTCCTCGAAGCACACACCCCTGCCCCCGGACAAGACACCGTGGTCATCACGAACACGGCCCACAACACGCTCACCGCCGAGCTGCACGCCGCCGAAGAGGAACTGGCCACCGCTCGTGCGCGTCACCGCGGGACGCCGACTCGGGTTCGCCTGGGCGACCTCGCCCCCGGGCAGCAGGTCCTGGATACTGAAACGAAATTGATCCACCACGCGATCAAGATCGCCGCGTTCAACACCACCACCACCATCGCCCGCGACATCCGCATCAACACCCGTTACGCACGCGCCGACCAAGAGGCCTACACCCTGACCCGGCAGATCCTCGCCAGCGTCGGCGACATCATCCCCAACACGACCGCCGACACGCTCACGATCCGCCTCGACCCGCTCCCGACCAGACGAGAAACCGCCGCGGCCGCTGAACTCTGCCAGCACCTCACCACCACGAACACAACCTACCCCGGCACCACGCTCCGCCTCCGCTACGAGATCAAAGACCACGCCTGACGACCCAAGAACTATTGCACCATGTCAGGAGTCCTGGGTCTCGGGGATCCGTTCGGCGACGATGCAGACGGCTCCTGGCTGCTCGCCATCTCACCCGGCGGGCAGGCGGTGGATGCTTTCGCGCTCAGTGCGCCGCGCGATGAGGGTGACACCGTGGTGTTCGAGCACGTGACGCTGACCCCCGCCGGGGTCGAGCTGTTCGGCGGATCTTATGTCGTGGGGGAAGCGTTCGACCCGATCACCGTGCGTCGGTCGGTGTGAGCGGGGCGAACCCGCGGTCCTGACGCTCGTGGCGGACGCTTCGACAGGCTCAGCGACCGGTTCAGCGACCGGTTCAGCGACCGGTTCGGCGACCGGGGGTGCGACGCTGTGACGGATCTAGAAAATGCAATATGCCAATCTATGCAGCGGAGAACCTGCCAACAGATCCAGATAAGAAGACCGCTGGGTGGTCAAGTTGCTCTCCGATTTGGCGCGACACGCCGTGCAGGCGGATACTCATGGCATCTGAGCCGTCCGATCCCGGCCCCGAACCACCATGAATCCAACCGCTCTCGCGCCCGAAACGACCATCGCCATCATCGGCGCCGGTCGCCTCGGCGGCGTGCTCGCGAGCGCGCTGCGTGCGGCGGGCCTCACCGTTCACGGGCCCCTCCGCCGCGACGACGAGATCCCCACGGCAGACATCGCTCTCCTCTGCGTCCCCGACTCCGCGATCCCCGAAGCGGCAGCGGCCGCCCGTAGATCGGCGACCCGCGTCGCCCACGTCTCGGGCGCCACCCCGCTCGACGACGTCGACTTCAGCATCCACCCGCTCCAGACCTTCACCGGCGCCGAGTCTCCCGACGTGTTCCACGACATCGGTGCAGCCATCTCCGGCCGCACTCCGGCAGACAAGAACACCGCTGAACAACTCGCGCGAACCCTTGGCGCCCGTCCCTTCGGGGTCGACGTCGCCCACCGCGCCGGCTACCACGCAGCAGCATCCTTTGCCTCGAACTTCGTGCTCACCGTGCTCGACGCGGCAGAGCAGCTCGCAGCATCCGCCGGCATCCGAGGCGACGAAGCGCGCGACCTGCTCGCTCCGCTCCTCCGCCGCACGGTCGACAACTGGCAGCGCAACGGCTCGACAGCATCCCTCACCGGACCGATCGCCCGCGGCGACGAGGCGACCGTCGCCCGTCAGAGGGGCGCGATCGACGAAACCGACCCCGAACTTGTGCCGCTCTTCGACGCGCTCGCCGATGCCACCCACGCGATCGCCCGTCAGAAGGCGGCGGTATGAGGATCCTCCGGACGATCCCCGAGATACGCGCAGCAGTCAGAGAGGCGAGGGGAACAGTAGGGCTCGTCCCCACCATGGGCGCCTTCCACGACGGCCATGTCTCGCTGATGCGCCGCGCGCGGGAGCAGAACGACCTCGTCGTCGTGTCGCTCTTCGTCAACCCCACCCAGTTCGGCGCGAACGAGGACCTCGGCAGTTATCCCCGCGATGAGCACGCAGACGCCGCGCGCGCGGAGCTGGAGGGCGTCGACATCCTCTTCGCCCCCGAAGCGACCGAGATCTATCCCGACGGCTTCGCCACCAGCATCCACGTCTCCGGCGTCACCGAGATGCTCGACGGCGCGAACCGTGGCGCCCACCATTTCGACGGCGTCGCCACCGTCGTCGCCAAGCTGTTCGGCATCGTCCGCCCCGACGTCGCCTACTTCGGACAGAAGGATGCGCAGCAGATCGCCGTCGTCCGCCGCCTCGTGCGCGACCTTGACCTCGACGTGCGCATCGAAGCGTGCCCGATCGTGCGCGAGGCCGACGGACTCGCCATGAGCTCGCGCAACGTCTACCTCGACGCCGACGCCCGCGTGCAGGCCACGGCCCTCAACCGGGCGCTCGACGCAGCGGCCGCGCTGCATGAGTCGGGCGAGCGCAACGGCGACAGCATCCTCACCGCCGCCCGCCGGGTACTCGAAAACGCAGGCATCACGCCCGAGTATCTCGAGCTCCGCGATGCTCTCACAATGCAGGCCGTCACGCGCGTCGAAGGCGACACGCTCCTCGCCGTCGCCGCCCGCGTGGGCGCTGCCCGACTGATCGACAACCACATCCTGAAACGGAGCGCCTGATGCGTCGCACCATGCTGAAGTCGAAGATCCACCGCGCCACCATCACCGGCAGCGACCTCAACTACGTCGGCTCGATCACGATCGACCCCGACCTGCTCGAGGCCGCCGACATCCTCGCGCACGAGCAGGTGCACGTGGTCGACGTGAACAACGGGGCACGCTTCGAGACCTACACGATCGCCGGAGAGCGCGGATCCGGCGTCATCCAGGTCAACGGCGCCGCCGCGCGCCTCGTGCACTCCGGCGACACCATCATCGTCATCTCTTACGCCGATTACTCGCGCGAAGACCTGCTCGACTATGAGCCGGTCGTCGTGCACGTCGACCGGGCGAACCGGATCATCCAGGTCGACGACGTCGTGGATCGGCTGTTGACCGAGGCCTCTTCTTCGGTAGGAGCAGGCGCGTGCGATGCACTGAGCGACCGGAGGGAGTCGAAGTGAGCGTGCACGCCGCGACGCGCAAGCGGGTCACCCTGGCGAGCCTTGCCGAGAAGAAGGATGCCGCAGATCCCATCGTCATGGTCACCGCCTACGACCACCCCGGCGCGCAGATCGTCGAAGCCGCCGGCGTCGACATCGTGTTGGTCGGCGACTCCGGCGCGATGACGGTGCTCGGCTACGACAGCACTGTGCCGGTCACCGTCGACGAGATGCTCATGCTCACTCGCGCGGTTCGGCGGGGCCTGACGGTTCCACTGCTCGTCGGTGATCTGCCGTTCGGATCGTACGAGGCATCCGATTCGCTCGCGATCGCCACGGCGCAGCGCTTCATCAAGGAGGCCGGCTGCGACCTCGTGAAGATCGAGCGCGGCGGCACCTCGGTCGAACGGGCGCGCGCTCTCGTCGCCGCCGGCATTCCGGTGGTGGGGCATGTCGGTCTCACCCCGCAGACCTCTACCGCCCTCGGCGGATACCGCGCGCAGGGCCGCACCGCCGACGCGGCGCGTGCGGTGATCGATGACGCGCTGGCCCTGCAGGAAGCCGGGTGCTCGCTGCTCATCATCGAAGCCGTGCCGTCGGAGGTGACTGCCGCACTCTCGCCGCTCATGCGGATTCCGGTGATCGGGATCGGCGCCGGGGCGGATGCCGACGGGCAGGTGCTCGTCTTCCACGACCTGCTCGGGCTGTACGACGGGGGAGCTGCGAAGTTCGTCAAGCGCTACGCGGACCTGCGGGCGGATGCTGTCGCCGGGGTCGCGGCGTATGCGGAGGACGTGCGGTCGGGGGCGTACCCGGCGGCCGAGCACTCGTATTCGATGGCTGCGTCAGAGGCGGCGGAGCTGCGGGAGATGCTCGTTACTCAGGTTTAGGGTGGCTAAACCTGAGCAAGGATGCGCTCATTCAGGGTTGCCGTGCCGTCACGACGATGTATCGGATAAACTTGTACATATTCATGTACAGGAGGTGCGGGCATGGAGGTCCTCTCAGTCGCCGACGCGCGCGCCGGTCTGTCGCGTCTCATCGCGGGACTGCGTGACAACCCTGCTGCCGCTCCTGTCGCCATCGGGTCGCACCGCAAGCCCGAGGCGGTTCTGCTCTCGGTGGACGAGTACCAGCGAGTTTCCGATCGCGAGCCCGCACGAATCACCGTCGAGCGTCTACGCCAGCTCGGCCCGCTGATTGAACGCCTTGCACAGGCGGCGCACCTCCGCGACGTCCAGGTGTACGGATCGGTGGCGCGTGGCGATCAAGCCGCGGACAGCGACCTCGATCTTCTGGTCACTGCCGACGATGCGACGCTGTTCGACATCGCCCAGTTCGAGATGGACATCGAGATGCTTGTCGGCGTCCCCGTCTCTGCAGTTTCCGTTGCCTCGCTCGACAGGAAACGCGATGCACGCATTCTGAACGAGGCGGTGCTGCTGTGAAACCGGTCGAGCGCATTCCGCGTTGGCTCGACGATCTTCATGCGACGCTCGGCACCGCGTCTGAATTGGCGGCGCGTGGGCGCGAGGCCTTCGACTCGGACCCAGCCGTCTCGTTGGCCTTCGAGGCGCTCTCCAACAGAGTCGGCGACCTTGCAAAGCGTCTTATCGCCGCCGACCCGGAAGGCTTCCGGGGCCCGATCTGGCGGCAGGCGGCTCGGCAGCGCGACTTCGTCGTGCACCATTATGACCGGATGGATGCCGACCTGCTCTGGCGCACCATCACCGAGAGTTTCCCAAAGCTGGCCGAGGCCGTGCGAGTGGCAGATGCTTCGATGAGCGCGGATCCCGATCGATAGGCTGTCCGCATGCGCAGCCGTGCCGAGACCGATGACCGACTCGCGCGGGATGCGCACCGCCCGCGAGTGATCCACACCGGACAGGCGCTGGTCGACCTGGTCATCGAAGTGGCAGACCTCCCCGCGCGCGGGCAGAACCTCATGGCCGATTCGGTCGCGGAGTACGCTGGCGGTTCCGTCACGGTGTTGCTCGCGGCGGCGCGCCTGGGCGCCGAATGCTTGCACGCTGGAGCGATCGGCGCCGGTCCGTACGGCGATCTGATCCGCGAGGCGCTGGATGCCGACGGCATCGCAGCATCCGCTCCTCCGGTGACCACGCAGGACACCGGGGTGTGCGTCGTGCTGATCGAACCCTCAGCGGAGCGCACCTTCGTCACGACGCTGGGGGCGGAGCGCGAGATCACGGTCGAGTCGCTCGCGAGCGCCGACGTGCAGCCGGGCGATCTCGTCTGCGTCACCGGATACTCGCTCGCCGTCGCGCAGACTCGGGAACCGTTGCTGGCCTGGTTGAGGACACTTCCTGAGGATGCCGTCGTCGTCCTCGACCCTGGAGCGGCTTTCGCCGAACTGCCCGCCGACGTGCGCGACACGATGCTCGCCCGCACCGACGTCTGGACCGGCAACGCAGAGGAGGCGACCGATCTATTGGCCGCACGGTCGGTGTCGGTCGAAGCATCCAAGGCCGGAGCATCCAAGGCCGGAGCATCCAAGGCCGAAGCATCCGCTCGCGAGATCGTGGGCCAGGCCCGCGCGCTGAGTCCGCTGCTGCGCGCCGGAGCCGTCACCATCGTGCGAGACGGCGCCGAGGGGTGCGCGGTGCATGCGCACGGCGAGAGCTCCTACGTGGCGGGCTTTCCGCAGACGCCCGTCGACACGAACGGTGCCGGCGACACCCACACCGGCGCCCTGCTGGCCGGCATCGCCGACGGCGCGACATGGGTGGATGCGTGCCGCCGTGCCAACGCCGCAGCTGCGATCAAGGTCACCCGCCGTGGGCCGACGACGGCTCCGACCGCAGACGAGGTCGAGGAGTTCCTGCGCGGGAAGTGAAGCTCATCGATGGGGTGCTCCATCTTTTTGCTCTCTAGGAGCTCCCCATTCTTCTCTTTAGATGTTCGACTTTCTTATCTTTGAAACGTCGACTTTCTTATCTTTGGAGTCTAGAGTCGCCCTATGCCTACGTACCGGCCGAGAGTCATTGACGTCCAGCTTTCGCATGCGCTCGCACACCCGGGCGCGGTCGTACTCGAAGGCGCCCGCGCCTGCGGGAAGTCGGCGACAGGACGAGAGTTTGCGAATAGCAGCATCCAATTTGACACTGATCCTGCGGCACTGCAACTCGCAGAACTGGACCCCGCCCGTCTCCTCGACGGAGCGCGTCCACGGTTCATCGATGAGTGGCAGCTTGCCCCTGCTGTATGGAATCAAGTGCGATCCGCCGTCGACACGCAAGACGACGGGTCCTTCATCCTGGCCGGGTCCGCCGTGCCCGCCGACGATGTGACACGGCATTCGGGAGCAGGTCGAATGCTCAGGCTGCGGATGCGCCCGATGGCATTGAGCGAGTCAGGACACTCCTCTGCTGAGATTAGTGTGGGCGGAGTATTCGACGACCCTGCGAACCGGGTCTCAGGGGCTTCTGCGCTCAGCGTTTCGGATCTCATCGAGGTTGCCGCACGTGGTGGATGGCCCGGACTGCAGAGTTTGCCGCTCGCGCAAGCACTGGATCGCACTCGCGCCTACCTCGATGGCGTGACACGCATCGATCTGCCGCGACTGGATTCGGAGCCGCGCCGAGATCCCGCTGGCGTGATGCGCATCATCAGGGCGCTGGGGCGAAACGTCGCCACGGAGGTCGCGGTCGCTGCACTCGCACGCGACGCATCAGCAGGGGGGGAGCAGATGACCAATGCCACGGCGCAGGGCTACCTGGATGCGCTCGCGCGCGTCTTCGTTCTTGAAGAGCAGCCCTCATGGGGACCTCATCTGCGCTCGCGGGATCGTGTGCGCAAGGCAGCGAAGCGGCACTTCGTAGATCCTTCGCTCGCTGTCGCCGCTGTCGGCGCCAATGCAGATCGGCTTCTGCGCGACCTTGATTACTTTGGTCAGGTGTTCGAGTCACTGGTCGTTCGGGACCTCCGCGTGTACGCCGATGTGCACGACGCGATCGTCCACCATTACCGGGACAGCGCAGGCCGCGACGTCGACGCGATAATCGAACGGCGCGACGGGAGCTGGATTGCTGTCGAAGTCAAGCTCGCGGCCTCTCGCGAGGAAGATGCTGCCGCGTCCTTGAAGCGATTTGCCGCCAACCTGGATACTGCTCGTACCGAGCCTCCCTCCGCCATGATGATCATCACTGGCGGCCAGTACGGGTACACCCGGGCGGATGGCATCCACGTAATCCCGATTGGAGCGTTGGCCGCTTAGGTTCACGCTCGCTCCCTTAGCCCATCGATCGCCTCGCTTCGAACGGCCGCCTGGTCATCGTCGGAGCGGTCGCCGGATTCCCGCCCGCCGACTTCGGCATGCGCCTCATGGCACCTCTGACGAGAGTCCGGCATTGTCGGTCGTCGGGGTTGAGTTCGGAACCGTCCACGCTCGCGGATACGCTTCTGGGGTGGACCACGACGAGATCGAACAGCTCGCCGAACGGCATGGAGCATGGCGGCTGCTTCGCAAGACGAACGCGCCCCTGATCCTTTCCTTTCTCGGGACTCACCTCATCGATGCCAACCGCGGCGCAGTGGCGCAGAGCGAGCTGGTCAGCCTGCTCGACGATCACCTGTACGCGATCCATCAGTCCGCGCCGGATCGCTACCCGCGGGAGCCGATCGAGTACCTGGAGGAGTGGGCTGCAGCCGACGACGGCTGGTTGCGCCGTTTCTACCCTTCGCGCGCCGAGGAGATCCACTACGAGGCGACTTCCACGCTGGAGAAGGCCTATCGATGGGTGGGCGAACTGCGCGAGCGCACCTTCGTGGGCACGGAGTCGAGGCTTCACACGCTCATCGCCCTGTTGCGTGACATCGTGCACGGCTCCGACGCGGATCCTCAGGTGCGCGTCGCCGAGCTCGCGCGACGCCGTGACGAGCTCGATCAAGAGATCGCACGAATCGAACGGGGAGAGTCGCAGGCGCTCGACGAGATCGGGGTTCGAGATCGCTTCCAGCAGTTCTCCTCGATGTCGCGCGAGCTGATGAGCGACTTCCGTGAGGTCGAGGAGAACCTGCGCCGGCTGGACCGCTCGGCGAGGGAGAAGATCGCCGCCTGGAACGGAGCCAAGGGCGAGCTCCTCGGAGAGCTCGTCGGCGACCGCGCCGACATCGCGTCGTCCGAGCAGGGGCGCAGCTTTCAGGCGTTCTACGATTTCCTGCTCTCCGAGCAGCGTCAGGATGAGCTCTCCACACTGCTCGGTGCGGTGAGTGAGATGCCGGCGGTCGAGACGGACCGGCGGATGCGTCTGCTGCACCACGACTGGGCCGAGGCCGCGGAGCGCACGCAGGTGACGGTGCGGATGCTGTCGGAGCAGCTGCGGCGTTTTCTCGATGACCGCGTGTGGTTCGAGAACCGACGGGTGCTCGACCTCGCCCGCGCCATCGAAGCCGCGGCGATCGCGGTTCGGCAGGATCCGCCCGATGCCGGTCTCGAGATCGACGAACCCGGCGTCCCGATCGTGATGGCCTTCGAGCGTCCGCTGTACCAGGTGAGACCGGACACCGCCGTGAACAGTCTGCTGGGACCGGTCGATGAGGGACCGCTCGACCTCGACGTGCTTCTCAGCCAGCGCCATGTCGACGTCGAGCGCCTGGCCGACAACATCCGTGCGGTCGTGCCTCCGCACAGCGCGGCCGAGCTCAGCGACATCCTCGCGCTCTACCCGATCACTGAGGGAGCGGCGGAGGTGATCGCGTACCTCGGTCTCGATGCGCAAGACGATCTCGAGCTGAGCATCGATGCCGAGCAATCGATGTCGGTGGTCTATGAGGGACTGGACGGGGTACGCCGCCGGATGACTGTTCCGCACGTCACGATCACGCGCTCATGAGAGCCGAGGAAGCCAGCCTATGAGAAGCCCCGAAGAGCACGCCACGGCGTCATCCGTCATCGCACTGATGCGCGGCGTCGTGTACCGCGAGCGCGACGAGAGCACGTGGGCCGCATTGGAGCGCCATGGTGCAGCGGTGCGCGACCATTTCAACGACATCGCCGTCGATGTCGTGTTCGACGAGGTCGAGGGCTTCGCGTATCTGCGGGCACACGACGATGCCGAGGGCGAAGAGCCGTTGCCCCGACTGATCCGCCGTCGATCCCTCACCTACCAGGCGAGTCTGCTCGCGGTGCTGCTGCGCCGGCGACTCGCCGAGTTCGAGGCGACAGGGGGCGAGGGCCGACTCGTGCTGTCGCAGGAGCAGATCGGCGACATGCTCAGCGTGTTCTCGAAGGACTCCACGAACGAAGCGCGTTCGCAGGATCGTGTCGCAAGCACGGTCCGGCAGCTCAAGGATCTGGGCTTTCTGCAGGAGCTGCGTGGGCAGTCCGATGCGTGGGAGGTCAAGCGCGTGCTGAAGGCCTATGTCGACGCGCAGACACTGGGCGACTTCGAAGCGCGGCTGACGGAATACGCTCGCGCGATGGACGGGGAGGACTCGGAATGAGCGATGCGCTCTTCTCCGCACTGGATGTGGACACGGGAGACGATGCCTTCCCCGGCTACCGTCTGCACCGAGTCGAGGTCTTCAACTGGGGAACGTTCGACCGACAGGTGTGGGACCTGGAGCTGGATGGGCGCACAGCGCTGCTGACCGGCGACATCGGATCGGGCAAGTCGACCATCGTCGACGCGATCAGCACTCTGCTGCTGCCCGCGCAGCGCATCGCGTACAACAAGGCCGCCGGCGCCGAGGCGAAGGAGCGCAACCTGCGCAGCTACGTCGAGGGGCACTACAAGTCAGAGCGCAACGAGCAGACCGGTGCGTCGCGTCCTGTGGGGTTGCGCGATCACACGTCGTACTCGGTGATCCTGGGCTCGTTCCGCAACGAGGCGTACGACGAGACCGTCACCCTCGCGCAGGTGTTCCACCAGAAGGATCGCGCCGGACAGCCCGATCGCTTCTACGTGACGGCATCCCACACCCTCGCGGTCGATCCGGACTTCTCCGACTTCGGCTCCGAGCTGACCGCCCTGCGCAAACGGCTACGGCAGCAGGGCGCCGATATCGACACCAGCTTCCCCGACTATTCGAGGCGGATGCGCCGGCTTCTCGGCATCCGATCGGAGCAGGCGATGGACCTGTTCCATCAGACCGTCTCGATGAAGTCGGTGGGAAACCTCACCGACTTCGTGCGCAGCCACATGCTCGAAGAAGAGGACTCCGCAGAGCGGGTGCGCGCGATCATCGAGCACTTCGAGAACCTCACACGTGCGCATGAGTCCGTCCAGCGCGCGACGGCGCAGCTGGCCGTGCTCGATCCGCTCGTCGAAGCCGGCGACCGGTACGACGCGGCCATCGATCGTCGAGACGACCTCACGGCGTCTCGCGCGGCCGTCGACCCCTACGTCGCTGAGGCGATGCTCGTCGCCCTTGCCGACGAGAGCACACGCGTCGAAGGTGCACGCACGAAGGCAGGCGAGCAGCAGGAGCGGATGCGGGCCGCGCGGCAGGCGCTCGTACCTGAACGCGACCGTCTCATCGCCGAGCGTGCCGGCGCGGGCGGCGACCGGCTCGTCGAGATCGACCGAGCGCTGCCGCGTCTCGACGAAGAGTTGGACCGTCGTTCAGAGGCGCGTGCACGATATCTGTCCCGTCTGGAGGATGCCGGGCTCGATCCGGTGACGGATGCCGGCGGGTTCGCCGTGCGTCGCGTCGACGCCGAACGCGCCAGAAGCGAAGCGGAAGCCGCGCGCGAAGGCGTGGGCGCGCGCCAGGAGCCGCTCGGTCGCAGGCGGTTCGAACTCGACGCCGCGCTGACCCGCACGAACGATGAGCTCGCGATCTTGCAGGGGCGGCGCAGCAACCTCGACAGCAAGCTGCTCGCAGTGCGGGATCGGCTCTGTGCCGGTCTCGGTCTCGACGAACAGCAGGTGCCGTTCGCGGGCGAGCTGATCGACGTCGCAGACGTCCATGAGGGCTGGCGCGGTGCTGCGGAGCGGGTGCTCGGCGGATTCGCCACGATGATGCTCGTCGCCCAGAGCGACTACGACGCCGTCTCCCGCTGGGTGAACGACACGCACCTCGGTGCGAAGCTGCGATACCTGCGAGTGCCGGATCGGCAGGTGCGCTCGGTGCCGGCCCGCGCCGATGAGGCCCTTCGGCTGCGAGACATCCTCGAAGTCGAAGAAGGCCCCTTCGCGGCATTCGTGACGGGTGAACTGCAGCGCAGGGGCGAGCACCAGCTCGTGCAGTCGGCCGCCGAACTGCGAGGTGCCGACCGTGCGGTGACGCGCGCAGGGCTCGTACGCGACCGGGATCGGCACGAGAAGGACGACCGCTTCGCCATCGACGATCCACGCAACTGGGTGCTCGGACGTACGAGCGAGCGCAAGCTCGCCGCGCTGCGCGACGAGGCGGCGGAGTACGAGTCGGAGCGGGGCGAGGTGCTCGCCTCGCTGGCCGCGCTGCAGCGCGAGGAGAACGAGCTGCAGTCGCGACTGCGCGCCCTCGACGCGCTTGCCGACGTCACTCGCTGGAGTGATCTGGACACCGAGTCCAGCCAGGCGGAGATCACCGCTCTGCACGACGAGCGGTCGAGGCTGATCGCGGGATCGAACAAGCTCGAGGAGATCGAGAAGGCGCTCACGCGCGTCGATGAGCAGGCGGTGCGCCTCGACGAAGACCTCGAGGCAGGAGCTCGCGCCATCGGTGATCTCGACGGCGAGGCGGCCAGACTCACTGAGCGGACTCAGCGTGAGCAGCGTGCACTCGAGCCGCTGACAGCATCCGAGATCGCCGCAGCGCGGGAGCGCTACGGCGCGCTGGATACGCTGCTCGCCGACAAACGATCGCGTCGTACGCTCGAGGGCCTGGAGACGCTGCGCAAGCGACTGGCAGACGAGATCGCCCGGCTCAGCGACGCCGTGCAGCGTGAGATCAACGGGCACATCACGAGCGTGCAGGCGAAGATGCACGAGATGCTGCGCAACTGGCCGGAGCTGCGTGCCGAGCACGATGCGGAAGTAGGTGCCCTCGGCTCGTTCAGGGAGTTGCACAGCCGAGTCCGGGCCGACGATCTGCCGCGGTTCGAGTCGGAGTTCCGGCACCAGCTCAACACGAACGCCGTCACCGAGCTGGCAGGGTTCCACAACTGGCTTCGTCGGCAGGCGGATGAGATCCATGCGCGAGTCGATCGGATCAATGAGGCGCTCGGCGCGATCGACTACCGCCCGGGACGTGTCATCCGGATCATCGCCGACCCCACGGTCAATCAGGAGATCAGAGACTTCCGTGCCGACCTGCGCGCGGCGACCAGCGACCTCGTGGATCCGGAATCCGGCGAT
Organism: Microbacterium profundi; assembly: GCF_000763375.1. Lineage (NCBI taxonomy): Bacteria > Bacillati > Actinomycetota > Actinomycetes > Micrococcales > Microbacteriaceae > Microbacterium > Microbacterium profundi. The sequence goes on along the minus strand of NZ_JPSY01000001.1, from coordinate 1,290,566 downwards.
GCCGAACGTCGGTTCGAGCAGGTGCGAGCGATCATCGAGAGGTTCCGCGGCCGAGAAGCGCACAGCGATCGGGACCGCATATGGACGAGGTTCGTGACGGATGTGCGCAACTGGTACCTCTTCGCGGCCTCCGAGCAGGATCGCGACACCGGCGAGGAGTTCGAGCACTACACCGACTCGGACGGCAAGTCCGGCGGGCAGAAGGAGAAGCTCGCCTACACGATTCTCGCCGCTTCGCTCGCCTATCAGTTCGGACTCGAATGGGGCGTGCAGAAAGCACGCGACTTCCGTTTCGCGGTCATCGATGAGGCCTTCGGGCGGGGCTCGGATGAGTCGACTCGTTATGCGCTCAAGCTCTTCGGCCGGCTTGGTCTGCAGCTGCTGATCGTCACACCGCTGCAGAAGGTGCACGTCATCGAGCCGTTCATCAGCGCGATCGGATTCGTCGACAACCCGACCGGCGCACGCTCTCGCGTGCATACGCTCACGATCGAGGAGTATCACAAGCGGCGCAAGGATGCCTCGTGAGCGCCGCCGCATCATCGTGGACGACGCCTTCCGACGTCGCAGCGCGGGTGCGCAGGCGCTGGACCGACGGCACGCTGCTGCGCGTTGCGGTCGAGGGGGAGTTCGCGCCGATCGAGCTGCCGCTGCGCGGGCCATCGTCGTCTGACCTGGGCGACCGGGTGGATGAGGCGCGTCGGTGGGCGAACGAACTGATCCGCGCCTCGCGCGACGGGGCGCACTTCGAGCTCGTGTTCGGCGAGGTCGGTGGCCGGCACGTGGGGAAATCGCGCATCCCGATGCGCGCGGTCATCTCCACCGCGCAGCAGGCGTGGGCGCTTCTCGGCGTGGGGGCGGAGGTGCGGCGTTTCGTCTCGTTGTTCGGACAAGCTCCGGCTCAAGCGCGGGGCTGGGTGCTTCAGCATCCGCACGCGGCGCTCGCCGCAGCCGATGACTGGTCCGAGATTCTGGCGGCGCTCGAGTGGATCAGCCGGGAAAGCGGTGCAGGACGGTTTCTACGGGAGGTCACTGCGCCGGGAGTCGACACGAAGCTCATCGAGCGCAGGCGAGGCGTGCTTGCCGGCATGCTCGGCGTTCCGGCCGGTGCGGATGCTTTCACGCAATCGCTCGGCTTCGCACGGCGACCCGCCACAGTCAGGTTGCGCTTCGATCCTCGAGTGTTCGGATTCCCCAGCGGATTCACGGAGGGTGTCTTCCGGCTCGACGAACTCGATTCGGCCGTCTCGTCGGCGAGTCAGGCCCTGATCATCGAGAACGAAGCGACGTATCTCGCCGCACCCATTCCTGAGAGCGGCGTCGTCCTGTGGGGCAAGGGGTACGACGCCGGTAATCCTGCGTCCCTGCGCTGGCTGAGGGATGTTCCCGTCGCATATTGGGGCGACATCGACACGCATGGCTTCGCGATTCTGAACCGCGTGCGATCACGGCTGCCGCAGGTCAGGTCCGTGCTGATGGACTTCACCACGCTGCACGCACATCGTGAGCGATGGGGTCGGGAGGAGAAGCCGACGAGCGCTGCGCTCACGCACCTCGCGCCGGAAGACACCGACGTCTATGCGGCGCTGGTCACCGATCGGCACGGCGAGCGGTTGCGGTTGGAACAGGAGCGGGTGGACTGGACGTGGGCGCTGGAGCGCCTGCCGAGATGATTCGCTCTGCACGCTATCCTCACTCGGGCATGCGCACCCTGAACACCAGCGCGAGCAGCGAGAGCGCGATGACGACCACGCCGTAGCCTACGCACACCGCGCCGAGCCCGACGACGCCCACCAGCATCCCGGCGATGACGGCGGGGATGCCGAACGCGAGGTACGCGAGAAGGAAGATGACCGCGAACGTGTCGGCGCGCTCCGTGGCGGGGATGCGCGGCGCGAGCGATGCGATCACGCCCGAGAACGCGGTGCCGAAGCCCATTCCGGTCACGCCGGCGGCGATGAGATAGGCCGGGAGCGAACCGAGCGCGAGGGCGCCGAGCGACATCGCCGTGCCGACGGCGAGGGCTGCGGTGCCGAAGATCGTGATCGTGCGGGGCGAGCGCTTGCGCAGGAGGAACGCCGTGATCGCTCCGACGCCGGTGAGGATCGCGACGCCGAGTCCCTGCCAGATGTGCGCGACGCCGCCGAGCTCGCCCCGCACGATGTTCGCGCCGAGGGAGAGGAACAGTCCGCCGGTCGCCCAGCCCGCGACGATGGCGGGGGCCGCGCGCCAGAAGTCCGCCCGGATCGCCTGCGGAACCGACAGGCGGAACTGCAGCGAAGCCCAGACTCCCGGCTTCTTCGGCGCGGTCTCCGGTGCGAAGAAGAAGAGCACCGCGAGGATGACGTAGGCGGCGGTGAGCGGCACGAAGACATCGAGCAGCGGTTCGCCCATGATGTCGAGGGCGGCTCCCGACAGGAGCGCGCCGGTGGCGAGGCCGATGCCGGGTGCGAGCGCATTCCACAGCGCCGCGGTCGACGCGCGGGCGGGGTGTGCGAGGTCGAGCACCGCAGCCGAGAGGGCCGAGAGCAGCAGTCCACTCGCGATGCCCTGGGTGATGCGCGCCATGAAGAGCAGGGCCACGGAATCCGCGTGCGAGAAGAGCAGCATGCTGCCGGCCAGGAGTACGAGCCCGACGATCGCGACCGGACGGCGGCCGACGTGATCAGACAGCGCCCCGGCCGTGAGCAGCGTGAGAAGAAGTGCGATGGCGTAGACCGCGAACACGGCGGTGATCACGATCGGGGCGAAGCCGATCTGCTCGGCGAGAACCGGATAGAACGGCGACGGAGCGCTCGCGCCGGTCATCATCAGGATCTGCGCCACGACCGCCAGCGCGAACCCGAACCGTGCGCGGGTCGTGCGTGTGATGGGCGCGGCGGCCGGACCGGTCTGCCGGACGGTGATCGGTTCGGTCGTGGTCATGCGCGCTCCTCGAGTTCGAGAATCTTTCGGTTCGAATCTTTCGGTTCGAATCTTTCGGTTCGAGAATCATCGAACTATCGGAGCGTACTCGACCATCGGCAATTGTTCAACTATTATCGAACCATGCCCGGTGATCTGCAGCATCCGGAGCGCTCCGACATCAACCTGACGGACGTGCTCTTCGCGCTCAGCGACCCCGAGCGCCTCGCGATCGCACGCCAGCTCGCGGCCGGCCCGCTCGACATGGCCGCCTGCCACGCCACCGACCCGAACCTGCCGAAGTCGACCAAGTCGCATTTCATGAAGGTGCTGCGCGAGGCCGGCGTCATCCGCAACGAGCCCAACGGCAGACGGCGGATGCTGACGCTGCGGCGCGACGACCTCGATGCCCTGTTCCCCGGGCTGTTGGATTCGGTGCTGCAGAGCTGAGGCATCCGCGCCCCACCTAGGCTGGTGCATATGCCCAGCACGACCACCGTCGCCCCGGCCGTGCGGCGCGCACGCGTCGGCGTCGCGATCCTCTTCCTCACCAACGGCGCGCTGTTCGCCAACATCCTGCCGCGCTACCCCGAGATCAAGGTGCAGCTCGGCCTCGACGCCGCAGCCTACGGGCTCGCGATCGCGGCGTTCCCCGCCGGCGCGATGGTCGCAGGGCTCGGAGCCGCCGTGCTCATCCGCCGCTTCGGGTCGGCGAAGGTCGCGGTGGTCGGCACGATCCTCACCAGCCTCGGCATCCTCGCGGCGGGCCTCGCGCCGTCGGCCGTGTTCTTCGCGCTCGGCCTCTTCCTCGGCGGAGCGGCGGATGCGATCACCGACGTCGGCCAGAACGCGCACAGCCTTCGCGTGCAGCGCGGCTACGGACGCTCGATCATCAACTCCTTCCACGCGATCTGGTCGATCGGCGCGGTGCTGGGCGGATCGATGTCGGCCGTTGCGATCGCGCTCGCTCTGCCCCTCGGCATCCATCTCGGCATCTCGGCCGTCGTGTTCTGCCTGCTCTCGCTCGTCGCGCTGCGCATGTGCCTGCCGGGGCGCGACGACGTGACGGAGGAGGAGGCGATCGCCGGTGGATCGGAGATCAGCGGTGCGCTGCGTCGCGGCATCTCGGGGAAGACCGTGTTCGTCATCTCCGCGCTCGTGCTGCTCTCGATCGCCGGCGCCATCGTCGAGGATGCCGGAATGTCGTGGGCGACCCTCTACCTGGGCGCGGATCTCGCCGCCCCGGCAGCGATCGCCACCACCGGATATATCGCCCTGGTCGGCGCGCAGTTCATCGGACGGATGATCGGCGACCGCATGGTCGACCGCTTCGGGCAGCGTGCCGTCGCGCGGGCCGGTGGACTCCTCATCGCCGTCGGAATGGGTCTGGCCCTGGCTTTCCCGACGATTCCAGGCACGATCCTGGGCTTCGCGGTCGCCGGGTTCGGCAGCGCCACGCTCATCCCCGCCGCGATGCAGGCCGCCGACGCGCTGCCGGGACTGCGGCACGACGCCGGCCTCACGATCGTGTCGTGGCTGCTGCGACTGGGTTTCCTGCTCTCGCCTCCGTTCGTCGGATTCATCGCCGACAATGCGGGGCTGCGCGCGGGGCTGATCGTCGTGCCGATCGCCGGGGTTGTGGCGATCGTGTGCGCCGGGGTGCTGGAGCGGCGACGGACCGCTTGACCGGCTGAGGGGATGCGGCACGTGGTGCGCGGGTCGAGAGCACGAACGCGAGTCGGTCAGAGCAATGCAGCATGGGCGAGCCTCCTCACGGCCGGCGTGAACTCGCTGAACGATTCGGGGCGGCCCGGTAGCTCAAGCCGGTCCAATGTTCTGTCGACGATGGCTGCGATGTTGTTCTCGGAGGACAAGGCGTCATCTCCGGGATACTCATGCCAATAGCGTTCGGCGCCGTAGTCCCCGTAGTCCCCGTAGTCCCCGTAGTCCCCGTAGTCCCCGTAGACCCCGTAGTTCCCGTAGCCCCCGTAGCCCCCGTAGTTCCCGTAGCCCCCGTACGGGGCCGCATGGCGCTCGAGTACTGCGACGCCGCGCGCGACGACGTCCACCACGTCCGCGCGCGATTGCGCCGAGCCGTCGGCGATCGACAGCAGCGTCAGCGCGATGATCAGCTGTGATTCGTGGCTGTCCTGGGAGTGGAGATAGCCGGATTGACCAGCGCCGCGTGTTGCGTGGTTCGCGAGATGAGGGACGAATCCGGTCGGACGGGCGCGGAGCGCTTTCGCCATGTTCGTGAGGATGATACGTCCCTTGAGACGCCGGAGAAGTCGGAGCTCGCGCGCGGTCGATAGAAGCGAAGCGCCAATGGACTCATCCGATCCGCGCGCGGATGCGAGTCGAACGTGAAGCTCGGACGTCCACCCGAGCGCCTGTTCCACATCGCGAAGAGCATCGTCGGACAACCAGCCGTTCTCCGACTGCTCCAAGCCATCTGAGCCGATGCGATCGATGAGAGCTCTCAGTCCTGCGGACAACGCGGCGGCGTCGGCCTCGCTGAATACCGGCCGATCCAGCAACCCGGTCTCCCGAAGGTGCGCGCGCAGCGCAAGGCGCCGAACAGGTGGGAGTGCCCGCAGCAGTCCTACCAGCAGGCAGCCGGACGATACGCCATGCCCGAGATCGACGACCAGTGAACGGTCGAAGCGCGGCGTACGACGCCGTACTGGTCGGCGAGCTCTGTGTTCACTTCGCGAACGCTCAATGAGGCGGTCGATGTCTGCCAGTTCACGTTGACCGGAACTGTGCTCGTGCTCGGACTCGTGCTCGTGCTCGTGCTCGGACTCGTGCTCGTGCTCGTGCGATCGTGCGCAGCGCTCACCGGAGTGGGGGCTGGATCGTCGTGCTCGATGATGGCGACTTTCGGTTCGCCCACGGCGGGAGCTCGCGTGTGAAGACGGTGCACTTCGAGATCATGGGGGACGCCGGGGAGGGTGAAGGAACGTGAGAGATTCGGTTCGTCGTCAAAAGGGGATCTCCCGTACGAGCCCCAGAGCAGCGGTTCGTACGCCTGCGGCAGACGGAAATCCTCGACATCGTCATCGGTCAGTGAATCTTCGCCGATAGAGAGCAGGAAGGCATTCGCGAGCCATGCATCCGGTGCATCGCTGGGCACTTCGATGATGCGATTCAGCGTCGGTTTGCCCGGTGCGCTGATGAGGACCGTCACCGCAGATGCGGAGGGGTGTACGTAGCCGTCGTAGTAGCTTCTCATGCGATGACGATAAGGGTGGAGTGGATGCTGGGCCCCACCCGGATACAGCAATCGGGGACAGCGTCCGGCCAGATCGTGCTGTGGAGGATGAGTCGGTTACAGATTCGTATATAGATGCGAATACATGGTTGAGCGGTGCGCGTCGGCGAGCGCGCGGATCGAGACGATCTCAACATAAGTTCGAATTAATGTTCGACAAAGACGGAACACTGCGGTATCGTTGAGTTATGTCGAAGCTGACCGGTCTGCACGAGGCGATCTCCCGCCTCGACGAGGTGTGGGCGGATGCTGGCGACTCGAACGATCTTTCGAGAGAACAGCTGATCGCGGTTACGAATGCGATCGGCGTACTGCAGCGTCGGCTGGATGCTGTGCATGTAGGTGTCGCTGCTGGGATCGCGAGTGAGTCCCGCGCAGAGTTGGGTGCGGATTCCTTGGCGAAGCAGCACGGGTTCCGCTCGCCGGCGAAGCTGATCGCCGCGTCCACCGGTGTATCGACCGGCGACGCCATCCGACTGATCAAGGTGGGCGAGGCGACGGCGGCGCGGACTGATCTGCTCGGTGCCCGGTTGCCCGCGAAGTATCCGCTGGTGAGCGAGGCTTTGGAAGCAGGAACTCTCAGTGCGCAGGCGGCCGCGTTGATCATCGCGGTCCTAGAGCGGTGTCGCATCGCTGCCGGGCCCGGGCGCACGGCCGAGGGCGAGAAGCTCCTGGTCGACGCTGCTCCCGGTCTCGGGCTCGACGAAGTCCGCCGGCTCGGCGTGCGGATCGAAGCGTGGCTCGACCCTGATGGTGTCGAACCGCGGGAGGACGAGCAGCGCGGCAAGCGTTCGCTGACGTTCTTCGAGCGCGGCGGACGGTTGCATCTCAACGGCAACTTCGACGTCGAGACCGGTGCCCCGATCGTCGCAGCACTTCGCGGATACGTGAGCGCCGCATTCGCAGCCCGTAAGGCCGCACCCGATCCGGATGCTCCGGATGCCGACCGTCGCACGGTGCCCATGTTGCAGGCCGACGCGCTCGCCCTGTTCTGCGCGCACGTGCTCGGCTGCAAGAGCGAGAAGCTTCCCCTCGCGGGAGCCACCGTCGTCGTCCGGATGCACGTCGACGACCTGGATTCCGCCACGGGAACCGCCACGATCGACGGCATCGACCAGCCGATCAGCGCAGCAGCGGCCCGACGGATGGCCGCTGACGGCGGCGTGATCCCGTGCGTTCTCGGCGGCGACAGCGAGATCCTCGACTGGGGTCGGAAGAAGCGCTTCTTCACGAAGGCGCAACGCCTCGCTCTCGCCGAGCGTGACGGCGGATGCGCCATGTGCAACCTCTCGCCCGAAATGGTCAAGGCGCACCACATGCGATGGTGGAAACGTCATCACGGTCGAACCGACCTCTCCAACGGGATACTCCTATGCGATAGCTGCCACCATCGCATCCACGACAACGGATGGGACATCCGCATCGACGGCACAGGTGTGGATGCACGGGTCTGGTTCATCCCACCGGTTCACGTCGATCCCGCTCGCACCCCCAGGCTCGGCGGACGCGCACGCTTCGACATCGCAGCCTGAGCCGTGGACCGGAAGCATCTCGCACGTCGAAGGTCTGATGCCTGAGCGGCTGGCCCCGCTCGCTATCGCAGGCCGGACGATCCAGACTGGTCACGAAACGCAACGCAGGAGGCGCACCTTGGACATCGAAGATATTCTGGCCGAGCCACGCTCAATCACGACCTCGCAGCGAGCCGCCGCGCTGACATGCATCCCGCCCCGGTGGCGATCGGACGCAACGTCTGGATCGGTGCCAACGCCACGATCCTCGCGGGCGTCACGATCGGAGACGACGCGGTCGTAGCTGCAGCATCCGTCGTCACCAAAGACGTGCCGGCCCAGGCCATCGTCGTCGGATCGCCGGCTCGCGTCGTGCGCTCCGTCCCCGACTGACCTCAGCGTCGGATACGAAGCCGGCCGCTCGCGCGTCTTGCGGGCGGATGCCGTCGCCCGAGGTTTCCTGCTTGCCCTCCAACCAGAGTGAGTGTACAGTCACTCATATGCCGACGACCCGCAGTTCGATCCTCTCGACCGCCGACGCGCGACGGCCCGTCGTCGCCGCCGCGGCGCTGGCGGAGTTCGCGCGCGGGGGCTACTACGCCACGACCGTCGCCGATGTCGCCCGCGAAGCGAAGATCTCCCCCGCGTACGTCTTCAAGCTCTACTCCGGCAAGGAGGCGCTCTTCATCGCCGCACTCGAGGCGTGCTTCGATGCGATCATCGCGGCTCTCGAAGAGGGGGCGGATGCTGCGGGGGAGCAGACGCCCGACGGCATCCTCGACGCGATGGGAGACGCCTACGCGCAGCTGATCAGCGACCGCACGCTGCTGATGCTGCAGGTGCATGCGCAATCCGTCGCCGACATCCCGGTGGTGGGTGAGGCGCTCCGCGCCGGCCTCGCACGCGTGACGAATTTCGCGAAGAGTCGCTCCGGCGGCGCCGATGACGACGTGCAGCGCTTCATCGCCTACGGGCAACTCTGCCATCTGATCGTCACGACGCAGCTCGAGGGGCGCCCGGAGGATTGGGCGAAACTCCTGACCAAGGGGATGAGCCACCCGGCGTGATCGCGCCCGGTGCTGTTCCCGTTCTTCTGTGCCCTAAAGAGTGAGTGATGAATCACTCATGCACCACCGACCGAAAGGAACGACACGATGAACATGCTCTCGACCACCGCTCGACCCGCCGCCGCCGCTCGACCCGCCATCACCGCACCACGCAGTTCACGCCGCTGGCTGGCGCTCAGCATCCTCGCGCTCGCCCAGTTCCTCGTCGTACTCGACGCCTCGATCGTCAACATCGCCCTCCCGGTGCTCGGCCGGCAACTCCGCATGGACACCGCTGCGCTCACATGGGTGATCACCGCGTACGTACTCGCCTTCGGCGGGCTGCTGCTGCTCGGCGGCCGTCTCGCCGACCGATACGGTCACCGCCGCGTCTTCCTGATCGGCACGGCGGGTTTCGTCGCAGCATCCGCCTTCGCCGGCCTCTCGTTCTCGAGCGAGATGCTGCTCGCCGCGCGCGCGGTGCAGGGAGCGTCCGCCGCGCTTCTCGCCCCGGCTGCGCTGGCGCTGCTCACGCACCTCTTCCCTGATGCGAAGGAACGCACCAGGGCTCTCGGCGTCTGGGGTGCGGTCGCAGGTATCGGCTCGGCGGCCGGGGTGCTGCTCGGCGGCATCCTCACCGCGACGCTCGGCTGGCAGGCGGTGTTCTTCGTCAACGTGCCGATCGGCGTCATCGTGCTGGTCGCGATTCCCGTTCTCATCACCCGTGACGGCGCGCGAGCGTCCGGACGTCTGGATGCTGCCGGCGCGATCATCGTGACCGCGGCGCTCGTCGCTCTCGTCGGTGCGCTCAGCGCAGTGGAGCGGCTCGGATTCCTGCACCCGCTGCCTCTGGTGCTCTTCGCGGTCGCCGTCGTGCTGGGGGTGGCGTTCGTGGTGGTCGAGCGTCGCAGCGCCGAATCGCTCGTGCCGCTGGGGGTGTTCCGCAACCGCGATCTCGCGCTCGGCAACATCGTGATGCTGCTGGCCGGTGCGGCGATGGTCGCGCTGTTCTTCGCGCTGTCGGTGTATATGCAGGCCGTGCTCGGCTACGACGCGCTCACTGCGGGCCTGAGCCAGCTGCCGCTCGCAGGTGCGCTCGTGCTCGTCGCGGGTGCGGTGCCTTCCCTGATCGGACGCCTCGGCACCAGGCCGGTGCTCGCCACCGCACTGCTCGTTCTGGCCGGCGGCCTGGTGTGGCTCGCGTTCGCGCCATCGGATGCTGTGTTCCTGACGCAGCTGCTCGGACCGACGCTGCTCATCGGTGTCGGCCTCGGTGGCGGGTTCGTCGCCACGACGCAGCTGGCCGTCGAAGGAGTCGAAGGCGGTGAAGCGGGGCTCGCCGGCGGGCTCATCAACACCAGTCAGCAGATCGGCGGCGCGGTCGGGCTTGCCGTGCTCGGCACGATCGCCGGGCTCAGGACGGCGGCACTCGAAGCCGGCGGCGCGTCGACCGCGGATGCGCTCACCGGTGGATTCTCGTGGCTCTTCCTCGGTGCAGCTGCGCTGTCGATCATCGGGGCCGGAGTCGTGGCGGTCTGGCGGCGGCGCTGAGCCGGGCGGCCCCGTTGAACCGGGCGGCCCCGTTGAACCGGGCGGCCCCGTTGAACCGGGCGGCGGCGCTGAGCCCGGCGGCAGCGCTGAACCGGGCGGCGGCGCTGAGCCCAGCGGCCCCGGACTGAGGCTCGCGCGTGCTGTCTGGTTCAGGCAGGCGTGCGGGCCTCAGTCCTCGCTCGAATGCAGGCCTCTTCGAGTCGCCAGCAGAGTGACTTCGGGATGCTCTTCCGCCAGCATCCGCTCTGCACGATCCAAGACGTCCCGGACATGCGCGATCTCCGCTCCGACCACCGACAGGCCGATCGCCGTGCGTCGGTGCAGGTCGTTGGCGCCGACCTCGGCAGCCGCCGCCTCGGTGCGGCGCGACAGGTCGGCGATCAGCGGCCGGATGACGCTGCGCTTCTCCTTCAGGGAGTGCACGTCACCCAGCAGCACGTCGAACTCGACCCAGCCGATCCACATGCCTTCACCTGTCGCCGGTCAGGGCGCCGTGTAACCGCCGTCGACGAGGTGGTAGCTGCCGGTGATGAAGCTCGCGGCGTCGCTCGCGAGGAAGGCGATGAGGTGCGCGACCTCGTCGGCCTGTCCGAGCCGGCCGATCGGATGCTTCGACACGAGGAACTCCTTCGCATCGGCATCCATCTGCGCCAGCAGGGGAGTATCGATGAAACCAGGTCCGACCGAGTTCACCCGCACGCCCTGCGCTGAGTACTCCAGCGCGGCCGTCTTGGTCATGCCGACGACGCCGTGCTTGGCGGCGACGTATGCGGGCGAGGTGGCGAAACCGACGCTACCGAGGATCGACGCGATGTTCACGACCGAGCCGCCGCCGTTGCTGAGGATCGACGGGATCTGCGCCTTCATGTTGCGGAAGACCGCGTTGAGGTTGATCGCGATGACCTTGTCCCAGTCGTCGTCGCCGTACTCGGCGGTCGGCGCGGCGGCGCCACCGATGCCGGCGTTGTTCACTCCGATCCGCAACGGCGCGAGTGTGTTCGCGAGCTCGATCGACGAGGCGATCCACGCGGTGTCGGTCGCGTCGCCGGCAGATGCCTCTGCGACACCGCCCGCCGCGCGGATATCGTCGACCACGGACTGGGCGGCCTCTGCGTTCAGGTCGTTCACGACCACCGATGCGCCGTTCTGCGCGAGCAGCATCGCGGCGGACTTGCCGATTCCGCTGCCTGCACCGGTGACGATCGCCGAGCGGTCCGAAACGTCGTACTGAGCCATGAGACGGCTCCCTCCCGAGCGGGCACTTCACCGGGAGCGCTTCTCGGGCGGTCCGCTCTCTTCGACTCTACGTCGCCTGGATGGCCTCGGCGCGGGGTTGACATCGGGGAGCAGGCGCTCCCTCGCCTCGTGTGCGAGTCGCCGCGGTCAGGCGAACTCGTCCGTCCGTGCACCGCGGCGGTTCGGCGCTTCGACCTCGGCCGCATCCAGATAGGCGCGCGCGACCACCGTCTCGTCGACATCCGTCGCCCAGATCAGGAACCTGCCGGCTCCAACCCGCGAGGGCACGTCGAGCCGCACAGCACCCGAGAGCTCGAAAGGTTTGACGTCGAGCCGCGACGTCGAGACCACGTCGGCCGCCCGTGCAGCATCCATCGGCGACCCGGCAGAGACCCACGCGCCATGAATCGAGAGCGAAAGCGGGGCATCTCCGTGATGCGAGACATGAACTCCGAGTTCGAACCCGGCGACCGGCAGCGCGAGATCTGCGCCGGCGCGTTCCGGCACGAGATCCAGGACGAACACCGTGTCGGCGTTGACATCGGCAGGGTCGCATCCGCCCCAGTCCTTGGTGCGGCGATCCTCGGTCAGCAGACCGGCGCATTCGTGTTCGACGTCGGAGAACTCCGTGTAGACGTAGCCGGAGTAGCGATCATGCCGGCGCAGCTCCTGTGTCTCCCATCGCAGATGCCAGGCGCGCTCGAGGCTCGTGAAGCCCTCGCCGTACTCGCTGTTCAGGATCGGCACGCCTGTCCGCGGGAACGAGGAAGACCCGTAGAACGACTTGTCGACGGTGAAGTCCGGTCCGAGCCGAACGGGAAACTCTTCGCGGGTTCCGTCGGCGAGGTCGGCGACGACCTGTTTCCAGGTCGCGATGTCGGGCTCGTAGTAGTGCCAATCGACGAGGTCGCTCTTCACATGCGCCCAACCGGAGTTCTCGACGATGGGTCGAGAGTCGTCCAGCGCCCGCAGCAGATCGTACGCGCGCTCGGCGGCCTCGGTCCTCGACGCGCTGCCCGGGATGTCCCAGTCGAGGCCCCATTCTTCGTTGTATAGACCCCAGATGATGATGCTCGGGTGGTTGCCGTCACGTTCAACCATCGCCGGAAGCTGTGCTTCGAAGGCATCTGCAGCGGCATCCGAGAAACGACTCGGGCAGGCGGGCTCCGCCCAGACGAGCATTCCGGTGCGATCTGCCTCGTGCAGCCAGATCGGATCTTCGAATTTGAGGTGCTTGCGCACGAGGTTGTAGCCGAGCTCGCGGGAGAGCGCGATGTCACGGTGCAGCGCCTCGGCGTCGGGCGCAGTGAGGCCGGTGTCGGGCCAGTAGCCCTGATCCAGCACGCCGCGCACGTACAGGCGGGATCCGTTGAGCACGAGCTCCTCGCCGCGCGTCTCGATGCGCCGGAGCCCCGTTGTCGCGATCACTCGGTCGGCCGTGTCCCCGCCGCCGACGACGATCTCGACGCGATACAGATGCGGATCAGCCGGTGACCACAGCCGCGGTTCCGCGATCTCGATGCGCGCAGACGCCTGCCCTGCAGCATCCGTCGTCATCTCGACCACGGAGCCCGGCAACTGTGCGCGCACGACCGTTCCGGCGACGAGGTCGCCCGCCAGCGACACGGCCACATCGATCCCCGTCAGGCTGTCTCCACGCAGCGACACGGCACGCGCGTAGGTGCGCCCGCGGGCCTCGAGCCAGACCGACTGCCAGATCCCGGAGGTCGGTGTGAACGAGACCCCGTCATAGTCATCACGCGGAATGGATCGCTGCTTGCCATGCGCGATCGCGCGCTTGTCGGCCGGGGCGTCGACCTCGACGATCAGCTCAGATGCGACACCGGGCACCACGAAATCGGTGACGTCGAACTCGAACGACTCGTAGCCGCCGACGTGCTCGCCGACAAGGCTGCCGTCGATGCGCACGACGGCGCGGTGGTGCACGGCGCCGAAGCTCAACACGACACGGCGTCCGCCCCATTCGGCGGGAACGACGACCTGACGGCGGTAGACGCCGCGCTCCAGCCAGGTACGACGCACCCCCGAAGCCGCGCTCTCCCACGCGAACGGCACAGTGATGAGCGACCGGATACCTTCGGCCTCGAAGTCCCAACTTCCGTTGAGGTTCACCCAGCGCTCGGAGCGGTCGCGATCGGGCCGCGGGTATTCGGGACGGGGAACCGACTCGGTGCCCGGTGCAACGAGGGTTGATTCGGTAGTGGAAAGAGACACATTCAGCCTTTCACGCTGCCGGCGAGGATGCCGTTGATGAAGTGACGCTGGAGCACGATGAAGAGCACCAGCAGGGGGATGAGGGCGATGGAGCTCGCCGCGAGGAGTTCTCCGGTGACCGTCGCGTAGTCGGCGCCGATCCGGTTGCCCGTGATGTTCTGGGCGAGCGTCGAGAGCACGACCTGCAGGGTCGCCATCCGCTCGGAGCTTGCGACGATCACCGGCCAGACGAAGTCGTTGTAGATGTTCATGATCGTCAGCACCGCGAGGCCGGCGAGCCCCGGACGGATGACGGGCACCACCACACGCCAGAAGATGCCGAACTCGCTGCATCCGTCGACGCGCGCGGCATCCAGCAGTTCATCCGGCACCGCGCTGATCACCTGTCGCATCCAGAAGATCGCGAACGCGTCCACGGCTCCCGGCAGGATCAGTGCCTGATACGTGTTCACCCAGCCGAGGGCCTTCATCTCGAGCAGTAGCGGGATGATCAGCACGATCGTCGGCAGCATCAGTGTGATGAGAACCGTGCCGAAGATCAGGTTTTTGCCGATGAAGTCGTACTTGGCGAACGCGAAAGCCGCGAGAGGCGCGAAGAACAGCGTGATGCCGCCCTTCACGACCAGCACGATCGCGGTGTTGAGGAATCCGTTCGCGATCGGCACGTCTTGGAACATCGCCGTGAAGTTGTCGAGAGTGAAGGTCGACACGTCGAAGCCGAGCGGGTCGCGGATGATGTCGTTCGGCTGCTTGAACGACGAGACGATCGCCCACGCGACCGGTGCGAGGAATGCGACGAGCAGGATCATCAGGAACAGATGGGTCCCGAGGCGCAGGTGCGGTCGGCGGCGCGTGCTTCGCGGTGCGGGAACGGATGTCGTGGCATTCGTCGCGGTACGAGAGAGGGTGTCGGTCATGATCAGTCCTTCGCTCGCAGCATCCGTACGAAGAAGAGCGAGAGCACCATCACCAGGATGACGAGCAGGAAGGAGTTCGCTGCTCCTGTGCCGAGGTCACCGCGGGTGATGTGGTTGTAGAGGTAGTAGCCCGCCGTCGTCGTGGAGTTGTACGGGCCGCCCTGTGTGACGACGAAAGGTTCGGCGAACATCTGGAACACGGCGAGCGTCTGCAGCACCACGGCGAACATGATGGTGCGGCGCAGCAGGGGAACGGTGATGCTCCACAATTGTCGGAGCTTGGATGCCCCGTCGAGCTCCGCGGCCTCGTACATCGAACTGTCGATGGACTGCAGACCGGACAACAGGATGATCACGATGAATCCCGTCGTCTTCCACAGGAACAGCAGGGCGAGCGTGGGCTTCGCCCACTCACTCGTCGTGAGCCATCCGATGTCGGGAAAGCCGAAGACGCCGAGCATCGCGTTGATGGCGCCGTACTGCTGGTCGAAGAGGACGACCCAGATCTGTGCGACCGCAACGAGCGGGGTCACGAAGGGGACGATGAACGCGACGCGGTAGAGGCCTCGCAGCTTGAGCTTCGCGGAGTTCAGCAGCACCGCGACGAGCACTCCGAGCACGATCTGGATCGGAACGATGAGCAGCCACAGGACGGCGGAGTTGCCGAGCGAGCTCCAGAAGGCCTGGCTCGTGAGCAGGTACGTGTAGTTGCCCCAGCCCACCCACTCCGCAGCACCCGAACCGTGCCAATTCGTGAAGCTCAATCGCGCCGTGAAGATCAGCGGATACACGCTGAAGGCGAGGAAGATCACGATGAACGGCAGCACGAAGAGGTACGGCGCGGAGCGCCGCCTCAACCGTGCCGTTCGGTTACGGGCGTGCTGGGATGCCGCGGAGGGGAGGGCTGTGGTCGTCATCACTGCCTGTCGATGAGGTTCGTCTGGATGCTGTCGGTCGAGCCGCTGATGACCTCGGCGGGCGTCATGTCGCCGTCGAGCATCTTCTGGATGTCGTTGCCGAGGTAGTCGACCGCGCTGTTCCACCATGACGGGATCGACGTGCCGCTGGGAATCTGAGCGCCTGCGGTGGTCGCGACCTCCCAGAGGTCCTGGCCGCCCAGTGCGTCGAGGGGCTGGAAGAGCGGGTTCTCGGGATCGGCGGCCGGCAGGTAGGCGGGGATCGACGTGTTCAGTCCGGTCGGGTAGATGTCGTTCACACCCCACACGGCGGTATAGCCGGCCTCGTCGTACATCAGGAACTCGTAGAACAACCACGCCAGCTCGGAATTCTCGCCCTCCTTGGGCAGGACGAACGACGAGCCGCCCATCGCACCGCTGCGGGCTCCGCCATCCTCCCAGGCGGGAAGCTCCATCGCACGCCAGTCGCCGCTCGTCTGCGGGAGCAGTTGCTGCGGGGCGAAGTCGAACCAGATCGCCCACGGGTAGAAGACCTGGTTGCCGTTCTCGAGCTCCGCGATGTCGGTCGGGGTCAGGTACTCGGCACGTGTTCCGAGGCCCTCCGACTGGACGGTATCGAGGAAGGTGAGGATCTGCTCGTACTCCGGGCTATCGAGGCGCAGTTCGCCCTCGGCATCCGCGATGGATGTTCCGAGCTGGCTCGCGTACATCTCGAGCTGGAGCTGACCGAGGAATGCACTCTGCTCGAGGTGGATCGGATGCGCCTCGGGCACCTTCGCCTGGTAGGCGCGGGCGGCATCGAGGAGGTCATCGTAAGTTTCGATCGCCGTGGCATCCACTCCGGCCGCTTCGAGCGCGGTGGCGTTGTAGTAGAGCAGGCCGGGGTTGAGATCGTACGGCACGCCGTAGATGCCGCCATCGACCGTGGTCGCATCGATCTTCTGCGGAGCGATGTCGTCGGCATAGGGCTCGAGCACGTCGCTGAGATCCCAGAGGTGGTCGGCGAAGCCGCCGATCATGGCGTCGTCGAGGAAGACGCCGTCTGGGACGTCGGTGCCGGTGATCAGCGTGTTCTGCAGCTTCGCGTTGATGTCGACGGCCTCGTGGTTGACCTTGATGCCGGGATACTTCTTGTTGAAGTCGTCGATCACGTCGTCGAAGACCTCGAACAGGTCGCCGGAGCGGTCCCAGATCGTGATCTCGCCTTCCGGCTGGTCCGCTGTTGGGGCCTGCAGGCGATCGGATGCCGCGTCGTCGCCGGATCCTGCTGTGATGTCGGGGCCGCAGGCCGTCAGTGCCAGAGCGGTGACGGCGACGGCGCACACTGCGGCCAGGCGAAGGCCCGGCCGTTTCGAGTAGCTGTTCATGGACACTCCTTTGTGTTGATGTGCTGTGGTCTGTGCAACATGCTGCGTTGTTTGCCAACGTATGCAAACTGTAGCCGACGTTTGCGCACGTTGCAAACGATAAGATGAGAGCATGCCGGCCACACTTCGCGACGTCGCAGAGCGTGCACAGGTGTCGATGCGCACTGTGTCGAACGTCGTCAGCGGATACACGCATGTGAGCGAGCGGATGCGGACGAAGGTGCTCGCAGCCATTGAAGAACTCGATTACCGGCCCAATCCGGTGGCGCGGACATTGCGTACCGGTCGTACCGGGATGCTGGCCCTGGTCGTGCCGGAGATCGACGTTCCGTACTTCAGCGAGCTCGCGCGAGACGTGATCGACGCCGCGGCCGAGGTCGGCTATCGCGTGATGATCGATCAGACCGGACACGATCACGAGCGGGAGCGGCAACTGCTGACAGGGGAGGGCCGAACGATGCTGTTCGACGGGCTGCTGTTCAGTCCGCTGGTCACGAAGTCCGAGCTTCTCGACATGCACGGTACGACGCGGATGCCGCTGATACTCCTCGGTGAGCACGATTTCGACGGCCGCTACGATCACGTCGCCATCGACAATGTGGCGGCGGCGCGGGACGCGGTGGGACATCTCATCGATACGGGCCGGACGAGGATCGCTGCGATCGGCTCTCAGCCTCTCGAGGAGTATGCGACACCGCTGCAGCGCTCAGCGGGTTATGAGGCCGCGCTAGCGGATGCGGGATTGGATCTTCGTTCGGAGTACGTGATCACCGCCGCGCACTACAGCCGTGCAGACGGTTATGCGGCGGGCACGGCGCTGCTCGCCCTGGATCCTCGCCCTGACGCCATCTTCTGCTTCTCGGACTTGCTCGCCTTCGGTGCGATGCGCGCCGTCTTCGATGCCGGCCTCCGGGTGCCGGAAGACGTCGCGGTGATCGGGATAGACGACGTCGACGAAGGCCGCTACTCGCGCCCGTCGCTCAGTACGATCTCGCTGGACACGCAGTTCATCGCACGCGAGTCGGTGCGGCGGATCATCGATCGAATAGAAGACCCCGCGCTGCCGGCGACCGAGATCGTCGCACCACACACCCTCGTCGTGCGGGAGAGCACCGCCGCGGAGTGAGCCTGACTCACAGGCGGTTGAGATGCTTTCGCGGCAGCTGCCTCCGGCTCAGAACGGCGTCTCGTCAGCCGTCGACCACTCGGTGTTCGGCGACGACCACGAGTCGGCTGTCGCCGCCGCGGGGGCTGCACCACCTGCCGCAGCCGTGACCGGCGCGCCGCCACCGCCCGAGCGATCTCCTCGGACGACCTGCGCGGTCGCGTACTTCAGCGAAGGGCCGACCTCGTCGACCTGCAGTTCGAGGCTCACGCGGTTGTTGCCCTCGCGGTCCTGGTAGCTGCGCTGCTGCAGGCGCCCGGTGACGATCACACGGCTGCCCTTCGTCAGGGATGCGGTGATGTTCGTCGCCAGGTCGCGCCAGGCGGAGCAGCGCATGAACAGCGCGTCGCCGTCTTTCCACTCGTTCGCCTGGCGGTCGAAGTTGCGCGGCGTGCTGGCGACGGTGAAGCTCGCCACCGCGACGCCGGAGCCGGTCTGGCGCAGCTCGGGTTCAGCGGTCAGGTTGCCCACGATCGTGAGGATGGTCTCGTTCATGTTCTTCACTCCGGTTCCGTATGCTCTTCATCTCGGTGTCGAGACTGCCTCATCGGTGAGACGGGATCAGAGTATTCCCGGCATCCGACATCGGGCCGGCGCCACGCATGATCCGAGACCACCCCTTCCCGAACGACACTGAACGATATATCGTTAACGCACCATCGTTCGTTCGACCCTGGAGGACAACATGAACAGCTCATTCCCCACCGGCCCCTTCGGCGGAGGCGGCTCCGGCGCAGGCTCAGGCTCACCGTTCGGCGGCGCAGGCGGTCCGGCATCCGCGATCTTCGATGCGATGGATCAGCTGCGCAAGTCTTTCGAGCAGCGCACCGGCGGTGGCCCTTCCCGCATGGCGCGCGGCGACGTGCGCGCGGCAGTGATCACGCTGCTCGCCGAGGAGCCGATGCACGGCTACCAGATCATCAACGAGATCGCCGAGCGCTCCGGCGGCTCGTGGAAGCCGAGCGCAGGCTCCGTCTACCCGACCCTGCAGCTGCTCGCCGACGAAGGCCTCATCACCGCAGAGGAGCAGAACGGCCGCAAGACCTACTCGCTCACCGGCGCGGGTCGCGAAGAGGCCGAGATCGCCGCCGACAAGCCGGCTCCGTGGGAGGCGTTCTCGTCCCGCGAGCACAGCCACCTCACTGCTCTGCCCAAGGCGGGGATGGATCTCGCCGGCGCCGCCGCTCAGGTCGCCCGCACCTGTACGCCGGAGCAGGTGCAGGAAGCGGTCACCGTGCTCGACGAGGCGCGTCGTAGGCTGTACGCGATCCTTGCGCAGGACTGACTCGCCCCGCACCGCCCGGTCGGGCATCCTGCCGAACCCGGGCGAGAGGATGACGCGATGACGGATGCTGCCGGCTCAGCGCATCGTACGACCCACCGCGCCCGCTACCGCCGCATCGTCTCGTTCGCAGCCCGCGAGTTCATCAAAATCTGGTGGTTCGAGCTGGTGTTGCCCAGGCTCGGCTTCTCACGCGTCGCCGAACGCACCCGCGCGCCGCGGATGCAGAGCTTCGCTCGCCGTTTTCACGTGCTCGCCGTCGACCTCGGCGGACTCATGATCAAGGTCGGCCAGTTCATGTCGTCGCGCCTCGACGTGCTGCCCCCTGAGATCACCCAGGAGCTCGCAGGGCTGCAGGACGAAGTGCCCGCCGTGCCGTATCCCGACATCAAAGCGCTCGCCGAGGCCGAGCTCGGGGTCTCGCTCGAGCGCGCCTTCGCCTGGTTCGATGAGCGGCCCCTTGCCGCGGCATCCCTCGGCCAGGTGCATCGTGCGCGACTGTCCGATCTCGACGCCGCCGACACCGGGCTGCGCGATGTCGTCGTGAAGGTGCAGCGCCCCGGAATCGACGAGATCGTCGCGACCGACCTCACGGCTCTTCGCCGCGTGGCTGGGTGGGCGAGCCGCATCCGCCTCGTCTCCTCGCGTGTCGATGCGCCAGCGCTCGTCGAGGAGTTCGCGGCGACCTGCCTCGAGGAGATCGACTATCTGCACGAGGCCGCGAATGCCGAGCGCTTCGCGGAGAACTTCGCATCCGATCCTCGCGTCGGCACCCCGCAGATCGTGTGGGAGCGCGTGACGCGTCGGGTGCTGACGCTGTCGGATGTCACGGCGATCAAGATCAACGACACCGCGGCGCTTCGGCGGGCCGGAATCGACCCGAGCAGGGTCGCGGATGTCTTCGCCGAAGTCATGTTCGATCAGGTGTTCACGCACAGCTTCGTGCACGCCGACCCGCACCCCGGCAACATCTTCGTGACGCCATTGGCTGCACCGGAGACGGATGCTGCGCCCGCCGCTTCTGGTGAGGGCAGGTCGTGGCGGCTGACCTTCGTCGACTTCGGGATGATGGCGGAGGTGCCGGACAGTCTGCGCGACGGGCTGCGCACGTTGCTCGTCGCCGTCGCCGGGCGCGACAGCAAGGGGCTGGTGAAGGCGGCGCAGGAGATCGGCGTGCTGCTGCCGTCGGCCGACACCCTCGAACTCGAACGCGCGCTCGCGGCGCTCTTCGATCGGTTCGGAGGGATGGGATTCGTCGAACTCAGCAAGGTCGATCCGAGCGAGTTCACCGGCTTCGCGAACGAGTTCGGCGACACCATGCGCTCCCTGCCGTTGCAGCTGCCCGAGAACATGCTGCTGCTCTTCAGGGCGGTCTCGCTGACATCCGGCATGTGCAGCGGGCTCGATCCCGAGTTCAACGTGTGGGATGCTGCGGAGCCGTATGCCGCTCGTCTGATCCGTGACGAGAGCGGCAACGTCATCCAGGCCTTCGCACGTCAGGCGGTCTCGACGGCCGCGACCACCTGGCGTCTGCCCGCGCGCATCGACGACGTGATCACGCGCATCGATGACGGCACCGTGACGTTCGACACCTCCCGACTGGAGCGCCGTCTCGACTCGCTGATGCGCATCGGTCGTCGCGCCGTGGCCGCGCTGCTTTTCGGCGGCCTGCTCATCGGCGGTGCGGTGCTGCTCGTGCCGGCCGCGCCGCTCGGGATCGTGCTGATGGCGGGGTCGGCAGCTCCGCTGCTCTACGCGCTGTTCGGAGGCGTCGGGCGGCGGTGAGCACGCTGCCGCCGGCCGCCGCTCACGCTTTGTCGTGAACACTCACCCGGGAACAAGGCTCTACGGAACCACCGGCCGGTGCCGCGCGGGCGCCCCGGACGACAGAAGGTGCAGATCGTGATCGTTCCCGAAGTCCTCGTCACGGCGTTCCGGCGGGCGACGCGTGCGAACGCACCCTTCCTCAGCGTCGACTCCGCACGCCGAGCGATCCTCAGCGTCGAGTCGCCGCTGAGGCGGCGTCAGTGATTGTCGAGGATGGTCCGGGTGGTGGTGTCGGGTCGGAGGTCGAGTCGGCGCAGCAGTTGTGCGTTGAGTGCGACGACGATGGTTGACAGCGACATGAGGATTGCTCCGACGGACATCGGCAGGACGAACCCGATAGGTGCGAGGACGCCAGCGGCGAGGGGAACGGAGATGAGGTTGTAGCCCGCAGCCCACCACAGGTTCTGTTTCATCTTCCGGTACGCGGCACGGGAGAGTTCGATGACGGAGAGGACGGAGCGGGGGTCGTCGCTGGCGAGGATGACGCCAGCCGAGGCGATCGCGACGTCCGTGCCTGCGCCGATCGCGAGACCGACGTCGGCCTGCGCGAGGGCGGGGGCGTCGTTCACCCCGTCGCCGACCATCGCGACCTTGCGACCTTCCTTCTGCAGCTCCTGGACCTTGGCGGCTTTGTCCTCGGGACGAACTCCCGCGAAGAACCGGTCGATTCCGAGGTCTTGAGCAACGGTGTGCGCGACGGCTTCCGCGTCTCCGGTGATCATGACGACCTGCACGCCGAGCGCGTGGAGCGCGTCGACGGCTTCACGGGACTCGGATCGCACCTCATCGGCGAGCTTGAGAGCACCGATCACTTGCCCATCCTGCACGACGTGCAGGATGATGGCGCCGTCTTGTCGCCAGCTGTCTGCGACAGCCAGCTCGCCCGCGTTCTCCTCCGTGAGCAGGTGCGGTCCGCCCACCCGAACCGTCGTCTCATTGACGGTCGCAGTGACGCCAACGGCCGGGGAGGAGGTGAAGTCGCGGCTCGCGGGTACGGTGAGGTTCTTGTCGGCGGCCGCGCGGACGATGGCTTTGGCGAGGGGGTGCTCGCTGTCCGCCTCCGCGGCGGCCGCGAGGGCGAGCACCTGGTCACGGTCGCCGCCATCGGGTACCGAGACCTCGCTCACGACGGGCTCGCCCCTGGTGAGCGTCCCGGTCTTGTCGAACAGCACGGTGTCAACGGTGCGCATGCTCTCCAGCGCGAGCCGATCCTTGACGAGCACACCGCCCCGCGCGGCACGTTCGGTGGCGATGGAAACGACGAGCGGGATGGCTAGACCCAATGCGTGGGGGCACGCGATCACGAGAACGGTGATCGTGCGCACGACGGCGGCATCGGGGAAGCCGAGCACGGTCCACGCGAGGGCTGTGATTGCGGCTGCTCCGAGGGCGAACCAGAACAGCCATCCCGCTGCCGTGTCCGCGAGCCGTTGCGCTCGGGACGATGAACTCTGCGCCTCGGCGACCAGGCGTTGGATGCCGGCGAGGGTGGTGTCGTCTCCGGTCGCGGTGATCTCGACGCGAAGCCCGGAGTCGGTGGCGACGGTGCCCGCGGTGACCAGGTCGCCGGCGGAGCGGGTGACGGTGGCGGATTCGCCGGTGACCATGGCCTCGTCCATGGATGCCCTGCCATCGACGATCCGCCCGTCGGCGGGGATGCTGCCACCGGGCCGGATGACGACGAGGTCGCCGACGACGAGGTCGGCGGGTGAGACCGAGACGACCTGACCGTTTTCGATGCGTTCGGCCTCATCGGGCAACAGCGCAGCCAACGAGTCCAGCGCGGAGGTGGTCTGGGCGAGGGAGCGCATCTCGATCCAGTGGCCGAGGAGCATGATGACGATCAGCAGCGCCAGCTCCCACCAGAAGTCGAGCTCGTGGTGGATCAGTCCGAGGGTCGCACCCCAGGAGGCGAAGAACGCGACGGTGATCGCCAGCCCGATGAGGAGCATCATGCCGGGCTTGCGGGCGCGGATCTCGCTGACCGCGCCGACGAGGAAGGGCCGGCCGCCCCATACGTACATGACGGTCCCCAGTACCGGGGAGATCCAGGCGAGAGCAGCAATATCCGGGAGGGTGTATCCGAGGATCATCGCGAACATCCCCGACAGTGCCACGGTGGGCACCGCGAGGATCAGCATCATCCAGAACAGTCGGCGGAACTGCCCCACGTGATCGCCGTGACCGCCGGCGTCCATATGCCCGGTGTGCTGCGCATGTTCGTCGTGGCCGTTCCCGTTTTTCGAGGGCTCGTGCGTCGCCGTCGTGGCGTGGTCCGCATGCTGCTGCTGCTGCGGGGCGTCGCTGGGGCCGGTGGTCGGCGTTTCGTGATGCGCGGTGGGGTGTTCAACGTCATCGTTGTGCGAGTTGCTCATGAACCTATCCTCCTCGGGAATCACCGGATCCGGACCGCCTCGTACCCGGCTTCGTCGACCGCAGCGAGAACCGCGGCATCATCGAGCGGCTGATCGCTGCTCACGATGAGCTTCCCGCCCTGGGCGGTGACATCGATATCGGTAACGCCCGCGATCTGGCCGACCTCGCCGCGAATGGCAACCTCGCAGTGCCCGCAGCTCATCCCGGTGACCTGATACTCGCTCGTGCTCATGATGCAACCTTCCTCAAAACGGATACCCCAACGGGGTGCTGCTAGGCTCAACGGTATACCCACTGGGGGTATTCCCGTCAAGTATTGCGACGGAGACGAAAATGACGTCACACGACTCGGATGTGCTCATCATCGGAGCGGGGGCGCGTCGTCGATTTGGCGCACCGTCGGCAGCCCGGCGAGTCCGGTATCGGTCATGTAGACCCGGCATGCAAGATCGGTCGTCGTGGACCCGCTCCAGCAATATCGTCGGCGATCCAGCGAAGATCACCTCCCGTCAGCGCACCCACGGGCGCACCAGCCGTGGCCGCTCCGGAAGAAGACGCAAAGAGAAGAGTGCTATCTTATGCTCGGATCGGAGGTCGAGCATGCACGTTGAACGCCGCGGATTGCACCCGCAGCTGTCGCTTCGGACCGCATTGTTGCTCGCGAGCGCCGTTCTCATGATCGTCGTCGGCCTTCTCGGCATGCACACCTTCAGCTCCAACGCAGTCGGTCACGGCACCGCCGTGGGCGCGCACTCGTCGTCCGCGGTTGATCAGGCAACGCCGATCGCTGGTCATACTGACGCTGTCGCTGCTTCCGCTACCTCAGCGGAGCCCACAGTGTGCGATGACGCGTGCATGACCGGATCGACGGGCGGTCGCTCGAACATGCTCTCCGCGTGCATCCTCGCGCTTTTTGCCGGCCTTCTCCTGTTGCTGCGTCCGCTGTTCGCGCAGCGGCTCAGCCCTCCACTGATGGTTTTGATGTCCCGGCTCCGCCCCGAGGTCGAGGACACGTTGAGCAGGGCACCCTCCCTGACGTTCCTCTCGATCAGTCGCACCTGAGCAGTCGAATGCCGGCATCGTGCCGACATGCAGTCTCGCAGCCTCATTCTGGACGCTGCGTGACAGACCCCTCATACGACTCATTCGAAGGAACAATCATGAAGAAGCTTCCCCTTGCGCTGGGCACGAGCGTGCTCAGCCTGGCCCTCGTCCTCACCGGCTGCACCGACGCCTCCGCGCCCGTAGATGGGGCCACAACCTCCTCGGAAGCGCCGGACTCGACGGCGACCGAGGCGGATGAGATGTTCGTCACGATGATGATCCCGCACCACGAGCAGGCCGTCGAGATGTCGGACATCGTGCTCGCCAAAGACGACCTCGACCCGCAGGTGGCGGAACTGGCTCAGCAGATCAAGGACGCCCAAGGCCCCGAGATCGACCGGATGCTCGGCTGGCTGGAGGACTGGGGCGTCGAGTACGACCCTGACGCTTCAGGCGGCATGGATCACGGCTCGATGGGCGGCTCGATGGACGGTATGATGTCCGAGGAGGACATGGCTGCACTCGAAGAGGCGGACGGCGCGACAGCTAGCCGCTTGTTCCTGGAGCAGATGATCATGCACCACGAGGGTGCCGTCGACATGGCTGAGACCGCGCTCAAAGACGCCCAGAACCCGGACGTGCTCGAACTTGCGCAGCAGGTCATCGACGATCAGACCGCGGAGATCGCCACGATGAAGGATCTCCTCACCCAGATCTGATCGCCCGGGTGGGCCGGACCCGAACCGGCCCACCCGACTTTCACACCACGGCATGTGCCGTGACCGCTGTGCGTGCCGCCGCACACACCCGACGCCGCATTCTCGCTGGCGTACCACTCGCATTCGCTCACCTCTCACCGGAGCCCCATGAACCGCCGCGCTCTTGCCCTGACCGCTATTTCCATTGCTGCTCTCACCCTCACGGTGACAGGATGCACACCCCAGACCGACACCACCAACGCGGTACCGCCGAGTATCGAACATATCCACGGCATCGCAGCCGACCCCCGTGGCGAGGACCTGTTCATCGCCACGCACGGTGGCATCTTCACCCTCACGGAGACCGGCGAGATGACCGGACCGATCGGCGACCACGACTTCGACGCGATGGGATTCACGCTCTCTGGCGACACGCTCTTCGCCTCAGGTCATCCCGGGACGACGACCGCGGAGGAGCTTGGCGCACCGAACCTCGGCATCATTCGCAGTGACGACTTCGGTGCGACATGGTCACCTGTCGCATTCAATGGCAGCGCCGACTTCCATGTCCTCACCGCAGCCCCTGATGGCATGCTCTACGGATTCGCTTCCACCGAAGTCGAACTTCTCGCCAGCGCCGACGAAGGACGCACATGGACATCCAAAGCATCGTTCACCGCCGCCGACCTCGCGGCCACTACCGACGGGCTGTACGCGGCAACCGAGGAGGGCCTGCTGATCAGCACCGACAACGGCGGGACTTTCGACCCGGTCGAAGGCGCACCCGTGCTCTACACAATCGACGCGAGCCCGGACGGCACACTCGCCGGCGTCGGTACCGACGGTGTTCTCTGGTCCTACGGCGCTGATGGTGACTGGCAGCGGATGGAACCGCTGGAGGGCGTCGCGCAGGCCTTCAGCGCCATCGATTCGGAGCGCTTCGTTCTCGTCGACGACCGCGGAATCGTCGAAGTCACCCGCGATGAATCCACCATCCTCGCCCCAGCCCGCCCGGCGGACTGACGACACCGATCAAGGGCATCGCGCATGGACAGACCTCGCAAACCCGTTCCGCGACATGACGTTCTTCATCGCGTCCGCTACCACCTCTCAGGTTGATCCCGCTCATCATCTCTTGGCGATCGGCGAGACGTGCTCGTTCATGGACAGGAGCCAGCTCCACACGCACCTGCTCGGCTGCGCCCCAACAATGTGTGCCGGTGACGGCGCTCAGCTGACCGTGGGCGCTCACGCGGGCCGAGGATCGCTAGTGTCGCTGCGCAGGTGCCTTCTGGTAATCGAACATTCCTGGTGCATTCTGTGTGTCGTTCAGGCGGTAGATCACACCATCGTGATCGATGACGGGCTTGGGCAGGCCGTCCGGCTGAAACGGGCACAGAACAGGCTGCCCTTCATCGGTGGATGTGGGTCCATCGTGCAATACCGCAACGTACGTCTTGATGGTCATCCTTCGACGGTACCCGTTCGATCCAACGAAAATGCTATTATCTACGCATGAATGCAGATAATAGGGTTTGCGGTCGGATGCCTGAGAGCGACTTCGTCGAACTGGCGGTTGAGATCTTCGGGATGCTCGCCGATGCGACCCGCGTGCGCCTCATTCTGGCGTTGCGCGAGGCCGGTGAGCTCTCCGTGAACGAGCTGGCGGAGATCGTGGACAAGGCCCCGCCGTCAGTGTCGCAGCATCTTGCCAAGCTCCGGCTGGCTCGTATCGTCTCAACCCGCCAGAACGGGACCCGGGTGTTCTACCGGCTGGAGAATGAGCACGCGTCGCAGTTGGTGCGGGATGCGATCTTCCAGGCCGAGCACTCCCTGGGCGGCACCCCACGCCACCACCACGCGGAGCCGGCCGCGGTAGAAACGGCGACTGCGGAGGCGCGCCTTCAGAGTGCCGACGTATGAGCATCCTCACAGACCCGGGACTGCGCCCTGGGGGCCGGGCACTGCCGAAGCCGCCATCGATCTTCGTCACCGGGACACGTTTGCCCGAAGTGCGCTGGGCGGCACTCGCTCTGCTGCTGTTCCTGATCGCGTGGCCTCTGCAGATGGCCGGCGCCCCGGAGCCGGTGTGGTGGACACTGTACCTTCTCGGATATGTTGCGGGCGGGTGGGAGCCGGCGTGGGCGGGCCTGACCGCGTTGCGGAACAAGGTTCTCGACGTGGATCTGCTGATGATCGTCGCCGCAATCGCCGCCGCCTCGATCGGGCAGGTGTTCGACGGCGCCCTCCTGATCGTCATCTTCGCGACCAGCGGCGCCCTTGAAGCCCTCGTCACTCAGCGCACCGCAGACTCCGTGAGCAGCCTTCTGTCGCTCACGCCGGAGCAGGCCACTCGTCTGATCCGCGTCGGGGCTCGTGAGGAGCTCGAGGATGTTCCGACATCCGCTCTGCAGGTCGGGGACCTGATCCTGGTGCGCCCCGGTGAACGCATCGGCGCGGACGGCGTCGTGGTCGACGGGATCAGCGAAGTCGACCAGGCGGCGATGACCGGGGAGTCCATGCCAGTCCGCCGCGGGGAGGGTCAGGATGTGCTCTCCGGGACCGTGAACGGCACCGGCGCTCTCACCGTCCGGGTCACCCGCCCCGCCAGCGAGTCCGTCATCGCCCGGGTCGTGGCGATGGTGTCCGAGGCCTCGGAGACGAAGTCGCAACGGCAGATGTTCATCGAGAAGGTCGAGCAACGGTACTCCCTCGGCGTGGTCGCCGCGACCCTGCTGGTGTTCTTCGTCCCTCTGGGGTTCGGTACCGACTTCCGCGAGGCGCTACTGCGCGCGATCACCTTCATGATCGTGGCGTCCCCGTGTGCGGTGGTCCTCTCCACGATGCCGCCGCTGCTCGCCTCGATCGCGAACGCGGGACGACACGGCGTGCTGGTCAAATCCGCGACCGTGATGGAACGCCTCGGCCGCACCTCCCTGGTCGCATTCGATAAGACCGGAACGCTCACCCACGGCGCCCCCGTCGTGAGAGACGTCACCGCACGGCCCGGGCAGACCCGCCAGTCGGTGCTGGCGTTGGCGGCCGCTGTCGAGCAGCACAGCGAGCATCCGATCGGGCGAGCCATCGTCCGCGCCGTCCCGGAGGGCAGCGCCCCTGCCGCGAACTTCCGGGCGATCCCTGGCCACGGGGTCGAAGGGGTCGTCGACGGGCGCTTGGTCCGAGTCGTGCAGACGGCTGATGAATCGGGCACGGTCGGCACGATCGTGGACGTCCTGGTCGATGGTGAACCTGTCGGAACGCTCACCCTCGATGACGCACTCCGCCCGGACGCGGCCTCCTCGGTCGCGCGAACCGAGACCCTCACAGCGTCGCCGGTGCACCTGCTCACCGGGGACAACGACCGCACCGCCGCCGACATCGCCGCACGTACCGGGATTCGTGTCGTCCACGCCCGCCTGCTCCCCGCTGATAAGGCCGAGGCGGTGAAACGACTCGAGGATGACGGCGCCACCGTGATGGTCGTCGGCGACGGGGTCAACGACGCCCCCGCATTGGCCGCGGCCAGTATCGGTGTCGCGATGGGTCGGCACGGCTCCGACCTCGCCCTGGACACCGCGGACGCGGTCATCATCCGCGACGAACTGTCCGCGGTGCCCGCGGTGATCAACCTGTCCCGCAAAGCACACCGGTATGTCGTGGCGAACCTGATCATCGCCGCGACCTTCATCACCGTGCTGGTGACATGGGACCTGGTCGCCACATTGCCGTTGCCGCTCGCGGTGGCCGGCCATGAAGGGTCTACCGTCATCGTCGCCCTCAACGGGCTGCGCCTGCTCCGCAAAAGCGCCTGGACATGAGATCTCGCATGCGGGTGGAACTAGACCTCGGGGGCCGGCCATGACACCGAAACGTCCCGCCATGGCCGCCTCGGTGCTGGAGTCCGAGAACGCGCTGGTCATCGTCTGCCGCGGCGGCGATTGCGGGAGCCGGCGAAAGCACCCCACCCTCGATCACGCCGCGCAACTCGCTGCCATCCGTTCCGGCGTGAGCGGTGCGGCCGAGGTGCTGGTCAGCAAGTGCCTCGACGCGTGCGAGCACTCCAACGTCATCGTCGTCGTTCTCGGCCAGAAAGATCGCTCCCGCGGCGCCGAGCCGGTCTGGCTGGGCGAGGTCAACGACGCTGACGTCACCGCCGACCTGATCGACTGGGTCACCGGCGCTGACCATTGGTCGGTGCAGCCACCCACGCTCGTCGACATCCACACCTTCACCCCCACCCGCCGCAGCCGCCACGAACTGGAGGACCCGGACACCGTGCCTGCAGCGCGGTCCGCACGCCAGAAGCGGAAGAGCAATACCTGATTGTCGTGCCCCAGCCCGACTTCCCAGGCGTCACATCGTGGAGGGCAACGGGGGAGGTCTCGGCCGAGGCGAGCAGCTGCAGTGCCCAACGTTGCTGCTGTCGGCGGTCCGCTGCAGCAATCGGCACAAGTACCCGTCACCATGGTGAACGCTATTCAGCGGGGCATGCACGCTCCGCTGATTCCTCGAAGACCGGAACGGGTCGGGTCTGTGCTTGCTCAGGCGTTGTCGCGACGCCATTGCGTTCGATGTCTCGGATGAGCCAGTCCATTTCGAGGATCTCGCGGCGCTGCGCTTCGCTGATCTCGACCGCGAGCTCGCAGACGCGGACGTCCTGGATCTGGGCGCGTTCGGCACGGGTGATCGCCAGAGAATGGTGCGGGATCATGGCGCGCATGAAGGCCGCGTCGTCAACAGTGATTTGACTGCGGTCAAGGAAGACGCCGCCTCCGATTAGCAGGACACCCACCGTGATGATCGCGATATTGGCTTTGGTGTTCTTATACATGCTCAACATCCAGCCGAGCATGATGAGCACCATCGTGCCCCCCATGGTGAGCGTCATGAACACGCGGCTTTCACTGAAGCGGACGTGACCCCATTCCCATGAGCCCACGAACATTACCCAGTACATCACCACCATCGCGGTGAGGATCATCGCCGCAAATCGGATGTACATGTTCACCTGCTTGCTGCGGGGTCCGTGCTGCTCCTGGTCGGTGCGGGTTTTCTTGTGTGTCTCCATAGGGCACTTCCCTTCGTTTCGGTGTTCGGCGCGTGCCGAGGTGTCGAAGCGCCGTCAGAGCACCTGGAGCAGTTCCGCACACGCCCGCTCACAGTGTCGGCACGCTTGGCCACCGATGCGCCAGCGTTCGTGCATGCCTTCGTGCAGCTCGCATTTGTAGTTGATCGTTCGACGACTACTACGCTTCGCGCGCCTCAGCACAGCCGCAAGGGGGTTGAATGCTGTACCCCCTTGGGGTAGCCGGACAATGCTGACAGCGACGCCGCATCCGCGAAAGGTGTGGGCTTTGGTGCTGAACGCGCCCCTGTGGCGCTACTCGCGCGTTCTGGTGATCGCGACGAGAGCGGCAAGCCCGTCGGCTGTTCCTGGCCAGTTTCGTTCGAGGGCGTCCATGCCGGCGTGCGTGATGGCGAAGCGCAACCCGATCGCGACGAGGATCGCGTCGTCGAGGTATCCGAGTATCGGGATGAAGTCTGGGACCAGGTCGATCGGCAGCAACAGGTAGGCGAGGAGGCCACCCAGCCACCAACGTGTGAGGCGCGGCACCGCCGTGTCGAAGGCCAGACGTGTGATGAGCCTTACTGCGTCGGGTGCGAGCCGGGCGATTTCCCGCCAATCGATGGAGCGGTCAGCTCGTCGGTAGTGAACAATCAGCACAATCATCAGCGCGCCCCACAGGAGCGCGATACTCCCGAGGACGCTGAGAAGAATCTGCAACCAGTACGGCATGCGCGATCCTCAACCGGCCTCGTGTCGCGCGTGACCCGTGGCTCCCGGACCGGGCGCCCCTCCGCGAGGCGAAACCGCACCCGTGTCGTCCGTGTGCTCGTGCGACTGCTCGCGTACGTGATTTTCGCCTCTGGAGTCCTCCCCGGCGGCGGAATCAGCAGGAGGGGGAGTCCTCCCGGGGCGGTAGGGCGAGAGTTCCGGATCGGAGTGGCGGATGCTCTGGATGACGAGCAGGCCGATGCCGACGAGGACGACGGCGAAGGATGCCCAGATGTTGGCGGGGATGCCGAGGGGCGCATCACTGGTGGGATCGATGCGGATCGCTTCCAGCCCGCTGCGACCGAGGCCGTACCAGACCAGGTAGAGCGCGAGGCTGCGCCCCCAGCCCCGAACGAAACGCCGCTCCAGCGCAACGATGAGGGCCGCACCGAGCAGGTTCCAGATCATCTCGTACAAGAACAGTGGATGAAACAGGGTGCCCGCCGGTACACCGTCGGGGAACATCGGTGCGGTCGGCAGGATCTCCAATCCCCAGGGCAGCGTGGTGGGGAGGCCGAAGAGTTCCTGGTTGAAATAGTTCCCGAGCCGGCCGATGGCCTGGGCGACGAGGAGAGCGGGAGCGAGCGCGTCGGCGAAGACCCAGAACCGGAGCCCGGTGCGACGGCACCCGATGTAGACGCCGAGCGCGCCGCCGAGAAGGGCCCCGTAGATCGCGTTGCCGCCGTCCCAGATCGCGAACACGTTCCACAAGTTCGCGCCGGGATAGAAGTAGTCCGTGACATGGGTGAACACATGATAGAAACGCGCGACGATGATCCCCAGCGGCACCGCCCACAACGCGACGTCGATGGCGGTCCACGGAGCAACTCCGCGCGCGCGGAGCCGACGATCGGTGATCAGCACCGCAGCGGTGATCCCGGCGATGATGCACAGCGCATACACATGCACGGTGAGCGGGCCGATCTGGAAGCTCGCCCACGAGGGATCCGGACTTGGGATACTCAGCGGTACGACGGCGATCATGGCGCCTCCTCTAACTCGACTCCGACTAGGAACCCTAGGCGACAGCGTTGCGCCATGGGCGGCCAGCACCGAGCCGATCCGGCATCGGCCTACCGCGACCACGGCACGTGCGAACCATGATCTACCTTAGTCTGTAAGCATGCATGCAGATACTAATATGGATCGACTGCAGCCGGACGGTCCGTTCGTTGAGGTGGCGGTGGAGGTGTTCCGGCTGCTCGCAGATGCGACACGGATTCGCATCATCCTCGCCCTCCAAGAGGGGGAACTGTCGGTGAGTGCTCTCGCCGAACTCGTGGATCGCAGCCCGGCGGCTGTGTCGCAGCATCTGGCGAAGTTGCGGTGGGGGAAGGTCGTGCGGGTTCGCCAGGACGGCAACCGGATGTTCTACCGGCTCACGGACGAGCACGCGCAGCGCCTGGTCACTGAAGCGATCCTGCAAGCGGAGCACGCTGTCGAAGACACTCCCCACCACCACACATGATCCAGGTCCTTCGCAACCGCACATACCGGTCGTTGTTTTCCGCGCAGGTGATCGCACTAGTCGGCACCGGGCTGCTCACCGTCGCACTCGGACTACTGGCGTTCGATCTGGCTGGCGCCGCGGCAGGGTCAGTGCTGGGGACCGCGTTGACGATCAAGATGGTCGCGTACGTCGGAGTCGCACCCCTGATCGCCGCGACCGTGGACCGGCTCCCGAAAAAGGCCGTCCTCGTCAGTTCCGACGTGATCCGGCTGCTGATCGCGATGATGCTGCCGTTCGTGACTGAGACCTGGCAGATCTATGCGCTGGTGTTCGTGCTGCAGTCCGCATCCGCGACATTCACGCCCGCGTTTCAGTCGCTGATCCCCTCCGTGCTCCCTGAGCCACGCGACTACACACGGGCACTGGCACTCTCCCGCCTGGCTTACGACCTTGAAGCGTTGCTGAGTCCTCTCGTTGCCGCGGCTCTTTTGGCCGTGATCAGCTACAACAACCTGTTCCTGGGCACCGTCGTCGGCTTCGCAGCATCAGCCGTGCTCGTGTTGACCACCAGATTCCCGTCGTTGCTGCACGATCAGCCGGCATCCTCGTTCTGGCAGCGGCTGTCGATCGGAATGCGTGTGTTCGCCCGCTCGCCCAGCCTGCGGTTTCTGATGCTCACTAATATCGTCGTCGCCGCCGGCACCGCGCTCGTTCTGGTGAACTCCGTCGTCTATGCCAAGGGCGTGTTCGGCTTCGACGACGCAGCCCTCGCCGTCACGCTCGGCGCTTATGGTGTCGGCTCGCTGGTGGTGGCGTTGAACATTCCCTGGATCGTCGAGCGCATCGGGGTAACCCGCACCATGCTTGCCGGCACGGCCGTGGTCGTCAGCGGACTCATCGCAGCGGTCGGTATCACGATCATCGCGGTGGACACTGGTGCCGGGTGGTGGGCTCTGCTGACCGTTTGGTCGGTACTCGGCGCCGGGACCTCCCTGATCAACACACCCTCCTCGAGGCTGCTCGCGGAAGCCTCCACGCCAGCAAACCGCAACCTTGTCTACACCACCCAATTCGCTCTCTCCCACGCCTGCTTCCTCGTCACCTACCCGCTCGCCGGATGGCTGGGTGCCACGAGCCTTCCCGCCGCCGCCGGAGCCCTCGCCGGCGTCGGCGTCCTCGGAACAACCGCTGCGCTCCTTCTCCGCCGCCGGACAACGACCTGAAGACCTATCGAAACATTGAGTGGCATCGGCGTCGCTCTGACACTCAATTGCACGGCAGCTCTCGCCTGTGTCACCTAAAGCTGGTTTGTGTCACCTCAACGCGGCTCCGACAAAGAATGTCAGAATCGCGATGAAATCGGACTAAGTCCGATGTAAAGCGCTAAGTTCACTGCCTCGCGACGGGGCTGATCCGATCATACGGATCGGGTCAGACATTTCGCCTCAGAGAGTTCTGAATCCCCATGGCACGCATCTCGGCGACCCAGCGTTCC
This sequence comes from Microbacterium profundi, assembly GCF_000763375.1. NCBI lineage: Bacteria > Bacillati > Actinomycetota > Actinomycetes > Micrococcales > Microbacteriaceae > Microbacterium > Microbacterium profundi. Next base: position 1,256,438 of record NZ_JPSY01000001.1, on the reverse strand, counting down.
CCGATCGGCGAAGCAGGACAACGCTAGCGTCGAAGCTCGTAACCCTGTTCGTTTAGTAGGTTGATTGCGATCTCGAGCAGCTTCCCAATGAACTTGATGAGGTCTGCAATCAGCTCCTCGTCTGGTTCGTACAGAGCCCCGCCCATCTGAGGCGTAGATGGGGGCGTCTCGATCGCGTGGCGCAGAGTGGTGATGAACTGCCCGTGCGCGTGGGCCGAGGTTATCGCCCAATAGTTGAAGGTCTGCAATGTGGGGCCTGGAACGCGATTCGCTATCTTCCTTGTGATCGAGGAGGGATCGATCAATGGTGCGCTGAGAACGTCCTCCGGATCGTATCCGAGGTTGCTCGCCGTGGTCCTGAGAAAACGTCCGAGTGCTGCTATTCCCTGTTCGGTCTTGTCATCCGGCGTTCGCGCTTTGCGCAGAGCGTTGGTCAGCTTCAGCCCGTGCTTGTACTCGATCCGAGCAATCTCAAGTGCCCTGCGGGCTCTAGAAAGGGAATCGGTGCCGTCCAGAATCCAGATGACCTCCACGAGCCCCTCCAAGACAGGACGGAACAACGTGTAGTCAGCCTGCATATGAAGGAGCAACACGTCCTTCTCGGGGCTAGCGGCAAGCTCCGCCCAGGCGGATACGTGGTCTGCAACGGTGAGGACGAGCCCGGAGACTATGGCATGAGGGATGACGATGTTTGCGGAGAGGGCTTGATCTTCCTCCGCCATCGACCCCTTTCGAACGGTGGGCACTCCACTCTTGATCGCCGCCGCGAAGTCCCGGAATCCTTCGACAGCACCGCCGAGAGTCTGCAAGGTGGAACGCTGTGTCATAGTACTGAGCGTACGGGTGGATCGAGCGTCATCTGATGATGCGAGCAATCGCAGATTGCTGTCCTGGGGTGGTTCTACTTCTTGACGCGGTAGCCGAGTCTTTTCACGGCTTTCGCGAGGTACACGTTCGCACTGGAGGCGTCCAGTCGGGTGTGCACCAACGGCAGCTGCGGGAACGAGTCCTCGGCGGGCGAGAACAGCGTCACCATCGGGCCGAAGTCGATCGATGACACGTGGTAGAGCCCGTCGATGCTCGACCCAAGTTGGTCATGGATCGCATTCGCCCAGTTCCGTGTGTATCGCTTCGGCCCCATCTGGATCGAAGAGGTCGTGCCGTTGATCACGGGCCAGTTGCTGGTGAGGTCCAGCAACTGAAGCTCACGCGTCGGCCGCCAAGCCGCGAGGGTGTTTCCACGAACGCGCCGATTGATTAATCGGCTCTTCTGAAAAACCTCGCCGAGAGCTGTCGTAGATCCAGCAGCTGCGTACATCACGCCATAATCGGCATGATGCTGCTGGGGCTCGGGATGCGGGTCAAAGCGCATGGTTCTGATCGGCCCGAAGTGCCGCAGCTCATCCCACGCCTGTGGGTGAGCACCTCTTGTAGCGAAGACCCTCCAGAGGATCCCATCGAATGATCTCAGGTGCTCGCTAGCGTCGAGTGTGAGCGGCGCCGGGGGTGTTGCGGGGACTTTCGCGTTCGACGGGCTCACGTGATGTCGGCGTCTTCGAGGATGTCCACTACGGGTGCAGGATCCTTCGCGGCAGCCAGCCACTCGATCGGCGTCATCCATTCCTGGGGGTCGACAGACTCATCGCTCGACCGCAAGTCGTCTTGAGGTGTTGTCATGAAGCCTTCGACGTCGGCCGGATCCCAGTCGGACGGGATCGCTCGGACGAGTAGGGGGAGGTGGGGGATCGTCGAGACCTTTTCGCCGGGAATGAACTGCCATCGAGGGTAGAGGCGGATCCTTCCCGCCCGGAAGCCGTACAGGGTGTTCTTGCTCTGGCGGTGACGCACACTGGAGGCATCGATGCCGAGGAGCGCTGCGACTTCGGATGCGGTGTAGGTGTTGGTCAGGGCGCGCACGTGAGTCTCGCGTTCGAGCTTGGCGAGCCCGCCGCTGGTGACGAATGCGGCTGCCTCGGCGAACTCCTCCGGAGTGAAATCGCCGGACTCGATCAGGAAGTTGGCTTCCTGCTCTGTGAGGCCCAGCTCGGTCGATTGACGGTCGGTCATGGCATCGGCGAGCTCGTCGATGAGTGCGTTGAACACGGATACGTCGACGTTTGACGTCTTCGCCACCTGTGCAAGGCGCTCGACACCGGCTTGCACGTCGGTCTTTTCTGGGGCCTTGGTCGCCACGACGAGCTTCGGTTTCCCGTCGAGGAATCGACCTGTCGCGGTGCCGCGGCCCACAGTCGTCTCGCGAGCGGCGACGTGAGCGGAGGCGGCGCGGGCGCGACTTTTCTTCACAGCCATCTTGCCTCCTCGTGTCGGCATCTGGTTAGTGCGTACACGCATTATCTTACGCGAGCTTTTGCGTGTATGCATCCCCGCGTGGTGCCGAAGGTGAGAGCGGTCAAGCGCTCCCTGGGCCGGGAGCAGCGGCGTTGTGGGAGGCATGTCGTGCGCGCGTTCAAGGCGGCTCCCAACTCTTGGCCACCTTCCTGCCCGGCGCGACGTATTCATCGCGTAGCAATCAACGAGGATGTCGTTGGCCTACGCTTGAATGCTTGCGTGGGGAAGAGCAAGAAAACTCGGAGAAGCAAGCGGTCTCGATCTCAACGGCCGGCGGTGAGCGCCGCGCGACGGGAGCCAGACGCACTCGAACTGGCCTTGTCAGCGTACGATCCGGATGAGCTCTGGACGTTGATTTTCGCCGCCGCCACGTCCCCGGGCAACAGGCATCGGTCGGTGACATTGGGAAGCAGTTTCGCGGCTGCGCTACGAGCCTCCGCCGCTCCGGCGAGTTGAGTCCCGCATAGTGGTGTAGCGCACGGTGGTCTGGCACGTCGTTCACGACGTAAACGCGGTCACCGTGTGATCCTTCGAGAAAGCTCTCTACTTCTCACTCGAAAAGGAATCATCACGATGACCGCTCCTCATATTGTCGACCCTGCCGGCGTTCTTTCCGAAGCGCTCTCTGACGCGTCGCCGGATTTGATGCGCAACCTGTTGCAGACCATGATCAACGCACTGCTGTCCGCGGATGCCGATGCTGTTGTCGGCGCGGAATGGGGCACGTCGAGCCCCGAACGCATCGCACAGCGCAACGGTTACCGACACCGAGACCTGGACACCCGCGTCGGGACGATCGATGTCGCTGTCCCGAAGCTGCGCCAGGGCACCTACTTCCCCGAATGGCTCATGGAACGCCGCAAGAGGTCCGAGGCCGCGATGATCACCGTGATCGCGGACTGCTACCTCGCCGGAGTCTCCACCCGCCGGATGGACAAGCTCGTCAAGACACTCGGGATCCACTCCCTGTCGAAGTCGCAGGTCTCCAGGATGGCCGCGGACTTGGATGAGAACGTCGACCAGTTCCGCCACCGCCCCCTCGGCGATGCGGGCCCGTTCACGTTCGTCGCCGCCGACGCTCTCACGATGAAGGTCCGCGAAGGCGGCCGCGTCATCAACGCGGTCGTCCTCGTCGCGACGGGCGTGAACGCCGACGGGCGCCGTGAGGTTCTCGGCGTCCGCGTCGCAACGAGCGAGACAGGGGCGGCCTGGTCCAGCTTCTTCGCCGACCTCGTCGCCCGCGGACTCACTGGCGTCCGCCTCGTCACTAGTGACGCCCACGCAGGGCTGGTCGAAGCGATCGCTGCGAACCTGCCAGGCGCGTCCTGGCAACGCTGCCGCACCCACTACGCCGCGAACCTGATGTCCGTCTGCCCGAAGAGCATGTGGCCGGCGGTGAAAGCGATGCTGCACTCCGTTTACGACCAACCCGACGCGGCCAGCGTGAACGCGCAGTTCGACCGGCTCCTGGACTACGTCGAAGACAAACTCCCCGCCGCACACGCCCACCTCGACGCCGCCAGAGCCGACATCCTCGCGTTCCCCGAGTTCCCGGACGGGCTCTGGGCACAGATCTGGTCCAACAACCCGAACGAGCGGTTGAACCGGGAGATTCGTCGCCGCACCGACAGCGTCGGCATCTTCCCCAACCGCGACGCGATCATCCGCCTCGTCGGCGCAGTCCTCGCCGAGCAAACCGACGAATGGGCCGAAGGACGCCGCTACCTCGGCCTCGATATCCTCGCCAAAAGCCGCCTCACCCTCGTCCCCGACAGCGGAGCGGAGGAGGTCACCGACACCGTTCTCGAGCTCAGCGCCTAACCCTCACACCGAAGGACAGCGCTACACCACTACCCGGGACTTGACCCTCCGGCGCCGGACGGGTACCAACCGCTGCCATCGATCCAAGCACTATCCGATCTAGCGGCTACCACCTATGGGATCGGCCTGGAGCGTGAAGATTTCATCGCCACAGACCCCACCCGACCAGCCTTCCTCGCCGTCGGCTCGGAGCCGCTGCGCGCGGTGCCTGGCCTCACCGAACGGCCGGTCGCCGACCTCACGCGTGCGCTCAGAATGGCGGAAGCGGTAGACGGTCGCCTCCACCGGCGATTTCGATTCGGTATCGCGAACGTGGTGAACGTGGCGATGAGGTACGGCGATTTCTGCGTGCGCCACCTTGCGGACGCATGGGTGCCAGCCCCGGACCTGGAGCTCAACGATGAGGTCTCATTGCCGGACGTTGAGGTCGAAGCGACGCGGGCCTTCCTCAACCTGGACCCCCTCGACCACATCGAACTCGGTGAGGCTGACAAGAGGGCGTTGGAATGGATGACGAACTCCGCAGGTAGGGCCGCGTTCGACGTGGAGAGTCTCTCCAGTCCGTTCGAAAGGTTCCTTCGCTTTGCTGACTCGGCGGGTGGACACCGATGGGTGCCGCCACTCTTCATTCCGGAGATTATGGCTCATGCCGCCCGAGAGCTGGTGTCTGCGCTCGACCGAGACGGCCAAGCACGAAAGGCCCTCCGGAGCTCTTGCCTGAACCAGATCCGTCAGGCCCTGTGGCGTTTTTCCCACCGTTTGATCGAACCCCCGCCCTCCAGCGAAGGCGCCGCCAGCCCGCTTCGAGGGATTGACGTTCAGTGGTTGGTACCGGTGAATCCGTCTACTTTCATCGCCGTCTCGGTCATCTACGTCCCCGACCTGGGGGCCGCGCCGCCGCCATACATCGGCTCAGTGGAGCTGGCGAAACAGGTGAGGTCGCAATCAGGCCCTGTGCCGGTGCGGATGGCGGGCGGGCGACGAGGAACCATCAAGTCGGGCGCGGAGGTCATCCCGTTGACGGTGTTCGCTGCGCCCGGTCACATCGCTGTGCCGCAGGCGGTCGGCGAGGCAAGACTCGCGCTCGAAGACCTGACCTGGATCGCGGAAACGGCCACGTCCGACGATGATCTCTACGCATTCGCGCGGGATCTGAGCGCTCCCGATTTCCCTGAGAGTTTCGGGTGGGAGGCGATCAACTACTGGGAGCCATGGAAAGCCAATGGCAAGTCGTTTTTCAAGGGTGGCGTGGTACCCAATGGCGTCTACTTTGAAGCGCACGCGGGCGAGGCCGAGTGGGATCGAGCGGTAGAGCTATCGGATCTCGAAGTGGCGCTCCTCAGGGTTGGGCTTCCCCCGATTCGAGACCTCCGAGCGGCAGAAGTCGCCCCGGGGCCCGTCGCAAACGTCGCGATGATCGCAGGTGACCCCAGGTACGACGCCATCCGCGGTGTCAACATCGCGCCGGGTGTTGACGGGTGGTCCCTCGCTCTCACCGAACCTCCCGTTGCCGTGGCGCGGGCGGGCCTGGAGGAAGCATCTGCCGACCACCGACGGTTCGTCTTCGACTTATGCGGCGGGCTAATCTACGGCTTCGCTGCGCTTGGTGGCCGATGGCGTTTCGCGCACCAGGGGATCGATGTGCCCGGATATGTCCTCTACCTCCACGCGTCGGAAACGGTCTCGGGTGAACCGTCCGGTGTGGTCACGCCGTATCTCGACCCGCACGTGCGTGCCATCGACGAACCGGTCAACTTCTTGTGGCGCATCGATGTCGAGGGCTTCGCCGACTCAGCGAATGGAGATCCGCAGGCGGCGAATCTCCTAACAGCGGACGCAGTGTTCGATCTGCTCCGCGCGGGAGGCATGGATGTCGACACCGCAGCGGCGCTCCGCGACCAGTGGCGCACAGCGAAACCCTTTCTCGTCTTGGAGATGAAGCAGGCCCGGACCACTCTCAATCACCTGCCTGATCCGTGGCGTCTACGACCCTCTGACGAAAGCCGTATGGTTGCGGCGTTGGGGCGACGACTCCACGATGCCGGCGTTCAACCTGGCGAGTACCGAGCGGATGATGCGAATCGACTTATCCGCGAACATCTTGCGCCCCTTGCTCTCGAAACCCTGACTGAAGGAATCAAGAGCCACGATGGGAGCGAGGTGGTGCTGACGGGTATGGAGCAACTGGCGAGGGTGATGGACAGCGCCATTCATCAGCAAGACGATCTATCCCGAGTCGCAGCGAATCTCTCGACCGAATGGGATCCGCTCACCCGCACGGCCGAACTCTCGGCGGAGACACTTCAGCTTCGTCAATGTAACGAGATCGTGGTGGAAGCCGCCCTGCGCATCCTGGACAAGCCGGCGGCGACGAAGCCGATCACTCCTCAGGCATGGAGCGGTCTCCTTGCCGCCGCAGATGCGTACCTCACCGCGACCACATTGAGCGAGCGGATGTATCACCAAGTCGCGCCCGCAGTCATCACCCTCAGCCCGATGTACGAGCTGACCGTGGACGACGATCCGCATCCCGACGCGTCGGCGTGGGGCCTACGAAACGACGAACTAACCCGTGCAGCTGCGGGCATTCGGCTGCACGGCACGCAAGACGACGACTCGCTGCAACAGGCGAACGAAGAAGACGACGTCGAAGATGCGTTCCAGCAGGCATGGGGAGCGACGTCGCAGGACATGTTCTCCACCCTCGCCGCGCTCGCGAAGTGGGAGACGTTTGAGCCAGGCAGGACGACTGCCCACGTCACCGTGGCCGAGGCCACCGTGTGGGTCTGTGATGCGCTGGGCCCGGGCGCGGATGAGTCGCAAAGAACGCGTGTCGAAGCTGCAATCGAGATGCTCACGAGCACGGCCGTCCAGATGCAAGCCGTGGAGTGGAAGCCCTGGCAAACGCGCACTCGGCGTCATCGGCTCCTCGTGCAACCGCTGGCGCAAGACTCGGATGGACGACTCATTGTCAGCCCGCAGTACTTATTGACATCCTTTCAGGTCTACTACCGCCACCTCCTTCAAGGAGTTCTTCCCTGGGCAGGAGATGTTCCTCAGCCTGTCAGCAACGCGCTTGCGAACCGCCGTGCGCGCCGCAACATTCGGTTCGAACGACTCCTTCAAGACCGGCTAGAGCGCTGACAAACTCAAGCTCGTCACCGAGGCCAGGGCCAAGGGCCGGACCGCGGCAGATGCCGCGAAACTCGTCGGCTGGAGCCGAGCCACCCTCTACCGCCACCAGCAGGCCTTCGCGGCCCGCGAGAGCACCACCGTGTAAGTGACTCATGGACGCGGCCGAACGGTGGCGTGTTCTTCGGCTTCATGTCGAAGACCAGATCCCGCTCGCCGTCCTCGCCCGGGAGACCGGGATCTCCGCCCGCACCCTCCAACGCTGGCACCAGCTCTACCGCGCAGGCGGCATCGCAGCCCTCGAACCTCATGACCGCAACGACAAGGGGGGCCGCCGAACATCAGCGGAGACTGTCGCGTTCATCGAACGATTGGCGCTGACCCGGCCACGCCCAAGCATCGCCACCTTGCACCGGCTCGCCTCCGCGGAGGCGGAAGCTCACGAACTGCCGGTGCCGAGTTACGCGACCGTCCGCCAGATCGTCCAGGCACTCGATCCGGCCCTTGTCACGCTGGCACTTGAGGGACCGGTCTCGTACCGGGACAAGCACGAGCTCGTCTTTCGGCGCCGGGCGGAACACCCCAACCAGACGTGGCAGTCCGACCACACCGAGCTCGACATCCTCATCGTCGGCGCGGACGGGAAACCCGACCGGCCCTGGCTCACCACGGTCATGGACGACTACTCCCGCGCCATCTGCGGATACATGGTCTTCACCGGCGCACCCTCAGCCATCAACACCGCCCTCGCTCTCCGACAGGCGATCTGGCGGAAGACCGACCCGGCGTGGGCAATGTGCGGCATCCCCGAAATCCTCCACGTCGACCACGGCTCCGACTTCATCAGCCATCACCTCGAGCAGACCGCACTCGCCCTGCACATCAGGATCGTCCACTCCGCCGTCGGGCGACCCCAAGGCCGCGGGAAGATCGAACGGTTCTTCGGAACCATCAACACCGAACTCCTAGCCACGCTCCCCGGCCACCTCGGACCCGGCAGCCGAACACCAATGCCTATGCTCGACCTCGCAGGCCTCGACCGTGCCATCGGCGACTTCATCGGCACCTACAACGACCGGCCCCACAGCGAGCTGGGGATCTCACCCCGGGATGCGTGGGTCGCGGACGGCTGGCTTCCGCGGATGCCCGAGAGCCTTCAAGAGCTCGACGGGCTGCTCCTTACTGTTCCGAAGAACCGGGTCGTGCAACGCGACGGCATCCACTTCCAAGGCCAGCGCTACCTCGCCCCAACCCTGGCGCCGTTCGTCGGTCACACCATCACGATCCGGTACGACCCCCGGGACATCTCCGAGATCCGCGTCTACGACCGCGACACGTTCATCTGCACCGCCATCGACGAGGCCCACCCCAACCTCCGCCTCAGCCTCCGCGACATCGAAACCGCCCGCCGCGCCCGCCGCAAGCAGCTGCGTCGTGCAATCCACGATCGCATTCCGACCGTTGCCACCCGCCAGGAACCTCGCACCCCCGAACCGATCAAGCGGCGGCCACGGCTTCGCACCTACGAAGAGGACGAGTGATGAACCAGGCATTCATCGTCACCAAAGAACACCGACGCTTCACCGAGTTCGCCAACGCCGTCCGAAAGGAGAAAACCATCGGGATCTGCCACGGCGCCGCCGGCGTCGGGAAAACCAACTCCGCCCGCCGCTACGCGAACTGGGACGCCCTCGAGCCCTACATCAACGCGTGGGGACCGAGAGGCGATCACGACGCAAAGCACTATGCCCTGGCGAACCGATCCCGCACCGTCTTCTACACACCCGAAGTCCTCTGCCGGCCCAAGGACCTCATGCACGACATCGACCACTGGCAGATCAAAGTCGGACTCTGCGCCGACGAGCACCTCCGCTCCCTCATGCCCGACGGTGAAGTGGTCAGGCAGAACGACGTCACCCGCCTGGTCGAGCTCCTCATCATCGACGAAGCCGAACGGCTCACCCCGACCGCCTTGGAGCTTCTCCGCGACCGTCACGACCGCGCGCATCTCGCGATGATCCTGATCGGCATGCCCGGTATCGACGAACGCTTCCGTCACTACCCCCAGCTCTACAGCCGCCTCGGCTTCTCACACCACTACCGCGCCCTTGGCCGGGAAGAGCTCCTCTTCGTTGTCGAACGCCACTGGAAGCGACTCGGCAGGACTCTCGACCCTGACGACTTCACCGACGCTCAAGCCATCGCCGCCATCGAACGCATCACCCGCGGCAACTTCCGCCTGCTCGAACGGCTCTTCCCCCAGATCAATCGCGTGCTGAAGATCAACCAGCTCGACACCATTACCGACGATGTCATTGAAGCCGCCGCGAGCATTCTCGTCATCGGCAACTAGCGACACGAAGCGATCACAGAACACCGCCAAAGAGCGGCAAACTCCACATCCTTATGAGGCGCCGCAAACGATCGCCGGAATCCCCTTTCGGCAGGGATTTTCGGCGCACCACGTCAAGAGACGTTTTGTCTGTGATCGCTCAGACAGAACTAGCTGACAGCTGGAGGGGTCGGGTGGTGTTCAGGTCGCGTCTGCGCTGCTGGGCTGATGTTCCACCGCTGGCGCGCGTCCTTCTTGGTACACGGAGGGTTCCGGTTCGGGGTGGCGCCGGCCCTGGACGATGAACAGGACGATGCCGAGGGCGACGACGACGAAGGATGCCCAGACGTTCGCGGGGATGCCGAACAGGGCGTCGCTGGTGGGGTCGATTCTGATGGCCTCGAGCCAGCTGCGTCCGAGGCCGTACCAGATGAGGTAGAGGGCGAAGGTGCGTCCCCACCGGAACCGGTATCTGCGCTCGAGGAGGAGGATGATCGCGACGCCGATCAAGTTCCAGATGATCTCGTACAGGAACAGCGGGTGGAACAGCGTTCCGGCCGGGAGGCCGTCCGGGAACATGGTGTCCGTCGGCAGGATCTCGAGCCCCCACGGCAGCGTGGTGGGCAGCCCGAAGAGTTCGTGGTTGAAGTAGTTGCCGATCCGACCCATGGACTGCGCGATGAGCATCGCGGGCGCGAGAGCGTCGGCGAAGGACCAAAGCCGGATGCCGGTTCGTCGGCAGCCGATGTACGCACCGACAGCGCCGCCCAGGAGGGACCCGTAGAGGGCGTTGCCGCCGTCCCAGATGGCGAAGATGTTCCCGAGGTTCGCGCCGGGATAGAAGTAGTCCCCGACGTGGGTGAACACGTGATAGAACCGGGCTCCGATGATGCCGATCGGGACAGCCCAGATGACGATGTCGACAACCACGCCGTCCTCCGCGCCTCGTGCCGACAGGCGTCGTTGGGTGATGATCACGGCGGCGATGATCCCGGCGATGATGCACAGCGCGTAGGTGTGGATTGTGAGCGGCCCGAGGGTGAACTGTGCCCACGACGGTGGGGGGCTGGGAAGACTCGTCAAAAGCACGAAGCACCGCTCCTCATCTGGCATCGCTGTGAATGCCTCAACACATCATTGTTCAGCGCCGGTCCCCTGTGAACAGCGCCCTGGGAAGATTAACGGTGTTCGACACGGGAATCGTCGAACTCCTCCCAGGTCACCAGGCGAGGGCCCCGAGGAGCGGGCCTGACCGGTTTAGGCCAGGGAGAGGAAGAGCTTCTCCAACTCGGCGGGGGAGGTGACGTCGTCGGCGTCCGGATCGGTGAGGCATTCCCGCAGCGCGGTCGAGATCACGAGGAATCCGGCCCGGTCGAGGGCCTTCGAGACGGCGGAGAGCTGCTGCACGACGTCGCGGCAGTGCGCGTCGTCCTCGACGGCCGTAATGACCGCCGCCAGCTGGCCCTGAGCTCGCTTGAGGCGGTTGACGACTTTGCGCTTGGCCTTGGGGTCGTGGACGAGCGGGTCGCCGGGGACGAGGGTGTCGGTCATGGGTGGTCCTTCCGTCGAGTTGACAACCACTATACCCCCCGGGGTATCGTATTCACATGAACTGATACTCCCCGGGGTATCGCCGAGCAAGGAGATCAGCGTATGTGCAGAGCAACGAAGTGCCACACCTGTGGAAAGACGACCTGGACCGGGTGCGGTCAGCACGTCGCATCCGTGCGGAAATCCGTGCCCGCATCCGACTGGTGCAATGGCAGCCATACCCGTGCCGAAGTCCAGGCCGCCCAGTCTCAGCGGGGTGGCTTCTTCGCCCGCCTGTTCGGACGGTGATCGGCGATGGCGACCGTTGAACTGACCACCGGGAACTTCGAACAGCTCACCCACGCCGAGGGCATCGCGCTGATCGACTTCTGGGCTGAGTGGTGTGGACCCTGCCGGGCCTTCGCCCCGGTATTCGATGCCGCATCCGACAGGCACCCCGACATCATCTTCGGGAAGGTCGACACCGAGGCCGAGACCGCTCTGGCCTCCGCCCACCGCATCACCTCGATTCCGACCCTGATGGTCTTCCGCGACGGCGTCCTGGTCTACCGGCAGCCGGGAGCTCTTGCCGAGCCGCAGCTCGAGCTGCTCATCGAGAAGGCCCGCGGACTGGACATGGACGATGTCCGCCGCCAGCTCGCCAACACCGCTACCCCCTGAAAGGACCTGGCACCATGTGCGCACGAATCACCTGCTCCTCCTGCGGCAAGCCCACCTGGGACGGCTGCGGCCAGCACATCGAACAAGCCCTCGCGGGCGTCCCCGAATCCCAGCGCTGCACTTGCACGCACTGACCCAGAAGAAAGCGACGGAGACCCTTATGCTCCTCGAACGCCTCTACGACGACGATCTCGCCCACGCCAGCTACATCATCGGCTGCCAGCGCACCGGTGAAGCGATCGTCGTCGACCCGCGCCGCGACATCCAGGTCTACCTCGACCTCGCCGCGAAGAACAGCATGACCATCACCGCGGTCACCGAGACCCACATCCACGCCGACTACCTCTCCGGCACCCGCGAGCTCGCAGCCCGTACCGGGGCGACGATGTGCGTCTCCGGCGAGGGCGGCCCGGACTGGCAGTACGGTGTCGGGTTCCAAGACGGCACCCGGATGATGCACGGTCACCGCATCACGGTCGGCAACATCACGGTCGAGGCGGTCCACACTCCCGGGCACACCCCCGAGCACCTGTCCTTCCTCGTCATCGACGGCGCCACGACCTCCGAGCCGGGCTATGTCCTCACCGGTGACTTCGTGTTCGTCGGGGACGTCGGACGCCCGGACCTGCTGGACGAGGCCGCAGGCGGCATCGACACCCGCTTCGACGGCGCACGGGATCTTTTCGCGAGCCTCCGCGACTACTTCCTCACCCTGCCCGACTACGTGCAGGTACTCCCCGCGCACGGGTCGGGGTCCGCCTGCGGCAAGGCGCTCGGCGCCGTCCCGAGCTCGACAGTCGGATACGAGCGGCGCTTCGCCTGGTGGGCTCCCTACCTCGAGGCCGGCGATGAGCAGGGATTCATCGACACGCTGCTGAACGATCAGCCCGACGCACACGCCTACTTCGCACGAATGAAGCGGCAGAACCGCGTCGGACCGGCCGTGCTGGGCGAACTTTCTCCGCTCCTCGAGCGCAGCGTCTTCGATCTTGACGCCGACATCGACGCCGACCGGGTCATCATGGTCGACACCCGCCACCACTCCCTCGTGCACGAGGGCACTGTTCAGGGCGCGCTGAACGTGCCCGGAGTCGCGAGAGCAGCCAGCTACGGTGCCTGGGTCTACGACCCCGACACCGAGACGCGGCCGCTCGTCCTCCTCATCGACTCGGGGGACGCCGCGGCCCGGTTCCGAGATCATCTGCTGCGGGTCGGCATCGATCAGGTCGACGGGTTCATCACCACCCTCGATGGCCTCCCCACGGTGCAGCCCAAGACGATCGCCCCCACCGACCTGGACCAGGTCGACGCGGCGCTCCTCCTCGACGTGCGAAACCGTACCGAGTACAACGCCGGGCACATCCCCGGCGCCGCGCAGCTCTCCGGTGGTCGGGCCCTCTGGCACACCGACGAACTGCCCGCCGGCAAGATCCTCACCTACTGCCAGAGCGGCGTCCGCAATAGCGTTGTCGCCAGCGCCCTGCGCCGGGCCGGGCACGACGTCATCGAGATCGAAGGCAGCTACAACGCCTGGCTCGCCGCGACGCCGTCTCGGCCGACGGCCGCCTGAGCGGCCGAGGAGCTCGAGTGGACACCTCCATCATCCTCGCGATGACTCTCGCGGCCCTTGTCGGTGTCGCACTCGGGCTCCTCGGCGGCGGGGGCTCCATCCTCACCTTCCCCATCTTCTCCCTCGTCCTGGGCATCGGAACGAGGGAGACGATCGTCTCCTCTCTCTTCGTCGTCGCCATCACCAGCGCCGTCTCCGCCGCCTTCCGTGTGCGCCGACACGAGGTGCGCTGGAAAGTCGCCGGCGTCTTCGCGGCGACCGGCTTGATCGGGGGAATCGGTGGCGGGATGGCTGGTCAGCTGCTACCAGAAACCGTGCTCACCGTTCTGTTCGCGGCGATCATGATCGTCACAGCGATCGCCATGATGCGGCCGCGACGAGAACGCGCGGGGCGCCCTCCGACGCGGCCGGTCGTCCGTGGGATCCGAACGACAGGTACGGGACTCGGCGTGGGAGTCCTCACAGGGGCACTGGGAGCAGGCGGTGGGTTCCTCATCGTCCCCGCCCTCACCTTCCTCGGCCAGCCCATCGCCGCTGCAGTGGGGACATCGCTACTAGTCATCGCCGTGAACTCGTCCGCCGGCTTCCTCACCCAGATCACGACCGTGGCCATCCACTGGCCCATCGTCCTCACCTTCACCGCGCTCGCCGTCGCCGGATCCTTCATCGGTCTGGCACTGTCGCATCGCCTCCCGGCTGCCGGCATCCGCACCGGGTTCGGGGTTCTGGTGCTGGCCGTGGGGCTGACCATGCTCGCCACCCTCATCATTCAGACGCTCTCCGCCTGACCACCACCAGAAAGAAGCCGATGCCTCACGCGACCGACACCGCGCCCCGCGCCGGGGAACACGTCGACGGATACGAGGTGCCCGTCCTCGACGAGCACGCCGTCCGCATCGCCGCCGGCATCCTCCTCGCCATAGGCATCACCGCTCTTACCATCACGCTCGCCTCCGACAGCATCAGGCCGCTGCAGATGTTCGGCATGTTCTTCCTCCTCGACATGACGACGCGCGTACTCATCAGCGACCGGCTGTCCCTCACTCTCGCCCTCGGCCGTGCTCTGACACGCCGCCGCCGTCGGCACTGGGTAGGCGCGCCGCAGAAGGTCTTCGCCTGGTGGCTCGCCCTCGGTCTCGCTGCTATCTCGTGCGTGACGATGCGCGCTGGAATGGTCCCGCTACCCGTGACTCTCGGGCTCTGCGGACCCTGCTTCACAGTCCTGCTCCTAGAAGCCACCCTCGGGTGGTGCGCGGGATGTGCCCTGCACCAACGCTTCAGTAGGCAGCCCACCCGCCACTGCGCCAACGGCGCCTGCGACCGCTGACACCCTCGCTCCCTCACAACGAAAGGACGCACATGCGCCGCCTCACCCTCACCACCCTCGCCGTCATCACCGCACTCACGCTCACCTCCTGCGCCAGCACACCCACACCACAGGCCGACCTCGACCCCGACGCGGTCATCATCGACGTGCGCACCCCCGCCGAGCACGCGACCGGCCACCTCGACGGCGCCCTCCTGCTCGACGTCACGGGCGGCGACCTCCAAGCTGCGCTGCCGGACCTCGACCCCGAAGCCACCTACCTCGTCTACTGCCGTTCAGGTAACCGGGCAGGAGTCGCCATCGACCTGATGAAGCAGGCCGGCTTCACCGACCTCCTCAACCTCGGCTCCCTGGAAGACGCCGCCGCCACGACAGGCCTCCCCGTCGTGCAGCCCTGAGACGTACGTGCTCGCCCCCACGAGCACGTACCTGCGTGCACAGCACGCCACCGCATCGCTCGAGCACTGCCTCGCGATGCACAGGCGGGGCGGGGTCCCCAGATACCCGCCCCGACTGTTCAAGCCTGCTCGCCTTAGCCCACCGAAAACGATCGTTTGCGGCCGGGGATCCTCGGTGCTGGTGGGAAGCGCGACACGCCGTGCCTCGCTCCGCCGTAACCCCCTGCCGAAACCGTAGGGCACCGAAACAGGTGATGTGTGGGTTTCGGCGCAGGCTCTGTCAGCAAGAAAGCACCCGTAATCGAGGTCTAGAGGTTCACTCGTCAAACCGTCGTCGCTCATGGGCCAGTCTGAAGATCTGACTCGTCTGCGTGACCTCAGCTGGCTGCATTGCCATCCCGAGGGCGGAGCGTCAGGTTCGTCACGCGTTGTGGCTTGCCCGCAGGATCAGCGCCGCACACCGCTGTCAATCTCCCGACACTTGCTTTAGCCCGGACTACGTCCGATCGAGCGGCGGGTAATCCGATGTAAAGCGGTTAGTCCGATCTAAAGACGTAACTCACAAGAACCTCTTGACACGGCATCCGCTTTGTCGTAACGTACAACCAAATGGTTGCACAACGAGAACTGAGCGAAGCGGAGACCGACCGTGTGTTCCACGCACTGGCGACGGCGACGAGGCGCGACATCCTGCGCCGCACGATCAATGAAGAGCAGTCGGTGTCGACCCTTGCGGGCGACTACGACATGTCTTTCGCCGCGGTGCAGAAGCACGTCGCGGTCCTCGAGGCCGCCGGCCTCATCATCAAACGCGCCGAGGGACGCGAGCGGCTCGTCCGCGCGAATCCTGAGATGATCGCGCGCGCTCGGGCGCTGCTGGCCCGATACGAAGAGCTGTGGCGGGCCCGCGTCTCCCGCCTCGACGACCTCCTGTCATCCGACGCACCGCGTCGAGAATCACCGAACAATCCACCGAAGAATTCACCGAAGAGAGGGAACTGAAATGCCTGTCACCGACATCAGCACGGATGCTGAGAACCGCACGATGACCGTCACCGCCGACTTCGCCGCTCCGATCGAGCGCCTCTGGCACGCGTTCACCGACCCTGCGCAGCTCGAGCGGTTCTGGGGCCCTCCCGGATGGCCGGCAACCTTCACCGAGTTCGACTTCACGGTCGGCGGCAAGGCGCTCTATTACATGACCAGCCCGCAGGGCGAGCGCTCGGGCGGCTCGTGGGAGTTCCTGAACATCCTCGAACCGCACGGCTTCGATGTCATCGACTCGTTCGCGGACGCCGACGGCAACCCGATCGAGGGCATGCCGGCGATGCGGATGACGTTCGGCTTCGAGTCGACGGACGCCGGCAGCCGCATGATCAACACCAGCCACTTCGATTCGGCCGAGGCTCTCGAGCAGGTCGTCGCGATGGGTGCCGTCGAAGGAACGCGCATGGCGATGGCACAGTTGGATGCCGTGCTGCAGGACCTCCGCGAGTACGCGCAGGGCAAGGGCACGCAGGTCGAGCTGCTCGACGACACGCACGTGCGAATCACCCGCCTCGTGAACGGTCCGCGCGAGCTGGTCTGGCGCGCGCACCACGATGCCGAACTTGTGAAGAAGTGGATGCTGGGACCGGACGGCTGGGAGATGACGGAGTCCGTCGTCGGCACAGAGGTCGGCCAGTCGTACCGCAACTCCTGGGCTCCGGTCGGGGACACCGAGGGAGAGCCGTTCGGCTTCGAGGGCGAGGTGCTGCTCATCGACGCTCCGCGCCGTGCCGTCACCACCGAGCGGATGCAGGGAATGCCGACCCAGACGCTCAACGACCTCAACCTCTATGAAGAGGACGGCGCCACCCTCGTCACGGTGCTCATCGAGTACCCCGACAAGGAGACGCGCGACATGATCCTCGCCACCGGCATGGCCGACGGCATGGAGGAGTCGTTCGCACGGCTCGAGCGCGAGGTGCTGGAGCCCACGCGTTCATAACTCCTCAGAAGTAGACCTGAACGGCCCGGATCCGATGCGTTCCGGGCCCTGCGGCTGTGGTCTCGAGGAGTTGTGCGCGGGTGGTCGCCGCACAACTCAGGACAAACTGCAGTTGAGGCCCATCCCGGCGCCGCGAAACCGCGGATCCGGCGAAAAGCTCCGGAGTTGTGCGGGCGGGCCGACCTCAGCGCCCCATCGCCCGCTGCGCGGCGAGGCGGATCGGCGCGTTCGCGCCGCCGTAGCCGTCGTACCCGCCGCGCCGCTCGACCACTTCGAAGAATACGTCGCCGATCGTGCGCGTGTAGAAGTGGATGAACTCGCCCTCCGCGTCGCGGTCGTAGAGCAGGTCGAGCTCGCGCAGCGACGCCAGCAGATCTTCGGGCAGGCCGAACCGCGCCGACAGATCGTCGTAGTAGTTCGCGGGGATGCGCAGGTGATCGATGCCGCGCTGCTTCGCCCGCCGCGCGACGGCGAACACGTCATCCGTCCGCACGGCGATGTGCCGAGCCGGGGGCGCCGCCGTCGGAGGTGCGAGGTTGATCGGCACGCGCACGATGCCGTCAGGGGTGCGCATCACCTGACTGCGGATCAGCCCCTGAGGGCCAGGCACATCCGCGGGTGGCTCCGCATGCAGCGACAGCGCGCTCGACATGAACAGCACGGCCTCGTCGAAGTCCTGCCACGCGTACGCGAGGTTGATGTGATCGACCTCGCCGACCAGACCGTCATCGGCGTCGGTGCCACCCTCGAACTCCTGCAGCCAGGATTCCTCGGCGGGCAGCGAGCTCCAGAAGACCTGCGTCCCGTCCGGCGCCGGGACGCCACGGAGGTTCTGCTCGCCTTCATACGTGCGACGGAATATGCTCTGCGAACCCAGTGCGATCGCGCGGTCGACGGCGGCCGCGGCATCCGGAACCTGCAGGCCGATCCCCGAAAGCCGTGGCTCGTCATGGCGCACCTGCTCGTTAAGGATCACGCGCGCGGAGCCCGCGCTCCACAGCCGCACCGGCTTGCTGCGGTGGCGTCCCTCGAAGGCGAACCCCAACTGGGCGAGCAGCTCATCGACCTCGGCGAGGTCTGCGCCGGCGACCTCGACGAAGTCGAGCGCCGTCGCCGGCTGCGCAGACCCGAGCCGCCCGTCGTCCCAGCCGTTCGCCGTGGCCGTCCGGTCGGCCAGCCACACCAGTGACCGCTGGGCGTGCGCCGCCGTGCGCACCGTATCGGTCTGGCGGAACGTGTCGTTGAACACCTCCAGCGACCAGGGGCCGGTGTACCCGGCGCGCACCACATGTGTCATGAAGTCCACCAGATCGAACGATCCCTCACCGGGGAACAGCCGGTGATGACGGCTCCACGACAGCACGTCCATGTCGAGCGCCGGCGCGTCGGCCAGCTGCAGGAAGAAGATCTTCTCGGCCGGGATCTCCTCGATGCCAGCTGGGTCGTGGCCGCGCGAGAGGATGTGGAAGCTGTCGAGGCAGATGCCGAGGTTCGGCCGATCCGCGCGCTGCACGATCGACCACGTGCGACGGTAATCGTCCACGAAGCGCCCCCAGGCGAGTGCCTCGTAGGCGAGGCGGATGCCGTGCACCGCGGCCCTGTCCGCAAGCTCACCCAACTGCCGTGCGGCCACCTCGTCGTCGTCGATCGTCGCGGTGCCGACGTTGCTGCACACCAGCATCAGATCGGTGCCGAGCCGGTTCATGATCTCGAACTTCGCCTCTGCGCGGCGCAGAGTGTCCTCGAACACGTCTTCCGTGACGCCTTCGGCATCGCGGAAGGGCTGGAACATGTCGATCCGCAGTCCGAGCCGCTCGCACAGGGCGCGGATCTCCTCGGGGGATTCCGGCGCGGCGATGAGATCGGCGTCCATGATCTCGACGCCGTCGAACCCTGCTTCAGCGCAGGCGTGGAGTTTGTCGAGCAGTCCTCCGGACAGGCAGACGGAAGCGATTGAGGTGTGCATGGCAGTGAACGTACCAGTTTGTACATTAATTTCCCAGAGGTGTTGCCGAATCAATGTACCAACCAGTACATTCGTCTTCAGTACCCGATCCACCGAGCACAAAGGCGTCTCGTGACCCCACAAGAGCAACCTCCCGCCACCGGCATCCTGCGCCGGCTGGCCCGCATCATCACCGTGATCGAGGTCACCATCGGCGCGGTCGCCGTGATGATGATCCTCGTCCTGGTCTTCTACCAGGCGCTGCAGCGCTACCTGCCGTTCGAGAGCCTCGCGTGGACCGGCGAACTCGCCCGCTTCGCGCTGCTCTGGGCGACCTTCGCCGCGATGGGCATCCTCGTCACGAGCAACGGGCACATCGCCCTCGAGCTCGCCGACTCGATCCGCAACCCGATGATCGTGCGCATCATCCAGGTGTTCGCGCTGCTGGTGGTCGCCGCTGCAGGCATCGGCCTGTCGCTCGAAGCCTGGGCGCTCATCTCCACGCAGGGGATCGTGAAGTCTCCCGTGCTGCGTCTGCCGATGTCATGGGTCTACATCCCGGTGTTGATCGGCACCGTGAGCACGACGATCCGCGCTCTGCTGTCCGCCGCAGACGTCGCGCTGCACGGCCCGAGAGCCGCCGACATCGAAGAAGACCAGGTCGAGGTGGCAGGACTGTGACTCTGATACTCCTCGCTCTTGCGATCGCCCTCCTGCTGGCACTGCGTGTGCCGGTGCCGTTCGCCTTCCTCGGACCGTCGCTGGTGTACATGGCCATGGAGGGTCAGTCCCTCGGCATGGCCCTGCGCACGGTGACCAACGCCGCCAGCAGCTTCCCGCTGCTCGCCGTGCCGCTGTTCATCTTCCTCGGTGCGCTCGCCAACCACGCCGGGATCGCCGACCGGCTGTTCCGATTCGCCCAGGCCGGGCTCGCGAACATCCGCGGCAACCTCGGCTACGTGACCATCGGCACCAGCGTCGGTTTCGCCTGGATGAGCGGGTCGGCCGTCGCCGATGCCGCAGCACTCGGCAAGGTGCAGATCCCCGCCATGATCCGCGCCGGCTACGGCCGCCGCTTCGCCACCGGGATCTCCGCGACCTCCGCGCTCATCGCGCCCGTCATGCCGCCGAGCATTCCCGCCGTGATCTATGCCGGACTCGCCGCTGTCTCCACCGGAGCGCTGTTCGCAGCATCCGTCATCCCCGCCCTGCTCATGGCCCTCGGCCTGTGCATCGTGGTGTGGGTGCTCGTGAAGCGCATGCCCAACGTGAAGAAGGGGCGATTCGATCGCGCGGAACTGGTGGCGTCGACCAAGGGCGTATTGCTGCCGCTCATCGCACCGATCATCATCCTCGGCGGAATCCTCGGTGGATTCTTCACTCCCACCGAAGCCGCAGCGGTCGGAGTCGTCTACATCATCCTCGTCGGGCTGCTGCAGCGCTCGCTGAGCATGAAGAGCTTCATCAAGGCGCTCACCGAGACCGTGACGACGACAGCGTCGATCATGATCATCGTCGCCTCGGCATCGCTGCTGGGCTACATCCTCGCCAAGGAGCGTCTGCCGCAGATGCTCACCGAGCTGGTGTTCGCGATCAGCGATAGCCCGACCGTCTTCCTGATCCTCGTCGCCGTGCTCATGCTGATCCTCGGGACCGTGATCGACGCGACCGCGATCCTCGTGCTGACCGTGCCGATCATCCTTCCGATCGGGAACACGATCGGCGTCGACCCGATCGTGCTCGGCGTGCTCATGATCCTCTCGCTCATGATCGGCCTCCTCACGCCACCGGTGGGAACCGTGCTGTTTGTGACGGCGGCGGTGTCGAAGACCCGCATCGGAGAGGTGTTCCGCGGTTCGCTGCCGTTCATCATCCCGCTGCTCGTGATCTGCGTGCTCATTATCGCGTTCCCGAGCGCCGTGATGTGGCTGCCGGGGGTGCTGGGACTGTGACGCTCGCCACTGCGCTCGTACGCCGGCCGGCCGTGCTGATCGGCCTGATCGGCGAGGGTGTCACGCCATCGCTCACGCCGCCGATGCACGAATTCGAGGGTGCCAGGCACGGGATGCACTACGTGTACCGCACGATCGATCTCGCCCCGGAAGAAGGCACGACCGCTTCGCTGCGCACCCTGCTCGCCTCCGCACGTCGGCTGGGATTCAACGGCTTGAACATCACACATCCCGTCAAGCAGGCGATCATCCCGCTGCTCGACGGGCTCAGTGACAGCGCGCGTGCCGTGGGCGCGGTGAACACGGTCGTGTTCACGGATGCCGGTGCCATCGGCCACAACACCGACGTCACAGGCTTCGCGGCCGCTCTGAAAGACGCCTTCGGCGACGAGCGACTGCGACGGGTCGTGCTGTTCGGCACGGGAGGCGCGGGCTCTGCCGTCGCCACGGCGCTGGCGCAGCATCCGATCGCGGAGCTCGTGCTCATCGACCAGGTGCGAGAGCGCGCCGACCTGCTCGCCGGTCAGGTGCGCGAGCTGACCACCGCGGAAGTGCGCGCGGCCGACATCGACGAGCTGCCAGGCCTCATCGCCGACACCGACCTGATCGTCAACGCGACACCGGTGGGCATGGCCGCGCACCCCGGCACCCCGTTCGAGAGCGCGATGCTGCCCGACGGCATCCGCGTCGCCGACATCGTCTACCGACCGGCGGACACCGCATTGCTGCAGGCGGCTCGCGCCCGCGGCATCCGCACCATGTCGGGACTCGGCATGGCGATGCACCAGGCCGCCGACGCCTTCGAGATCTTCACGGGGCAGCGCGCCGACCGCAGAGCGATGCTCGACGATCTCGACGATCTTGTCGCCGCGGAGGCGACCACGACGCCCCACCCGACATCACCAGACGCAACACCCGAAACAGCACCAGAAAGAGGAGAGAATCGATGAACGCACGACGCACGCGGCGAACGATGTGGATCGCCCTTGCCGCCGCACCAGCGATGATGCTGGTCGCCTGCTCCGGCGCCGGAGGCGACGCCACCACCGGCGACAGCGGAGACGCCGGGGCGACGCAGAAGCTCACGCTCGCCCACAGCTACAACGAAGACCAGCCGCAGCACCGCTGCGGTGCGCAGGTGATCGCCGACGAGGTCGCCGCCGCCGATGTCGGACTGGAGATCGAGATCTTCCCGTCCAGTCAGCTCGGAGGCGACGCCGATCGCATCGCTTCCGTCGCCTCGGGCGACATCGACATCGACATCCAGGGCGCGTCCGCGCTCGGTGCCGTCTACGAGCCGATCAGCGTGCTCGATGCGGCCTATGCGTTCGACGACGCCGATCACCTCGCAGCCTTCATGGCCAGCGATGCCTCAGACACGGTCACCGAGGCGTTCGAAGAGGAGTCCGGCGTGCACACCCTCGGTGCCTGGTCGGCCGGGGCCCGCCAGTTCACCGCGAACACCGCCATCCGCACGCCGGAGGATCTCGAGGGACTGCGCATGCGCTTCCCCGGATCCCCGCAGTTCCTCATGAACGCCAAGGCCCTCGGCGCGACCGCGACCGAGGTCGCATACGAGGAGCTCTACCTCGCCCTGCAGCAGGGCACGGTCGACGGTCAGGAGAACCCGATCACCAACATCGTGGCCTCGAACCTCAAAGAGGTGCAGGACTACGTCAGCCTGAGCTCGCACCAACTGAACACCAACCTCGTCATCATGGGCCCGATCTGGAACGAGCTCAGTGACGAGCAGCAGGAGACCCTGACCGCCGCGACGGAGGAGGCCGTCACCGAGGTCACCGCGTGTGTCATCGAAGAAGAGGAAGCGGTGCTCGAGGAGTGGCGCAGCGGCGGCGAGTGGGAGGTCATCGAGGACGTCGACCGCGACGCCTTCAGCGAGAAGGCGGAGGAGTACCTCTCCAGCACGTTCACGGGCGACTCGCTCGCGGTGTACGAGGCCATCCGCTCGACCTCGAAGTGAGCTGACTGCATGGCGCGTTCGGTTCCGACGTTCTCGGGTCCGGTCGACGGCGACGAGCTCGGGATCACCCTGATCCACGAGCACGTCTTCGTCACCGACCCTGAGCTCGACGTCAATATGCCTCATCCGGAATGGGATGAGCAGGCGTGCATCGAACGCGCCGTGCAGACCCTCTCTTCGCTGCACGAGCGCGGTGTTCGTACCGTGGTCGACCTCACAGTGATCGGCCTCGGCCGGGACGTGCGACGGGTCGCCGAGGTGGCGGCCCGGGTGCCGGTGCAGATCGTCGCGGCGACCGGATGCTACGCGGCATCCGTGCTGCCGCCGTACTTCCGGCTCAACGGGCCGGGGCTCGTCGTCGACGGCCCCGACCCGCTCGTCGACCTCTTCATCGGAGACATCGAGCGCGGGATCGCCGGCACACAGGTGCGCGCGGGGATGATCAAGATCGCCTCGGACGGCTCGGGGCTGACCCCCGATGTCGAGCGCGTGTTCACGGCGGCCGCCACGGCGCACCTGCGCACGGATGTGCCGATCACGACGCATTCGGATGCCGCGGCCCGCGGCGGCATCGCCCAGCAGGACGAACTCGAGCGGCTGGGCGTGCCGCTCGATCGCGTCGTGATCGGGCACAGCGGTGACTCGCTCGACCTGTCGTATCTCCGCGGGCTCGCGGACCGAGGTTCCTACCTGGGCTTCGATCGTTTCGGCATGGACCACGTCGGCCGTGATGCCGATCGCATCCGGATGCTGCTCGCCCTGCTCGACGCCGGCTACGTGGATCGCCTCGTGCTGTCGCATGACGCTGCTGTGTTCAGCCGGGTCACGCCGCCCTCGTGGCGAGCCGCTCACGTGCCGAACTGGCACATGGGCCACCTGTTCGACAGCGTGCTGCCGCAGCTGCGCGCAGCCGGCCTGGACGATGCCACTGCGCATCAGCTGATGGTGGTGAATCCGCGGCGAGTGCTGGCGGGTGGGGCATGATGTGTGGGTGGACAGAGTGAGCGAACCGGTCGTGCGAAAGCGCGATGCAGAGCGGACCCGCGCCGAGTTGCTCGAAGTCGCCACCGGGGCCTTCGCCGAATCCGGCTACGCCGGTACGCGCGTCGACGAGATCGCCGAGCGCACCAAGACGACGAAGCGGATGATCTATTACTACTTCGGCGGCAAGGAGCAGCTCTACCTCGCGGTGCTCGAGAACGCCTACCGAGGCATCCGCGAGAAGGAGCAGTCGATCCACGCGGGCGACCTCGCACCGGTGGAGGCGCTTCGGCAGATCGCCGAGCTCACCTACGACCACCACCGCAACCACTCCGACTTCATCCGTCTGGTGTCGATCGAGAACATCCACCACGGCGAGTTCATCAAGCGACTCGATGGCCTGCGCACAGTGAATCAGCCGGCGGTCGCCGTGCTCGAGACCGTGCTCGAGAGAGGTCGGGCTGAGGGGAGCGTGCGGGCAGACGTCGACGCGCTCGACGTGCACCTGCTGATCAGCTCGTACTGCTTCTTCCAGGTCGCCAACCAGCACACCTTCGGGTACCTCTTCGATCGCGACCTGCTCGCAGAGGATCGACGCGGGCACTTTCGATCGATGATCGGCGACGTCGTGGTCGCGTGGCTGACGGCTGAGATCTGATCCGATCCCTGAGCCTGTCGAAGGGTCAGATCAGGCGCCGCAGGGCGTCTTCCAGCGAGATGCCCTGTGCCTCGGCTCGGGAGCGGAGGCGCGACAGCTCGGCGGATGACAGCGTGACGTGCAACTCGACCGGAGCGACATCGGCCGCGTCGTCGAGACCATCGAGCAGATCGGATGCCTCGGCCCACAACGGCAGCGTCATCGGGGTGCCGGGCCCTTCGACGGGCTCAGGGACCGACGGGTGTGCGGTCGGGGTGCCGGGCCCTTCGACGGGCTCAGGGACCGACGGGTGTGCGGTCGGGGTGCCGGGCCCTTCGACGGGCTCAGGGACCGGCTGGTGTGCCCCTGCAGCCACGGCGGCGGACGCGGCGACGGCGGCTCCGGCATCCGTCGCCATCGTGAACCCGGGCCCGCGTCGCGGCTCCTGCTTCGCCTGATACGCCCTCGCCGCGCCGTTCGCGCGCTCGTCGGCGGCCTCGTTGAGGTCGTGGCCTGCGTGGCCCTTGACCCATTCGAACCTCACGTCGCGGCCGTGCATCGCGTCATCCAGCGACTCCATCAGCTCGCGGTTGAGCACAGGGGCGCCGTCGGCCTTGCGCCATCCGCGGCGCTTCCATCCCGGCATCCACTTGGTGATCGAGTCGATGACGTACTTGCTGTCGCACATGATCAGCAGCGGCTCGTCGGTGCCGGCCGTCGCCCGAAGCAGCTCGAGCACGGCCTGCAGCTCGCCCTGGTTGTTGGTGCCGTGCGGCGAACCGCCGGCCGCCCAGTTCGCGTCGTCGATGTACCAGGCCCAGCCATTCGGTCCTGGGTTGCCCAGGGCGGAGCCGTCTGCGGCGGCGATGATCGTCATCCTTCAACCGTAACGGCGATGACTACTGCCATTCGATCGCCACCACCGCACCGTGATTCACGACACGAAAACAGGTGCGAAGTGGTGATTGACCAGCTGGCACGCACCAGGGATCGTTGACCCATGACCACCCACATCGACACAGACTGCGTGATCGTCGGCGGTGGCCCCGCCGGGCTCATGATGGCGCTCCTGCTACTGCGCCAGGGTCTCGAGGTCACCGTCGCCGAGAAGCACGCCGACTTCCTCCGTGACTTCCGCGGCGACACCATCCACCCCTCCACCCAGGACCTGCTCGCAGAACTCGGCCTGCTCGACGAGTTCCTCGCCCGACCGCACGACGACATGCCCCGCGTGCGCCTGAGCTGGCAAGGCACCGAGCTCACCCTCGCCGACTTCACCCGACTGCCCACTCGCCGCAAGGTCATGACGTTCATGCCGCAGTGGGACTTCCTCGACCTGCTCGCAGACACAGCGGCGCAGCATCCGGGATTCCGCCTGCTCCGCTCGACGCGGATCGACGGGCTCATCCGTGAAAGCACCCGCATCACGGGCGTCACCGGATCCGGCCCAGACGGCGACGTCACCATCCGCGCACGCCTCGTCGTCGACGCATCCGGCCGCGACTCCGACATCCGCGCGGCCGCGGGTCTGACTCCGACCGGCAGCGCCGCCGCCATGGACGTGCTGTGGTTCCGGCTGACCAGGCGCGACGGCGAGGTCTACCCGTTCATCCAGGCGGGCGACGGCATGATCATCACGATAGACCGAGGCGACTTCTTCCAGATCGCGCACGTGATCCCCGCCGGCACCTGGACCGGATCCGACGGCGACGTGGTCAAGATGCGCGAACGCATCGCACGCATCTCGCCTCGCATGGCGGATGCTGTCGCCACCGTCACGGCCGACGACGTGCACCTGCTGCGGGTGCGGCTCGAGCGGCTGTGCCGCTGGTACGCCGAGGGGATGCTGTGCATCGGCGACTCCGCGCACGCGATGTCGCCGGCGGGAGGCGTCGGCATCAATCTCGCGATTCAGGATGCTGTCGCCGCTGCTCGCATCCTCGGCCCGGTGCTGCGCGCGCGCCCGCCACGGGCGAAGGACCTGCGCCGCGTGCAGCGCCGCCGCACCTGGCCGGTGCGGCTCACCCAGTTCGTGCAGCGACGGCTGCAGGGCCCGCTGATCGCGTCGCGTGCACCGGGTGCATCGTTGCCGTTCCCGCTGCGGATGCTGCGTGATCACCCGCGACTCACGTACCTCACCGGAAGGTTCGTCGGGCTGGGAGCGCGGCCGGAGTCGATCGACTGAGCATCGTTTCGACTCGCTCCGCTCGCTCAACGCGTTTCGTCTCGCTGGCGCTCGCTCAACGTCCCGCGGGGTGTGCTCGCTCAACGTCCCGCGGGGACGGTCAGTCCGCCGGCTCGGCGTCGGTCGGCTCGGCGCCCTCTTCCAGAACCGGAGCGACGGGGAAGACGATCGACGTGGTCTGCGCGCCCAATCCGATCTCGAGCGGATCGACGGTGGCCGCGCCGTCGAGCCTGTCGACGGCATCCTGATCCAGCGGTTCTCCCGGCAGCGATGCCCAGGGGCCCGGATCGTCGGGTTTCTGCGTGAAAAGTCCCATGTGGTCCTCAGAAGTCGGCGATGATGAGCTTCTTCATCTGCATCATCTTCTCGTACGCACCAGGGCGTTGCATGAGTTCGCCCATGTTCTCCGGAACGATCTGCCAGCTGAGGCCGTACTTGTCGGCGAGCCAGCCGCAGACCTCCGCCTCGGGCGCGGTGGTCAGCGCGTCCCAGTAGCGGTCCAGCTCCGTCTGATCGACGACGCGCACCTCGAGCGAGACCCCGCAGTCGAATGTGACGTCCTGCTCGACGGCCGAATCCATCATCGAGAACCACTGCCCGGCAAGCAGGAACTCGCCGAACATCACGCTGCCGGCATCCGCCGGACCGGTCTGCGTCGGGTACTCGGCGATGAAGCCGACCTCGCCGTCCGGGAACAATGAGGTGTAGAACTCCGCCGCCTCGCGCGCCTTGTTCTGCACCGGGCCGCAGAACATCAGCTGCGGGATCAGGAACGGTCGCGGCTCTCCCTCGGGGTTCGCCAGCAGCAGTTGCCAGTTCACGCCATAGCGATCCTCGACCCAGCCGTAGCGCGGGCTGAACGGGTACTCGCCGAGTTCCATCCGCACGGCACCGCCGTCGGACAGCTTCGCCCAGGTCTCATCGAGGCTGGCGCGCGCGGCATTGCGGTCGCCGTCGAAGCGCAGCGGATCGAAGTTCAGCATGAACGACACCGACGCGTTCGGGCGGAACTCGTCTCCGGCATTGATCAACGTGAGCAGGTATTCGTCGATGACGAGGTCGACCGTCAGGGTCTTGCCGCTGAAGTCCGCCTGCCAGTCGGGCACGTCATCGGGGTACCGTGCGCCGATGATCGCCGTGGCACCGGGGAACACGTCGGTGTAGAACGCGCCGGCTTCGTCGGCGTTCTGGTTGAACCAGAGGTTCGGGATGATCTTCTGCGACATGACAGCTCCTTTGCTGCGGACGGTTCACCTGTCTGATGCGGCGCGCCCTCATCGAATCCAGCACCCTCATCGAATCCAGCACCCTCATCGAATAAAGAGTGCGCCGCAGGTGCCGCGGAAGCAAGGGGGTTCTCACTGCCCGACGACCTTGTCTAGGGTGGGACGATGCCTTCTTTCTTCGGCGTTACTGCGTCCGTCAGTTCGAACCTGGACTGGGCCGCGTGGGTGGAGACGATCGTCGCCCTGCTCATCGCTGTCGCGATCGTGGCGGTGGTCGTCATCGGAGTACGGTTCGTGGCGGCGCGCGCCCGCGGGCGCTCGGCCTGGATCGGCGAACTCGAACGCCGCATCCGCACGCCGGGGATGATCCTGGCGTTCCTGATCGCGGTGTGGATCACGTGCGCCGTCACCGCTCCGTCTGCGCTGTCGTGGTGGCCGGTACTGCAGCGCGTCCTGCTGATCGCCGTCGTGCTCGTCGGCGCATGGCTGCTGTCGACGGTCGTCACATTCGGCATGGAACGACTCATGCAGTACGACAGCAGGCGCGACGCGACCAGCCCTGAGGCGCGACGGCGCCAGACCCAGTTGACTGTGCTGAACCGTCTCGTGGTCGTCCTGATCTCGATCATCGCGATCGGAGCGGTGCTGTTCTCGTTCCCCGAAGTCAGGGCTGTGGGCACCAGCATCCTCGCCTCTGCCGGCGTCGTCAGCATCATCGCCGGCCTCGCGGCGCAGTCGACGCTCGGCAACCTCATCGCCGGTGTGCAGATCGCCTTCACCGACGCGATCCGTGTCGGAGACGTCGTCGTGATCGAGGGGGAGTGGGGGCGCATCGGCGAGATCAACCTGTCGTACGTGGTCGTCTACATCTGGGACGAGCGGCGACTCATCCTGCCCTGCACGTACTTCACGTCGAAGCCGGTTGAGAGCTGGACGCGCAGATCCGACAAGATCCTCGGCACCGTCTACATGGACCTCGACTGGCGGGTGCCTGTGGATGCTGTGCGCGAGAAGTTCATGGAGATCATCGAGGCCTCAGACGCCTGGGACCGGCGCTCGGCGAACGTGCTCGTGACCGGATCCGAAGGCGGCCATGTCACGCTGCGCTTCAAGATCTCGGCCGCGAACTCTGACGACCAGTGGGATCTGCGCTGCCTCGTGCGGGAGAAGATCATGACGTGGCTGCAGCAGGAGCATCCGGAGTCTCTGCCCGTCACCCGAGTGATGCTGGAGCCGCGCCCCGCACCTTGAGCGGCCGTGTCAGTCTGCCGCAGCGGCGCGCACGGCATCGACGAGCTGGCGCCATGGTCCGTCGAGCGCCGACTCCGGCAGATCGCGTTCGCGTCGCATCTCGGGGGTGCGGGCCCGGATGCTCCAGACATACCGGTCCGCACCGGGCGGCGTGGGGGCCGGGGCCTCCCACGGACAGCGATCGATCAATTCGATCCAGCGCGACTCCTCGTCGCGTGGCGGTTCTACATGCCAGCGCCGACGGATGCCGGCGACACCACCTGTGCGGATCACGACGATGCGGAAGCCGGGCTCCGCGTCCGGATCACTCGGAGGGGCTGCGTCACTCGGAGGGGCTGCGTCGCGCATCATCCAAGACTCCCACGGTGGTCCATGCTGCGCGAGTGGCTGTTGCGACTTCGTCGTCGACGGCGGCGGCGATCGTGGCATCGGCGAAATCCCGGAAGCTCGCCGTGCTCGCCAGCGTGCCGGTCAGGGCGTTGTACCAGGTGAGGCCGGCACGCTCCCATGCGTTGCCGCCGAGAGCCGTCGCAGTGAGCGCGAACGCGCGGTTCGGGATGCCGGAGTTGATGTGCACGCCGCCGTTGTCCTCCGTCGTCTGCACGAAGTCGCTCATGTGCGCCGACTGCGGATCCTTGCCGAGCTCGTCGTCGTCGTATGCGGTGCCGGGTTCGAGCATCGACCGCAGAGCTTTGCCTTGAACCTCGTCGGTGAAGATGCCTGCGCCGATCAGCCAGGTCGCCTGGTCTGCGGTCTGTCCTTCGCCGTACTGCTCGGTGAGAGCGCCGAACACGTCGGCGATCGACTCGTTCAGCGCGCCGGGCTGGCCCTGGTACTCGAGGTTCGCCGTGTGCTGGATGACGCCGTGCGCGAGTTCGTGGCCGATGACGGTGATCGAACCGGTGAAGCCGCGGAACACCTCGCCGTCACCGTCGCCGAAGACCATGCGCTCGCCGTCCCAGAAGGCGTTGTCGTAGTCGGTGCCGTAGTGCACGGACGCATCCAGTGGAGCTCCGTTGCCGTCGAGGGAGTTGCGCCGGAACGCGCTGAGCAGCATCTCGAAGGTCGCCCCGAGTCCGTCGAACGCCTGGTTCACGCTGACGTCGTCGACGGCCGGATCATCTTCGGCGCGCACGATGACACCCGGCAGCGTCTCGGTGTTCTGCGCGTCGCTGATCGTGCGGTTCGGCGCATCCGACAGTTCGGCGACGAGATCGCCCTGTTCGTCGATGGACAGGTCGATGCGGGCGCGGAAAGTCGGACGCCCGGCGAGCAGGGTCTGGCGCGCAGCATCCGCCGCCCGGGGAAAGCGCCCAGACTCGGCAAGGCGGGCGAGAAGGTATGACGGGATGATGCCGTATGCGCTGTCGTTCATACCGGCGACGATACGCCGGGGTTGAGACACTGTCACGAGGCCCGGGTTCTAGTTCGAGGTGCAACGTGGTGTGGCTTGGCTTGAGCATAGTTCGTTGAAGATCTCGGCGGGGGTTGCCCAGCCGAGGACTCGGCGGGGTCGGTTGTTGATCTCGGTGACGATCTCGTCGAGGTCTGTTTGGGTGAGGTCTTCGAAGCTGGTGCCTTTCGGGAGGTATTTGCGGATGCGGCCGTTGAAGTGCTCGTTCGTGCCCCGCTGCCATGCCGAGTACGGGTCGGCGAAGTAGGTCGGGATGGCGAGGGCGTCGGCGAGTTGGTAGTGGAACGCGAACTCGGACCCATTGTCCGCCGTCACGGAGCGGACGGCGTGGGCGGGTAGCGGCGAGTACACGCTCAGCTGTGCGTCGATGGTGGGCGCGGCGGCGATGGCGGGGATCTTCACGGCCTGCAGGTACCGGGCGCGGCGTTCCACGGTGGTGTGCAGCCCACCGGTGCCGCGCAGACCGAGGACGCTGTCGGATTCCCAGTGCCCGAACTCGATACGGTCCTCGACCAGGGCGGGGCGCTCGTGGATCGAGGTGCGCCACTTGATCCGCTCGGAATGCACCCGCCGGCCCTGTCGGCGGCGGCGCTTGCGCTGCCCGCGAGGCAGGTACTGCCAGAGCTGTCGGTGCTTCTGCTCGGGGGCGTAGATCCATGCGTAGAGCGTCGAGCCTGATGCTCCTATTGTTTGTCAAGCCGCGAGTTGGAGCTCGGGTGTGGCCGTGAGCCAGGCACGATAGTGCCGGAGGAATCGGACGTCGCGGATGGTGCCGCGTTCGAGTTGAGAGATCTTCATGATGCTGCAGCCGAGGGCGTCGGCAACGTTCGCGAGTGTGAGCCCGAGTGCCTGACGGGCCGGTCGCAGATCGTCGCTGTGTTCGATCACCGGTGGGTTGGTGATGAGGTGGAACACCTGTCGGGCGATGGCGCGTTTGAGACAGCGCAGGATGTCCTTCTTACTCTTGCCTGCTGCGGTGAGCCTGGCCGCGTAGGCGCGCGTGTCAGGATCGGTGCCCAGCCGGACTTTCGCGATCTGGTGCAGCGCGGAGTTGGCGTGCCGGTCGCCGCCGCGATTGAGGCGGTGCCGACTAGTCTTGCCCGATGATGCCGGGATCGGCGCGGCGCCGCAGAGCATCGCGAAGGCGGCTTCCGAGCCGATCCGGTCGGGGTTGTCTCCGGCGGTGATCAGTAGTTGCGCAGCCGTGGTGGCAGCGATGCCGTGGACCTGGAGGATGCCAGGGTTGACCTGCGAGACGAGGTCGTGGAGATCGGTGTCGTGACTGTCGATCTCGGCGTCCAGTTGCCGGCACCGGGTCGCGAGCCGTTTGAGCGCGACGCGGGTGCGTGCGGCGACTTCGTCGTCACCGACGCGGGGGCGTGAGTTCGCCAGCATGCTGATCAGCCGCCCGGTGGCCAGGTGTCGGTATTCGGCGCGGACAGGCTCCGGAGCGGTCACCAGTAACGACTTGATCTGAGTGATCACCTCAGAGTGGGCCTTAATCGCGCTGCGACGGGCGGCGAAAGTCACCCGGATCGCTTCGACGGTCCCGGCGCTGGTCTTCGCGGTTACGGTGTCCACGTCGGCCAGCGCAATCTGCGCGGCCGCGTAGGCGTCGATCTGATCAGACTTGCCGCGCATCCGCCGCAGCTGCCGAGCCGGACGCAGCACCTCCACGACCGGCACGCCGACCTCGCGAAGGTGACGCGAGAGGCCAGCGCCGTAGGCGTTGGTGCCCTCGACCCCCGCGCGCAGCAGCGGCCCGTGGCAGGTGATGAACTCGGTCAACGCCCGGTAGCCTGACTCGGTGGCGGGGAACTCGGCAGCCCCCACTTGCTGACCTGTGACGGTGATCACCGCCGCGAAGTGGGTGTCCTTGTGCGTGTCCACCCCCGCGACGACGTGCGATCCAGCATGCATCGTGTACTTCCCTTCGAATGTGTTTCACAATGGGAAGTGTCGGCCGGGCAGGGCAGACAAGACGTTGATGAGACCGGTCCGAGGTCACGCTCCTATGAGGTCATGCCCGGCCGACCGACACTTCAACTGGCGCGCGGCAGACAGATCACGCTAAAGGCAGACCCCAGGGAGCCGCCAGTCAAATGGTGGGTCATGCCCCGCGCCAGCTGTTCCCAGTATCAACGTCAAATGGTCTGTGTAAGGGGGTGAGGTTCACCCCCCTGAAGGAGAAACACTGTGACTATGGATGCGATCAGCCCGGAGCGCGAGGAGCGTCGTCGGAGGCAGAAGGAGCTTGCTGATCAGTTGAAGGCGTCGGGAGCGATGGATGAGATCTTCGCGAAGATCGACGCGGGCGAGCCCTTGACGGGCGAGCACGGGATGCTGGGCGGGATGTTGAAGGCGGCGCTGGAGCGGGGGCTGGATGCGGAGCTGACGGAGCATGTCGGCTACGACCGCGGCGATGCCGAGGCGTCGCTGTATCCGAACTCCCGCAATGGGTCGACGCCGAAGACGGTGTCGACCGAGATCGGTGATATCGAGCTTGCGGTCCCGCGCGACCGGAACGGGTCGTTCACGCCGATGCTGGTCCCGAAGGGGCAGCGGCGGCTGGACGGGCTGGATGGGATGATCATCTCGCTTTACGCGGGCGGGATGACGATCCGCGACATTCAGCACCATCTCGCGAACACGATCGGCACCGAGCTCAGCCATGAGACGATCTCGAAGATCACCGACCAGGTCGCCGACGAGGTCCTCGCCTGGCAGACGAGGCCGCTCGAGTCGCTGTATCCGGTGATCTATCTGGACGCGATCATCGTGAAGATCCGCGATGGCGGGCATGTCCGCAACAAGGCCGCTCATATCGCTGTCGGGGTCGACATGGACGGGATCAAGCACGTCCTGGGGATCTGGGTGCAGGCCACCGAGGGTGCGAAGTTCTGGGCGTCGGTGTGCGCCGAACTCGCCAACCGCGGCGTCCGCGACGTGCTGATCGTCTGCTGCGACGGGCTGACCGGGTTCCCCGAGGCGATCGCGGCGACGTGGCCGGAAGCGACCGTGCAGACCTGCGTCGTGCATCTCATCCGGGCTGCGATGCGGTTCGTGAACTACAAGGACCGCAAGGCCGTCGCCGCCGCGCTGAAACCGATCTACCAGGCTGCGAACGAGGACACCGCCCTCGAGGCGCTCGAGGAGTTCAGCGCGTCCGAGCTCGGGAAGCGATACCCGTCGGCGGTGAAATCGTTCCAGGACGCCTGGGACAAGTTCACCCCGTTCCTCGCGTTCCCGCCCGAGCTGCGGCGGGTGATCTACACGACGAACGCGATTGAATCGCTGAACTACCAGCTGCGGAAGATCACCAAGAACCGTGGCCATTTCCCCAACGACGCTGCTGCGGTCAAGCTGCTCTGGCTCGCGATCTGCGACATCGAGGACAAACGAGCCCGCGAACGAGAGAAGGAACGCGGCCTGCCCGCGAGCAAGCGCAAAGCCAGCGGCCGACTCATCGAGGGCAACGTCACGACGAACTGGAAACAAGCCCTTGAGCAACTCGCCCTGGCTTACCCCGAGCGAATCAACCCCTACCTCTGACCACCAATTCCGAACCGCTTACACAGAAAACTTGACAAGCCCTCTCATCGACAACCGCGATCTATGTGGGCGTTTCCAATGAGTATCGGAATCGTCTACTCACCCAGGCCATCCACACGCGGTACGGCCTCGACCTTCAGGAGGAACCGCGATGAAGGAAATGGACTACGTCTGGCACCTGCGCGCCAAGATGGCCGAGCAGGGCATGTTTGCTACGACGGATCTGCAGCCACGCCTCGCTGAGCGCGGTGTCTCGCTCTCCCGGGAGCAGACCTACCGACTCGTCACCGGACATCCTCAACGGCTGAGCATGTCGATACTCATCGCACTGTGCGACATCCTGGGATGCACGCCCAATGACCTCATCGAGCCTCGCATCGTGGAGGCCTCGAACCAGAAGGTGGCGGGGGAGACCCTGTCGCCGAAGAGTCGGGTGACGGCGCGGCGCACGACGATCAACCGCCCCGGAACTACGCCGTGAAAGCACTCCCGGAGCATCCATGCTCCGAATGCGGCACGACCGCACCGCGCTCGAAAAGGCTCCCTGAGGGAGGTGGGCTATGCCGCCCGTGCTACAACGCCAGCAGGCGCGAGGAATGCTCCAACTGCCACCGATCACGAACACCCAGCGCCCGAACAAGCGACGGCGCCGCTCTGTGCGGTCACTGCGCCCGACCCAAGCGAGACTGCGCAGGCTGCGGTCGCGTCGACCACGTCACCGCGGTCGTCGACGGCGACGACTACTGCAAACGCTGCCACAAGGCGCCCGTCCGGGCGTGCGGGCACTGCGGACAAGAACGCCCAATCGCCGCACGCAGCCAAAACGGCAGTACCGATCTCTGCAAGTCCTGCTATCAGACCACCGATGCTGAGTGCGTTGTTTGCCATCTCGCGCGGCCCGTTCACACGACGACGTGGCCGATCGGCCCTGTCTGCACCGGCTGCTACCGGCGCGTGCTCCGCACCCCGAACACATGCCCCACCTGCGACCAGGTCAAAGCCCTCATCGGGTTTTCCGAGACGGGGGAGCGGATCTGCGGGCCATGCGCCGGAGCAACACGAGACTACGTGTGTGCTACCTGCGGTGCGGCCGGCGATCAACACTTCGAGCGGACGTGCATACGCTGCTCCGTCACCCTGAGCGTCCGACAGCTACTCTCCTCGGCAACAGGCACCATCCCCGTCCCGCTCACAGAACTCCCGCCGCGCTTGCACAGCGGGGCCGGCCCGACTCGACCATGCGGTGGCTGCTCAAGCCCATCCCGAAAGCCCTCCTGCAGACCATCGGCGCGGAGACCTCGATCACCCATGCCAGCCTCGATGCTTGCCCACCGGGGCAGGCCAGACATCACCTCAGGTCGCTCCTGATCGACGCGGGCATCTTGCCCCTCCGAGACGAACACACCGAGCGACTCGGAACATGGGTAGACGAACTAATCGCGACCCTCCCGCCGTCAAACGTGTCCTGATCGGTAAACGGCGAGGTTGCAGAGAGAACGACCGGCGGGCGCTGTTCCGCTCCCACTACTGCTTCGACCGGTTCTGCTACATCCCCGGCACCCTACGTGTCAGGGTTGAGTGAGTCCACCGGTTTATAGCAAGTCCGCCTCGTGGGGCGAGTTGAAGGATCACCAATCTGATGAGTTTGAGTTCCCCGGTCGCGGTCGTCGCGGCCGATGATGGAGTCGTGAGCGCACCCTCGATCCCGGACGGGCCGACGCGTCGGCGTTCGTTCTCGCCGGGCCAGAAGTTGCAGTACCTGTCCGAGTACGAGGTCGCGTGCGAGACGGGTGAGGGCGCGGGATACCTGCGCCGACATGGCCTGTACTCGTCGCTGATCTCGGAGTGGCGCAAGCAGCGCGACGCGGGTCTGCTGGAGGGCAAGAACCCCGGCGAAGCGGTCGGTCGTCCCAGCGCCGCGCAGGCCGAGAACGCCCGGTTGAAGGCGCAACTGCGGAAGGCCGAGGTGGAGTTGTCGATGACGCGGACGGCGTTGGAGATCATGGGAAAAGCGCACGCGCTCTTGGGGCAGATCTCCAAGAGCGCGGACACCGACCCGCGGCGCGGGAAGCGCTCATGAACACCTACGTCGAACTGGCCGCCGCGGACGTGCCGACCCGGCAGGCGGCAGCCCTGACCGGCGTGGCGCGTGCGACCGCGACCCGCGCCGCCTCCCGCGCACGCCGACCGGACCCCGAGCCGCCGTCGGCTCGTCCTGCCCCAGCGAACAAGCTCTCGAGCGTCGAGCGGTCGCTGGTGCTGTCCACGCTCAACAGTGACGAGTTCGTCGACAAGCCGCCGTTGCAGATCTATCCCATCCTGCTCGAGCGCGGCGAATACGTGGGCTCGGTCTCGACCATGTATCGGGTGCTGCGCGAGCACACGCAGGTACGGGAGCGGCGCCGGCTCGCGACCCATCCGCCGCGGAAGGTGCCGGAGCTGATCGCGACCGCCGTCGGGCAGGTCTATACCTGGGACATCACGAAACTCGCCGGCCCTGTCAAAGGCACGTACTACGACGCGTACGTGATGATCGACATCTTCTCCCGCTACATCGTCGGCGCCATCGTGCACGCCTGCGAGGACGGCCTACTCGCCAAGGAGATGATGACCGACGCGTTCGGGATCCACGGCACCCCCGAGGTCGTGCACTCCGACGGCGGCCCCTCGATGACGTCGAAGACCGTCCGCACCCTGCTCGCCGATCTCGGCGTGACCGCGTCCCGCTCCCGACCGCACGTGTCCAATGACAACCCCTACTCCGAAGCGCTGTTCAAGACGATGAAGTACCTGCCCGTCTTCCCCGACCGGTTCGTCTCCCTCGCCCACGCACGGCAGTTCCTGGACGAATTCGTGCACGCCTACAACCACCACCACCGGCACACCGGCATCGGCATGCACACGCCCGCCGACGTGCACTACGGGCACGCCGACGCCATCGACCGCGACCGAGACGCCACACTCGAGGCCGCCCGCCGCGCCCACCCCGAACGGTTCACGACGCGACAGACGCGACCGAAGATCCTCGACCGAGACCCGGCCGCGTGGATCAACCAGCCACCAACCGACGAGATCCAACTCGCCGCCTAACACCCACCGGCCTCACTCGCCTTGACAAATTCCGGCATCGACGGCGCCCACAAACGAGGGGACGTCGGCAGGTTCGAGGAATTTAGACACGCCGGATGCACCTGGCTCGGGCAGCCAGCACTGCGGCGAGCACCTCTGCTCCTGCCCGGCACGCGACTCAGCGCTACATGAATGTTCAGTCTTCGTCGCTCAGCCAGCACTCGGCCCACTAAGCATGGCACTCGGTTCGGATGCGCGCCGCGGCGACGCCTTCAAAGCGACTATCAGCCCGTCCAGGACAGTAGGGTCCTCGATCGTCGCCGGAACTTTGTATGTCTCGCCATCGGCAATCTGGCGCATTGTCTTGCGCAAAATCTTGCCAGTGCGGGTTTTTGGGAGCCGGTCGAGGATGGTCACGTCGCGGAACGCGGCGATCGGCCCGACGTGCTCTCGAACTAGAGATACCAGTTCGCGCTGAAGTCGCTCTTGCGAGATCGCGACGTGGGCTTTGAGAGTTACGAAGCCGGCGGCTCTCTGCCCCTTAATTTCGTCATAAATCCCGATGACCGCGCACTCGGCCACTGCTGGATGCATCGTGAGGACTTCTTCGAGAGAGCCGGTTGAGAGGCGGTGTCCGGCGACGTTGATGACGTCGTCCGTTCGGCCCATAACGAAGACGTATCCGTCTTCATCGATATATCCGGCGTCTCCCGTCGAGTAGTAGCCGGGGAAGGCAGTCAGGTAAGAGTGGCGGTACCTCTCCGCGCTTCCCCACACCCCAGTTAGAGCGCCGGGCGGTAGTGGGGTTCGTAGCACAATGTTGCCCTCGGGGCTGGAGCCGCGCGGACCGGTGCCGGTTAGGTCGTCTCCCCCGGTGCCGAGGATTCGAATGTCATAGCCCGGCATCGGCACCGCGGTTGATCCTGGTTTCGGTTGGAGCGCCTCCACTCCGACGGGGATCGCGCAGATCGGCCACCCAGTCTCTGTCTGCCACCAGTGATCCACGATGCGGACGCGTAGGCCGTCGTTTGCCCACCGCCATGTTTCGGGGTCCAACCGCTCGCCTGCGAGGAACAAGGTCTCCAGCGATGCGACAGCTCCTTTCGACAGCTGCCTGAGTTCCGGGTCGACGCGCCGTATGGCGCGCAACGCTGTCGGTGCTGCGAACATTGCCTTGACGCGGTAGTCGTGCACCACACGCCAGAACTCACCGGCGTCTGGGGTTCCAACCGGTTTGCCCTCGAAGAGCACGGTCGTGGCGCCAGCCAGAAGCGGCCCGTAGACGATGAATGAGTGCCCCACGACCCAACCCACGTCCGATGCGGTGAACATCGTGTCGCCGGCACCGATGTCGTAAACGTTACGCATCGCCCACGATAACGCGACGGCATATCCGCCCGTATCGCGGACGACACCCTTCGGGCTACCGGTCGTTCCCGAGGTGTACAGAATGTAAAGGGGGGCGGAGGAGGCAACCGGAACTGGTGGGGCTGGTTCGGCCGTCGCGACGAGTCTGTCCCAGTCCAACCAGGCGACGCCTGGCACAGTCCCTGCCATCTCGTCCGCCGAGCCGGGAATGCCTTCGCGGTCGCAGACGACGACTGTTGAGACGATGCCTTCCGCCGCTTCTAGCGCCTTCCGTACTAGCGGAAGGTATTCGACTACGCGTCCCGGCTCCATACCGCCTGATGCTGTGACGACGACACTGGGTCGGGCATCTGTAATCCTGACGGCAAGCTCTGTTGCTGCAAACCCACCGAACACGACGGAGTGAATTGCGCCCAGGCGGGCGCATGCGAGCATCGCTATGACGGCCTCGGGTGTCATCGGCAAGTAGAGCAGAACACGGTCTCCTGTCGTCACGCCAGACGACCGCAGCGCGCCAGCGAAATGGGCAACGCGCTCGCGAAGTTCTGCGTAGGTGTAGTCCTCCTTGGTTCCATTCATAGCTGAGTGGTACCTCAGGGCGATGTGGTCTCCATGACCAGACTCCACATGACGGTCGAGGCAGTTGAAGCTCATGTTCAGCGTGCCATCGGGAAACCAGGACCACTCGTCTCCGCGCGGCACCAGGGCGTGACGCGGAGCGGTGGTCCAATTGATCGCTCCCGCTGCCTCGAGCCAAAACCCCTCGGGATCCTCCAGGCTTCTCCGCCACACATCTCGATATGCCGTCATGGTTATCTCCTTCTCATGACTTGATTCCCCGAACCAGTCGCCATCGGCCGCCGCGTTTGAGGTTGACTACGTCGACGGAAGCATCGCGCTGACGAACTCGCCAAGTTGTGCGATCGAACTACACTCGTGCATTTCGACTACGTTGGCGTAGTCGAATGCCGCGGAGTCACCCGTTCCCCACATCTTCTCTCGTTCGGGATTGAGCCAGAACGTTCGATTCGACCGCGCCCGGATCTCGCTGAGCGGGCCGAGGCCTGGATCGCGGTGGTTAGTGCGTGCATCGCCGAGGATGAGCACCGAACTACGCGTACCAACCGACTCCAGGTCGCGAGCTACGAACTCAGCAAAGGCGGCACCATAGTCGCTGCTCGAGGCTGCGCTCTGCACGCGCGCACTCCCAACAATTCGCGCGTGCAGTTGCTCACCGTCCTCGTCGCCGTCGACGGAGATGAGGTCGGTTACGTCCGCCATCGCATTGATGAAGGCGTATACCTTTATCTTCTTGAATTGGTTCTTCATCGCCTGTACAAGGAGCATCGTGAAGCCGGAGAAGCCCGACACGGAGCTGGAGACGTCGCACAGCAGAACCAGGTCCGGTCGACGCGGGTGCGGCTTCGAGTAGACAAGGTCGATGGGAGTCCCGCCGGTTGACATGGACTTGCGCATCGTCTGCCGGATGTCGATCGTGTTTCGATACCTGTGTCGCCGCTTCGCCGCGAGCCGAGTCGCCAGCCGGCGAGCAAGCGGTCGCACGCTGCGGCGCATCTCGTCGACCTGCTCGGCGCTGGCGCTCAGAAAGTCGATCCGTTCGATCTGCGCCTGCACCGCGGAAAGAACCATGCGCTCACGCCCGCGCGTCTCGGTAGTGCGTCGCCTGGACTCCCCATCTACGTGCTGCCGGAAGCGTTCTATGAGGTATCGCACGTGGTCGCGGGGTGAGGCACCGCCCAATTCGATGACGGCGTCGTCGTCGCCGCGCATGTCCATGATGCGCGCGAGGAGGTTCTGGGGTTGCACCTTGTCGAGCGTCTGCTTCGAGGACCACCCAGGACGATCACCGGCGATCAGCCCGAATCGATCGACGGCTATCTCGGCGAGTTCGTCCAGTGCGTAGAGATCCGCGGCCGCGAGTGCTTCGACCAGCATGTCACGCAATGTGCCGACGCCTAAGTCAGCGGGGACCTGCTCGGTGGAACGGGACCGACCGACGCGTCGCGGGAAGTAGATGTCGAAGACTTCGTCGAAGGTCTGTCGCTCGCTGTGCTTTCGCGTCAGAGTGCCCGCGAGCCCTTCGCGCAGGATGCTTCGATCGGTGACGCCCACCCGGGTGATCGCATACGCCGCATCGATCGTATCGCCCGTACCAGCCATTATCCCCTTGGTCCGCAGTGCATTGACGAAGTCGACGAGTCGTTGCTGCAGGCCATAAGCGTCGTCCGTGACGGCGTGTCCGCCCTCTGTCATGGCGCGAGAACGCTTTCCATACCCACTAGTCTCTGTGCCTTCTCGTGGTCCGAGCGGTGCTTGAGAATCACCCCAAGTGAGTTTCGCATCATGTGTTCGTCGAGCGCGACGGCGCCCAACGCGAGCAGGGTGTGGGCCCAGTCGATCGTTTCCGAGACGGAAGGAGCTTTGCGCAGCGGCAACCCGCGCAGGGCATTGACGACCCGCACGATCGACGTCGTGAGCGAGTCCTCGAGATCGGGAACCTTCGCCCGGATGATGCGTTCCTCAAGGTCGCTGTCCGGATAGTCAATGTGCAGGAAGACGCACCGCCTGCGCAGCGCCTCCGACAACTCGCGACTGGCGTTGGACGTCAGCACCACGAAAGGCCGTTGGCGTGCCCGCACCGTCCCCATCTCGGGAATCGTGATCTGGAATTCTCCCAGGACTTCCAGCAGAAGGCCCTCAATCTCGATGTCGGCCTTATCAGTCTCATCGATCAGCAGTACCGTCGGCACTTCGTTGCGGATGGCGGTCAACAGGGGCCGGGCCAGCAGGAACTCCTCGCTGAAGATATCGGCACTGGTCTCGTCCCAGCTCTCATCCTTCGAAGCTGTGATGCGCAACAACTGCTTCGCGTGGTTCCATTCGTAAAGTGCTCGCGCCTCATCCACCCCTTCGTAGCATTGCAGCCGGACGAGTGGCGATCCGGTCGCGTCAGAAACCGCTTGCGCGAGCGCCGTCTTGCCAACTCCTGCGGGGCCCTCGACCAGCAGGGGCTTGCCCAACTCGCTCGCAAGGAACACGGTAGTCGCGACCGCCTGGGAAGGTAGGTAGCCTACCGAGGCCAGACGCTCGTGCACATCGGCGACAGAGACGAAGGACGCAGTGCGGATCATGTTTGGTCTCCTAGGTGGACGCCGCGCTGGCGGGCGACCCGTGGCTCGCGTCTGCGCGTCGACCGGTCTCCCGTCGCCGCGCAGGGTCGCGCGACGACGCGAGAACTTGACGTTATCGCGCGACGGGGCGGAACCGAGGAAGTGCCGCCTCGGCGTTGGTCTTGTGGAACACAACCTCCACTCGGTCCCCTATCTGCACATCATCTACGTCGCATTCGATGATGTTGGTGAGCATCGAGGGACCCTCGTCAAGAGTGACAAAAGCGAGCACGTATGGGCCGACGCCGCTATAGTGGCCGAGGCCCTTGCGGGTGATCGCGAATGTGTAAATCTCGCCCTGACCTGCCGTCTCAAGCCACTCGGTATCGAACGATCCGCAGAACGGGCATAGTGTACGCGGGTACCAATGTGCCTCGCCGCACGCATTGCAGCGCCGGATCAGCAGCTTGCCCCGGAGGGTGGCATCCCAGTACGGCTTGGTCTCCGGGTCGATCGTGGGCGCCGGGCTGGGCAGCACTGTTGTCTCGGTCATGAGTCTTCCCTTCCAAGAATGACGGTCGCCGCACCCATCCGGGTCGGTAGGCTGCCACCGGTGCCGTGCGCGATTGCCAGCTGGGCGTTAGGTACCTGAACCGCGGGATGGGCCTCGTCGCGGAGTTGACGCACCGCCTCCAGTACCTTAGTCATCCCTCCACGGTTCGCCGGATGGTTGTTCGCCAGACCCCCACCGTCGGTATTGAACGGAAGCTTGCCAAATGGCGCCTGAAGGGTGCCGTCGAGCACGAACTCGCCGCCTTTGCCCTTCTCGCAGAAGCCGAGGTCCTCGATGGTCTCGAGCACCGTGATGGTGAAGGAGTCATAGATCGACGCGTAGTCGATGTCCTGCGGCGTGACTCCCGCCTCCGCGAACGCGGTCGGGCCGGACCAGCGCGCACCAGTGAACGTGACATTCACCTTGCCGCCGTTGGTGTGCTTGGGAGCCTCGCCGTGCCCGAGAACCTTGACCACTGAGCGTTCGAGATCGCGGGCCACCTCGGGAGAGACGACGATGAGCGCCCCCCCGCCGTCGGTGACGACGCAGCAGTCGAGGCGATGCAGCGGATCGCTGACCATTGGCGAGTTGACCACCTCTTCGACGGTCACAGGCGTGGACAGCAACGCGTTCGGGTTGTGTTGCGCGTGAATCGACGCGGCCACCTTGATCTCGGCGAGTTGCTCGCTCGTGGTGCCAAACTCATACATGTGTCGCCGGGCGGCAAGCGCGTACAGGCCGTGAACCGTCGGTCCGAAAGGCGCTTCGAAGGCATCCTCCGAGGCTCCGAAACCATCCATCACGAGATTGCCCATCATCTGCCGGGGCAAGCCTGCCAGCGAGATGAGCGCGATCGAGGCCTTGCCTGCCTTAATCGCTGCGGCCGCATGGCCGATGTGGGCAATATAGGACGAGCCGCCGGTCTCGGTCGAGTCGGTGTAGCGCAGCTTC
Organism: Microbacterium profundi; assembly: GCF_000763375.1. Classification (NCBI taxonomy): domain Bacteria; kingdom Bacillati; phylum Actinomycetota; class Actinomycetes; order Micrococcales; family Microbacteriaceae; genus Microbacterium; species Microbacterium profundi. Next base: position 1,213,112 of record NZ_JPSY01000001.1, on the reverse strand, counting down.
AAACCCATGTAGTCCGCCATAGAAATTCCGCCGAGACCAGGCGCGTCCCCCGCGCAGAAGTATGCGTCGACGTCGGAGAAGCTCAGTCCCGCGTCCCGGAGGGCGCCTGCGGCGACCTCCGCGTGCACCTGGCCGAGAGACTTGTCAGGTATGACGCGTTGTGGATGCTCGTACGCACCTGCGATGAACGCGGCTCCGCGAATACTCATTGCTTACCTTTCATGGTTCTTCGGGACTTGCGTGCACGCTCTGTCGGAACACATCCCATCTAGCGGGACGCCGGCGACCGCACAACAGGGAGCCCGACCGATTCGGGTTGAACCCGGCGGTTCAACTGTATGCCACACTTCCCTCCATGGGAAGCCGCTCGTTGTTCATATCTTGGTCGATCACCTCGCCGTAGCAGGTCGACTCGCGCACGTCGGGGTCGGCGAGACTTGCCTGGCGCGATGTGGAAGGGACCCCCCTCTGGACCTGATTATTTTGGTCGAGTGTGGACCACTACGCTGAACTACCCGGTAAGGTCATCTTCAGAGTTGCCCTCCCTGCAAAGCGATAACGGTTGCCACCCCTGGGCACCGATGACTTCGACACAGATCAGGAGCCCCCATGAAGATTGCGGTGCTGGTAAAGGTGGTGCCAGACACATACGGAGATCGACTACTCGATCTGGAGACAGGTCTCGCCGATCGAGCTGCTTCGGAGAAAGTGCTCGATGAAGTGTGCGAACGCGCAATCGAGGTCGCGCTGAAGATCGCGGACGCTCAGCCTGATACGGAGGTCACGTTGATTTCGATGGTTCCTGACCAGGCCACGTCAACGCTCCGCAAGGGTTTGGCTATGGGGGCGACATCCGCTGTGCAAGTGGTCGACGACGCGCTCGTCGGGGCCGATCTGAGCCTCACCGCTGAGGTTCTCGCCGCTGTGCTCAGACGTTCAGATTTTGATCTGATCGTCGCAGGCAATCAGTCTACCGACGGGGTGGGCGGAGTAGTTCCCGCCATGCTAGGCGAGCTGCTCGACATGGCAGTCATTACGTCGCTCAACACTGTTCGGATTACCTCCGATTCCGTAGCCGGTGATCGCACTTTGGAGGGGGGCACCATGGCCGCTTCAGCGTCACTTCCTGCGGTGATCTCAATCACTGAGCAATTGCCTGACGCGCGTTTCCCGAATTTCAAGGGGATATCGGCAGCCAAGAAGAAGCCGCTTGAAACTCTGTCGCTCGCGGATCTGGAGGTAGATCCGTTGGATGCGAACGCTGCGCGGTCGATCATGATCGCGGTCGCCGCAGCTCCGCCGAGGTCGGCCGGAGTGAAGATTATAGATGAAGGCGACGCGGGATCGCGGCTCGCTGATTTCCTGATACAGAAGCGTCTGGCCTAAGGAGCGGGCATGTCGCGATTCAATTCCGATTCGATTCTGGTTCTGCTGGATATCACACCGTCGGGGGAGTTGGCGAAGTCCTCGGCCGGGCTTCTCGGCGCTGCCTCCGCCTTGGGGACACCTGTCGCGCTCGTCGTTGCAGCCGAACATGCTGCGCCAACTCTCGCTAAGGCCGCCGCCGACGCGGGCGCTGCCGCGGTACTGCTTGCCGCCACCAGAGATCCTGAGTTGTCGGCGCCCGTCGTGGACGCGCTGGCGGCGGCAGCCGAACTCGTGCACCCGCAGGCGGTCCTCATCTCTCATTCCATCGACGGGCGCGCCGTCGCTGGCGCCTTCGCGGCTCGCACACGTTCCGCGCTCTGCATCGATGCCGTCGAGGTGAGCAGGGATCCCGAGGGCATTGTCGCCAGCCACTCGGTCTACGGTGGCTCCTATAACGTAACGAGTGCCGCTACCTTCGGTGCTCCAGTCATCACCATCCGCCAGGGTTCGATAGAGGCACGCGCCGAGTCAAGGCCTCTCGAGCGTGTGCGGCTGGACGTACGGTCTTCCGGCAAGGTCGTTGCGAAGATCGATGCACAGGAGGCAGTTGTCTCCCGCTCCGCCAGGCCGGAGCTGCGAGGTGCCCCGAAGGTCGTGGCTGGCGGCCGAGGCCTCGGCTCCGCCGAGAAGTTTGCACTTGTCGAGGAGCTCGCCGATGCGCTGGGTGCCGCAATCGGAGCGTCGCGTGCCGCCGTCGACGCCGGATACGTACCGCAGACGTCTCAGGTGGGCCAGACCGGTGTCTCGGTCTCGCCGCAACTTTACGTCGCGTTGGGAATATCCGGCGCGATCCAGCACCGCGCGGGAATGCAGACCGCGAAGACGATCGTCGCGATCAACAAAGACGCAGATGCGCCCATCTTCGACATCGCGGACTTCGGAGTCGTCGGTGATGTGTTCACTGTGGTTCCCCAGCTGATCGAGGCGATCCGGGCGAAGAAGGGCTAGCGCGGTGTCGACACCCACCTCAATCTGGCGACGCGGTCTACCTAGAGAACACGGTGGTCAGCCGTGGCCTCCGGCTGGCCTCGGACCCGACATCCACGTTTGGCCTTCGCCTTCGGCCGCGGCGCTCGAGCCCAAAGAACCTCAGGGCTCCGTCCTCGATGAACGCACGACCACGGCGCGTCGGGGGTTGCCTCGGAGGGCCGGGGGGGAAGCGTGGCCGCCCGCGGATTTCACACCCGCCTTGAGAGCTGGGAGCGACGAGACCGCAACCGATCTCGAGGACCCGCCTCATTCCTACGCACGGGAATCGGCTTCTTCCGACGAGCAGGGACCTCTTGTCCCTCCGCCTGCCGAAGATGGCCGCCTCAACCCAATACACCAACCGAAGCCCGAACCGAAGCGTTACGGCCCGTTCACAATGCGGCAATGGGTCGGTGCTGGCGTTCTCGCGGGCGTCGCGTTGCTCGTATTGGCAACCATGGTCGTGCTCTTTACCCGCTGGCTGGTCTCGGTCCCGTTCATGCGGGATTTTCTCGCGACGTATCCGGGCGAATATGAGCTACCAGAGGGCGCCCCGATCGGATTCCCCGCATGGCTAAACTGGCAACATTTCTTGAACGTGTTCCTCCTGGTCCTAATCATCCGGTCGGGCTTGGAGGTGAGGTTTCAGAAGCGTCCGAACGCGTTCTGGACGCCGCGGTGGAACAAGGAACGCAAGATTAGTCTTGCAGTATGGTTCCACCAGTCGATTGACGTTCTCTGGCTCGTCAACGGTGTGATCTTCGTCTTCCTTCTCTTTGTGTCCGGGCAATGGATGCGGATCGTTCCGACGAGCTGGGAGGTGTTTCCGAACGCGCTCTCCGCGGTACTCCAGTACTTGTCACTGGACTGGCCGATCGAGAACGGCTGGGTCAACTACAACTCGATCCAGCAGCTAACGTATTTCCTGGTGGTATTCGTGGCCTCTCCGCTCGCGGCTGCGACAGGCGTGCGGATGTCGGGAATCTGGCCCACGAATGCTCAGCGGCTCAATGTGCTCTACCCGATCGAGTGGGCGCGGGCCGTGCATTTTCCGACGATGGTCTTCTTCGTACTGTTCATCGCGGTTCACGTGACTCTGGTTATCGCCACTGGAGCGCTCCGAAACCTCAATCACATGTACGCGGCACAAGGCTCAACCGATCCTTTGGCACTCGCAGAAAATTGGACGGGGTTCTGGATATTCAGTGCGTCGCTGTTACTCATCGTTGCGGCCTGGGTCGCCGCTCGACCGCTGCTTCTGGCGCCGATCGCTCGGCTGTTCGGCTCGGTGAGTTCCCGCTGAGGTGCCATTAGACCTCACGACGATCACTGTTCTCGCGGAGCTGGTTCGATCGCCGGGCCTGAAAGGACTACTGATATCGTGCGAAGCTAACCGGGAACGGAAGAGGAAGTGTGATGCGCAGGGAGCGAGTACGGACTAGTTTGCGCGACGGTGTGCTCGACATTGCACTTCTCGATGCAATCATGAGCTCAGGACAGAGCGCTGAGTTGACCGATGTGCTGTCAGAGCACGCCGAGGATAGAGATGTGCGCGCTGTGCTACTCCGGTCCGAGTCTGAGGACTTCTGCGTCGGCGTCGACGACGTGCGAATCGTGAAGCGGATCTACGGTCCCACGCCGGCGGATGCACTTGCGGCGATCCGTGTGCCGGTCGTTGCTGTCCTGACCGGCCGTGTCGAGTCCGTAGGTCTGGAGTTGGCGCTGGCGGCTGATGTCAGGCTATCGGCATCCGATGCATTCTTTCGTCTCTCTGAAGTCTCTGAGGGGAGGTTGCCGTCGTGGGGTGGCACCCAACGGCTGCCTCGTGTGATTGGTCAAGCGGCCGCCCTTCGCATGATCTTGTTCGGCGAGCGAATGGAGGCGATGGAGGCTCTCCATCAAGGTCTTGTGCATGAGGTCGTTGCCGCCCCACTCGAACGGGCCGCTGAGTACACATCTATGTGGAAGGCTCGCGCTCCACTCGCTTTGGAGTACGCCAAGGAAGCGGTTCGGGATGGCGGGGAGCTCCGTTTGAGAGAGGGCCTTGCTCTCGAAGCCGACCTGAATACACTGTTGCAGACGTCGCGAGATCGCGCGGAAGGCATCGCCGCCTTTCTTGCTAAGCGGACGGCGAACTTCCGGAACGCCTGATGGGACCACTCACGGGAGTGGAGGTCTGCATCGACGGGGACCGAGGTGTCGCCTCTGAGGCGGGCGATCTGCTCTCGCGGTACGGCGCCTCAGTTCGTGCCTCCGGCGAGTTTTCTCGGTGTGCAAGCGTGACAGTATTCGGCCGCGGCTGCAGTCCGGGGCGTGCGCGGATGAGTGGACCCGTGGCGCCCTGCCAGGGGCTGCCCGCGGCGGCGCCCACTCGCGCCGCCGCGGGCCTTCTGGCGGTGGGTGCGCTCGCGGCAGCCCGTGTTGGTGGAGAGGTCGTGGTCGATGCTGACTCAGCCGCCATTCTTCTGCTGCAGCCACTCGTGCTGGCGCACTGGTACTCGGCACCGACGCCGGTACGGGTGACTCCATTGCGTATCGGTGCAGGGTGGGTGGCGACAGAGCTCGGGGCTCCCGGAGACGATGATCTGTTCGCACTCCTCCGCCGGACGACCCTATTTGACGATCCTGAAGAACTCAGCACGGCCGCGCAGGAATGGCGATTACCGGTTGTTCCGTATCGCAGGGAGCTCACCAGTCGTCATCTGAGCCGGGCTCGACTCGATCACCACGAACTGTTGAGCCCTGGTGATCGACTTCCGCCAGAGGTGTCTTCGATTGCCGCGCCTCCGCTGGCCGGCGTCAAGGTGATGGAAGTCACGGCGATGTGGGCGGGTCCTCTCTGCACATGGCTGCTCGCGCAGATGGGGGCGTCAGTGCTCTCGATCGAATCCGATGCCCGGCCGGACGGGATGCGAGCGCCGAACGGGGGAGGTATCTACCCTGGCGGTCTGCTGATACCGGGCACGAACGATCGGTCGGCGATGTTTTTGGCCCTGGCTGAGGGCAAACAGCGCGTGAACCTCGACCTTCGTGTCCGGGATGACCGCAAAGCGTTTGACGATGCCTGTGCAGAAGTGGACTTGCGTGTGGATAGCCTCTCCCGGCGTGCTCGCGATAACCTCGGGATCGACTATTGGGGCCAGAGCCGAAGAGGACCGGCCATCGTTCACCTGCCGGCGTACTCGTACGGCCCCACGCGTGATTGGGTGTCGTACGGCACGCAGATTCACGCCATGAGCGGGTTGGCATGGCCTCGTGGAACCGACGAGCCGATCCCCGCGGCTACGGCCTATGTCGATGCGCTCGGAGGTATTGCCGGAGCCCTGGCATCCGTCGCAGCGCTGTATGCGGCCACGCAGCAGCACGAGCCGCCCAGGCTGACAGCAAGCCTCATGGATGCAGTCGAGACCTTATCGGCCGATAGTGACCGCGGTACTTTGCTCCGGGGCGACCCGATGCCTCGGGTGAGCGAGCTAGTGGAGTCGCACGCGGCCCGCGCAGCGGAAGTGACCGTGGCCGGTCGTCGCGTGCGCCATCCCGCTTCCCCCTTCATCTGGGCGTGACGCGATTGTCGCTATGCTCCCCACATGAATAACATAGACGACGTGGTCCGGGTTCAATTCGGCGTGGACGGGGTGGCCGAGGTCGTGCTAACTCGGCCAACGAAGCTCAACGTGGTGAACCTGCGCATGCGTGACGCGCTGATCGAGGCGTTCGCCGCGGTGCGGGACTTCCCAGATCTCGGTGCGCTCGTATTACGCGCGGAAGGGGCTCATTTCTCCGCCGGGGCGGATATCAGCGAGTTTGGCAATGCGGAGTCCGTCTTTGAGGCGCGCCGTATTCGGTGGGATCGCGACCCGTGGTACCTCCTGTGGAGTCTGCCGATACCGAAGGTCGTCGCTCTACACGGTTATGCGCTCGGCTCCGGCTTAGAGATGGCACTGCTCTGTGATCTGCGGATCGCCGCCTACGGTACGAAGGTCGGACTACCGGAGACAAAGCTCGGTATGCTGCCAGCCGCGGGGGGTACGCGTTCTATAACTGCGTGGGTGCCTCCATCAAAGGCGATCCCGTTCATCATGGCGGGCGAAGCCATCGATGCGGCGGCCGCCCGCGATCTCGGCCTCATTGATGAGGTATTGCCAGAGGGGGTCGACGTGGATGACGCGGCCATGGCATACGCACGACGTCTGGCGGCCCTCCCCAGGGCTGCGGTGCGTGCTGCGCTCAGCGCATCGAAAGCCGCACATGAACTCCCTCTCCGCGAAGGTCTGGTTGCAGAACGCAGGCTTGCTTACTTGACTGGCCAGTTCAACTACGACTAGCGTGAAGTTGTCACTCAACGTGGAGGTGCGCTCAAATGGAGCATGGCGACGATCTGGTCGGAAAAATTCTTGGAACTGTGACGTTCCCCGTCGAAGCGGGAAAGGTTCGCGAGTTCGCGAAGAGCCTTCACGATCCCAACCCTGTATTCCGGGAGACCGAAGAAGCCCAGCGGGCCGGTTTCTCGGCGATTCCAGCCCCTCCGACCTATTCGGTGGTTGCAGCGCACTTCAATGAAGGTGATAGCGCGTTCTCGTCGTTGGGTCTCGACCTGGCTCGGGTCCTTCATGGCGAGCAAACTTGGACTTACCACAGGACGCCCGTCGTGGGCGACGTTCTCACCGGACAGACCCGAGTCGTGAGTGTCGAGAAGAAGCCCGGCAGTCGCGGCGGGGTGATGACTTTAGTCAAGCTCGGAACCGAGTATCGGGACCAGAATGGGGAGCCTGTTCTCACCGAGGAGTCGACAGTCATCGAGACTGCTGCCGTTGTCGGAGGTGGGGAGAAATGAACACCGATGCAGCCAAGCCGCTGAGCGCGAACGAGGCGGAGGTCGGACTGACTTCTCCCGTTTACACTGTTGGGCCGATCGGACGTACGGACATCGTCAAGTACGCCGGTGCCGGTGGTGACTTCAACCCCATTCACCACGACGAGGTCTGGGCCGTATCCATCGGGCTCCCGTCCGTATTCTCCATGGGCCTGTTCCAGGGTGGGCTGTCATCACGGCTGGCGTCAGACTGGATTGGACTGAAGAACCTGACGAGCTTCGGAACACGTTTTCGCAGCCAGGTATGGCCGGGCGAAGTGCTGAAGATCCGCGGGGAGATTATTGAGGTTGTCGCCGGGCCAGACGGCACTGCTGTAAAGGCCGCGATTACCGTGACCAATGAAGACGGGACCGACGTTAAGGTTCAGGCGTTGGCGACTGGAGTCCTTCCGCGTTAGGAAGAAGTGGCCGTTCCGTGCCACGACGTTTCGAGTAGAGAGAGTTATCGATGCAGTTCGAACTTAGCGAAGATCAACTGGACTTTCAGAAGAGCCTGCGGCGGATGATCTCCGATCGCTCGCCGATGAAGATCGTCCGGGAGGTGATTGAGACCGAGCCGGGCTGGGACGAGGGTCTGTGGCGGCAATTTGCCGAGCAGGCCGGATTGCCCGCATTGCTGGTGCCCGAAGAATACGACGGTGCGGGCGCGTCTCTCGTGGAGGCCATGATCGTGATGGAAGAGCTCGGCCGCGGCCTCGTTCCATCCCCCTTCTTCGCCACCACCGCGTTCGGAGTGGTTCCGATCCTCACTTTCGGCTCCGAATCCCAGAAGCAGGACTTGCTCCCAGGCATCGTCGCTGGGGAAATCACGGCCACCACTGCGATCACCGAGCCGTCCGGCAATTGGAGCCCTGATGGTGTGGAGATGGCTGCGGACGGTAGCGATGATTCCGTCACCTTGACCGGGACGAAGTCGTTCGTCATCGATGGTCACACGGCCAACAAGATTCTCGTGGTCGCACGATCGGGCGACCAGTATGGTTTGTATGTCGTCGATGGCGATGCCCCAGGGCTCTCTCGTACGAAGCAGACGACTCTCGATCTCACGCGCCCAATGGCGACGCTGGAGTTCGACAATGTCGCCGCTACCGCTCTCGGCGAGCCCGGAAGCTGGGACCGCATCTCGCACATGATCGACGTCGCGGCGACGCTCCTTGCCGCCGAGATGGTCGGTGCGATGGAAGCAGCGATGACCATGGCAGTCGAATACGCGAAGGTTCGCAATCAGTTCAGTCGCGCGATCGGCTCGTTTCAGGGCATAAAACACCGCCTGTCTGAGATGGCATTGGAAGTCGACACGTCTCGGGCTGCGACATGGTACGCGGCCCATGCGGGCGCCGAAGAACTTGAAGACTTTCCGACTGCGGCGCTCGTGGCGAAGGCAACAGCGGCAGCCGGCTTTGCGTTCACCGCGTCCTGGGTAGTTCAGGTCCACGGTGGTATCGGCTTTACATGGGATCATGACGCCCAGCTCTACTACCGCAAGGCCAAGTCCACCGAGTTGCTCCTGGGTTCGACCGCTGATACCTGGCTACAGTTGGCCGACCGGCTTGGAGTCTGATCGGAATTACGTCCACACTTGCTGCCGAGTTTCGCCCGATCAGAGACAGGAGTTGTACTTCGTGACCTCATTGTTGGATATTCTCTCCGTCGAACCGCAGGGACATGACATGTTTCTGGGGTCCTCCTCGGGGATGATCCAACATCTGTTCGGCGGGCAACTTCTCGGACAATCGGTGGTTGCTGCAGCCCGCACTGTGGAGGGGCGCGAGATCAATTCGCTGCACGGTTATTTCTTGCATGCCGGCGATGGTAGGCGCCCCGTTCAGTATGAGGTGCAGAGAACACGGGATGGCCGTTCGTTCAGTTCCCGTCGGGTGGTGGGGTATCAGGACGATCACAAGATATGGACGGCGGATCTGTCGTTTCACACCGGCGAGGCGGGCATCGAGCGGGCTGAGGAGCAGCCCCCTAGTCTCGCACCGGAAGAACTTCCGTCCTTCATGGACGGGATGAGATCCACGGTGGGTACCGGTAGCGAGTGGAATGACCTCGACATCCGGTGGGGTGGACCTTGGCCACCTGCGGGTAGGGCCCCCGCGGGTATGTCACCACGGAATAGCTTCTGGTTCCGGTTCAGCAAGGAACTTCCGGACGATGATGCGGTTCTCCACGCAGCCGTTCTGGCCTATGTCTCGGATCTTTCGTTTCTTACGCCCGTTATATTACCTGATGGTGCGTTTATGTGGTCTCCAGGAGTTCGGGCGACCTCGCTAGACCATGCTGTGTGGTTTCATCGTTCATTCTCAGTTGACGAGTGGCTGCTCTACGATCAGTACTCACCGGTCGCATCCCGAGGCCGAGGCTTTGCGATAGGCGGAATTAGTGCAATCGATCGTGGGCGCGTCGCGAGCACTGCTCAGGAGGGATTGTTTCGGTTCAAGAATGAGGTTCGATGAGCGATGTGGACAGTAGGCCGGTCGCTCTCGTCACTGGAGCGTCCCGCGGTATTGGCAGGGCGATCGCGATTGATCTTGCGGCGGCCGGCTTCGACTTAGTACTCGGTTATCACAGCGATAGACAAGGCGCTGAAGAAACCGCCGGTCGAGTAGCATCCGGCAGCTCAGCGGTTTCAGTCGGAGCCGACCTTCGCGACCTAAGCTCAGGCAAGGTTTATGTCGACGCGGCGCTCGGGCGTTTTGGTCGTCTGGACGCACTGATCAACAACGCAGGCATTGCTCGCGACCGACGTATCCGCCGTATGACGGACGCGGACTGGGCGGATGTTCTTGCGGTGGATCTGGGCGGGGCGTTCAGTTGCTCACGTGCAGGTGCCAGCGCCCTTGCCGAGTCTCCGCGAGGCACCATTGTCAACGTGTCGTCGATTGTGGGGATGAACGGTAACGTGGGGCAGGCGAACTATGCCGCTGCTAAGGGTGGACTGCTGGCGATGACGAGATCACTCGCTCGTGAGTTCGCACCCCAAGGCGTCACGGTGAATGCTGTCGCGCCAGGTTTCGTGCTCACCGACATGACGCTGACGCTGCCTGCGGAGATCATCGAGGCGAACATCGCGGCGACTCCTCTGGCGCGTCCGGGCGAACCTGAGGACATCGCATCCGTGGTGGCTTGGCTGGTCTCGAGTGCCGCGCGCTTTGTCACGGGTGCGGTGATCCCGGTCGATGGCGGCCTGTCTCTCTGACGTGGCCACGTCGAGGAGACTACTCGGTGGCCACGCCTCGGAGATAGTCGATATGCATCGCTGTCTGTGCGACAGCCGAGAGGCGCATGTATCCGTGGAGGTGCTCCCAGCCCGCCGTCCAATGCACCTGTTCGGCGACTCGCCAGACACTGGGCCTCTTCATTTCGGACGACATAATGGACTGCACTTCGTCCGAGCGACGGCGATGATGTCCAGTCGTCTCTTCGACACGGTCGCGAAGTCCTTTGAAGGAGTACCCATGTCCGGGGTGCACCATATCTACGTCCAGGCGAGTGAGCGCTTCCAATGAGTCGAAGTAGCGTGCAAGAGGATCCCGTTGTGACCGCCCGCCACCGACGCCGAGACCAATGCCAGGATGCGCCATCGGCAACAAGGTATCGCCGCTGAACAGGGAGAGAGATTCCTCGTCATGCAGGCAAATGCTGCCCTCAGTGTGTCCTGGAGTGTGAATTACCCGCAGTCGTCGACCAGGAATGTCGAGGACGTCGCCGTGATCAACTAGCACGTCGGCGTTCACGCTGATCCCGTCTCCCAGGTGCCTCTGTCGCCACAGCTCGGTGTAGAGTTTCGTGCGCTCGGCCAACGGTGCGCCCCAGGAACGAAGTCTTCGGAAGAAGTCAACGGCGATGGACAACGAGGCACCACTCCCCGCTGCTTCCGCCTCGGCGCGGTGCATTACTACCGGCGCACCACTCTGCTCCTTGAGCCACGGGGCGAGGCCGGTGTGATCGGGATGGAGGTGGGTGGAAACAATGGTTTTCACATCCGCGAGATGTTTCCCGATTTGCCCGAAGGACGACGCCAGCCTTGCCCGATTGTCAGCGGTATCCCAGCCTGGATCGATGACATGCACTGCTCCATGGGCGTCGGTGACGAGGTAGGTGTAGGTGTGTCGAACGTACTGGTCGCCCTTAAGGGGTAGCGGCACCGCCCAAACGCCCGGCTGGACCTGCAAGGTATCGGGGAGATGGTGACCGGTCCACGCTTCGAACTGGCTGTGATTCGGCCGGAGACTCAACGAATCTCTCCGAGCTCCTGAGCTGAGCCTTGGGTGCCGAGGCCGCCGAGCAATAGCGTGGTGATCTGGCGACTCGCCGAGTCTAGGGTGAGGCTCGAGTTGGGCCGTAACCAGCGCGCCGACCATCCTGTGAGGCCGATAACAGATTGAGCAGCCACGAGCGGGGTGATGTCTTTGCGTACCGAACCATTCTCCTGCCCCCGCTCGATGAGGCCACTAACGTTCGTCACGAAGGTTTTCATCCAGGTTTGGTACGAGGCATCGAGGTCCTCGGGGAGCTCGCGCTGGTCGCCGTAGATGACGCCGTAGTAGTCCCGATAGATCATTGACAACCGGATCTCGCCTTCGATGAGGCATGTGAGACCCTCGAGTGGGTCGGGCTTGGAAAGAGCTTCGGCAACGACAACGTCCGCGCGGCGGAGGACACGCTCGAAGACCTTGCCAAGAAGAAATCCTTTGCTCTGCGCGTGCACATACAAGGTTGGCTTCGCGATGCCCAGCTCACTAGCGAGCATCTGCATCGTCGTGTTCTGATACCCGTGCGAATGGAATAGTTCGGCCGCAACCCTCACGATGGTCTCGAGATCCGGGGTGTTCGCCCGCCGCGTGGTAACCGCTGAGCCCGGAGCAACGTCGAAAAAGGTTTCCGCACTCGCTTGTGCGTCTGACATCATTCACCATCCTCGATTTGCCGAAGAGCATCGGTTCAACGGCTCATTCACTGTCAACCCCACCAGGCATTGCCGCCCGCCCGAGGAGCGAGTGAGGGCCGTGACGGATACTTCGATCATGCCATGACCTCACCAGCCAGTTGTGCGACGCCCGTGGTGAGTCCTACTTGCGACCAGCTCGCTACGTCGGCGACGCTGGAGAACTGGTCAGTTTCGGCGTGTGAAGAGTGAACAGTTGCGGGGCAGCCTAGCGAGGGTTTCGCCGCGGTCGTGAGATGCGTCATCGCGGTTCCTGGCGCCGAGCAGCACGACGTTCTGCGCCTCGAGCGGGAGCTCTCCGGATGCGAGGCCGGCAATCTGCTGCCGATCGGTCGGTTGGGCGTCCCAATCGAAGTACTCGAGAGTCTTCCGGGCCGAGAACCCGGCCGCCTTGATCCGCACTCCGTGCTGGAAGCGTTCCGCGCACTCACTTGACGTTCGAGAACGGCAGCGAGGTAGTCCTCGAACGACGAACCCGCGTCCCGTGCATGGTCGGCCATACGAGCGGCGGCCTCGGTGATCCAGCGAGGTTTGAGCGCCCTGGCGAGATCAATGATCTGCCTCACGGCTTCCGTGGTCTGGCCGACGCCATCAGTTGTTCCGGTCGTCGATAACCAGCCCGAAGTCCCGGTCGCGGTCGGCCAGGTCCCGGGTCAGGTCGTTGTCGACCGCGACGGCAGAGGGGTTGCGGAGACGGGCGGCGGTCTCCACGTGGGCCGGGTAGTCGGTGACCGCCGCCCCACACGCTGAATCCCTCGCGTGGTCAGCGACGATCCACCCGTCGGTGCTGACTTTCACCCGCTCCAGGTCGGCAGTGACGTCGACCGTCTCCCGATCACGGAAGGGTCCAAGGACTGGTAGTTGGTGTCGAGGGGAACGTAGTAGTTCCGACCCAACGGATGCTGTTGCGCCAGCCCAAATGAATTGGGATCGGTGGCAACGGCAGCATCGCGGCCCGGTCCGCGTCGAGCCGGTCCACGGGAAGACGTGGATACTGCGGACCATGCGGGAGTTCGCTCTTTGTTCATTGGGTCCTGGAACTGCGTGTTGAAGTCCGCCGGGGAGGTGAAGGGCCGGCCCGGCATGAAGGAGGCCTCGCGCCAACCGTTGCGCCGCGCGACGAGACCCTTGGACTCCGGATCCCGCGGCGTCAGCAACACCCAAATGCGGGGCCGTGATCACCAACACGCGCAAGCAGCTTCGCCGTGCCCGTCTTCGAGCGGGATCTCTTCGGAGGGAACCAGCGATCACACCGCAGCGCATCTGCCGGACGCCACGTCAGCTGGTCCGCCGGGTTGATCGGGCGGAACTCCGGCCGCAGGCATTTAAACCGGCCGGGAACCAGGTTTTCGGCCAGTCCCAGCCGAGCCCGCTCGGCGAGCAACGTCGCCGGCATATCCGGCGTCTCCGCGAGCAAACCTCGCACCCGCGGTTCGAAGGCGACTAACGAGGACTCCGTCGGAGTCCTTCATACTGTGCAGCGCATCCGATCGGACCGCGTTGTTCATCGTCTTCCCACGATACGGGGCGTTGTGGAAATTGTACTCATGAGGTAGATTCAAATTGTACTCGCGTGGTAGATTACTAGCGAAGATGCGCCCGGCGATATGGCAATGCCAGCCGAAAACGTGCTGTTGCGCTCGCCGAGCGCCCGGTCTTGACACAATCCAATGGAGGATAGCTCGTGGGACGTCTGGAAAACCGAGTTGCTGTTGTTACCGGAGCCGGTGGCGGAATCGGCGCCGAGATCGCAAAATTGTTCGCCAGTGAGGGCGCGAAGGTGGTGGTTAACGATCTCGGGGCCCAGGTCGATGGCTCGGGAGTCGACGTCGGGCCCGCACAGTCGGTCGTGAATGAAATCGTCGCGAACGGCGGTGAGGCGGTCGTCAACGGCGGCGACGTCAGCAACTACGATTCTGCGGGAGAAATTGTACAGACTGCCATCGACGAGTTTGGCAAGCTCGACATCCTCGTGAACGTCGCCGGAATTCTTCGCGACAGGATGCTGGTCAATCTCGGCCCGGAGGATTGGCAGGCCGTGCTAGACGTGCATCTCACCGGCACCTTCAATACCAGCAAGCATGCAGCCGTTTACTGGCGGGAGCATCGCGGAGAAGGTCAGTATCGACTCATCAACTTCACCTCAGGGGCAGGACTTTTTGGCTCGCCGGGTCAACCTAATTACGCGGCCGCGAAGCTTGGGATCGTCGGTTTCACGTTGTCCTGCGCTCACGCGCTCGACCGGTATGGCGTCACTTCCAACGCGATCGCGCCGGCGGCAGCGACGCGAATGACGGGCACTATCCCACCGGAACGTGCTGCCGAGATGGGGATCAATCTCGCTGACCTCGCTCCGTCCGCGATAGCGTATCCAGTCGCCTACCTCGCAAGCGAGGAGTCCGGGTGGCTGAATGGTCGCGTCGTCGGTGCACAGGGCGGTCGTGTCACCCTCTACGAAAACTATCGCCCCGAATCAACGTTGGTTTCTCAAGACGCATGGACCATCGATGGAATCTTCGAGTCGTTCCCTCGCGCCTTCCACCCGGAGAAGCAGGGCCTTGCTGGCCTAGCGTGACGCTTCCCCTTACTGGTTTCAGGAAGGCGGATCAAGACCGTGACTGAAAGAAGTGATCTCGACGAGGGATTCCGAATGCTGACGAGACTGACCAATGTCGACCTCGAAACACTGTCCATCGGGGCCAGGGTCAGAGTCGCTTGGAACGACCAGGGCGCGGTTTCGCTGCCCGAGTTCGAACCCTTGGGCTGAACATTGGAAGAGTCCGATTTCACCCGCACAGGTGTCCTCGCGCGACACCCTCACACCGCGGGTAAGCCCACCGCAGGGAGGATTCGAATGGATTGTCACCTTCACACGGTGCGTTCCGGAGATGCAGCGACCACACCGGAGCAAATGTTGCGTTGCGCTCGCTCGGCGAAGCTAGATGTCATTGCCGTGACCGATCACCACGCGGTGGATGCGGCGAAGCGGATGCAGGATTCTGCGATCGAATATGGGGTTCGGGTGGTGGTCGGTGAGGAGATACGGACGCCCCTCGGGGAAATCATCGGCTTGTTTCTTCAAGAGCGCGTACCCTACGTTCTGCCGCTCGCAGAGGCTGCCGCGCGCGTTCACGACCAGGGTGGGGCCGTATATGTCCCCCACCCGTTCGATCCGAATCGATCTGGATTGGGACGTCGTGGAATCGATCAACTCGCGGACTCTGGTTTGCTCGATGTGATCGAGGTCTACAACGCGAAGATGACGGCCGAGGTCTCGAACCAATTGGCCGCATCGGCTGCTGCCGAGTTCGACGTGCCGGGGGGCGCTGGCTCCGACGCGCACGATCCCGAGGGAATCGGCGCAGTATTCATGGAACTCGATGATTTCTCCGATCGAGACGGATTCATCCGGTCGCTCGGCGATGCCACTATCCAGGGCCATTTATACGCCCACAGCAAACGGTTCCGAAGCCGGAAGCCGACACAGTTCGGATCTGCGCGAAAGCAATACACACCATGAAAGGAAGCAAAAATGGATCTGACCTATCCGCCTGAGGCCGAGGAGTACCGTACCCGCGTCCGCGGGATCATTGAGGGTGCCGTGCCATCTGGATGGGAGGGTATCGGCGCCATCTCCGATGAGGCCGAGCGCAAGGCATTCATGCAGCACTGGCGGAAGGTGCTTGCTGACGAGCAACTGCTCGCTGCGTCGTGGCCGAAGGACTATGGGGGACCCGGGCTTAGCGCGATCGAGCAAGTGGTGATCGCCGAGGAGTTTGCCCGCTACGGTGTACCCGCTGGCGATGAGAACGACATGTTCGGAATCAGCCTCCTGGGCAACACGCTCACTGTGTGGGGTACCGACGCGCAGAAGGCACACTACCTTCCGCGGATTCTCTCTGGGGAGGACCGGTGGTGCCAGGGATACTCCGAACCTGGAGCGGGCTCCGACCTGGCAGGGTTGCGAACCAGCGCGGTGCTGGAGAACGGCGAATGGGTGGTGAATGGTTCGAAGATCTGGACCTCAGCCGGCCACTCTGCCGACCACATCTTCACCCTTGTGCGCACCGATCCCGAGGCTGAGAAGCACCGCGGAATCAGCCTGCTTTTGATTCCGATGGACCAGTCGGGGGTGGAGGTCCAGCCGATCATCAACATGGCCGGTGACCACATCTTCAACCAGGTCTTCTTCACCGATGCCCGCGCGGCCGAGGAAAGTATCGTCGGACCGGTGAATCAAGGGTGGAAGGTCGCGATGACTCTGCTGGGCTTTGAGCGAGGCTCCGGTGCGACCACCGACGCCATCCGTTTTCAGAACGACCTCGACAGGTTATTTGAGATTGCGAAGACGACGGGAAAGAACAAGGATCCGAAGGTCCGAGAGCTGCTCGCCTGGTGCTACAGCCGCGTCGCCATCATGCGGGCTCGGGGCTATCAGACGCTCACGAAGTTCCTCAAGGGGGAGAACCCGGGGGCGGATGCGGCGATTGCGAAGTTGGTCTGGAGCGAGTACTTCCAGCGTTACACCGAACTCGCACTGGAGATTCTGGGAATGGATGCCGTTGCCCCGTCTGGTGCCGGTGCTGGCGGCGCGCTTCAGACGGCAGATGTGGGGACGCCCAATACTTCTCGGGCATGGGTGGAAACGGCTCTGTCGGCACGAGCCGCAACGATCTACGCGGGGACCTCGCAGGTTCAGCGCAACATCATCGGCGAACAGTTGCTCGGTCTCCCGAAGGAGCCGAAGGTGGACGCAGGTGCGTTCCGAGAGCTCATCAACACTTGACGAGGAGCGATTCCGCGGCGCTGATTTCGCGGGACTCGGCGTCGGGCTCGACTAATTAGACATTAGCTGAGTGGGAAAGTCACATCCGGTACGAGAAGGAGAAAAGCAATGAGGCTTTTTGAAGGAATCCGGGTCATCGAAATTGGCGGCGGAATCGCTGTTAATTACGCGACCAAGCTGTTCGGTGATTGCGGCGCCGAGGTGATCAAGATCGAACCGCCAACGGGCGACCTGGTTCGGAGGATGGCTCCGTTTGTTGGAAATGAGCCAGATGACAATGGGTCGGCGGTGTTTCTGCATACCAATACGAGCAAGAAGTCCGTGGTGCTCGATCTCGAGCAAAGCGATGCGCGAGACTCCCTCCTGAAGCTGGTAGCGACCGCGGACATTGTCGTCGAGGGACTGAAGCCCGACGCGCTCGCGGCGATGGGGCTTGGCTTCGATGATCTGGTCAAGGTGCAGCCCACACTCGTGATGACGAGCATCACGCCGTTCGGACAGGACGGGCCATACGCGCAGTATGAGGGCTCGGAACTCATTTACTACGGTATGGGTGGGCCGCTGGGGGGCAACGGCGTTGAAGATGATATCCCGGTCAAATTGGGCGGGTACATGTCCATCTATCAGACCGGCAACTCGGCAGCTACCGCCACCCTGGCGGCACTGCTTGTCGCGGAGGGCCAGAATGAGCCCGTGCACGTCGACGTCTCGGGCTTCGAAACCGGCCTTAGTTCCTCGGATCGGCGCACAACGTTTCTGCTCAACTACGCCTACAACGGCGAGTTGACCGGGCGCGGTAATGTGCTGGGAGGGATCCTGCCCAATGGCGCGTTTCCCACGGATGACGGCTATGTCCAGACGGTTGTGACTCAGGCGTGGTTGCCTCGAATGCTCGAGACCATCGCGGACGACGACCTGACGGCGTATTTCGCCAAGGTAGCGCAGGATCCGTCGATGTTCGCGACGATGGAGACAAAGGAGGCCATCGACGCGGCCCTTTACCCGTGGCTGCTACAGCGGACGCGGCAGGAAGCCATGGAGGAGGCCCAGCGACACAAGTGGCCGCTGACAGCCATCAAGACACCCACAGAGGTGCTCGAAGATCCGCATTACAAGATGCGTGGATTCTTCACCGAAGTGACCCATCCGATCGGTACGGTCGTGCACCCGGGCAGTCCGTTCAATATTGAGGATGGCTGGAACCCCAGCGCAGCGCCTCGGCTCGGCGAGCATACCGTCGCCGTACTGGCCGAATTCACCAGTTGAGTCGCAGCTAGCGACCGAGATTGTACAAAGGAGTATGATGTCTCACCTTCCTCTCGAGGGACTTCGCGTTATTGACATGACCGTTGTCTGGTCCGGCCCGACCGTCACGATGCTGCTATCTGACCTCGGTGCCGAAGTGATCCGCGTCGATAATCCATGGCTCTTCCCCAGTAGCACGCGCGGATTGGTGGCTCGTCCCACCGAAGCACAGATGAAGATGATGGGGACGATGGGCCGGGCATATCCGGACGGGCAGACTGGCGATCGCCCGCAGGATCGTCACGCCATGTTCAATTGGCACGCGCGGGGCAAGAAGCTCATGACGCTTGATCTGCGTAAGAAATCAGGGCGCGAGATCTTCCTTGAAATGATCAAGTCGGCGGACGTGTTCGTCGAGAACAACAATGTTTCCGTGCTAGAACATCTCGGCATCGACTGGCCGGTTCTGCACGAGACCAATCCCGCCCTGATCCTGCTGCGGATGCCGCCGGCCGGTATTGGCGGGAAGTACTCAACGTACTTGGGATTCGGCGCCCATTTCGAAGCGTTCTCTGGGATTACCGCTGTCCGCGGTTATGCGGACAGCGCGCCCGCGACGACCACGAGCGTGTTCCAAATGGACCCTGCGTCAGGCTCCGTCGGCGCCTTCGCGGTGATGGCCGCGTTGCGTCGCAGGCAGACCACTGGGCAGGGCGATCTGATCGTCCTCCCGCAGGTGGAGAACGAGATGAACCATATCGGTGAGATGTTTATAGACGCTGCCGCAAACGGTCATGACAGCCAGCCCATGACGAACCGGGACCTCAACTTCGTCCAGGGCGTCTACCCCACGAATGAGGACGATCGGTTCGTGTCCATCACCATCAGAGACGATGACGAGTGGCATCGTGCGACTGAAGTGATGGGGAACCCTGATTGGGCAGCGGACGACCGCTTCCTCACTCAGGCGGGGCGCCTCGCCTCGCAAGACGATATCGACGCCGAGATCACCAACTGGACACGCACGCGCACGCGCAACGAGGTGTTCACCTTGTTACAAAACGCTCACGTGCCCGCGGGACCAATCATGCTCGAAGATGATGTTTTCTCTGATCCGCACGTCAAAGCGCGAGGATTCTTGCGCAAGAATACGGGCTCCGCAACCGGTACGCATCTCTATCCTGGACATCAGTGGAAATGGAGCGGGCCACCGATGAAGTGGTCCCCGATCGGTGGACTAGGCGCAGACAACGAGTACGTCTACAAGGAGGTTCTCGGGTTCAGCGACGAACAATACGCCGATGCTGACCGAGAAGGTCACATTGCCGTGTCTTATCTAGACGCCGCTGGCAACCCAATCTAGTGGATTTCGTAGCGAGCAAGATGGAGGATTTATGAACCTGGCAGTCGTTGTCGACATCCCCGCCATGATCGTGCCCGATGATGTGGCGGTATTCGGAGATGGACACGAGAAAACGTACCAAGTGCTGAGGGACGAGGCCGCGCGACAGGCGGCGTTGATGGAATCGCTGGGTGTTTCTCGCGGCGACCGGGTGGGGCTCCTCTCGACCAACAGGGCCGGGGCGCTCAGTTCGTTCTTCGGCATTCTCATGGCTGGCGCGACAGTCGTACCGATGAATTACCGTGCCCGCGGAAGCGAGCTGGCCCACTTGGTGAGCGATTCCGGAGCGTCGCTGGTCATCGCGGAGGAAAGATACATTGATGGCATTTTGGCAGCGGGGATGACTCGCGACAGGGTGCTGACTCTCGAAGAGGCGCACTCCCGATCCGCTGGACTCGAGCCGAAGGACGAGCCTGCAGACGTCGACGATTCTGATGTCGCGGTCATGCTGTACACCAGCGGCACGACATCGCTTCCCAAGGGCGTCCTGCTCACGCATGGGGGATTCACGCAGTACGTCATGAGCCAGGGGGAGGCGGCAGACGGAGAATTCCATGGCAGGGTTGCTGTGGCCGCGCCGCTCTACCACGTCGCGGGGCTGTCAACGATTGCCGTCTCCCTGTTCTCGGGACGCGAAACCTATCTGCTCGATTTCGAGGCGGGAAGATGGCTCGAAACCGTCCAAAGCCGGAAGATCACTCACGCCTTCCTCGTGCCGTCCATGGTGTCGCTCCTCCTGCGACACCCCGATTTCGATCGGTTTGACTTAACGAGTCTTCAGATGATGACGTACGGTGCCGCTCCGATGCCGCCTGCTGTTCGGCATGCCATGCTCGAGCGGTTCCCGGCGAGCGTGTCGTTCTCGTGCGCTTACGGGCAGACGGAAACGAACTCCACCGTTTCGCTCCTCGGCCCGGACGATCACCGTCTTGAAGGCACGCCGGACGAGATCGAGCTCAAGCGGCGCCGCCTCAGTTCCGTGGGCAAGCCGCTCCCGGACGTTGAGATCCGCGTGACCGACGACGAGGGGAACATCGCCCCCGCCAACGTCACGGGGGAGGTGTTCATCCGAACTGGTCGAGCGATGGCGGGCTACTGGGGCAGGGCTGGAGGCACCCGCGTCACGCTGGACTCTGAACGATGGGTTCACACTGGAGACATTGGACACGTCGACGAGGGCGGCTACCTATTTCTGACGGGCCGAGCGAGTGACCTGATTATTCGAGGGGGCGAGAACATCTCGCCCAGCGAAATCGAAGATGTCCTCGAGCGAAACGAAGAAGTCGAGGAGGCGGTGGCTTTCCCTGTCGCCGATGACCACTGGGGCGAGCGCGTGGAAGCCGCGGTACGCCTTGTGCCGGGAGCGATCGGGACCGTCGACGCCCTCCTGGAAGAATGCAAGGCATCCCTCTCCGGGGCGAAAAGGCCCGACCGAATCCACATTGTTGACGATTTCCCCCGTACCTCGACTGGAAAGGTTCTCCGTCGTGGGCTCAGCAAGCAATTCGGGACGCCGCAGGTCGCGGATGTGGCGGTTTGAGGCGACGCCGTTGCACCATCGGAATGGGCGCTGGGTTCGGCGAGCTCGCATCGAAGTGCGAGTCTCGGGCGCACGGATCGAGCAGATTCGTCCGTTGATGACCGGGCGAAATACCGACAAGTGGGTAATGCTGCCCGGGTTTCATGACTCTCATGTGCATCTGCGTGCGGCGGCAGCCGCGAGGCTCTCTGTCGATTTGAGTGTTGCGGGTTCCATACCGGCGTTGCTCGCCATATTGCAGACGAGCGTCGCCGAATTCAACGGGAGATGGATTCGCGGTTGGGGATGGGACGAGAGCGCTCTCAGGGAGAGGCGGGCACCGACCGTCGCTGAGATTGATGCGATCACAAATGGCCACCCGTGCGCTCTTCATCATCGGACAGGGAAGGTGGTTCTTCTGAACTCGACGGCCAGGCGTATCCTGGCCGGCGCCGGCGATGAAACGGCTCCTACCGGTGAGCTTGTGCGAGCTGACGACCCCTCACTCTTGAGGATGCCGCGACAGCGCGAGCAATCACTCGAATCAAGTCTGAACGCTCTGTCCCGTGAGCTTGCAGCCATGGGACTCACGAGCGTCACAGAGGCTAGCGCCACTAATACCTGGGACGACATCGCGCAGTACGAAACCTGGGTGAATCGTGGCGTCATTCGGCAACGGGTCAACGCGCTTCTCGCCGTCGATCAAGTTTCCGCGGTGGCACGGAACAGGGAGCGCACTCCGAGCCGGGGAGGGGTGCGTGTGCTCGGCGCGAAGGTCGCTGCACCGTCCGACGGCATCGCCGAGTGCGTGCGACACGCACGTGGATTCGGATGGCCAGTCGCAGTTCACGCAACTGAGCCTGATGAGTTGGAGGCGGCGCTGGTCGCTATCGAAGCATCCGGTCCGCCGGCGTGGGGACGCGATCGTATTGAGCACCTCGGCCTTCCCCTGCCGGGTCAACTCGAGCGAATCAAAGCAACGGGGACCGCCGTGACAACGAACCCGGCGTTCTTGACAGAGCGCGCGCCCAAGTACCGGGAACTTCTCAGCCCCGTCGAGCAGGAGTGGCTCTATCCGGTCGCTAGCGTAATCTCGCACGGAATCCCCATGGCCGGCGCGAGCGACCGTCCGGTTACAGTGGCCACTCCGCTGGACACGATGTCGGCGGCCGTCTATCGTCGTCGGCGGGGCAGTGGAACCGAACCGTTGGGCGTCCGAGAACGCATCACACCGGACGACGCTCTCGGCCTCATCACCGATAAGGACGAGGTGGACGGACCGTCGCGTGAGGGTTGGAACCATCGGCGTGCATCGCACTCACCTTGGAGTCGGACCGCTGACACCGTCGTTCTCGGCGACGACCCGCGGCGGATGCTCGAACAGACCCAGGTGATGGCGACGTTCGTCGGAGGCTGCATGATGTGGAGGCGAGAAAAGTGACCTGAGAAGTGGGCTGTGCGAGAATGATAACGCAGAGATGAACATCCCGAAAGGAATGAATCGATCATGAATCAAGCAGGCAAGCGAATGAAGTGCGAAGTGTGCGGTGCGGAATTGGTCGTGACCAAAGGTGGCGACGGAACTCTGCAGTGTGACGACGTCGACATGGTCGCAAAATAAGCCTCCGCATCACACATAGTGTGACACGAACGAAAGGATTGCCATGCTGAAAGTCGGGAAGCGATACACCTGTGAGACGTGCGGAACGCAGGTGCTCATTACGAAACCGGGAGGCCAGTCGGAACCGAAGTGCCACGGGGAGCCGCTCACAATGGAGGAGCCTAAACAGCTTGCATCGTCGGATTAATCCGCGCATCGCATATGTCGCGACTGGCGACTGCGCTCTCCTCACGAGCCCCCCTTCCGCAACTTGTCGAACAGGCTAAGTTCGTTGAAGGTCTTGGATACGACCGTATATGGCTCCCCGAGATCAGCGGTCGAGATGCTTTTGTGACCGCCGCGATCCTGGCGACTCAGACGCAGACAATCGGTGTTGGCCTTGGCGTCATCCCTCTTCCCTCCCGGCCTTTGCCTGCTCTGGAGATGGCGGTTGCAACGCTCGCCGAAAGCGCCCCAGGCAGGGTGGCCGTGGGGCTGGGGGCGGGCCACCGCGAGACGGCGGCTCCCCAGTTCGGGTGGCGCGGACCGGCTTCTCCTGATAAGGTGGGCGAAGCGGTCTTTGCGATCCGCGCAGCTCTCGAGACTTCCACGCTACATCACTATGGCGCCGGGGGCGAGTCGTGCGTACTCAAACTGCGAGGGCAGCATATTGAGGTGCCTCCGCAGCTGTTCGTTGGCGCGCTCCGGCCGCGCATGGTGAAGATCGCTGCGGGAATCGCGGATGGGATGCTCCTCAATTGGGTGACCGAGGCTAGAGCGGCGCGATTGTGTGCTCTCGCTGGCGAGGTGGCGCGAGGACGGATGTTCACCACAGCGGCGTATATTCCGGTGTGCGTCGTCGACAGACCAAAGGATCGTGATCATGCATACCGGAAGGTCGCGAGCCAGCTGTCGTCGTACTTGCAATTGTCTGCCTATGGCGATCCGCTGGCCGACGATGGATACGCGGACGACGTCAAGGCTGTGCGTGAAGCGCGTCGCTACGGTCGCGATGCAACGGCGGCGGTGAGCGAGAGGCTGATCCAAGCGGTCGCTATGATAGGCGACGCGGACGAGATAAGAGCGAGGATTCGAGGACTGCGGGCCGCCGGGATAGATGAACCCGTCCTCGCTCCGGTAACGATCGGCAGGGATTCGGCATCGTCGTTGTTATTGACGTTGACCGCGCTTGCTGAGTGATGGCCAACTTGTGACGCCGTCGTTTAGAACGAACTGTATCGCTCAAAGCGAGTAGCCTTTGCACCGTGGAGCGGCGCTTGCACGATCCGCTCGATCAGTTGCGATTCCGCAGACCGCGATCGGCCGGTTTCTCAGCGGAATGGTTGTACCCCTCGGTACCGTTTCGTACTCTGAGGGCGTGACTATGAGGTTCACGACAACAAGGAAGTTCAGGTGTGCTATGCCGGAAGCAGTCATTGTTGCAACAGCCCGGTCCCCCATTGGGCGGGCCGGCAAGGGGTCTCTTAAGGACATGCGCCCCGACGACCTCGCCGCCCATATCGTGGGCGCGGCCCTGGGCAAGGTTCCGGAGCTGAACCCGAAGGACGTCAAGGATCTAATGCTCGGATGCGGGCTTCCTGGAGGTGAACAAGGATCTAACCTCGGGCGAACCGTGGCGGTGATGCTCGGTTATGACCACCTCCCGGGTGTAACAGTGACCCGGTATTGCGCATCGTCGCTGCAGACGACTCGAATGGCTTTCCACGCGATCCGCTCCGGAGAGGGCGACGTATTCATTTCTGCAGGAGTAGAAACGGTCAGCCGCTTCTCTAAAGGAACCTCCGATTTCATCCCCGGCCAGGATCTGAGCAACCCGTTCTTTCGCGGTGCCCAGTCCCGCACCTCGGAGCGGTCCGAGGCTGGCGCGCTAATGTGGCGGGACCCCCGGGAGGACTCTGAGGTGCCCGACATTTATATTGCCATGGGGCAGACAGCCGAGAATGTACAGCAGGTGATTGGGATGTCGCGGGAAGAGCAGGACCTTTTCGCGGTGCGCAGTCAGAATCTTGCCGAAGCGCAGATAGCCTCAGGATTCTGGGCTCGAGAAATTACTCCCGTGACTCTCCCCGATGGCTCGATAGTCTCCCATGACGACGGCCCTCGACCTGGTGTCACTCTTGAAGCGGTCAGCCAACTTCAGCCGGTATTCCGCCCGGACGGTACGGTGACGGCGGGAAACGCGTGCGCCCTCAACGATGGCGCAGCGGCCCTCGTCGTGATGAGCGACCTGAAGGCAAAGGACCTAGGTCTGGTACCACTGGCGCGGATAGTGTCCACGTCGGTGACCGCAATGTCACCAGAGGTCATGGGTCTGGCTCCGGTTACGGCGATCCCAGCGGCGTTAGCCAATGCCGGGATGAAACTCGAGGACATCGACCTTTTCGAGATCAACGAGGCATTCGCGGTGCAGGCTCTCGGCTCAGCCCAGCGTCTCGGTATTCCTCTTGATTCGTTAAACGTCAATGGCGGCGCGATCGCCGTCGGGCACCCGTTCGGTATGACTGGGGCGAGGATCACTACAACCTTGATCAACTCACTTCAGTGGCACGACAAGCAATTTGGCGTCGAGTCAATGTGCGTTGCGGGCGGTATGGGGATGGCCATGGTGATTGAACGCTTGTCGTGAGCTGGCGGCCCGATTTCATGCGTCGGATTGTTGACCACGCCGCACGGCTACGGCGTCATCGTCAACAACGTCATGGCCGACGCCCAGGTGTATCGCCCCGTGAGGTTGTGAACGCGGTCTGAGGGGGTGGCGCCGCCGATCCCGGTGTGGGCTAGGTGGTGATTGTAGTGATGGACCCAGTCTTGGTAGGTCGCGGCTCGGGCTTCGTCGCTGGAGTAGGTGTCGGCGTAGGCCCATTCCGCGGCGAGCGTGCAGTTGCACCGCTCGACCTTCCCGTTTTTGTGGGGCCGGTAGGCGCGGGTGCGGCGGTGCTTGACGCCGTCGCCGAGTGCGGCGGCGAACGCGAGTGAGCGGTAGCAAGACCCGTTATCGGACATCACCGCCGTCACGGTGACTCCGATGCCGGCGAAGTACGCGTCCGCGTTCCCAGAACGCCGCCACGGTCTCCTTGCGCTCATCGCCGAGGATCTCCGAGTACGCCACCCTCGAGTGATCATCGACCGCGTGATGCAGGAACGCACAACCGCGGCCCCCGCGACCATGCTCGTCGTTGTTCCGCTTCCCGGCCTGCCGGCCCAACGTCCGGTGCCCGCCGCAATCGGGGATCCGGCCGAGCTTCTTGATGTCCACGTGCACCAGCTGCCCGGGTGCGGCCATCTCGTACCGGACCGGCGTGGAGCGTCTCGACTCCGACGCGCATCCGTGCATCGTCGGGGAACTCGAGCGGCAGCCGCCCGGAGATCTCCGCCGGGGTCCACCCGCGCCGAAGTGCGGAGATCACCCAATCCACGAGCTGGTCGTGGAGCATCCGGTACGGCTGGTGCGAACGCGCCGTGCGGGTATCGGCGTGCAGCTGCGCCTGCCCGCCCAGATATAGCCGCTCGTGCGGGCCACGGGTATCGAGTCGGTTGCGCAGGTACGGGCGCAGGTTCGCGTGATCATGTTCGGGCTGCCACGATCCGCGGCGGCGTTCCCGGCTGATGGTGGAGCGGTGCACGCCGATCTGGCGGGCGATCTCCGCCAGGCTGGTGCCCTTCTCGAGCAGCCGCTCGATCTCGATCCGGTCTTCAAGAGTCAGATGACGGTAATGTGCGGTCAAGGAAGCGCAACCCTTCAGGTCGTGAGTGTGAATAACCACAACCTACGAGGTGTTGCGCTTCCGTTCAGAACTCGGGAGGAGGCACTCTCTCAGCCCGCTCGCGTAAAATCAGCCCAATGACCGATGCGCCAGCTGCCGACACCTCCGACTTCGGCGACGGCCTCGACCCGGCTGATCTCGAGACCGTGCTGCGCGTGCTCGCATCCATGGATCAGCTCGATGAGCAGCATCCCGATTACGTCGCCGTCCGTCGCGCGACCGCCGCGATGTTCAAGGCCGTCAAACGCGTGCGCCGCAAAGAGATCCGTGACGCGATCGCCCAAGCCGACAAGGCCGTCGTCGCCAACACGGCGACTGGCGCACCAGACCGCATCGACGACGAGACGCGCGGCAACGACCTGAAGACGACCGTGGACGCCCCGATCGCGGGCGAGCTGCTCAAGCCGCGCAACTGCTACATCTGCAAGCAGCCGTACACGCTCGTCGACGCTTTCTACCACCAGCTCTGCCCCGACTGCGCGCGCTTCAGCCACGGCAAGCGCAATGCCCGCACCGACCTGAACGGCAAGCGCGCGCTGCTCACCGGCGGCCGCGCGAAGATCGGCATGCACATCGCCCTGCGCCTGCTGCGCGACGGCGCCCACACGACCATCACCACGCGCTTCCCGCGCGACGCCGTTCGGCGGTTCTCGTCCCTGCCGGACTCGGCCGACTGGCTGCACCGGCTGCGCGTGGTCGGCATCGACCTGCGCGATCCGGCTCAGGTGATCGCGCTCGCCGATTCGGTCGCGGCCCAGGGGCCGCTCGACATCCTCATCAACAATGCCGCGCAGACCGTCAGGCGCTCGCCGGGTGCGTACTCTCTGCTGGCGGATGCTGAGATGCAGCCGCTGCCGGACGGACCGCTGCCCGAGATGGAGACGTTCGGGCACACGGTCGATCCGCACCCGCAGGCGCTGCAGGCATCCGTCGACTCCAACCCGCTGCTGTCCGTGGCTGCCCTCGGCGGCACTGTGGCGGAGCAGGGCGGCCAGGCGCTGACGGCCGAAGACCTCGCCAGGCTCGCGATGGCGCCGGGGTCGTCGTCACTGGAGAAGCACGCCGACGGAAGCGCGATCGATGCCGGGGGCCTCGTCCCCGACATCAACCGCGTCAACAGCTGGGTGCAGTCGGTCGAGCAGGTCGATCCGCTCGAGATGCTCGAGGTGCAGCTCGCGAACACCACAGCACCGTTCCTGCTCATCAGCCGGCTGCGGGCGTCGATGGCCGCGTCGGACGCGCACCGCAAATACGTCGTGAACGTCTCGGCGATGGAAGGCCAGTTCTCCCGCCGCTACAAGGGTCCGGGGCATCCGCACACCAACATGGCCAAGGCCGCGCTGAACATGCTCACGCGCACCAGCGCGGGCGAGATGCTCGAGACCGACGGCATCCTGATGACCGCTGTCGATACCGGCTGGATCACGGATGAGCGCCCGCACCACACAAAGGTGCGCCTGGCCGAGGAGGGCTTCCACGCCCCGCTCGACCTCGTCGACGGCGCCGCACGCGTGTACGACCCGATCGTGCAGGGCGAGGCGGGGGTCGACGTGCACGGAGTGTTCCTGAAGGACTACAAGCCGAACCCGTGGTGAGCCGTGGTGGCCGTCAAGTCTGGCGGCCAGGTGCAACTCTGGCGGCCGGATCAGCCTGGAATCACCGCCAGAATTGACTTGATCGAGCGATGTCAAGCTGTGTGGAGTCACGCGGCCTTGTTTTGTGGTTTCTCGTTGGGCAGGTTGATCCCGACCGTGCCAGCGGGTGTGGGTGTGCTCGGGCGGGCGCGGAAGCGTTCCGGGTGCGCCTCGAAGTAGCGTTGCAGGGCGTGTTCGCGTGTCTGCCAGGCCTCGCGCCAGGATCCATCGTGGACCTGGGACGGGGAGAACAACGCGATACCGGAGTGCTTGTGCTCCTGGTTGTACCAGGGCACGTACTCGCCGAGATATGCCCTGGCGGAGTCGAGGTCGGCGAAGACTTTCGGGTAGCCCGGCCGGTACTTCATGGTCCGGAATCCCGCCTCGCTGAAGGGGTTGTCATCGGACACGTACGGCCGGCTGTGTGACAGTTCAGTGCCGTGCTGCTCTTTCAGGAAGTCTCGCAGCAGGTTCGATTTCATCGCGGCGCCGTTGTCGGCGTGCACGATGCACGGCGTGCCGTGCATGGCGATCGCCTGCGCGAACATCTCGACGGCGAGGTGGTCGGCCTCACGGTCCTCGACCCGCCATCCGACGATCTCACGGGAGAAGATGTCGGTGATCTTGTACGCCTTGAACACCACCCCACGCCACGGCGAGTACAGGTCACTGATATCCCACGTCCAAACCTGCCCGGGGCCGGTCGCCTTCAGCACGGGTTTGTTCCGCGGCGCCGTGCGCTCCTTACGAGCCGGGACCTTCGGGCGCAGCATCTGGTCCTCGATCTCCGCTGCGATCCGCCACCAGGTGCGGCGGGAGCCGAGCATGATCCCTTGGTCCCATGCCGAGGCGAACGCGTGATCGACGGAGTTCTGTCCCGCCCACCCGGACAGGATGTGCTCGGTGATCTTCTCCCGGTCCGGCTCGCTGATCCGCGACTGGTACGCCCGCTCGGTCTGCGGGATCGGATCGGCGACCCGGTCCCGCGGGTGCTGCCGGTAGTGCCACGTCGACCGGGACACCCCCGTCAGCTCCAGCGCCTGCCGCTGGGATCCGGTGATCCAGGCCAACTCCGCCACGAGGTCGTTCTCCATGCTCAGGAACTCGACGGATCGGTCGTCGTCGGGATCTCGGCGGGCTCTGGCTCGCTCATCGCGTGCAAGAGCCCGATAGCTTTTCCCAGCGCATCGTTGGTGTCCTCCAGCTCCCGCACCCGCGCGGTCAACCGCGTCACCTCGTTCTCATGCGCGGCGCGTTCTCTCGCACGCTGCTTCTCCAGCGCGGTGCGCTTGCTCGGTGGGATCGTCATACCACTACCTTCTCGCGGGACCAGCCCCCGGTCGAGGTCACCCTCGAACACCGCGTCGCGCCACCGCCGCAGCCGGGCATACGACACGCCCCGCGCGGCGAGCCACGGCCGCTTCTGACCGTGCGGCTGCACCTGATACTCGTGCACGATCTCACGGATCTCCGTGGCCGTGAACCCTGGACTGACAGTCATCACCCTGACTCCCTACTGATCATGAACGACTCACAACCAGCTTGACAAAGAGGGGATCCGACACAGTTGATGCGACTCAGAGCCGGTCCACCCCGGTCACCGTCACGACGGCTTCACCCGCCTCGTCCGATGCTGCGAGGTCGATCGTCGCGGCGATGCCCCAGTCGTGGTCACCGGCGGGGTCATCGATGATCTGCCGCACGGTCCAGGTCGCGGAACCCTCGGTCAGCAGCAGGAGTTTCGAACTGCGGGCGTCCGGGCCGGTGAGGATGTCATCGTGCTCGGCGAAGTAGGCGTCGAGGGCGTCGTTCCACCCGTCGGAGCCGAACGTGGGATCGAGCGCCGCCAGGGCGTCGACGTCTTCGCGGGCGGCGAGCTGCACCCGGCGGAACAGTTCGTTGCGCACCAGGATGCGGAACGCGCGCACATTGCTCGTGAGACGCTTCGGCGCGGGCGGCACGATCGGCTCCTGGACGTGCTCGGCGGCCTTGAGAGCATCCAGATCGACGACGCCGTTGTCGGTGCCGGCCCGCAGCTCCTCCCACTCATCCAAGAGCGAGGAGTCGACCTGGCGGACGAGCTCTCCGAGCCACTCGATGAGGTCACGCAGATCCTCGTTCTTCAGATCCTCCGGGATGGTCTGCGACGCCGCGCGATACGCGTCCGACAAGTACCGCAGCACCACTCCCTCTGACCGTGCGATCTTGTAATACGCGACATATTCCCCGAACGACATGGCTCGCTCGTACATGTCGCGAACGACGGCCTTCGGCCGCAGCTCGAAGTCGCGGATCCACGGCTGCGCCGCGCTGTACGTCTCGAACGTCGCGCCCAGCAGCTCTTCGAGCGGCTTCGGATACGTGATCTGCTCGAGCAGCTCCATGCGTTCGTCGTACTCGATGCCCTCGCGTTTCATCTCGGCGACCGCGTCGCCGCGGGCGAGGAACTCCTGCTGGCTCAGCACCGCGCGCGGATCGTCGAGCGTCGCCTCGACGATCGAGATCATGTCGAGCGCGAAGGTCGCGGCATCCGGATCCAGCAGCTCGAACGCGGCGAGAGCGAAAGGCGACAGCGGCTGGTTCAACGCGAAGTTCGGCTGCAGATCGACGGTGAGGCTGATCTCTGGCTCTCGCCCCTTCGACAGGCTCAGGGAGCGAGGCTCCGACTGCTCGACGATCCCCGATTCCCGCAGCGTCCGATAGATTCCCAGCGCCCGCAGCGCCAGCATCCGTTGCCTTGCCCGCGGCTCGTGATTGTCATATACCAGCGCGCGCATATTCGCGAACACGTCTCCGCCGCGACCGATGACGTTGAGTATCATCGCGCTCGTGATCTGCATGTGCGAGGTCAGCGTCTCCGGCTCGGCGTCGATCAGCTTGCGGAACGAGGGCTCACCCCACGACACGAAGCCGTCCGGCGCCTTCTTGCGGATGATCTTGCGCTTCTTCTTCGGGTCATCGCCGGCCTTGCGGATCAGCGCGGCGTTCTCGGTCTCATGCTCCGGCGCCTGTGCGACCACGGTGCCGGCCGTGT
Source organism: Microbacterium profundi (assembly GCF_000763375.1). Lineage (NCBI taxonomy): Bacteria > Bacillati > Actinomycetota > Actinomycetes > Micrococcales > Microbacteriaceae > Microbacterium > Microbacterium profundi. Next base: position 1,181,886 of record NZ_JPSY01000001.1, on the reverse strand, counting down.
CGAAGCCGGCGCGGCCCGCACGTCCGGCGATCTGATGGAACTCACGGGCGTTCAGCTGCCGCATGCGCGTGCCGTCGAACTTCGTCAGTGCCGTGAGCAGCACGGTGCGGATCGGCACGTTGATGCCGACGCCGAGCGTGTCGGTTCCGCAGATCACGCGCAGCATCCCGCGCTGAGCGAGCTGTTCGACGAGCCGCCGATATTTGGGCAGCATGCCGGCGTGATGCACTCCGATGCCCGCGCGCAGGAACTTCGAGAGCGTCTTGCCGAACGCCGTCGTGAAGCGGAACTCTCCGATGAGCTCGGCGATCTGATCGCGCTGCTCGCGGGTCGCGATCTTCATGCTCGACAACGCCTGCGCGCGCTCCATGGCTGCGGCCTGCGAGAAGTGCACGACGTAGATCGGCGCCTGGCCAGTCGTCAGCAGGTCGTCGACCGTCTCATGGATCGGGGTGAGCTCGTAGTAGAAGTGCAGCGGCACCGGACGTTCGACGCCCGTCACGGTCGCTGTCTCGCGGCCGGTGCGCCGACTCAGGTCTGCCGCCAGCGCGGTCACATCGCCCAGGGTCGCCGACATCAGGACGAACTGCGCCTGCGGCAACGTGAGCAGCGGAACCTGCCACGCCCACCCGCGATCCGGGTCGGCGTAGAAGTGGAACTCATCCATCACGACCTGCCCGACGTCAGCCGAAGGTCCCTGGCGCAGAGCGAGGTTGGCGAGGATCTCGGCCGTGCAGCAGATGATCGGAGCATCCGCGTTCACCGACGAATCACCCGTGATCATGCCGACGTTCTCGGGCCCGAAGGTGTCGACGAGCGCGAAGAACTTCTCGCTCACGAGGGCCTTGATCGGCGCGGTGTAATAGCTTCGGCGGCCCTCGACGAGCGCGGCGAAGTGCGCACCGACGGCGACGAGCGACTTCCCGGTGCCGGTCGGCGTCGACAGGATCAGGTTCTGACCCGAGACGATCTCGATGACCGCCTCGTCCTGCGCCGGGTACAGGCGGATGCCGGTGGCCTCTGCCCATTCCACGAACGCCGTGTAGACGGCATCCGGGTCGACTGCCCCCGAGGCGTCGCGCAGGGAGGTCGGATCGAGGCGCGCGGAGGAAGTCATGGTCCTTCGATCATCCCTCACCGCGACCTGGACGAACGTCGGGCACCGCATAACTCCGGAGAATCGGCCGGTTTCGACCCCGGCGACGCCGAAAAGTCGCCGGTCCGCGAGGTTCGTCCGGAGTTATGCCGCATCCGCTCCCCTCATCAGGCAGTCGCCGCGCGCAGAGCGATCTCGATCATGTCTCCGAAGGTCTGCTCGCGCTCCTGGGCCGTGGTCTCCTCGCCGGTGACGATGTGGTCGGAGACGGTGCAGATGCTCAAGGCGCGACGGCCGTAGGAGGCAGCCAAGGTGTAGAGCCCGCTCGTCTCCATCTCGACGCCCAGGGCGCCGTGGGCGACGAACGGCTCGGTCAGCTCCGGCCGCGTGCTGTAGAACTGGTCGCTCGAGAACAGCAGCCCGACGTGCACGGCGGCATCCAGCGACATGGTCTCACTCGCCTCGACCGCCGCGCGCAGGAGTGCGAAATCGGCGACGGGTGCGTAGTCGAGTCCACTGAAGCGCACGCGATTGATGCCGGAATCGGTGCACGCGCCGTTCGCGATGATGATGTCTCGCACCGAGAGATGCTCGGCCAGTGCTCCGCATGATCCGACCCGCACGATCGTCTGCACGTCGTACTCCGTGAACAATTCGGTGGCGTAGATCGCCATCGACGGCTGCCCCATGCCCGAGCCCTGCACGGAGACACGGTGCCCCTCCCAGGTGCCGGTGAATCCCAGCATCCCGCGCGTCTCCGAATACAGCGTTGCGTCATCGAGGAAGTTCTCGGCTATCCACTTCGCCCGCAACGGGTCACCCGGGAACAGGACGATGGGGGCGATCTGACCGGGCTCGGCGGCGATGTGCGTGCTCATGAACTCAGCCTAGGGTCAGCCCTCGCGGCGCTGGACGATCTCACCGATCCAGATGGGAGCGAAGGGAGAAGTGCAGCCCGGGGCGGTGGGGTAGTCGGCCAGCACCTGCAGCCGTTCGCCGATCTCCAGAGCGCGGGCGCGCAGGTGCGGGTGGTAGATGCCGATCTGCGCGAGCGTCTCGTTCATCGACCACTGCGGCCGTGCCGGCGCATCCTTCATGTCGCGTTCGATGCGGTCCAGCAGATCCTCGAGATCGAGCCCCTCCGGGTTCTTCGCCACGCGCTCGCTGGTCAGTGACCATGCCGCCGCAGCGACCGTCGGATCGGCGTCGTCGAACCACCGCTGTCGCATCTCTTCGGCGAGCGGCGACTTCTTGGCGATGTAGTTCACGAACCAGTCGTTGACCTTCGGTGCCCGCGTCTCACGAAGCATTGCATCGAGCTCGTCGGCCGTGAACTCCTTCGGTTTGCAGATCAGCAGGGCGAGCAGACGCGGTGCGGTCTCGCCGGTCTCCCAGAGCTCTTTCGCCAGAGCGTGGTTCGTCTTGACCTTCTTGGCGAGCGCACGCAGCTTTGAGAGGTTGATGCCGTGATCGTCGCCGCGCTTCTCATTCGCGGCGCGCATCTTCGGATCCTCGAGAGCGGCGAGCTGTGTGAGGACGTCGGGGACGGTGATCGTGTCGGACATGGGACCAGCGTAATCTCGGTCAGATCACTTGCACGGGGCAACGGATACCTGGTGCTGCAGCAATGCGGCGGTCGCGGGTGAGGAGCGCACACTCGAGCACCTCGGCGAGAGCGACATACGTCGCGTCGTACACCGTCAGGTTCTCGCGAAGTTGCATAGCTCGCGGGATCAGCATGCTCGAGGCGAACCGATCGGCTTCGAACCGCGCGAGGTCGTCGATCGTCGTATGCACACGCTCTTCGGTGACTTTGTGCCCCAGCCATAGTCCTCGCAGCGCTGATGCGACCTCGACGTCGAGCAGATCGGGAGCAGCCAGGTCGGCGCCGTCGATGCGTGTGGACACGGCGGCATCAAGGTCGCCGAGTAAATGGTCCAGAACAATGGACGCGTCGACGACGATCATCATTCCGATCGTCCACGTCGGATGGCTTCCATAATCTCTTCTGCGCTGAGAGAAATGCGATCGCCGCGCGCGCTGATTGCGGCAGTCAACTCTGCATTGTCCCTTTTGCGCGCCAGCCGAGTCAGCTCTTGCGTCAGATACTGCTGCAATGACTGGCCGTTGTGCTCAGCGCGTTGCGCCAGCACGGCGTGCACCTCGGGCGGAAGATCACGGATCAGAACGTTGGGCATGCTTACAGTATGCAAGCAAACCTCCTTCCGTGGGATGGATTCTGAAGAGTTCAGCGCAGCAGCGAGTGCGCGAATGCGCGCACGGCCGGAGTGAAGAGCCCGTAACCACCGTGGCCGCCGAGCGGAGCCAACACCTCCATGAGTGAGGTCACGGCCTGTTTCGCCGATGATTCACGTTCGGCATCGGTCGTCTGCCGGTACGGATACTCCTGGTTCTCATCCAGCGCCGCCAGCCCGTTCATGACGCGCTCGTTCAGATCCACGGATGCGGTCGCCGTTCCGTCGGCGACCGCGAGCAGCGCCAGTGTCTCCGCATGGTCCGGTTGGCCAGACCACGAGTATCCCTGGGACCTCCTCTGCGCTCCACTGCCGAGTTCGCGAACAGCGCGGAGCGGGTTGGCCGACAGCTCTCTGGTGTGCGCGACGGGTATGACGCGGCCCTTGAAGCGGCGGATGAACCGTAACGAGCGCGCGGTGCTGAGCAGCGCATGCCCGGGCGATGGTGGAGCACCGGGTGCCGGCACCCATTCCAGCGCCTGTTCTGCTTCCCGAGCGAGTTCGACCGGTAGCCAACCGTGTTCGTCCTGCTCCATGCCTTCCGCGCCGATCCGGTCGATCAGCCAGGCGAGGCCGTGCGTGAGAGAACGAGCCGCCGCGGCGTCGATCAGTGGAGCGGTCATGAGCTCGGCATCTTCCAGGTGCGAACGCAATGCCAGCCGCTGCAACGGCGCGAGAGCTTCTGCCAACGGCCGCAGTGCAGAAGCATCACCGAACGCACGGCTCATCTCGTGGAAACAGACGGATTCGCGATCGGGGAGAACCAGCCCGAACTCTCGTGTCAACTCGTGCTGCACATGATCGATATGGAAGCTGGCAGGCGACAACTCCCATGCGGCTACTGCGCGCGGCGTATCCGGCGTGCCATCGACGATCCGCACATGCGGTTCGCCGACGACGGTGGCAGTGGCATCATCGAGCACCTCAACCCTGCAGTCGCCAGCCATTCCCGGGATGCTCAGCGTCGGTCCGGCCTCCGGCTCGAGTGGCATCCCTCCGTACTGCCACGAGGCGCGGGGGATGATCGAATCGACATCGCCGTACCAGCCGGACTCTTCGTCGGGGCCGTCTGGCCGCGTCCGGCCGGTCGAAAGCAGGAACGACTCGCCCAGCCAGGACAGCGGGGCGCCTCGGCAGATGTCGAAAGTTCGTGAGATGGGCGGATCGGTTGGCGCGGTCACGCGGAGGCGCAACGCGGAGTGGCTGTGCACGAAGGATGCGTAGTCGGGATCGAAGAACATGCCGCAACGCTAAATGCCCACGCCGACCCCACGACCCCGTATCCACGCGACCCGTGCGCAACTGCCGCTGTCCCGCAACAGTGCAGGAGAAGTCACACCCTGTCACTCCTCGCCGACGAGCTCGTCGCGGATGCGGCGCAGGTCTTCCATGAGCGATCCGATCAGGATCCAATGACCGGATGCCGGTGGCTTCACCCGCAGCGGAGCGGTCAGCGCCGGGATGGCCGAGGTCTCTGACGACGGCTCAGGCGCGACGTCGGCGACCTGCACCGCGAGGCGCACATCATGACCCGCACGGCGAAGCTGCTCGGCGATCGCATGCACCGTCGGTTCCTCGGCGAGGGCGTCGTCGTAGTGGTCGAAGTACGCCCGCGTCATGCCGATCACCTGCGTGACGATCGGGGAGAGCCTGTCCAGAAGTGCGCGCATCTCGGCGAGGTCGCCGCGCTGCGCACGGCGCGGATTGAGCGTGAGCGATTCCTCACCTGCGGTGATGGATGCTTCGGCGGCATCGCGCATCGGTCGCAGCAGTCGCGCTTCCACCATCAGCCCCTGAAGTTGCGCAGGCGTCTGCGCAGTGGGCAGCGCCGAGGCCAGCCGGTCGAGACTCGCGGCGATCTCCGCGCCGAGCAGCCCGAGGTCGCGCCGCGCTGGTGCGGTGAGCACCGGCGGCACGATCAGGGCGTTGACGATGATGCCGATCGCGACGCCGATCAGAGTCTCGATGATGCGGTCCAGGGCGTACTGCGGGCTGGACGATCCGAGCGCGAGGACGAGCATCGCCGAGATCGCGACCTGGTTTCCCATGCCTGGGGTGGCGCGGAAGACCCATGCCACCAGCATCGCGACGACGATCGCGAGCAGGACCACCCAGCTCTGCGGCCCGAGCAGCAGGCTCAGCCCGGTGGCGATCACGACGCCGACGATCACGCCGAGGCTGCGTTCGATCGCCTTGGCGAACGACTGGTTCACACTCGGCAGCACCACGAGCAGAGCGGCGATCGCGGCGAACACCGGCAATGGACCGGGCACCAGCCATCCCGCGATGAGCCAGGCGCCGATCGTGGCCACTGCCGACTTCACGACCTGCAGCAGAGGAGCGCGTTTCGCGCTGCGCACAGCCGATGTCATCCCCATGCACCCACGTTAGCCCCGCGGTGTCATCCGCCTCGGCGTATGAGGCGATCCTAACTTCTGATAAATTAGGGCAGGCTTACCAAAGAGCCCGACGCTTTTGCGTCATCCCCCCGACCACCCGAAAGGGAAACACCCGTGCGCATCTCTCGTCTTCTCGGCCTCGGCGCCGCCGTGGTCATGGCAGCAGGCCTCGCCGCCTGCGCGGCCCCCGCCACCTCCGACAGCTCGGACTCCGACTCCCTGATCGGCACCAACCCGGCATCCGCCGACGCGTTCCCGGTCACTGTCACGCACGCGTTCGGTGAGACGACGATCAGCGAGAAGCCCGATCGCATCGCGACCGTCAACTGGGCCAACCACGAGGTACCTCTTGCCCTCGGTGTCGTGCCGGTCGGCATGAGCAAGGTCGCCTGGGGCGACGACGACGACAACGGCGTTCTGCCGTGGGTCGAGGACAAGCTCGACGAGCTCGGCATCGACGTGTCGCTGATGGGCGACAAGGATGCCGAGAAGGCGGGTGAGGTGCCGGTGCTGTTCGACGAGGCCGACGGCATCGACTTCGAAGCCGTCGCCGACACGAACCCCGACGTGATCCTCGCCTCGTACTCCGGCCTCACGCAGGAGGACTACGACACCCTCTCCAAGATCGCTCCTGTCGTCGCGTACCCCGAGGTCGCATGGGGCACCTCGGTGCAGGACATGATCACCATGAACTCCGAGGCGATCGGACTCGCCGACGAGGGCCAGGCACTGATCGAGGATCTGGATGCCCAGACGCAGGCGGCACTCGACGCGCGCCCCGCGCTGAAGGACGCGAAGCTGCTCTTCAGCTACATCGACCCGAACGACCTCAGCCAGGTCGGCTACTACACGCGCATCGACACCCGTCCCGGCTTCCTGCTCGAACTCGGTCTGCCAGAGCCGCAGGTCGTCGCCGACAACGCCGACAGCACCGACTTCTACCTGATGGTCAGCGCAGAAGAGGTCGAGAAGTTCGACGACGTCGACGTCTTCATCACCTACGGCGACGAGTCGATCATCCCGGTGCTGCAGGCCGACCCGCTGCTGGGCAAGATCCCCGCGATCGCCGCCGGCAACATCGCCATCCTCCCCGACGCATCCCCGATGGCGAACTCCGCCAACCCGTCGCCGCTCTCTATCCCGTGGGGCATCGACGACTACTTCGCGATCCTCGAAGCACCGCTGCTCGACGAGTGACCTCAGTCGCCCACGCTTCGACGTCGGGCGCCGCGAGACTGCGGCGCCCGACGTCGGTGCGTGTGCTCTGGCTGCTGATCGGCGCCGCCGTCATCGTCGTCCTGTGCATCCTGTCGGTCTCGTTCGGTGTGCGCACCGTGTCGCTCGACGACATCGTCGCCGCGCTCAGCGGGCAAGACGACACCGTCTCTCAGGCCGCGATCATCAAGCGGATTCCCCGGACCGTGCTCGCCATCCTCGTCGGGGCCGCTCTGGCGCTCTCGGGTGCCGCGATGCAGGCCGTCACCCGAAACCCGATCGCCGACCCCGGCATCCTCGGAGTCACCAATGGGGCCTCGCTCGCGGTCGTGTTCGGCCTGGCCTTCTTCGGGCTCGCGAATCCGTTCAGCCAGATGGCCGTCGCCATCGTGGGTGCGGGGATCGCAGCCGTCTTCGTCTACTCGGTCGGCTCGCTCGGCCGCGGCGGTGCGACGCCCCTCAAACTCGCCCTCGCGGGAGCCGCGACCTCGGCGGCCCTCGGCTCGCTGATCAGCGCGGTCATGCTGCCCCGCGTCGACCTGCTGCAGACGTTCCAGTCCTGGCAGGTCGGCGGCGTCGGCGGCGCGGAGTGGCCGCGCATCGCGATCACCGCTCCCGTGCTCGCCCTCGGCGCTCTCATCTGTTTCATGTGCGCACGAGGCATGAACTCCCTCGCCCTGGGCGACGACATGGCGGCGGGCCTCGGCGAGCGGGTCTTCCGCACGCGCCTCGTCTCGGCAGCCGGCGCCGTGATCCTCGCGGGCGCAGCCACGGCGATCGCCGGTCCGATCGGCTTCGTCGGCCTCGTCATCCCGCACATGTGCCGGATGCTGATCGGCACGGACCACCGCTGGCTGCTGCCCTTCTCCGCGCTCGGCGGTGCCGCGCTGCTGCTCGTGAGCGACATCATCGGCCGGGTGATCGCGCCGTCGTCGGAGGAGATCCAGGTCGGCATCATCACGGCCGTGATCGGCGCACCGTTCTTCATCTGGATCGTCCGCCGCCAGAAGGTGCGTGAGCTGTGACCCTCGTACAGGCCCAGGGCCCGGCCGCGATGCAGGGCCCGGCCGCGATCATGGCCGGTCGCCGCGCCCGCCACCGCCGTCACGCCGTGGCCACCATCGTGCTCGGCCTGCTGCTCTTCGCGCTCGCCGCGGTCGCCCTGATGTTCGGCAACTCGTTCTACACACCCGGCGAGATCATCCGCGTCATCCTGGGCGAGACGGTGCCAGGCGCATCCTTCACGGTCGGAGAGCTGCGCCTGCCGCGCACGGCGCTCGCGATCCTCGCCGGATTCGCCTTCGGGATCGCCGGTGTCACCTTCCAGACGCTGCTGCGCAACCCTCTCGCCTCGCCCGACATCATCGGCATCACCGAGGGTGCGAGCGCCGCGGCCGTCGTCGGCATCGTCGTGCTCGGGCTGAGCGGCCCCGCCGTCTCGGCGATGGCACTGGGCGGAGCGCTGATCACCGCGATCGCGATCTACCTGCTCTCGAACAAGGGCGGCTTCTCCGGCATCCGTCTGATCCTGATCGGAATCGGTGTCGCCGCGATGCTGCAGAGCGTCGTGTCGTACGTGCTCTCGCGTGCCGCCGAATGGGACATCCAGATGGCGATGCGCTGGATCACCGGCAGTCTGAACAACGCCGCGTGGGACGACGTCATCCCGCTCGCGATCGCCAGCATCGTGATCCTGCCGTTCCTGTTCAGCCAGGCGCAGGCGCTCGGGATGCTGCAGCTCGGCGACGACTCGGCCTCCGGCCTCGGCGTACGGGTGACCGTGACGCGGCTGATGTTCATCATCGGCGCCGTCGCGCTGCTCGCGTTCGCGACGGCGGGCACCGGACCGATCGCGTTCGTCGCTTTCATGGCCGGACCCATCGCCGCGCGCATCACCGGGCCCGGCGCGAATCTACTGCTGCCGTCGGCATTCGTCGGAGCTGTGCTCGTGCTCGGCGGCGATTTGATCGGTCAGTTCGCGTTCGATGCGCGCTACCCGGTCGGCGTCATCACCGGTGTGCTCGGCGCCCCATACCTGATCTACCTGCTCATCCGCACCAACCGCTCTGGGGGCTCGCTGTGACCGAGGCACACACACTGACCGCCGAGGGGGTGACTCTCGCCTACGGCGACCGCACGATCATCGAAGGCCTCGACCTCCGCGTCGCACCGGGAAAGATCACCTCGATCGTCGGGGCGAACGGATGCGGCAAGTCGACGCTGCTGCGATCGCTCGCGCGCCTGTTGTCGCCGGCATCCGGTCAGATCGTCCTCGACGGCAAGTCGGTGCACTCCAGGCCCACCAAGGAGGTTGCGCGCGTGCTCGGACTGCTGCCGCAGTCGCCGATCGCTCCGGAGGGGATCGCCGTCGCCGACCTGGTCGGGCGGGGGCGGCATCCGCATCAGAAGGTGCTCGCCCGCTGGACCGCGCACGACTACGAGGTCGTCGCCGACGCGCTCGCCGCCACCGGGATCGCCGACCTCGCCGACCGCAGCGTCGACGAGCTTTCGGGCGGACAGCGGCAGCGCGTGTGGATCGCGATGGCGCTCGCGCAGGAGACCGACATCCTGCTGCTCGACGAGCCGACCACGTTCCTCGACGTCGCGCACCAGGTCGAGGTGCTCGACCTGCTCACCGACCTCAGCGTCTCGCGCGGCACGACCATCGTCATGGTGCTGCACGACCTCAACCTCGCCGCGCGCTATTCCGACGAGCTCGTCGCGATGCGCGGCGGCCAGGTGCATGCGCTCGGCGCCCCGGACGACATCCTCACTCATACGCTGGTCGAAGAGGTCTTCGGCATGGCGAACCAGATCACCACCGACCCGGTCTCCGGGAAGCCGATGGTGACCCCGATCGGAAGGCATCATGTCCGCTGAGACTCGTACTCGCACCCCTTACGTTCTTGCACGTGCCGAGGTGCGTGCGGTCGACCGCGTCTCGCCGAACTTCGTGCGCGTCACCTTCGGCGGTCGCGACCTCGAGGAGTTCGGCACCCCCGGTGATGTCTACGACGCGCGGATCAAGCTGGTCTTCCCGCCGGCATCCGGCATCCTTCCCGACCTCGATCGCGACACCGATGACTGGTGGGGCTCGTATCTCGCGGTTCCGGAAGACGAGCGCGGATCGATGCGCACCTACTCGGTGCGCTCGCTTGACGTCGTTCCGTCCGCTGAGCTTGTCGTTCCGTCCGCTGAGCTTGTCGAAGCGTCCGCGACCGAGGTCGTCGTCGACTTCGTGCTGCACCTGGCGCCTGGCCTCACCGGACCCGCCTCGCTGTGGGCGAGCGCTGCCGGCGTCGGCGACGAGGTCTGGATGGTCGGACCGCGCCGCGGGCGTTCCGAGCGGGGCGGAATCGAGTACGCGCCGGGTTCGGCATCGTCCGTGATGCTGGTCGGCGATGAGACCGCAGCACCGGCGATCGCCCGCATCCTGGAGGACGCCCCGCGTGATCTGCGAGGGCTCGCGTTCATCGAGGTGCCGACCGCCGAAGACATCCTGCCCATCGATGCGCCGGACGGCGTCGAGGTGCACTGGCTGCCGCGTGGGGACGCCGCGCACGGACTGCGCCTCATCCCCACCGTGCTCGACTGCCTCGGCGGCAGTGCTCACTCGAAGTCTGGCGACAGCGAGATCGTCGTGCAGGATGCTGAGGGGGAGGACCTGGTCTGGGAGACGCCGATCTATTCGGGCAGCGGCGAGGACGTCGCCGAGGCAGCATCGGGCGAGCGATACTTCTGGATCGCCGGCGAGAGCGGCGTCGTCACGACGCTGCGCCGTCACCTCGTGAAGGACCTGGGCATCGACCGCGCGCAGGTTGCGTTCATGGGCTACTGGCGCCGCGGTGTCGCGATGCGCGGCTGAACTGCGCGGGAGGCTCGGATCGCGGCTTCGACTCCCTTCGGTCGCTCAGCCCGTTTCGTCTCCTCGCTCCGCTCGTCGCTCAACGCCCCGTGAACTGCCCCGCGGGTCGTTGAGCAACACTTCGACTCCCTTCGGTCGCTCAGCCCGTTTCGTCTTCTCGCTCCGCTCGTCGCTCAACGCCCCGTGAACTGCCCCGCGGGTCGTTGAGCAACACTTCGACTCCCTTCGGTCGCTCAGCCCGTTTCGTCTTCTCGCTCCGCTCGTCGCTCAACGCCCCGTGAACTGCCCCGCGGGTCGTTGAGCAACACTTCGACTCGCTGGACTCGCTCAGCCCGTTTCGTCTCCTCGCTCCGCTCGTCGCTCAACGCCCCGTGAACTGCCCCGCGGGTCGTTGAGCGACACTTCGACTCCCTTCGGTCGCTCAGCCCGCTTCGTCTCCTCGCTCCGCTCGTCGCTCAACGCCCCGTGAACTGCCCCCGCGGGTCGTTGAGCGACACTTCGACTCCCTTCGGTCGCTCAGCCCGCTTCGTCTCCTCGCTCCGCTCGTCGCTCAACGCCCCGTGAACTGCCCCCGCGGGTCGTTGAGCGAGCGCAGCGAGACGAAACGCGTTGAGCGAGCCGTAGGCGAGTCGAAACGTCGCAGCCGCGTGGTTCGATGGATGCATGGACCAGACGCAGCGGATGAGACAGGAATCCCGTGCAGTATGGGCGACTGTCGTCTGCTTCCTGGTCGGCACCGGCATCGGCACGCTGCTGCTGTGGGGCAATCCGCGACCGATCGCCGGAGATGGCTCGGTCGGTATTCCGGCAGCCGCAGTCGCGGGGGCGATCGCCGCGGCATCCTTCGTGGTCAGCACGTTCCTGCACCGTCGGGGTGAGCACGCGTCGATGCCGCGCTGGCAGACGATCATCTCTGCTGCTTCTGCCGTCGCCCTGACGATCGCATTCGCGGGAGTGACTGCGCTTGGCGTGCTGCTAGCCAGCGAGGTGCTCGGCGTCGGATTGCAAGGGCTCGAGCTGCCGGCGCTCGGCGGCGGCATCGTCACAGGGGTCGCCAGTGCTGTCGCCGGCCGGTTGACGTTCGCCGCGGGAATCGGCTTGCACACCGCCGACCTCGCCACGCTGCTGTTCAGCTACCTGGTGATCGGCACGCTGTTCGCGATGCTCACCGCCGCGAACCCCCGTTGGTGGGAGACGAACTTCTCGCAACTCGGCATCGGCGTCGGATCCTGGGCATTCAACGGCACGCTCGTCGTCGCCGGTGTCCTGATCGCCACCGTCGGCTCATACATCGGTCGCGATCTTCATCGCATCCTCGGAGACGGCGCGCTGGGACGGATCGCCTGGGTGGTCGCTCTGTGGGCGGCGACCGGCATCGCGCTCGCCGCGGTCGGGCTGTTCCCTCAGGAGAACATCGTCCTGGTTCATAACATCGCCGCCGTCTCGACGCTGGTGCTGTTCGTCGCGTCCGGGGTGCTCACGACCACCGTGATCCCCGGCCCTCCGCGGCCACTGTTGATCACTACAGTCGGAGTCGCCCTGCTGCTGGTCATCGCCTTCGTGCTGGCCGACAGCTTCAATCTGTACTCCTTGACCGTCCTCGAGGCGATCGTGATCGGTCTCGGGCTGCTCTGGCTCACGACGCTGGTACGCGTGCTCGCGGTGCTGACGCCGGACACCAGCCGGCCGTCGGCACGCTGGTCGCTGCTGCGGGGGTGATCGGCGGGCTCAGGCGCTCTCGCGCACCACGAGCTCGGTGTCGAGGATGACCGATCGCGGTTCCGCCCCTGCGATCGCGTCGAGCAGAACGGATACCATCTGCGCGCTGATCTGCTCCCACGGCTGCCGCATGGTCGTGATGGTGGGTTCGTGCGTCGCGGCCAGACCAGAGTCATCGAACCCGGCGACCGCGACATCATCCGGCACTCGGAGCCCTGCCCGGCGGACGGCGGCGATCGCACCGGCGGCCATTCGGTCGTTCGCGGCGAACACGGCATCCACCCCCCGCTCGAGCAGCCGGGTCATCGCGGTCTGACCGGATTCGAACGAGTAGTCGCCCATCTCCACGAACGCGTCGTCGAAGTCGTCGCCGAGTTGCTCTCGGAAGCCGACCAGCCGGTATCGTCCGCCCGGCGTATCGTCCGGTCCGGCGATCATGCCGATGCGCTCGTATCCCTTCTGCTGCAGGTACGCGACCATGGTCTTCGCCGACGCGACCTCTTCGACAGAGATGGTCGAAAGCTCTCTCTCATGCCCGAGTGGCACACCGCAGCTCACGATCGGTACCCCGGAGTCGAGCAACTGGTCAAGCAGCGGCTCCGACTCGTGCGATGAGATCAGCAGCACGCCGTCGACATGGCCAGCGCTTATGAAGTGCGCCACGCTCTCCCGCTCGGCGGGCGTGCCGGCGACGAGCAGCACCAGGGTCATCGCGCGCTGCGCCAGAGCCTCGGCCGCGCCGCGCAGCAGCAGAGCGAATGTCGGGTCGTCGAACAGCAGCTGCTGGGGCTCGGTGAGCAGGAACGCCATCGACCCCGCGCGCCCGGTGGCGAGGCTGCGCGCATGATGGTTGGCGGTGTAACCCGTGGCGACGATCGCCTCTTCGACGGCGACGCGGGCGTCAGGTGAGACCCAGTGCCCGCCGTTGATCACGCGCGAGACCGTGCTGCGGGAAACCCCCGCCTGCACCGCCACATCGCGGATCGTCGGCTTGCGCCGTGCCGTTACTTCGCTCATCGCAATGACTCTACTCACTCCACGCAGGGTCTCAGTGCGCCACCCTGGGACCGGTCTCAGTTGGGTAACGGTTGGTGGACCGGATGCTTCGATCCACTCGTTCATGAGGTAGAACTGAGACCGGTCCCAGTACACGTTTCCACAGAACTGAGACCGGTCCCAGCCCCTCGCGCAGCGGCTGAGCACAACCCGAACCGACCCGATGGAGTGACGATGACCACCCCCCACGCCTGGCCCGAACTACGGGGAATCGCCTATGGCGGCGACTACAACCCCGAGCAGTGGTCGCGGGAGACCTGGCGTGAAGACGTCGAGCTCATGCGTGAGGCGGGCGTGAACCTGGTCAGCGTCGGCATTTTCTCCTGGGCGCTCATCGAAATCGCCGAGGGCGAGTTCGACTTCACCTGGCTCGACGAACTGCTCGATCTGCTGCACGCGAACGGCATCGCAGTCGACCTTGGTACGCCGACTGCATCACCGCCGGCGTGGTTCTTCGCTGCGCACCCCGATGCCAGGGTCATCGACCGCGACGGACGCACGATGGGCTTCGGCTCCCGCGGCATGGCGTCGCACTCGTCGCCGGCCTACCGCGAAGCCATCTTCCGCTACGCCGACACGCTCGCGACGCGGTACGCGCAGCATCCGGCCGTCGTCCTCTGGCATGTGCACAACGAGTACGGCGTGCCCGTCGGAGAAGACCACTCGGCGCATTCCGCTGCCGCCTTCCGGGTCTGGCTCGAGGAGAAGTACGGCACGCTCGACGGACTCAACAAGGCGTGGGGCACGGCCTTCTGGGGCCAGCACTACACCGATTGGCAGCACATCAACACGCCGACGGTCGCGCCCAGCGTCGTCAATCCTGCTCAGCGTCTCGACTTCGCCCGCTTCACCGACCACCAACTGCGGGAGTGCTTCATCGTCGAGCGCGACGCGATCCGCGCGCACGCCGATCAGCCGATCACGACCAACTTCATGGCCAACCAGAGCTGGACGACCGACCTGTGGGCCTGGGGCCGTGAGGTCGACGTCGTCTCGGACGACCACTACCTCTGGGCGGCAGACGAGGACGCGCACATCGGGCTGGCCATCGCCGCCGACCTCAGCCGCTCGGTCGGCGGCGGCAAGCCGTGGATCCTGATGGAGCACTCCACCTCAGCCGTCAACTGGCAGCCGCGCAACATCGCCAAGCGTCCTGGCGAGATGGCCCGCAACTCACTCACCCATCTCGGGCGCGGTGCCGACGGCATCCTCTTCTTCCAGTGGCGAGCCGGTCGCTCCGGCGCCGAGAAGTTCCACTCCGCGATGCTGCCGCACGCCGGAGTGAACTCCCGCGTGTTCCGCGAGGTGACGAAGCTCGGTACGGATCTGAAGCGCCTCGATGAAGTGCAGGGCAGCACTGTCGAAGCCGATGTCGCGATGCTGTGGGACTTCGAATCGTTCTGGGCGCAGGATCTCGAGTGGCGCCCCACCGACGACCTCTCACATCAAGAGCGCATCCGCGCCTTCTACGAGCGGCTCTGGCGCGACGGCATCACCTGCGACTTCGCGCTGCCTGGGCACGACCTCTCGCAGTACAAGCTCGTCATCGCCCCGGCCCAGTACCTGCTCACGGCAGCGGATGCCGAGAACCTCACCCGCTACGTCGAAGGTGGAGGCACGCTGCTGGTGTCGTACTTCTCGGCCGTCGTCGACGAGAACGACGCCGTGCATCCCGGAGGCTTCCTCGCGCCGTTGCGTGACGTGCTCGGAGTGGATGTCGAAGAGCACCTGCCGCTGCGCGCCGGACAGACGGCGTCGGTACAGACGTCGTCGGGCGACACGCTCGGCTCCGACCACTGGCAGGAGGCGTTGCGGCTGAGCGGTGCAGAGGTCGTGGGCACGTACGCACAGGGTCCGGCCGCAGGTGAACCGGCCATCACTCGCAACGTCCACGGTGAGGGCACGGGCTGGTACGTGAGCACGAGGCTCGATGCCGCCGGCCTTGAGCACGTCATGTCCGCGGTCTACGCCGACGCCGGAGTCACCTCGGATGACCTGCCCGAAGATCTCGAGGTCATCACCCGTCACGCTGACGACGCGGTCTACCGCATTGCCGTCAATCACGGCGATGAGGATGCCGTGGTGCCGGCCATCGGCCGTGAACTGCTGACCGAGTCCGACATCGAAGACACCTTCACGATCCCAGCGGGCGGCGTCGCCGTCATCCGCAGCTCGAAACCCCGCACCACCTGACAACCGAATCGCGGCAGGCCACTCGGCCGTCGCACACCACCCGGTCGTGACGATGCGGCTCGCACTCGGAAGCGCATCGACGACCACAACAGATAGGAAATCGCATGCGCAAGCACATCGCAGTCGGCGCCTTCGCGTTGGCAGCGGCCGTCGTCCTGACCGGCTGCACATCGAGCACTCCAGAGAGCGCCGGCGACGCCCCCGCGGGCGACGGCGCGGAGCTGGTCATCTGGACGGATGCCGAGCGCGAAGCCGCGCTCACGGCCGCCGCCGAGTCGTTCGAAGAGGAGACCGGCGCGAAGGTCACCCTCGTGCAGAAGAACTTCGAAGACCTCCGCAACGACTTCATCGCCCAGGTTCCGACCGGTGAGGGGCCCGACATCACCGTCGGCGCGCACGACTGGCTCGGCGCGCTTGTCGCTGCCGGTGTCGTCGACACCATCGACCTCGGTGACACCGCGAGCGAGTTCGAACAGGTGGCGCTGGACGCCATGACGTACGACGGACAGCTCTATGCTCTGCCGTACTCGCTGGAGAGCATCGCCCTCATCCAGAACGTCGACCTCGTGGGCGACGCAGCGCCGGCAACGTGGGACGAGATGATCCAGAGCGGCATCGCGTCGGGCGCCGAGCGTCCGTTCGTGATCAATACGGCCGGTGAGACCGGTGACGGCTACACGATGTACGGCCTTCAGACCTCGTTCGGCGCACCGGTGTTCGTGCAGGACGAGTCAGGTTCGTACACGACCGAGGTCGGGATGGGCGGTGCCGCGGGCGAGGCGTTCGCGAACTGGCTCGGCGCCAACGGCTCCGCCGGCACCGGTTACATCTCCACCACGGTCGACTACGACATCAACAACGAGCTCTTCGCCACCGGCAAGGCGCCGTACACGATCCAGGGCCCGTGGGCGATGAGCCTGTTCGAGGACATGAACGTCGCCGTGAACCCGATCCCGTCCGCCGGTGGCGAGACCGCCGCGCCCTTCGTGGGCGTGCAGGGCTTCTACCTCTCCAGCGACAGCAAGAACGCGCTGCTCGCTCAGGAGTTCCTCGTGAACTACCTCGGCACCGAAGATGCGCAGCGCGCGCTCTACGAGGCAGATCCTCGCATCCCCGCGTGGTCGACCCTCGCGGAGGAGGTCTCCTCCGACCCGATCATCGCCGGATTCGTGGCGTCGACCCAGGGCGGCGTGCCGATGCCGTCGATCCCCGAGATGGGTTCTGTCTGGGACTTGTGGAACGCCGCTCAGGTGCAGATCATCAACGGCGCTGAGCCTGCTTCGACGTGGAACACGATGGTCGCCGACCTCCAGGCCACTCTGGCCGGTTGACACGCAGGGTCGGGAGGCGACTGCGCCTCCCGACCTTCCGACCCGAACAAGGAGTGATGGATGTCGACCGAGGCACCGACGACTGATACCGCGCAGCCGAATCCGGCATCGCGGCGCGAACCGCACGCGCGACGCTGGCGCGGCCCCGGCTGGGGGTTCCTCGTCAAACTCGCTCTCATGGCGCTCGTCAACGCCTTCGGCATCCTGACGGTGATCTCGGCCTGGCGGGCGGAGTCATGGATCGTACTGAGCGTGGTCGTGGCGCTCGTCGTGATCGCCGACATCGTCTACTTCGGCAAGCGTGCGCTGCCGATGAAGTACCTGTTACCCGGCCTCGTCTTCCTGCTCGTCTTCCAGGTGTTCATCTTCGGATACACCGCGTACATCGCCTTCACGAACTACGGCACCGGCCACATCGGTTCGCAGGAGCAGGCTGTCGAGGCCGCTCTCATCCAGGGCGAGCGCCGAGTCGATGGCTCACCGACGTATCCGCTCTCGGTCGTGCAGCGCGGCGATGAGCTGGGGTTCGCGATCGTCACCGACGATGACGAGGTACGCGTCGGATCGGCGATCGAGCCGCTCTCCGAGGCGTCGGATGCTGAGATAGGAAGCGGCGGAGCACCGACCGAGGTGCCCGGTTGGACGGTCATCCCCCGCGCGACACTTCTGACGGATGCCGCGCTGCAGGCGCAGATCACCGAACTGCGCGTCCCGGTCTCTGACGACCCGAACGACGGCTCGATCCGCACGCGTGAGGGATCGTCCGGAGCGGTCTACGAGTCGACCCTGGTGTGGGATGCCGAGGCGCAGACCATCACCGACACCGCCAGTGGCACGGTCTACGGCGCGAATGACCGTGGCACGTTCGTCTCGGAGGACGGCGAGGAACTGCCCACGGGCTGGTTCGTCAACGTCGGTTTCGAGAACTTCATCCGGCTGTTCACGGATTCCATGCTCGCGGGAACTCTCGGGAGCGTGACGCTGTGGACCTTCGCGTTCGCGATCCTCTCCGTGGCACTGAGCTTCGCCGTGGGACTCGGCCTCGCGATGGTCTACAACGACCCGCGGGTGAAGGGGCGCCGCATCCTGCGCGCGTTGTTCATCCTTCCGTATGCGTTCCCGGCATTCATGGCCGCACTCCTGTTCCGCGGTATGTTCAACGCCGAGTTCGGCGTGATCAACGACCTGTTCCTCTTCGGCAGCCAGATCAACTGGCTCGGCGATCCGTGGCTCACGAGGGCCGCGGTGATCTTCGTGAACGTCTGGCTCAGCTATCCGTACTGGTTCCTGGTGTGCACCGGAGCGCTGCAGTCACTTCCGGGTGACACGCTCGAGGCCGCCGAGATCGACGGTGCCAACAAGTGGCAGCGGTTCCGTTCGATCGTGCTGCCACTGCTGCTG
The DNA here is from genome assembly GCF_000763375.1 of Microbacterium profundi. Lineage (NCBI taxonomy): Bacteria > Bacillati > Actinomycetota > Actinomycetes > Micrococcales > Microbacteriaceae > Microbacterium > Microbacterium profundi. Next base: position 1,163,356 of record NZ_JPSY01000001.1, on the reverse strand, counting down.
GTGTCGACGGCCCCGCTGCTGATCGCCTCGTTCGCGGTGGCGTTCAACAACTTCACGGTCATCTACACGTTCAACAACGGCGGTCCGGCGATACCTGGGGCACCGTATGCGCTCGGTTCGACGGACATCCTGGTCTCGGCGATATACGACGTCTCCGGAATCTCCGGCGGCGCGTCCGACTACGGCCTCGCCAGTGCTCTCTCCATCGTCGCCTTCATCGTGGTCGGAATCATCTCAGCGGTGAGTTTCCGCCAGACCCGCAAACTCGAGGAGTACCAGTGATGTCCATGCACACGCGAGCAGTCGTGACGGGTTCTTCGAAGGATGCTCTGGCGGCCCGCGCGGGCGCGCGTCGGCGTCGATGGTGGGCCGAGGTCGGCTGGAAATACGTCCTCGCCGCGGTCGTTCTGTTCATCGCGGCCTTCCCTCTCGTGTACGTGCTGTCGGCGTCGCTGAATCCGAAGGGCAGCCTGGCGGCGAGCAACGACCTGTTCGCGATCATCGACATCGCGAACTACATCGCGCTCGGTCAGTCCAGCTACTGGGTGTGGTTCGGCAACACCCTCACGATCGGGGTGATCACCGCTGTCGCATCCGTGATCATGGGCGCCTCAGCCGCCTATGCGTTCTCCCGGTTCCGCTTCACGGGGCGACGTGCGAGCCTGACGACGCTGCTCGTCGTGCAGATGTTCCCGCAGGCACTCGCGTTCGTCGCCATCTTCCTGATGCTGCTGACGATCGGCGAGGTCGTGCCGGCCCTCGGCATCAACTCCAAGCTCGCCCTGATCTGCGTCTACCTCGGCGGCGCTCTGGGCGCGAACACCTTCCTCATGTACGGGTTCTTCAACACGATCCCGATCGAGATCGACGAATCAGCGAAGATCGATGGCGCGAGCCACGCGCAGATCTTCTGGAAGCTGATCATGCCCCTGGTCGTCCCGATCCTCGCAGTGGTCGCACTGCTGTCGTTCCTCGCGTGCTTCGGCGACTTCATCCTGTCGAAGATCATCCTGACCTCCGAGGACAACTGGACCCTCGCCGTCGGCATGTACCAGTGGGTGTCGAACCAGCTGGCCTCGCGCTGGGGGTTGTTCGCCGCCGGTGTCGTGGTCGCCGCTATCCCCGTGCTCGCCCTGTTCTTCTCCCTGCAGAAGTACATCGTCGGCGGCCTCACCCAGGGCGCCGTCAAGGGCTGACCCGTATTCAAGTCGCACCGTCCACGTCTACCGAAAGGCCGTCATGCACTGTCGCACACGTCCACTTCTGTCCGCAGCGCTCGCCGCCGTGGCCGCTCTCGCGATGCTCGGAGCCGGTATCGCACCGGCGACCGCCATCGCATCCGAACCGGTGGACGCCACGATCACCGTGCCCCGCGTCGAGAACCTGCCCGCCGACTTCATCGGCGGCGTCGATGTCTCGTCTGTGCTGTCGCTGGAGGCATCCGGCGTCGTTTTCCGCCATTCCGACGGCACACCCGGCGACCTGTTCGACGTCCTGGCGGCGTCCGGCGTCACCGACGTCAGGGTGCGGGTCTGGAACGATCCGTTCGACGTGGCTGGCAACGGGTACGGCGGCGGGAACGTCGACGTCGACCGTGCGGTCGAGATCGCCACGCGGGCGACGGATGCCGGGCTCGGCGTGCTCGTCGACTTCCACTACTCCGACTTCTGGGCCGACCCGGCGAAGCAGCATGCGCCGAAGGCATGGGCGGGGATGGACGCTGACGAGACGGCCGCGCAGGTCGAGGAGTTCACCCGTGATGCCCTTCGCAGGATGATCGCCGCGGGCGTGGACCTGAGGATGGTCCAGGTGGGCAACGAGACGAACGGCGGTGTCGCGGGGGTGAGCGGCTGGGACGACATGTCGAAGGTGTTCTCCGCCGGTGCGGCGGCCGTGCGCGCCGAGGCACCGGACGCACTCGTGGCCGTGCACTTCACGAACCCCGAGCGGGCCGGCTTCTACGCGAACGTCGCCGCTCAGCTCGACAGCCGCGGCGTCGACTACGACGTCTTCGCATCGTCGTATTATCCGTTCTGGCATGGCACGCCCGAGAACCTCACTGCGGTGCTGAAGAACGTGGCGGAGACGTACGACAAGAAGGTGATGGTGGCTGAGACCTCGTGGGCCTTCACTCTCGAGGACGGCGACGGCCACGGCAACGTGATCGATCTGCCGGAAGAGGCCACGCAGTACTCGGTGAGCAGGCAGGGCCAGGCGAACGCCATGCGCGATGTCGTGCAGGCCGTCGCCGATGTCGGAGAGGCTGGGATCGGCGTCTTCTACTGGGAGCCGGCATGGCTTCCGGTGGGCGCTCCGGCAGAGCTCGAGCAGAACCGTGCGCTGTGGGAACGCGACGGGTCGGGGTGGGCATCGAGCTACGCCGGCGAATACGACCCCGACGACGCGGGGCAGTGGTTCGGGGGTTCCGCCTGGGAGAACCAGGCGCTGTTCGAGTTCGACGGCACCGCCTCCGACGTGCTGAACCTCTACACGTACGTGCGCACCGGGGCTGTCGCACCCCGTGAGGTGGAGGCTGTGCTTCCCGTCGTGATGACAGTCACGGAGGGCGATGCCGTCGAGCTTCCTGCCGAGGTCACGGTGACGTACACCGACGGCACGAGCGAACAGCATCCGGTCACGTGGTCGGATGCTGATCTCGATGCTCCAGGCGTTCACACGGTCGAGGGCGTGACCGACGGCGGGTTCGCGGCGTCAGCCACGATCACCGTCAGGGAGCGGAACTTCTTGCACAACCCCGGGTTCGAGGACGACGACGTCAGCATGTGGACGGTCGCCGGGACGGGGCTGACTCTGCGTTCGTGGGACGACCCGCGATCCGGTACGCACTCCGCGCACTTCTACGCGGGTGCCGCATACTCGTTCGAGTTGTCGCAAGCCGTCTCCGACCTGGCCGCGGGCTGGTACGTCGTGCGCGGCGCGCTACAGGGTGATGGAGAGGGCGCGGACGGCGGTGTGACGCTCGCGCTGTCGACGAGCACGCAGACCGGAGAGTCTGTCACGTTCGCCCTTGACGGTTGGCGGGCGTGGTCCACTCCGACCACCGGCGCCGTCTACATCGGCGCGGACGACCGTGCGGTCGTGACGGTGAAGGGCGAGCTTCCAGGCGGAGCATGGGGAACGGTCGACGATCTCGAGCTCGTGCGAGTGGCCGGTCCGTCAGATGGCGCGACGGCCGTACCTGCACGCGCCGTGCTCTCGCACGACAACGGGCACGACACCGGACTGCTCGACGGTGACTACGTCGTGAGCATGAACCTGTGGTGGGGACAGAACGCCACCGCGCTGCGAGTCCTCGAGAACGGCATCCCGATCGCGACGGTGCCGCTGGCCTACGACGGCGTCGCGGCGCAGTCCGCGCAGATCATGGTCACCGGCAAGGCGAACGGGACGTACGAATACACCGGTGAGCTCGTCAACTCGCAGGGTACGACGGCCGTCGCGCCGGCGACCGTGACGGTGAAGGATGCCGCCCCTGGCGTCCCTGTGCTCTCGAGTGACAATCGCGATCGCGACGGCGACTACACGGTCACCGCGAACCTGTGGTGGGGGACGAACGCGACCGGTTACCGCCTGTTCGAGGACGGCGTGCTGCTGGCGGAGGGGACGCTGACGGCCGCGACGCCGGGCGCACAGCGGGTGGCGGTTCCCGTCGCCGATCGAGCCGTCGGCACCCACGTCTATCGGATGGAGTTCGTGAACGCGGCCGGCGCAACCTCGAGCAAGACGCTCAGCGTGAAGGTCGCCGCGCGCTGAGCACAGGGCTGGCACCCGGCATCCGTCCCTGTCAGTATCGGGGGACCGACCTCCACGAAAGGACGACGATGTCCGACCAGATATTCATCTTCATCGCGCTGGGCCTCTACTTCGCGGCCATGCTCGTCATCGGCTACCTGGCGTTCCGCCGGACGACCGACCACGAGGACTACATGCTCGGAGGGAGGGACCTGCCACCGTGGGTCGCGGCGCTGAGTGCCGGAGCATCCGACATGTCCGGCTGGCTGGTGATGGGCCTTCCCGGAGCGATCTATCTCTCCGGACTGATCGAGGCATGGATCGCGGTCGGCCTCACGATCGGCGCGTACCTGAACTGGCTGCTCGTCGCCCCGCGGCTTCGCGCATACACACAGGTGTCGCGCAACTCGATCACTATTCCGAGCTTCTTCGAGAACCGGCTGCGCGACTCGTCCCGTCTGCTGCGGATCCTCGCCGGCGTCGTGATCCTGGTGTTCTTCACCCTGTACATCTCGTCGGGTATGGTCGCCGGTGGCTTCTTCTTCGAGAGCTCGTTCAACTCCGATTACCTGCTGGGCATGGTGCTGGTCGGCGGCGTCACGCTCCTTTACACACTGTTCGGCGGCTTCCTCGGCGCCTCATTCACCGACGTCGTGCAGGGGGTCATGATGCTGATCGCCCTGATCGTCGTTCCGGTTGCAGCGATCATCGCCGTCGGCGGTTTCGGCGAGGTGGCCACCTACGTCGACGACCTTGCTCCGAACCACATCTCGCTCATCGGCGGAACGGCACTGACCGGCGGAACGATCCTGGCAATCGTCGGGTCGCTCGCCTGGGGCTTGGGCTACTTCGGCCAGCCGCACATCATCGTGCGGTTCATGGCGCTGCGCAACCCCGGCGAGGCAAAGACCGCCCGCCGTATCGGCATGAGCTGGATGATCATCTCGCTTGTCGGCGCCGTGTTCTCCGGATTCGTCGGCATCGCCTACATGGCGCACCAGGGCATCGATCTCGCGAACCCTGAGACGGTGGTGCTGGTGATGGCGCAGACGCTGCTGCATCCGTTCATCGCCGGTCTCGTGCTGGCCGCGGTTCTTGCCGCGATCATGAGCACGATCTCCAGCCAGCTGATCGTCGCCTCCTCCGCGCTCGTGGAAGACCTGTTCAAGGTCGCCAAGAAGGAGCCATCGCCCAAGCTGCTGATGATTCTCGGGCGAGGGACCGTACTCTGCGTCGCCATCATCGCCATGCTGCTGGCGCTCATACCCAACGACACGATCCTCGGGCTGGTCTCGTTCGCATGGGCAGGCTTCGGTGCGGCGTTCGGCCCGCTGATCCTGCTGAGCCTGTTCTGGCGCAAGCTCACCAATTGGGGTGCCTTGGCCGGAATGTTCGTCGGCGCCGCCGGTGTCTTCATCTGGAAAGCGGTGTGGCCGGAGATGTACGAACTGCTGCCCAGCTTCATCTGCGCGACGATCGTCGCCGTAGTCGTGAGCCTGCTCACCCACAAGGACGGCGAGCGTCAGAACGAGATCCTGCAGGAGTTCACCGAGACGGGCACGCTATTGACGGTGAACGGCGTCGGACGAGGCGCGCGCACCGACCGGATGACGCCCTAAGCCACGCAACTCTGGCGGCCTCGCGCAACTCTGGCGGCCGGAAAGCCGCGGTCGGGCCGCCAGAGTTGACTTGGGCCGCCAGAGTTGCTGTCTGAGGCAACCGGGCCCCCGGAAATACCGTGCGCGCACCCCATCTTGGACCGGATACGCGCCTGGTTCGGCGGCCGAGCGGATGCAAGACCGCGAGCGTGCACGTCTCGGCGATTCTGCGCAAGCTCCGTGTCGGGACATCAACCGAGGTGGCGCTGGCGGTCGCCAGACGCTGACCGGCAGGGGGTTCAGAGCACCAGCCGGTAGCCCATTCCCGACTCTGTCAGCAGATACGCCGGCTCGGCGGGCGACGCCTCGAGCTTCTTGCGCAGCTGCGACATGTACAGCCGCAGGTAGCCGGAATCAGACACCTGTTCGCTTCCCCAGATCCCCTTCAGCAGATCCTGGCGCGTGACGAGCGCGCCAGGATTGCGGGCGAGATGCTCCAGCATCCGCCATTCAGTCGGTGTCAGGTGCACTCTGGATCCGCCACGGTTCACCGACTTCGCGGCGAGATCGATCACGACGTCGCCGAAGCGCACGGTCGACTCTCCCGTCGCGGGCGTCGCCCGACGTGACAGTGCCCGCAGCCGCGCGAGCAGTTCGTCGATCTGGAACGGCTTGGTGACGAAGTCGTCCGCGCCGGCATCCAGCGCGTCGACCTTCTCGGCCGATCCGGTGCGGCCGGAGACCACGATGATGGGCACCGTCGTCCAGCCGCGGATGGCGTGGATCACTTCGATTCCGTTGAGTCGCGGCATCCCGAGGTCAAGCAGAATGATGTCGGGGTGCGTCTGCGCCGCTGCGGCGATCGCAGCCGCACCGTCCGCGGCCGCCACAACCTCATATCCGTGCGCGGCGAGAGTGATGCGCAGGGCGCGCACCATCTGCGGGTCGTCGTCGGCGATGAGCAGCTTCACTCCGCCTCCTGGATGTCGGGCGTTCCCGCAGCGAGAGGCAGGGAGATGACCATCGTGAGGCCGCCGCCCGGGGTGTCCTCCGGAGTCAGGCTACCGCCCATCCCTTCAGTGAAGCCCTTCGAGAGGGCGAGCCCGAGTCCGAGGCCGGCCGTGTTGTCGGTGTCACCGTAGCGCTGGAAAGGCTGGAAGATGCTGCTCTGACGTTCGGGCGGCACCCCTTCACCGCGATCGATGATGCGAATTTCGGCGCGGTCTCCCAGGCGACTCGTCGACACGATCACGCGCTGATCGGCGGGCGAGTACCGGAAGGCGTTCGTCAGCAGGTTCACCAGCACGCGCTGAAGCAGCACCGGATCGGCCTGCAGCGGGGGGAGTTCGGGATCGAGCGCCAGTTCGACGGCATCGGGGCCGAGCGACAGCTCGTCGAGGGCGGCGAGGATGCCGGCGGAGGCGTCGACCGGCGTGGCGGAGACGGCCAGCACACCGGCCTCGACGCGGCTCACGTCCAGGAGGTCGGTGACGAGCGCCGACAGCGCGGCAAGGCTCTCATCCGCCGTGGCGAGCAGCTCATCGCGGTCGGATGCCGAGAGATGGTGGGCTCCGCGCAGACCGCCGATCGCAGCGACGGCGGCGGCCAGCGGGCGACGCAGGTCATGGCTCAGGGCGGACAGCAGGGCGCTGCGCACCTGATCCGTCTCGGCAAGGGCCTCGGCCTCTTTCGCCGTCGCGCTGAGGTCGGTGTGCTCGATCGCCGCCGACAGCTGTGCGACGATCACATCGAGCAGCCTGCGAGACGGGGTGTCGAGCGTGCCGCCGTGCAGCTCGAGGAGGGCGCGCGGTGCGCGGTCGCCCGCGCGACCGACGGGGATCGTGGTGGCGCGGCCGTCGCGCAGGGGTTCTCCGTCGGTGGCGATCACTTCGCCGTCCGGCGCGACCAGACGCACACCGCTCAGGGCGAAGGCCTCTCTCGTCCGAGAGACGATCGCGAGCGCCGCGCTGTCGCCGCGCAGCACGTTGCCGGCGATGGATGCCAGCAGCTCGGCCTCGGCCGTCGCACGCTGGGCGGAGCGCGCGCGACGAGCAGCCTGATCGACGATCAGACTCACGAGGACGGCGATGACGACGTAGAGCGCGAGCGCGATCGCGTGCAGCGGATCGGCGACGGTGACGGTGAACAGCGGCGCGACGAAGAGGACGTCCAGCGTGATCCCGGAGAGCACGGCGGCGAACAGCGCCGGTCGCAGCCCGCCGATGAGCGCGACGATGACAACGAGCAGCTGATACGACAGCACGTCTGAGGTGATCGACTCCGGAGAGCGCAGCGTGAACAGCAGCCACGACAGTAGCGGTCCGCCGACGAGCGCGACGACGAAGCCGAGCACTTGACGGCGCCATCCCAGCGCACCGCCGGTCATGCGCGGCAGCGCGGTGCGGCGGCCGGCGTGCGCATGCGTGACGATGTGCACGTCGATGTCGCCGGAGCGCCTGATGACCTCCGCGCCGATGCCCGGGCCGGTCAGCATGGCGGCCAGGCGGCCGCGGCGGCTCACGCCGATCACGAGCTGAGTCGCATCGACCGACTGGGCGAATGAGACGAGCGTCTCCGGCACGTCGTCGCCGATGATCTGGTGGTAGCTGCCGCCGAGCGATTCGACCAGTGTGCGCTGGGCGGTCAGTGCCCCTGGCGCCTCGGCGCGCAGTCCGTCCTGCGTGGACACGTGCACTCCGAGCAGCTCGCCTCCTGCGGAGCGCGCCGCGATCCGTGCGCCCCGACGCAGCAGGGTCTCGCCCTCCGCCCCGCCGGTGAGGGCGACGACGACGCGTTCTCTCGCCTGCCACGCGCCTTCGATGCCCTGCTCCGCGCGATAGCTGCGCAGTGCGCTGTCGACCTCGTCGGCGAGCCACAGCAGAGCGAGTTCTCGCAGTGCCGTGAGGTTGCCGAGGCGGAAGTAGTTCGAAAGTGCCGCGTCGACACGTTCGGCGGGGTACACGAGGCCCGCGGCCAGACGGTCCCGCAGCGACTGCGGGGCGAGGTCGATGACCTCGATCTCGTCGGCAGCTCGCACGACGGCATCCGGGATCGTCTCCTGCTGGGCGACGCCGGTGATCTTCTCGACGACGGCGTTGAGCGATTCGATGTGCTGCACGTTGACGGTCGTGACGACGTCGATGCCCGCGTCGAGCAGCACCTGCACGTCTTCCCAGCGCTTGTGGTGCCGGGATCCGGGGATGTTGGTGTGGGCGAGCTCATCGACCAGGGCGATCTCGGGTGCGCGGACCAGCACGGCGTCCAGATCGAGCTCAGTGAGCGACACCCCGCGGTGCTGGTCGAGGCGGCGCGGCACCTCCGGCAGTCCCGCTGTCTGGGCCAGGGTCGCGGTACGGTCGTGGGTCTCAACGATCGCGATCACGACATCGTGACCCTCGTTCTGAAGCCTGCGCCCCTCGGCGAGCATCTCGAATGTCTTGCCGACGCCGGGTGCAGCACCCAGGAGCACGCGGAGCCGGCCGCGCCGTGGCATCCGCTCAGCGTGCATCAGCCCTCCAGGTCATAGAGTGCGAGATTGAGCTCTGCGACGTTGATGCGCTCCTCGCCGAGGAAGCCCAGGTCCCGCCCTTGAATCCTAGACTCCACCGCATCGCGCACCTCCGCCTCCGAGAGCGCGCGCGCCGAGGCGACTCGCGGCACCTGGAGCAGGGCGTAGGCGACGATGATGTGGGGGTCGAGCCCGGATGCGGATGCCGTCACCGCATCCGCCGGGATCGTCGAGGGGGAGACCCCTTCACGTTCGGTGACGTGCGCCTTGCGATCCTCGATCGTCGTCATCAGGACGTCTGATCGGCGCAGCAACATGCGGCGATCCTGGTGCCGCGAACCGCATTCCGACGTCGAATTTCGGTAGCGGATGCCGCTTTGTGCAGCGCGGGGAATATTGTTCGGAAAAGTTGTCTGATCAGCCTGAAACGGGGGGTGGAATGTCGGTGGCCCGGTGTTGAATGGTGGGTATGAACAGCATCGTTGCTCGGTTTCGGGATCTTGAGGAGTCCCTCGATTCCGTGGTGCGTGATGCGTTCGGTGCGGAGCAGATTCCTGGAATGTCTGACGCGGACGTGGCCGAATTGCTGGCTGTGGCCGGCCGTGTTCAGCGACGTATGGAGGGTGTGCAGGTCGAGGCGACGGTGCAGGTGGGTGGCCGGTCGGCGGGGCTGAAGGAAGAGCGGATGACGACCCGGTACGGCTGTGCGAAGCCGGCCGATCTCGTGCGGATGCTCGTCGGCACCGACACGCGCGGTGCGGCGCGGCTGGTGCGGGCGGCCCGCCTGGTGCGGCGAGACCGTGGGATCACGGATGGGGTGTTCCTGCCGGCGCGGTATCAGGCGCTGCGGGAGGTGATGGTCGACGGTGACCTGGGGCTCGCGGGGTTGTTGGCGGCGACGGATCCGATCGAGCAGTCCGCCCGGCGCATCAGTGACGAGAACCGTGTCGAGGCGGACCGGCAGCTTGCCGACTTCGCGCGCGGCATCGACGCCGGTGCCGACGGCGACGCTCCGCGTCCGGTCCCCCTGCCGGAAGATCTGGGTGTGTTGGCGCGGGTGATGGTCGCCTATCTCGACCCGGATGGTGCGGAACCGGCGGAAGAGGCCGCGATGCGGGGGCGATACTTCTCGATCGGGAAGGTCAAAGACGGCGCCGCACCGGTGCGCGGGAGCCTGCTGCCCGAAGTCGCCGCGCAACTCGCGCTGCTGATCGACAGCCTCCTCAACCCGAAAGTGAACGGGGCGGACGACCCGGAACAGGGCGGCGAGTCGGCGAACGGCACGTCGACGGACGCTGGAACAACGGACGGGGAATCGACGGACGGGGAATCGACGGGCGCTCGCGGGGGAGTGCGGTTCGAGCCTTCCGCCGATGAAGAGACAGAAGAAGGCCCGATCTTCACAGACACCCGCACGCGGGGGCAGAAAGTGCACGACGCTCTGGCGGCGATCTTGAACACCGCGGCCCGCACCGATCTGTTCCCGCACCTCGGTGGTGCCGCGCCGACACTCACCGTCTCGGCGACCGCCGCGGACCTCGCCGCGGGTCACGGGTGGGCGCGGATCGGGCATACCGGTGACCTTGTTCCGCTGACGGCGGCACTGCAGACCGGGTGTGCGGGTGGGATCCAGAGGATCCTGTTCGACGATCACGGGAGGATCGTGTCGATCGGCACCAGTGGTCGTATCTTCAACGCCCTGCAACGCCGGGCGATCACGATCCGTGATGGCGGGTGTGTGATCCCCGGGTGCACGATCCCCGCGACGTGGTGCGAGGTCCATCACGTCCAAGAACATGCCGACGGTGGACCGACGCATACCGATAACGGGGCGCTGCTGTGCTGGTTCCATCACCGCACCCTGCACCTGACCGAATGGGTGATCCGCATGAACCACGGCGTGCCCGAAGTCCGCGGCCCCGCATGGTGGGACCCCCACCAGCACTGGCACCGTACCCGAAGCCCACACCACCGACAACCCGCACCAGGATGAGGGGCGAGCCGGCCGAAAAGGGTCGGATCCGGGTGAGACGCGCTCACCCCTCAGCCGGCGGTCCAGCAGGTCGATGCGCGCGTCGCCCGGTGGTCGAGGTGAGCACCGGCCGCCCAGCGCGCTCCTGCCCCGGAACCGGTCGGGAGCGCCGTCCGTAGATCAGCTCGGACGAGTCCAGAAGCCATGGCACGAGCGTGATCGATACGCCATGCACGAGCATGAGCTGGTTCGCCATGCGTCGCGCGCGTCGATTGTGCAGGAAGCTCTCCCACCAGTGGCCCACGATGTACTGCGGCAGGTACACGGTCACCACGGACGAGCCGTGCTTCTGGCGATACTGCTTGATGAACTGCGCCACCGGCTGCGCGAACGATCGGTACGGCGACTCCACGATGATCAGCGGGATCGGGATGCGGTGCTCCGCCCATTCCTGTTGCAGGTGCTCCGCATCATCGTCGGCGACCGCTATGTGCACGGCGAGCGTCTTCCCGTGCTTCGCCGCGATCGCGTAGTCGATCGCCTTGATGACGGGCTTCTGAAGCTTGCTGACCAGCACCAGTGCCACGTCGCCGCTCGCGCCGAAGTGGGTCGTGTCGTCTACCGCGATCTCGTGCTCGACATCGCGGTAATAGCGCTTCACGCCCATCATCAGGAACGCGAGGATCGGGATCGCGAAGAACACCAGGTACGCCCCGTGCGTGAACTTCGTGATCGTCACGATCAGGAGGACCAGGATCGTGAGCGTCGCGCCGGCCGAGTTGATGATCAAGCCGATCCGTGCTGACCGGCGATCGGATGCTGCGGCATCGTCGACCGTGACGTCGACGTCGCCCTTTCCTGAAGCCGTGGTCCGCAGGACCCTCCGCCAGTGGCGCACCATCCCGATCTGGCCGAGCGAGAACGACACGAATACGCCGATGATGTAGAGCTGGATGAGGGTCGTCAGGCGGGCCTGGAAGACCACCAGTACGGCGATCGCTGCGATGCCGAGCAGGATCATCCCGTTCGAGAAGACGAGTCGGTCACCGCGCGTGTTCAGCGCCTTGGGCGCGTAGCCGTCGCGGGCGAGAACGGAACCGAGCAGCGGGAAGCCGTTGAATGCTGTGTTCGCCGCGAGCAGCAGCACGCAGGCCGTGGCCGCCTGAATGATGAAGAACAGGATGCTGCCCCCACCGAACGTCGCCGCCGCGATCTGCGCCATCAGGCTCGGCTGCGGGTTCGAGCAGTCGAAACCGACCAGATCGCAGGGGTTCTCGGCGTAGTGCACACCGGTGATCAGCGCGAGGGCGGTGAGACCGGCGAACAGGCAGATGGCGATGGATCCCATCAGCACGAGCGTGGCCTGTGCATTGCGCACCTTCGGCGTGCGGAACGCGGGCACGCCGTTGGAGACCGCCTCCACGCCGGTGAGCGCCGAGCATCCGCTCGAGAACGCGCGAAGCACGAGCAGGATGACGGCGGCCTGGCTGAGATCCTCGGAGTTCACAGCGAACTCGGCGCTCGATGCCACCGGAGCGTTGCCGAGGAACGTCTGGACGAGACCCATGACGATCATGAACCCGACGGATGCGATGAACACGTAGGTCGGGATCGCGAACACCGATGATGCCTCACGGACACCCCGCAGGTTGACGAGGATGATCAGAATGACGAACCCGACGGCCAGCTCGACCCGCCAGGCGTTCAGCCCCGGCACGGCGGAGATGATGTTGTCGACGCCGGACGCCACCGACACCGCGACCGTGAGCACGTAGTCGACCAGCAGCGCGGCGGCGACCACGACTCCGGGGATCTCGCCGAGGTTCTTCGAGGCGACCTCGTAGTCGCCGCCGCCGGACGGATATGCCTTGATGAGTTGCCGATAACTGAGCACCACGACGATCAGCAGCACGATGACCGCCACCGCCACGAGCGGCGTGAACGACAGGAAGGTCAGCCCTCCGATCAGCAGGATCATCACGAGCTCCTGCGGGGCGTAGGCCACCGAGCTCAGTGCATCCGATGCGAAGATCGGCAGCGCCATCCGCTTGGGCAGCAGCTGGTCATCGACCTGCTTCGAGGTGAGCGGGTCGCCGAGGAGGATGCGCTTCGCGAGCGGCGGAGCATCCGGGAGTGCGCGCGTTTCTTCTGTCACGAAGCGTGACACTACGCCGATCCGCGCCATCCTCACGGGATCCTTACGCAATCCCTACGCCCGGGCGCTGTGCGCATACGGAATCCTCACGTCACCGGCATCCGCCCACAGCGAAACGCACAGCGCGTTCTGATCACGATCACGTAACGTCGAGGACATGACGACCATCGAGGTCAGCGAAGACGATATCCGCCAGACGCGGGAACTCCGTGACGAATTCCAGAAGTTCCTGCGCGAGTACGAGTTCGGGATGCGCGAGGTCGAGACGAAGATCTCGATCCTGCGGGACGAGTTCCTGCACGATCACGCGTACAACCCGATCGAGCATGTGAAGAGCCGGATCAAGACGCCGGACAGCATCGTCGAGAAGATCGCCCGCAAGGGGATCGAGGAACCCGACTTCGAGCGCATCCGCGAGAAGATCACCGACATCGCCGGCGTTCGCGTGACCTGCAGCTTCGTCGCCGACGTGTATCAGCTCTTCGACCTGCTCACCCAGCAGGACGACGTCACGGTGCGCGCTGTGAAGGACTACATCAAGAACCCCAAGCCCAACGGCTACAAGAGCCTGCACGTCATCATCGAGGTGCCGGTGTTCCTGTCGACCGGACCGCTGCTGGTGCCCGTCGAGGTGCAGTTCCGCACGATAGCGATGGATTTCTGGGCGAGCCTGGAGCACAAGATCTACTACAAGTTCTCCAACCAGGTGCCCTCGCACCTCGTCGAGAGCCTGTCGGACGCTGCGGATGCCGCAGCCGAGCTCGATTCACGGATGGAGCGGCTGCACCGCGAGGCGCACGGCGTGCCCCAGCGTCAGCTCGACCCGCCCCCGCCGCCGCGCATCGTCGAGGTGTAGTCGAGCGCGGCGCAACTCTGGCGGCCCACTGCAACTCTGGCGGCCACGGATGCCGTTTGTGGCCGCCAGACTTGCGCGTGGCCGCCAGAGTTGCGCGTGGCCGCCAGACTTGCGCGTGGCCGCCAGAGTTGCGAGGCCGGGCTCAGCCCATGAACTCCCGCACGGCCGTCGCCATCGCCGTGACCCCGACTTCGATCGTCGGGTGGATCTCGGGCGCGAACAGCGGTGAGTGGTTGGTGGGGATGTCATGGGCGACCGTGCCGCCGGCGACCGCCGCTGCGAACGTCGCCGGGTCGACACCGCCCCAGAACCAGAACACCAGGGGAGCGCCGGCGTCGCGGGCGAACCATGAGACATCCTCGCTGCCGGTGATCATCCCCGGATCGATGACGGCGGCTTCTCCGAGGGCGCGCTGGAACGCGGTCGTGACCCGTGCCACGGCATCCGCGTCGTTGATGGTCGGCGGCAGGGTGTGATCGGTGCGGATCTCCGGCTCGCGCTCGGCGCCGGATGCGAGGGCCTCGGCCCGGACGATCCGCTCCACGCTCGCGAGCACGTTCGCGCGGGCCTCATCGTCCGGATATCGCAGACTGAGTTCGAGCGTCGCCTCGGCGGGGATGATGTTGTTCTTCAGCCCCGCATGGATCGAGCCGACCGTGACGACGGCGACACCCTGCGGGTCCGTCTCGCGTGAGGCGATCGTCTGCAGACGCATCACGGTGGCAGCCGCCATCACCACCGGGTCGACGGTCGTGTGCGGCCTTGATCCGTGCCCGCCGCGGCCGTGCAGGGTGACGGTGAGACCGTCGGATGCTGCCATCTGAGTGCCGCTGCGGACGCCGATCACCCCGGCGGCGAAGGGCGTGACGTGTTGGCCGAGCACGATGTCGGGCTTCGGGTAGCGGTCGAGGATGCCGGCATCCAGCATCGCTCTGGCCCCTGCGCCGTATTCCTCGGCCGGCTGGATGACGACCACCAGCGTGCCTGACCATTCCGCCTGCTCGGCGACGATCCGCTCGACGGCTCCGATCATCGCGGTGACATGCATGTCGTGCCCGCAGGCGTGCATCACGGGAACCGTGTGGCCGGCCGGGTCGACCCCGGTCGCCGTGCTCGCATACGCGAGGCCGGTCTGCTCTTCGACGGGGAGTGCGTCCATGTCGGCGCGCGCCCACACGGTCGGCCCCTCACCGTTGCGCAACACCCCGATGACGCCCGTGATGCCGATGCCCTCTTCGACTTCGAGTCCCAGATCGCGCAGGTGCTGGGCAGCGATGCCGGCCGTGCGCGTCTCCTGGAAGGAGAGTTCGGGATGCTGGTGCAGGTCGATGTACAGCGCTTCGAGGTCGATGCTCATGAGCTGAGCCTACTGTCGGGCCTCGCGGACGTACGTCTCCAACTCGGGCGCCGGATGCAGCACGGAGTTCACGATCGCGCGGATCGCGAACTCGCTCGCCTCGCCGAGCCCCACGACGTCCGGATGCAGCAGCCATTGCAGCTGCAGGCCGTCCATGACGGCGAGGATGCTGGCGGATGCCGCGGCGACCGTATCCGGCTCGATCACGCCCTCCTGCCTGCACAGCTCGCGGAACGCCTCCGAGACCTCGCGGCGGAGCGTCGTGTAGCGCTCCTCGAAGAAGCCGCGTGCGGGGTGGTCGTCGGTCACGGATTCATTGGAGAGCACGGTGTACGCCTGCACGATGCCGGGGCGCCGCTCGTTGGCGAACGCCGTGCGCACCAGGTGCAGGAAGAGCTCCGGCCCACCGGGGATGTGCTTCTCGTCGAGTTCGGCGACGTCGGCCTGGTCGCGGTAGGCGAGCACCTCGAGCAGCAGCTTCTGCTTCGAGCCGAAGTGATGCAGGACCCCGGCGTGAGTCATGCCCACCTGCTCTGCGACGTCGGCGAGCGTGCCGTTCGTCGAGCCCTTGTTGCCGAAGATCTCGACTGCCGCTTCCAGGATGTCGGTGCGTTTCTGCCTGGTCGCCGGGCGCGTGCGCGCCGAATTCTCTGTAGCCACGGCATCCCCCTCTGAGGTGAGTGTAACGGTCTGGTATCTCGCACTTGCAAGCTTACTTACTTGTCGGTAACCTCGCCTCAGTTTACTTTCTCATGAGTAAGCCGGAGCGTCACATCGACGCGTGCCACACCTGCACAATGACCCGTGTCCTAGGAGAAGCAATGAAGCTCAGCAGATCCCTGATCGCGATCGGCGCGATCGCGACCCTCAGCATCGGCGTGCTCGCCGGATGCTCGCCCGCCGCAGATGGCGGCGGCGGAGAATCCGGCTCGTCCACCGCCGCACTCACGATCGCCAAGCCGGACGGAGCGATCACCACAGAGTCGCACAACCCGTATCTCGGCGACTCGTCCGCATCGAAGTACGGCTACGCCAAGGTCATCTTCGAGCCGCTCGCTCTCGTGAACCCGACCGGCGACCTCGGCACCACGCCGTGGCTCGCGGAATCGGTCGAATGGAACGACGACTACACCGAACTCACCGTCGTCCCACGCGGCGGCGTCAACTGGAGCGACGGCGAGCCGTTCACCGCCGACGACATCGTGTTCACGTTCGATCAGTTCCTCAACGGCAAGCTCACCGACTCGTCCGGGCTTAATTACCAGGGTGCGACGGTCGACGGCGACAAGGTCACGCTGAAGTTCGCCGACTCGAAGTTCACCGCCCAGTCGCGCGTGCTGCACACCCCGATCGTGCCGAAGCACATCTGGGAGAACATCGAAGACCCCAACACCGACCCGCTCACCGAAGACGGCCTCGCCGTCGGCACCGGCCCTTACGTGCTCGACAGCTGGACCACGGAATCGGTCACTCTGACGGCGAACGAGGACTACTGGGGCGGCGAGCTGGCCGTGCCAGAGCTGAACTACGTCTCGTACGGCGACAACGCGGCACTCACCACGGCTCTCGCATCGGGCGAGGCAGACTGGGCGCAGGCGTTCCTGCCGCAGATCGAGGAGAGCTACCTGTCGGTCGACCCCGACAACCAGTTCCTCGTCTCGCCCACCGCCGGCGCCGGCACGCTGTTCATGAATCTGCAGACCAAGCCGTTCAACAACCCCGCCCTGCGCGAGGCCCTCGCCTGGACGATCGATCGCGACGCCTACGTCGACATCGCCCGCGAGGGTGCGAGCGAGGCCGTCTGGAACGTCACCGGTCTCGGCACGCTGCTCGCAGACGAGATCATCCCCGAGTACCAGGATGCCGAGTATTCGGTCGACATCGACAAGGCGAAGCAGATCCTCACCGACGCCGGCTACACCTGGAAGAGCGACAAGCTCATGGACCCCGACGGCGAAGCAGTCTCGTTCTCGGTCTCGGTTCCCGCCGGATGGAGCGATTGGAACACCGAACAGGCGCTCCTCGCCGAAGAGCTCGGCAAGGGCCTCGGCATCGAGGTCAAGGTCGACCAGCCCGACTGGGGCGGCTGGGACGCCGCCCGCCAGGAGGGCACCTTCCAAGCGATCATCCACTGGCTCGAGGACACCGGCAACGTGTACGGGCTGTACACCTCGACCATGGACCCGAAGTGGATCGTCGACGACAAGGCGCAGTACAACTTCGGCCGGTTCGACGACCCCGCGGTCACCGAGGCGCTGAACACCTACGCCAACGCCTCCTCGGACGAGGATCGCGCGGCAGCCTCGGCCGTGCTGCAGACCGCATTCGCCGAGAACGTGCCGGCCATCCCGCTCGGCGCGCACCCCCTGCTGGGCGAGTTCAACACCCGCAACTACGTCGGATGGCCGAGCGAGGACGACCAGTACGCGTCGGCCGACCCGACCCAGCCGGCGATCGTGCAGATCCTGACGAAGCTCGAGGCGAAGTAAGACGGCGGAGCGACGTTTCGACTCGCGCTGCTCGCTCAACGCGTTTCGTCTCGTCGCTCCTGCGTTTCGACTCGTCGCTCCTGCGTTTCGACTCGTCGCTCCGCTCCTCGCTCAACGACCGCCTCGCTCAACGACCCGCGGGTGTCCCCGGGTATGCCCCGGAGGCTCCCGCCGGGGAACTCCACTGCGGGTCGTTGAGCGAGCGAAGCGAGACGAAGTCGCACCGCAGTCCCCAGACAAGGAACCTCAATGCCAGACCCCCTGTTGTCCATCCGCGACTTCTCGGTCGTGTACGACGTCGATCCGCCTGTCGCGGCGGTGAAGAACGTCACCCTCGAACTGCGGCGCGGCGAGATCCTCGGCCTCGCCGGTGAGAGCGGCTGCGGCAAGACCACGCTCGCGTACGGCGTGCAGCGCCTGCTCAAGGCTCCTGCGGTGATCACGAGCGGATCCGTCGTCTTCCACGACAGCGATGGCGACGACATCGACGTCAACGCCCTCGGCGCCGAGCAGATGCGCCGCTTCCGCTGGGACAAGATCTCGATGGTCTTCCAGGGCGCGATGAACGCGCTGAATCCCGTGACCACGATCGGCGCGCAACTCGAGGACGTGTTCGAGGTGCACCGCCCGAGCATGAGCAGGAAGCAGCGGCGGGATGCGGTCGCCGAGCTGCTCGAGATCGTCAAGGTCGGCGCGCAGCGCGCCCGTTCCTTCCCGCATGAGCTCTCCGGCGGCATGCGTCAGCGCGTGATGATCGCGATGGCACTGGCGCTCCGGCCGCAGTTGATGGTCATGGACGAGCCGACGACGGCGTTGGACGTGCTCGTGCAGCGCGAGATCCTCCGGCAGATCTCGCAGCTGAGGGCGGAGTTCGGATTCTCGGTGATCTTCATCACGCACGACCTTCCGCTGCTGCTCGAGATCAGCGACCGCATCGCCATCATGCGCGAGGGCGAGATCGTCGAGATCGCCACGGCGGAGCGCATCTGGAACGCCCCGCAGGACGAGTACACGAAGACACTGCTGTCGTCGTTTCCGAGACTGACCGGAGAGAAGGGGGTGGTGGTGCGATGAGCACTCTCGAAGTACGCCACGTCACGAAGACCTACAACGTCCGCGGTGCCGGTCAGCTCAAGGCGCTCGACGACGTGAGCTTCACGCTCACCTCTGGCCAGACCATCGGCCTGGTCGGTCAGTCCGGCAGTGGCAAGTCGACGATCGCGAAGATCCTCACCCAGCTCGAGACGCCGACCAGCGGCGAGGTGCTGCTCGACGGCCAGCCGATCCCCCGCCGCGGCCGAGGACTCGGCACCTACCGGCAGCAGTTGCGGATGGTCTTCCAGGACCCATTCGCATCGCTCAACCCGTACCACTCGATCCGTTACCACCTCGAACGCCCGCTGCGACTCGACGACGTCGTCCCGAAGGCCGAGACCGAGGCAGAGGTGCGCCGGCTGCTCGAACGGGTCCGGTTGGTCCCGGATGCCGTGATCGATCGCCGTCCGCACGAGCTCTCCGGCGGCCAGCGGCAGCGCGTCGCGATCGCCCGCGCGCTGGCGTCGCGTCCGAAGATCCTCGTCGCCGACGAGCCGGTCTCGATGCTCGACGTCTCCATCCGCCTCGGCGTACTGAACCTGCTGTCCGACCTGCAGCGCGAGGAGGGCCTGGGAGTGCTGTACATCACGCACGACCTC
Organism: Microbacterium profundi; assembly: GCF_000763375.1. Taxonomy (NCBI): domain Bacteria; kingdom Bacillati; phylum Actinomycetota; class Actinomycetes; order Micrococcales; family Microbacteriaceae; genus Microbacterium; species Microbacterium profundi. Next base: position 1,143,974 of record NZ_JPSY01000001.1, on the reverse strand, counting down.
GCCACCGCTCGCCATTTCAGCGACGAGATCATGGTGCTCAACCAGGGGCGCATCGTCGAGCACGGGCCTGCCGACGACGTCATCCTCCGTCCGCAGGACCCGTACACGCAAGAGCTGCGCGCAGCATCCCCAGATCCAGAGCGATTCTTCGCCGACACCAGCGGAGGTGCACGATGACCGCCGTCGAACCCCAACTCCCCACCTTCGAGACGCGGACGGATGCCGACGCCGTCGAGCTCGGCACCACCGCGACCAAGGTCGTCGCCGGTCGCTCGCGCATCCCCTGGCGCTTCCTCGGCGGTCGTGCCGCGTTCTACCTCTTCACGCTCTGGGCCGCGCTCACGATCAACTTCTTCCTGCCGCGCATGATGAAGGGCGACGCGGTCAGCCAGTACCTCTCGCGCAACCGCAACGTCTCTCCCGAGGCGGCCGAGGCGCTGCGTTCGCTGCTCGGGCTCGACACCGACAAGTCGCTCTTCCAGCAGTACCTCGACTACTGGGCTCTGCTGCTGCAGGGCGACCTGGGCGTCTCGCTGCTGCACGGCCTGCGGCCGGTCACCGAGGTCGTCGGTCAGGCGCTGCCGTGGACCGTGGGCCTCGTCGGCTTCGCGACCATCGTGTCGTTCGCGATCGGCACGATCGGCGGTGCGGTGATCGGATGGCGCCGGGGCAGCCGGCTCGACGCACTCATCCCGATCACGACCTTCCTCAGCACGATCCCGTACTTCTGGCTGGGTCTGCTCGCGATCGCGGTGTTCTCGGTCAACCTCGGCTGGTTCCCGATCGGCAAGGCGTACGGCGTCGGGATCGTGCCCGGCTGGAACCTCGAGTTCGTCGGCCAGGTCATCCACCACGGCACGCTCCCCGCGCTGACGATCGTGATCGCATCGCTCGGCGGATGGATGCTGGGCATGCGCAACATGATGCTCACCGTGCTCGATGAGGACTACATCACGGTCGCGCAGGCGAAGGGCATGCCGAATCAGCGCGTGCTGTGGCGCTATGCCGCCCGTAACGCCGTGCTGCCGCAGATCCAGAGCTTCGCACTCTCGATCGGATTCATCGTCGGCGGCACGATCGTGATGGAGATGGTCTTCAGCTATCCGGGCGTCGGCAAACTGCTGCTCGATGCCACGAACGCGAAGGACTACGCACTGATGCAGGGCGTCTTCCTCGTCATCACCCTGTCGGTGCTGGTGGCGAACATCCTCGCGGATATCGCCTACGCATTCCTCGACCCGCGCACGCGCCAGACGGAGGCCTGAGCCATGACCACGACAGACAAGGCCGGACGGCGCCAGGCGAGCGCTCCGGACACATTCCTCATCCGCACCAGCGGCGCCGGCAGCGGAAACGGCAGTGAGCGCCAGGGCTTCTGGGCGAAGCTCGTCTCGGCGTTCGCGATGTTCCGCAACGGCAAGTCGATCGCCGGGCTGGCGATCCTCGGATTCTTCGTGCTGATCGCGATCTTCGCCGACGTGCTGGCACCGTTCTCGCCGACGCAGATCGACAACTCCGCCCGCCTGCAACCGCCGTCCGCCGCGCACTGGCTGGGCACGACGCACATCGGTGAAGACGTGCTGAGCCAGGTCATCCACGGCACTCGCGGGGTCATCGTCGTCGGGTTCCTCGCCGCGCTGATCGCCACGGTGATCGCGATCACGGTCGGTGTGATCGCCGGATACCTGTCGGGCTGGAAGAGCGAGGCGCTGTCGGCGCTGACCAACGTGTTCCTCGTGATCCCCGGTCTTCCGCTGATCATCATCGTCGCCTCGATGTTCGAGGACCCGCCGCTCGTGCTGATCGCCGCAGTGCTGGGCATCACGGGGTGGGCGTGGGGCGCCCGTGTGCTGCGCGCGCAGACCATGTCGCTGCGCAACCGCGACTTCGTGCAGGCCGCCCGTGCCAACGGCGAGCCCCTGCGCCGCATCATCACGGTCGAGATGCTGCCGAACCTCATGGCGCTGATCGCCGCGAGCTTCGTCGGCACGGTGACCGCCGCCGTCCTCGGCCTCACGACGCTTTCGTACATCGGCGTGATCCCGGTGACCACGTACAACTGGGGCACGATCCTGAACTGGGCATCCGCGCAGGGCGCGTTCGGGCAGAACCAGTGGTGGTGGTATCTGCCGCCAGGGCTGTGCATCGCCGCGATCGGCGTCGCGCTGTCGCTGATCAACTTCGGCATCGACGAGTACGTCAACCCGCGCCTGCGCTCGGCCGGTGAGCGGGCGCGCGCGATGAAGAAGAAGGGCCTGAACGTGAACGACGCGGTAACGGCCGTGCGCACCGACGACGCGGCCGCTGTGGCTGCAGAGCCTGCATCATCCATAGAGAACGCGAAGTGATGACCTCCGAGACCCTGACCCTCCCGTATCTGAATCCCGATCTGACCGTCCCGGCGCGCGTCGCCGACCTCCTCGAGCGCATGACACTCGAGGAGAAGATCGGGCAGATGCTGCAACTCGACGCACGCGACGATCTCGACGACCATGTGCTCCGGCGCATGGTCGGATCGATCCTGCACACTTCGCCGGAGCGGATCGTCGCGGCCCGCGAGCTGACCCTGCGGACGCGCCTGCAGATCCCGCTGCTCGTCGGCGAGGACTGCGTCCACGGCCACTCGTTCTGGCCGGGAGCGACGATCTATCCGACGCAGCTCGGGATGGCGGCGTCGTGGGATGCGTCACTGCTCGAGAAGGTCGCGCGCGCGACTGCCATCGAGGTCGCGGCGACCGGCATCCACTGGACGTTCTCGCCGGTGCTCTGCATCGCCCGTGACCTGCGCTGGGGCCGGGTCAATGAGACGTTCGGTGAGGACCCGTTCCTGCTCGGAGAGCTCGCATCCGCCATGGTCCGCGGCTACCAGGGTGAAGGGCTCGAGGATCCGACGGCCATCCTCGCGACGGCCAAGCACTTCGCCGGCTACTCCGAGACGCAGGGCGGTCGCGATGCCAGCGAGGCCGACATCTCGCGGCGGAAGCTGCGATCGTGGTTCCTGCCGCCGTTCGAGCGCGTCGCCCGCGAGGGGTGCCGTTCGTTCATGCTCGGGTACCAGAGCATGGACGGCGTGCCGATCACCCTCAACGACTGGCTGCTCAGCGACGTGCTGCGCGGCGAGTGGGGCTACACCGGCACGCTCATCACCGATTGGGACAACGTCGGGCGCATGGTGTGGGAGCAGCAGGTGCAGCCCGACGTCATGCATGCGGCGGCCGCCGCCGTGAAGGCCGGCAACGACATGATCATGACGACGCCCACCTTCTTCGAGGGCGCTCTGGATGCTGTCGCGCAGGGCCTGCTCGCATCCGATGCCTTCGATGCCGCGGTCGAGCGGATCCTCACGCTGAAGTACGAGCTCGGGCTGTTCGAGAACCCGCGGACCCCGGTCGACGGACTCGAGCAGATCGTCGGGACCGCAGAGCACGCGGCGTTGAATCTCGAGATGACGCGCCGTTCGCTCGTGCTCCTGGAGAACGACGGCACGTTGCCTCTGCGGCCGGCTGCGCCTGGTGAGTCGGTCGCCTCGGCCGGGGCCACCCGCGTCGCCGTCGTCGGGCCGCTCGCGGATGATGCGCAGGAGCAGCTCGGCGACTGGGCCGGCGGCTCGGGTCAGGCCGGCTGGCTCGACGGGCAGCCGCGCGAGATGATCGCGACCGTGCTCGACGGACTGCGCGAGATCGCGTCCTGGGAGGTCGTGCACGCTCGCGGCGCGGACGTCCTCACGCTCGAGCCCGACCCCGCCGGCGCGACATGGCCCGACGGGCAGCCGCGCCCTCCGGTGGTGAAGCCGTGCGCACCGGATGCCGCGCAGATCGCCGAGGCGGTCGCTGCCGCGGAGACGGCTGACGTGTGCGTGGCCGTCGTCGGTGATGCGCAGGGACTCTACGGCGAAGGCCGCTCGACGGCGACTCTCGAGCTCATCGGCGGCCAGAACGCGCTGCTCGACGCCGTCATCGAGACCGGCACGCCGGTGGTCGTGGTGTTGATGGCGTCGAAGCCGCTGGTGCTGCCGGCATCCGTCGCGAGGGCCGCCGCGGTGCTGTGGGTCGCGAATCCCGGCATGCAGGGCGGGCGCGCGATCGCCGAGTTGCTGACCGGAGCCGTCGAACCGACCGGTCGCCTGCCGATCTCGTTCGTGCGGCACGCCGGGCAGCAGCCGACGTACTACAACCAGATCCGTGGCCAGCACGGCGATCGCTACGCCGACCTCACGCAGTCACCGGCGTGGGCCTTCGGCGAGGGACTGTCGTACACGACCGTCGAGTACTCCGACCTCGCGTTGACAGAGACGGCGCTCGCCGCATCCGACACCGTCATCGCCGACGTGACCGTGACCAACACGGGCGAGCGGGCGACCATCGAGACGGTGCAGGCGTATGTGCGGGATGCCGTCACCAGCGTGAGCTGGGCAGGCAAGGAGCTCAAGGCCTACCGCCAGGTGTCGCTGGCGCCGGGCGAGAGTACGCGCGTGCGCATCGATCTGCCCGTCGCGTACTGCACGATCGTGGATGTCGCCGGCGACCGCATCGTCGAGCCGGGCGAGTTCGCGCTGCTGGTGGGGCCGAGCTCGCGCGACGAGGTGCTGCTGAGCGCGGGGTTCACGGTCACCTGACGGTATCTCGACAGGGATGAGTGTTCCCCCGTCATCTTCTCCGCAATCTGTTCAGACTAAGTTTCGTAAAGTGTACAGTTTCTTTGTCGCAAAGTGTACAGTTTCACCATGGTCACCTATCTGCCCCGCGTAGCCGACGGCGAACTCGAGGCGAAGATGCGTTCTGTCGGCGGCGTACTGATCGAAGGTCCGAAGGCGTGCGGAAAGACCGCGACCGCGTCGCAAAGGGCCGAGACGGTGTTCGATATGGATCGAGATGCGACAGCGCGCGCCTCGATCGAGCTCAATCCGAGCTTCCTCTTCGAAAGGCCGACGCCGATTCTCTTCGATGAGTGGCAGGTCGCACCCGATCTGTGGAATCAAGTACGCCGCGCGATCGACGACTCAGATCGCGGACGTGGGATGTACTTACTGACCGGTTCGGCGACGCCGCGGGATGATGCGAAACGACACTCAGGGGCAGGGCGGATCGGATTGCTGCGGATGCGACCGATGAGTCTGTTCGAGTCGGGGCATTCCACGGGCGAGGTATCGCTGGCCGCATTGTTCGATGGGACCTCGCAGCCGGGGGTAGGGACGCGTGCGTCCGTGCCCGACCTCATGAGCAGAATCGTCATCGGAGGATGGCCGGATCTGCTCGGTGCGGAGGAGCGCGAAGCCAGGGTATGGATGGATGACTATCTGCGCCAGATCGTGGAAGTCGATGTGCCGTCGTTCGTAGGGCGACGGGATCCACGCACTCTGAAGCGCGTCCTTGCGTCCCTGGCGAGATTCGTCGCGCACAGCCCCGCCACCCGAGCCATCGCCGCGGATGTCGGCGGTGACCGAGGCCCCATCTCCCCGACCACCGCCTACAGCCACCTCGACGCCCTGGATCGGCTGCACCTCCGCGATGACTCGGACGCATGGCAGCCCCACATGCGTTCACGTGCACGGCTGCGCACCGCGCCTACGCGCTACTTCGTCGATCCTTCGGTCGGCACGGCGGCTCTGCACGTCGGCAGTGAAGACCTGCTGCGGGATCTCGAGGCGGCCGGATTCCACTTCGAAGCGTTGGTGGTCCGGGACTTGCGCATCTATTCGCAAGCACTGGGGGGCCGGGTCGATACCTGGCGTGACGAGTCGGGCAACGAAGTCGACGCAGTCATCACGCTCGCTGACGGGCGATGGGCTGGCGTCGAGATCAAACTCGGTCAGGCGCAGGTGGATTCCGCAGCATCCGGCCTGCTCGCGTTCGCAGAACGCGTGGATACGGCGAGGCAGGGCGTTCCATCCGCGCTCATCATCATCACCGCGACGGGCTCAGCGGGGCGACGGGCGGACGGCGTCCACGTGACGCCGATCACCGCGCTCGCTCCATGACACAAGCACATCACCGCATTCATTCCCGAGCCCTTCCGGTGTCGTAGGCCCACATCGCCGCCTCCACACGATTGCGCACGCCCAGCTTCGTCAGGATCGCGCCGATGTGGGCCTTCACCGTGCCCAGCGACACGAACAGCCTCTCGCCGATCTCGTCGTTCGTGAGGCCGGAGCTCAACAGTGCGACTCCCGCCTGAGACATCGGCCGATCGGCCAGGATGTCGACGGCTCACGTGTTCGAGGCTGCTCTCGTCAGGAATAGGGTTGACTCTCGTGACCACAGCCGACGAACGCACCCGCTACCGTGCGAACCCATCAGTGCTCACTGCACTGAAGTCGCCGCGCATACTCACCCGTGAGGTGCTCGCCGGCCTCGTCGTCGGCCTCGCGCTGATCCCGGAGGCCATCGCCTTCTCGGTGATCGCCGGGGTCGACCCGAAGGTCGGGCTGTTCTCGTCGTTCATCATGGCGGTGGCGATCTCGTTCCTCGGTGGGCGACCGGCGATGATCACCGCTGCCACCGGCGCCGTCGCCCTCGTCATCGCGCCGGTCGCGCCCCTGTACGGCATCGACTACTTCATCGCCACCGTGCTGCTCGCCGGCGTCTTCCAGGTGCTGCTCGCGGTGCTCGGCGTCGCGAAGCTGATGCGCTTCATCCCCCGCAGCGTCATGACGGGGTTCGTCAACGCGCTCGCCATCTTCGTCTTCAGCTCGCAGGTACCGCACCTGCTGAACGTGCCATGGCTGGTGTATCCGCTCGTGGCGCTCGGCATCCTCGTCATGATCTTCATGCCGAAGATCACCAAGATCATTCCTGCGCCGCTGGTCTCGGTGGTCATCGTCACCGCCGTGGTCATCGTGTTCGCGATCAACGTGCCGACCGTCGGCGATCAGGGCGAGCTGCCGCGCAGCCTTCCCGAGCTGTTCATCCCGAACGTGCCGCTCACCTGGGAGACCTTCACGATCATCGCTCCGTTCGCCCTCGGCGTCGCCGTCGTCGGGCTCCTCGAATCGCTGATGACCGCGAAACTCGTCGACGAGATCACCGACACGCACTCCCGCAAGACGCGTGAGGCCTGGGCGCAGGGCGTCGCGAACGTGCTCTCCGGCATCTTCGGCGGCATGGGCGGCTGCGCGGTGATCGGCCAGACGATGATCAACGTGAAATCCGGGGCCCGCACCCGCATCTCGACGTTCTTCGCCGGTGTCTTCCTCTTCCTGCTGGTCGTCGTGTTCGGCGACTTCGTGGCGACGATCCCGATGGCCGCGCTCGTCGCGGTGATGATCATGATCGCGATCGGGGCGTTCGACTGGCACAGCATCCGTCCGTCGACTTTGAAACGGATGCCGAAGAGCGAGACCTTCGTCATGCTCGTGACCGTGCTGGCGGTCGTCATCACGTACAACCTCGCCATCGGCGTCGTGGCCGGCGTGATCGTGGCATCCGTCCTGTTCGTCAGGCGCGTCGCGCACTTCGTCACCGTCACCCGCACCGTATCGGATGACATCGCGCACTACGTCGTCGACGGCGAACTGTTCTTCGCCAGCAGCAACGACCTCACGACGCAGTTCGAGTACGCGGCGGATCCCGACCGCGTCATCATCGACATGTCGCGCTCGCACGTGTGGGACGCCTCGACCGTCGCCGCGCTCGATGCCATCGAGACGAAGTACGCCCAGCATGGCAAGAGCGTGCAACTGTTCGGGCTGAACGAGGCCAGCGGATTGTTCCACGGCAGGCTGAGCGGCGGCTTCCCGCCGGCGTGATCAGAAGGCGCTGGACGCTGATTCAGGCGGAGTCGATCTCTTCCGGGATCCGCACGGCGTTGCCCGTGGTGTGGTCGCGTGGGTCATGGCTGACGGTCCGACTCGCACTCTTCGGCCTTCCGGTAGCGCCGATTGCGCACCCCGAGCACGACCGCCGCGAGCACCGCGGCCAGGGCGGAGGCGGTCAGGATCGCCACCTTGCCGTGATCGTAGTGCGGGCTGCCGGCGGCGAAGCTCAGTTCGGCGACGAGCAGTGAGACGGTGAACCCGATCCCGGCGAGCACTCCGACGCCGGCGATGTCGATCCACTTCAGGGACGGATCGAGGTTGATGCGGCGGATCCTGGTGATGAGCCAGGTGGCTGCCGTGATGCCGAGGGGTTTGCCGATCACGAGACCGAGGACGATCCCGATCAGTACCGGATCCGTGAGCGCGGAGACGAAGCCCTCGGGACCGCCGATCGCCACGCCGGCGGAGAAGAACGCGAACACCGGGACGGCGAATCCCGCGGACAGCGGGCGGAATCGGTGTTCGAAGAGTTCGGCGAGGCCCGGTCCGGCATCCTCCGACCGATCCGCCTTCTTGTGCAGCACGGGGATCGTGAATCCGAGCAGCACGCCGGCGATCGTGGCGTGGATCCCCGACGCATGCATCAGGGCCCAGGCGGTGAATCCGATCGGCAGCAGGATCAGCCACGCGGCCCCAGGACGAACATCGAACAGCTGTCGGAAGCGCTGTGCGATCGCGCCGTAAACCGCGATCGCGACCAGCGCGAGCAGCAACGGTATGAGCTCGATCGACTCCGTGTAGAAGATCGCGATGATCCCGATCGCGATGAGGTCGTCGACGACGGCGAGCGTGAGCAGGAAGATGCGCAGCGCGCTGGGCAGGTGCGATCCGATGAGCGCGAGGACGGCGACGGCGAATGCGATGTCGGTCGCCGTCGGGATGGCCCATCCGCGTGCTTCGCTCGTCGTCGTGCCCACCACGGCGACGTACAGGAGCGCGGGGACGGCGACGCCGCCCACGGCGGCCACCACCGGCACGATGGCGGTGCTGGGCTTTCGCAGGTCGCCGGCCACGAACTCGCGCTTGAGCTCGAGTCCGACGAGGAAGAAGAAGACCGCGAGCAGGCCGTCCGCGGCCCACGCGCCCAGCGAGAGCCGCAGCTGCCACGGTTCGTAGCCGATCTCGAAATCACGGATCGCGAAGTACGAGTCTGCCCAGGGCGAGTTGGCCCAGATCAGCGCGATGGCCGCGAAGACGACCAGCAGGATGCCGCCGACCGTCTCCTTGCGCAGGATCTCGGTGACGCGGATCGATTCCTCTCGGGATGCCGAGGGGAAGATGCTTCGCACACGGGCGAAGCGCGGGGGAGTGGGCGACATGAGTGCCATTCTGGTCGACGAACGATGACGTCGACCAGGCTTCCCGACACTCCGAGATGCAAGTCTAGTCGCGATGACCTCGCTCAGCGACGTTGAGCGGATCGCTCCGCGACGGTGGTCATCCGCAACAGGATCCTGACGAGATCTTCACGCCGGTTCGCCGACGTCGAGAACGGGATCCTCACTGAATCCCCGCGCTCTCGCCGTCGTTGCTCGCACGATGAGCTCGTACGGCAAGGCGCCGGGGGCGGGGACGAGCGGGGCGTCCTCGAGCTTCGCCAGCACGGCTGCGGCCGCCCGCTCTCCCTGACCGAGTGGGAACTGGTCGACCGTCGTGAGCTGGAAGAACTCGCCGAGTTCGTGACCGTCGATGCCGACGACCGAGAGGTCCTCCGGCACGCGGAAGCCGAGATCGCGCGCCGCGAGGATCGCACCGATCGCCATCTCGTCGGATGCCGCGAACACGGCGGTCGGTCGTGGTCCTGGCCTGCCGAGCAACTGCTTGGCGGCACGGTACCCGCCGTCGACGGTGAAGTCGGCCGGTTCGAGGAACGCGGGGTTCAGCATTATCCCGGCATCCGCCAGCGCCTTCTCGAAGCCGAGCCGGCGCTGGGACGGGATGTGGAAGTCGATGTCGAACTCGGGATTCGCACCGATGTGTGCGATCGCCGTGTGGCCCAGCCCCAGCAGGTGCTCGGTCGCCAGCTGCGCGAGCGCGCCGTCATCGACCGTCAGTGTGTCGAGTTTCGGGTTCGGCCCGCCGATCGCGATCACAGGGAGTCCGAGTTCGAGCAGACGGGTCGTCTCGTCGTCGTCGAGTTCGATGGACACCGCGATCACGGCATCCACCCGTTGACGCCGCAGTGCCGTATCGAAGACGTTGCGACGCACGTCCTCGTCGGCCGTGATGTTGTACAGGGTGATGTCGTAGCCGGCGCGCATCAATGCGCTGGAGACGCCCGACAGTACCGTGCTGAAGAACCAGCGATCGAGGTAGGGCACCACCACGCCGATGTTCCTGGTGCGGCCGGAGGCGAGCGATGAGGCGCGCGACGACACCACGTAGCCGAGGGTCTGCGCCGCGGCGCGCACGCGGTCGCGCGACGCCGCGGAGACGTGACCGCGACCGCTGAGGGCGCGCGAGACCGTCGCCGTGGAGACGCCGGCCAGTCGCGCGACCTCATCGATGCTCACCATGGAATGCGATCAGGCCTTCGTGTACCAGGCGGCGTGGTCGACCGGCAGGGCGGTGCCGTCGAACGGCTGGCTCTGCACGACGAAGGTGACGTCGTCACCGAGCTCCAGCGGCTCCGTTCCGATGTTCACCGCGACGTGCAGGTCGCCGCGGTGGAACGCGACTGCGGACGAGGCGAGGTCCTCCCAGACGAGCGAACCCACACCGAGCGCACGCTCGCGGCGCAACTGCAGCAGCTGCTTGTAGAGGTTGAGGGTCGACGTGCCGTCAGCCTCTTCGGCATCGCGGGCGAACGACGCCCATTCCGCCGGCTGCGGCAGCCACGCATCACCGGTCGTGTTGAAGCCGAAGGCCGGCGCCGCCGCCTCCCACGGGATCGGCACGCGGCATCCGTCGCGCCCGTACCGCTTGCCGTTCGTGCGGTACCAGGTCGGGTCCTGACGGAACTCGTCGGGGATCTCCATCGCTTCGGGCAGGCCGAGTTCCTCACCCTGGTAGAGGTACGACGAGCCGGGAAGCGCGAGCATCACGGTCGTCGCGGCGCGTGCGCGCGAGAGGCCGACGACCGGGTCGGGCTTGCCGGCCGACTCGGGTCCGATGCCCTCGCCCTGCGGGTTGTCGGCCGTGAGCGCCAGGCGCGACGCGTGCCGGACGACATCGTGGTTCGAGAGCACCCAGGTGCTCGGGGCGCCGACCTTGCCGAACTCGTCGAGTGATTCGCGGATGACGTCGCCGATCAGCTCGGCATCCCACGCGGTCATCATGTACGGGAAGTTGAACGTCTGATGCATCTCGTCCGGACGCACCCAGAGAGCGGTCTGCTTGAGCGTCGGCAGCCAGGCCTCGCCGCAGAGGGCGCGGTCGCCGTCGTATTCGGCGAGCACCTTATGCCAGTCGCGGTATATGTCGTGCACGCCGTCCTGACCCCAATAGGGCACGCTGGCTTCGCCGCCGCCCATCGAGTCGGCGTCCGCCACCGGGGCGTAGTCGGGGAGACCGGCTTCCTTGACCATGCCGTGGGCGACATCGACGCGGAAGCCGTCGACGCCGCGGTCGAGCCAGAAGCGCAGGATCGAGCGGAACTCCTCCTTGACCTCCTCGTTCGTCCAGTCGAAGTCGGGCTGGCTCGCATCGAAGATGTGCAGGTACCACTGGCCGGGGGCGCCGTCGGCTTCGGTGACCCGCTCCCACATGCCGCCGCCGAAGACGCTCTCCCAGTTGTTCGGGGGCAGCTCGCCGTTCTCACCCTTGCCGTCGCGGAACACGTAGCGGGCGCGCTCGGGGCTGCCGGGGCCGGCCTTGAGAGCCTGCTGGAACCAGACGTGCTGGTCGGAGGAGTGGTTCGGCACGAGGTCGACGATCAGGCGGATGCCGCGGGCGTGCGCCTGCGCGATCATCTCGTCGAAGTCGGCGAGGGTCCCGAAGATCGGATCGACATCGCGGTAGTCGGCGACGTCGTAGCCGGCATCCTTCTGCGGGCTCGTCATGAACGGGCTCAGCCAGATCGCGTCGACGCCGAGTTCCTTCAGCGAATCGAGGCGGCCCGTGATGCCGGGAAGGTCTCCGATGCCGTCACCGGATGCATCCGCGAACGAGCGCGGGTAGATCTGGTAGATGACGGCGCTGCGCCACCACTCTGCTCCGGGGGCGGCGAACTGCTCAAGCTCTGTCATGCGACGAGCCTACTGCAAGCGCTTACAGTTCCGCGAGCGCCCGGATCGAATCGGTTCGAATCGGTTCGGTGAGGCCGGTGGGGTGTCAGCGGCCGTCGATCACGACGTTCACCGGAGCGTCGCCGCGCAGCATCCGCTCGATCTGCTTGCGGATGAGTCTGGCGATGCGCGGATTCATCGCGGTCGAAGCGCCTCCGACGTGCGGTGAGATGAGAACGCCCTCGGTCTTCCAGAGCGGATGCTCCGCCGGGAGCGGCTCGGGATCCATCACGTCGAGCGCGGCGCGGATGCGTCCGTTCTGGCGCACAAGGGCATCCGTGTCGATGAGCGTGCCGCGACCGACGTTGACGATGAGCGCGTCGTCGGGCAAGAGCGCGAGCGTCTCATCGTCGAACAGGTGGCGCGTCTCGTCGCCGCCGGGCAGCGCAAGCACGACGATCTCCGCCTTCGGCAACAACGAGGCGAGCTCTTCGATGGCATGCACCTGCACTCGTCCGAGACGTTCGTGCCACACCGGGCGGGCGGTGCGGGCGACGACGGTCAGCTCGACCTCGAACGGTTCGAGGCGCATGGCGATCGCCTCGCCGACGCCGCCGAAACCGACCAGCAGCACGCGGCGGTCGGCCAGGCTCTCGGCGAAGACCGGGGCCCATTCGCCGTGCTCTTGTGCGAGCACGAAGCGGGAGAACTGCCGCTGCGCGGCCAGGGCCAGGGCCAGGGCGATCTCGGCGGTCGAGGTCTCGTGCACGCTCGCCGCGTTCGCGAACGGGATGCCGGAGGGCAGCTTCTCATCGATACCGTCGTAGCCGATCGACTGGCTCTGCACGAGGCCGACGTCGAGTCCCATCAGCGCCGACAGAGCCGACGATCCGCCCATGTACGGCGGCACGACGAGGTCGATCCTCTGCCGAGGCGCGGCGGACTGGAAGTCCCACACCTCGAGCTCAACGCCCTCGGGCAGCGCGCCGATGTTCTCGGCGAGGCGGGCGGTGGGAACGGTGACGAAGAGACTCACACGTCGAGCCTATCGATCCCGCTCGGTTCAGGGAGTAGCGTCAGCGGCAGAGGCGACCCCCGGTCGCTCGAGTGCCGAGGAGGAGCCATGATTCCGGAGATCAACTACTGGGCGGTGCTGCTGGCGATGATCTCGAGCATGATCGTCGGGTCGGTCTGGTACACGCCGAAGGTGTTCGGCACCCGCTGGGCGAAGCTCGCGAACGTCGACATGACGGGCTCGGCGAAGAACGCCGTGTGGCCGATCGTCACCACCGTGATCGTGAGCTTCGTGACCGCATGGGTTCTCGCCGGAGCATCCGCCATCGCCTGGCACTTCTACGAGGGCTCGTTCTTCGTCGCAGCGGTCGTGACGGCGATCCTGCTGTGGGCAGGCTTCACCGCCGCCCGCTTCATCACCCACGACGCATTCGAGGGTCGACCGACCGCACTGACCACGATGAACATCGCGCACGAGCTCGTCACGGTCGTGATCATGGCCGTGCTGATCGGCGTCTGGCCTCCCGCGGGGATCTGACTCGCGTCTGGCGAAAGCGCGCGGCCGGAGTGCCTAGGCTGAGAGAGTGAATCCTCCTGACCTCGGACTCCTTCTCGACGTCGACGGCCCCGTCGCCAGCCCAGTCACTCGCACCATCGCGATCGGATCGATCGCCCGCGACATCGTCGAGCTCGTCGCGGAGGGCGTGCCGATCGCCTTCATCACCGGGCGTTCGCATGAGTTCATCGCCGACGTGGTCATCCCCGCTCTTCAGGATGCCGGGCTGCGCGAGGCTCTGAGTCGACCCGGAGCGCGCATGTTCGGCGTGTTCGAGAAGGGCGGCGCCTGGTCGACGATCGCCGCCGACGGCATGGGTGAGCCGACGATCGATCAGACGGTGGCGCTCGGTGCGGATGCTGTCGATGCGATCCGCGAGCTGGTCGAACGGCGCTTCGCCGACACCATGTTCTTCGATGAGACCAAGCGCGCGATGATCTCGGTGGAACAGCGCACGGATGTCGGGCCCGAGGAGTACCGTCGAGCTCAGCAGGACTTCCAGGACGAGGCCTTCCGCATCCTGACCGCGCAGGGCATCGGGCTGCGCTACGCGGCTCTGTCGGCGCCCGACGCCGACGGTGCTGTTCCCTTCCGCATCGACCCGACCGTGATCTCCACCGACATCGAGTCGATCCGCCTCGACAAGGATCACGCTGCGCAGCGCGCGTTGGAGCACTTCCGCGCGCACGGGCCGATGCCCCGCCGGTGGCTCAGCGTCGGCGATTCACGCAGCGACTACCTGATGGCCGATCAGCTCCACGCCGAGGGATTCGACACGGCGCATCTCGACGTCCGCCCGGGCGACGGCATACTCGAGCGGCCGTACCGGGTACTCACCGAGGATGACCTCATCCACGACGAGGCGTTCGCCGCGCACCTGAGCCGCATCAGGACAGAGCTCGGCGTCTGATCGAAGTCAACTCTGGCGGCCACTGTCAACTCTGGCGGCCACGGGTGGCATCTGGGGCCGCCAGAGTTGCGATGGGCCGCCAGAATTGCGGGGGCAGCGGCTACGCCGCGACGCGACTGACGGCAGCGATCGCGCTCGTGAAGAACGCCAGGCCGTCGGTGCCGGAGCGCATGGCCTCGGAGGTGTTCGGTCCGAAGCCGGCTTCGGTCGCGTGCTCGGGGTGCGGCATGAGGCCGACGACGTTGCCTGCTTCGCTGGTGAGGCCGGCGATGTCGCGCAGTGATCCGTTGGGGTTCACGCCCGCGTAGCGGAACGCCACGAGGCCTTCGCCCTCGATGCGATCCAGCGTCTCCTCCGAGGCGATGTAGCCGCCGTCTGCGTTCTTCAGCGGGATGACGATCTCCTGGCCGGCGGCGAATTCGCTCGTCCAGGCCGTTGAGACATTCTCGACCGTGAGCTTCTGGTCGCGGCGGACGAAGTGCTGGTGGTCGTTGCGGATCAGTCCGCCGGGCAGCAGGTGCGCCTCGACGAGCATCTGGAAACCGTTGCAGATTCCGAGCACCGGCATGCCCGATGCGGCAGCATCCTTCACCTCGGTCATGATCGGTGACAGCGCCGCGATGGCTCCGGCGCGCAGGTAGTCGCCGTAGCTGAAGCCGCCGGGCAGCACCAGAGCATCGACGCCCTCGAGATCGTGCGAGCCGTGCCACAGGGCGACGGGCTCGGCACCGGCGAGGCGGATCGCGCGCTGCGCGTCGCGGTCGTCGAGCGATCCCGGCCAGGTGATGACGCCGATGCGGACCGTCATTCGACGACCTCGATGCCGACGACATCTTCGATGACCGCGTTGGAGAGCACGTCATCGGCGAGCTTCTTCACCTCGGCGAGCACGGCATCCGTGACCTCGCCGTCGACCGTGAGCTCGAAGCGCTTGCCGATGCGCACATCGCTGAAGCCCTCCACGCCCAGACGCGCGAAAGCGCCGGAGACGGCCTTCCCCTGCGGGTCGAGCAGTTCGGACTTGGGCATGACGTCGACGACGATGGTGGGCATTGAAGGCTCCGGAAGTCGCGGGAAGGCGGGCCGTTCCAGTCTAGCCGTCCGGGTGGTGACCGACGGATGCGCAGGGTGGAGGCGCCTACTGTCTGGCGGGAGTGCCCGAGCGGATGACGCACCCCCTTGGTGTATCCGCCCGGGCAAGTCGATGACCCCCCGATCATCGAAGCTCCCGCCCGCGCATCCCCAGCGGCGACAGAGTCCCTCCACTGGCAGGCTAGAGTCATCGCACAGAAGTCGCATCGTGGAGAGTTGCAGGGCTCGCCACTCTCCAACGGTCGACCTCGAGGGGGAGGACGCATGAAGCTCAAAGAGCTCGCCGTGCAGAGTGGAGTCAGCACGACGACCCTCAAGCACTGGATCCGAGTGGGGATCCTGCCGAGTGGACGGCTGCGCAATCGCACCACGGCGGTGTACGAGCAGCGGCACGTCGATCGGGCGCGATTGATCGTCGTGCTGCGTGATTCGTACAACGCCTCGACGGCCGCGATCAGGTCGCTCACCGATGTGATCGACTCGGATGCGGCGACGCTCGAGGTGATGAACGCGTGCCAGGCGTTCGCGCTCGGAATCTCGGAGGGAGTCGCCTCCGACCCTGACCACGAGGTCTTCCGTGAACGCACGCATGAGCTGATGCGGCGCCGCGACTGGCGCGGTTATCCCGGTGCGGCAGAGCAGGGCCTCGCGCTCGCGCTCGCACAGGCGTCGGCGGTCGGCCTGGACTACGACGTCGAAGAGCTCATGGAGTACGCCGACGCGCTCGAGCCGCTCGTCGGTCGCAACATCGCCGCGCTCCGGCCGGACGGGTCGCGTGACGAGGTCGCCAGGAGGATGCTTCTCGCCGTCAACGCGCGTGCTCGACAACTCGTCGCGGTGAGCAGCCTGGCGCATGCCGCGGCATCCATCCGCTCCGCGATCGATCGCGGCGTCGCGCCGGCCGACCTCGCGATGCCTCCGGCCGCATCCGGGAAGTAGTGCCGGGGCGTCAGGCCGAGTGGAAGACGGTGTGCAGGTCGCCGATGAGGTCGCGCCCGCCCAGCCCGTCGATCTCGAACAGCACGGAGATGCCTGTGACGTGCGATCCGAGTCGCTCGATCAGCTGGCGTCCGGCTGCCAGCGTGCCGCCGGTCGCGAGAACGTCGTCGATCAAGAGCACTCGTGAGCCGATCGGCAGATCGTCGTGCATCTCGACCGTCGCGGTGCCGTACTCGAGGGCGTAGTCGACGGATGCCGCGGGCCGGGGCAGCTTGCCGGCTTTGCGGATCGGGATCAGGCCGACGCCTGCGGCGATGGCGGCTGCGCTCGCGATGAGGAATCCGCGTGCCTCGATGCCGGCGATGACGTCGAACTGACCGGCGAAGGGCTCGATGATCGCCTCGGTCGTCACGCGCAGCGCCTCGGCATCCGCCAGCAGCGGAGTGATGTCGCGGAACAGGATGCCGGGTTCCGGGTAGTCCGGGATGCTGCGGATCAGTGATTCGGCGCGGGTGAGAGCGGGGGACAGTT
The DNA here is from genome assembly GCF_000763375.1 of Microbacterium profundi. Lineage (NCBI taxonomy): Bacteria > Bacillati > Actinomycetota > Actinomycetes > Micrococcales > Microbacteriaceae > Microbacterium > Microbacterium profundi. The sequence continues at coordinate 1,126,953 of NZ_JPSY01000001.1, read as the reverse complement.
CGGCGGAGGGCACCGGCCAAGGCTACTTCAGTTGCGCGGATCCGACGGATCCCGGCCTCGTGAAGGCTGACGCTTGACATCCGTGGGAGCGCTCCCATAAAGTGGCATTCACGTTCGTGGGAGCGCTCCCACAGGAGCGGGTACCGCACGACGCGAACGCACATCCCGAACCACCACTGCATGACCCACAAAGGAGTGACCTGTGAACACACGCGCCCGCCGACGGATCCTGACGACAGTCGCCGTCGCATCCGTCTCCGCTCTCGCCCTCGCCGGCTGTTCAGCAGCTGCAGACGGCGACACCCCCGGCGGCAACGCCGATGAAGACGTCACGCTGACCATCACCACGTTCGGCACGTTCGGCTACGAGGACCTCTACAAGCAGTACGAGGAAGAGAACCCGAACGTCACGATCGAGGCGACCAACATCGACACCGGCGGCAACGCCCGCACCGACACCTTCACCAAGATCGGTGCAGGCGGCGGCCTCAGCGACATCGTCGCGATCGAAGAGGGCTGGCTCGGCGAGATCATGGGGGTCTCCGACCTGTTCGTCGACCTGCGCGACTACGGCATCGAAGACCGCAAGGACGACTGGTTGGAGTGGAAGTACGACCAGGGCACCGACGCCGACGGCCGTGTGATCGGCTATGGCACCGACATCGGCCCGAGTGGTATCTGCTACAACGGACCGGCATTCGAAGCTGCGGGCCTCCCCAGCGACCGCGAATCGGTCGCAGAGCTGCTCAACGGCGACTGGGAGAACTACTTCAAGGTCGGCCAGGAGTACACGGATAAGACCGGCAAGGCCTGGTACGACCACTCCGGCTTCGTCTGGAACTCGATGGTCAACCAGCTCGACGAGGGCTACTACACGGCAGACGGCGAGCTGAACGTCGAGGGCAACGCCGAGCTCAAGGAGCGTTTCGAACTGCTCGGTGCAGCGACCGAGGGCGGCCAGTCCGCCGCAGAGGCCGCATGGGACTGGAACGGCGGCAAATCGTTCGTCGACAGCAGCTTCGCGACCTTCGTCTGCCCCGGCTGGATGCTGGGAAACATCGCCGGCAAGCTCGAGTCAGGCGGCGGCGACGCTTCGACGGGTTGGGACTTCGCTGACGCGTTCCCCGGGGGACCGACCAACTGGGGCGGCTCATTCCTCACCGTTCCGGAAAGCTCTGAGCACAAGGAAGCAGCCGCGGCGCTCGCCGACTGGCTGACCCAGCCTGACCAGCAGATCAAACAGTCCACGGCCGCAGGTAACTTCCCGTCGACGATCAAGGCGCAGGAAGATATCGCCGCTGCCGCGGCGCCGAACGAACTCTTCAACGACGCACCCACCGGTGCGATCCTCGCGGAGCGTGCAAAGGGCGTCGTCGCGCAGTTCAAGGGCACGGATGACTCCGTCATTCAGGAGAACGTGTTCGGCCCGCCGCTGAGCGCTCTCGACCGTGGAGAGACCGACACCAACGGCGCGTGGGAGCAGGCTCTCACACTGCTGAACGAACTCGTCGACTGACCCATCCGATCACGTTCAGGTCGCACTTTCTGTCGCTTTGGCGCCGCCATACCGACAAGAAGTGCGACCTGAATCGTGCAATCCTTCCGAGGCAGGACACATGACTCTCACCGCCCAGCGCCGGGACAAGGTAACCGCGGCGCCGAAGAACCCGATCGACGCAGGGAAGCCCTCCTGGCGTCATCGTGTCTCGCGTTTCGATCAGAACGCGTCGCCCTACTTCTACATCTCGCCGTTCTTCCTGGTGTTCGGTCTGGTCGGGCTGTTCCCGTTGATCTACACCGTCTACGTGGCAGTGTTCGACTGGGACCTCCTCACAGGCCAGGGCGATTTCGTCGGCTTCGGCAACTTCAGCGAGGTTCTCGGCGACTCGATGTTCTGGAACTCGATCCTCAACACCCTGAGCATCTTCCTGCTCTCCGCAATTCCGCAGCTCGCTGTCGCACTGGCCGTGGCCTACCTGCTGGACCGCGGACTTCGCGCACCGACGTTCTGGCGCATGAGTGTTCTCATCCCGTTCGTGGTGACACCTGTTGCCGTCGCGATCATCTTCTCCAGCATCTTCAACGAGGCCGACGGCCTCGCCAACAACCTGCTGAACCTGATCGGCATCGTCGATCAGGAGTGGAAGAACAACACGTTCCTCTCCCACTTCGCAATCGCGACCATGGTGAACTTCCGGTGGACCGGCTACAACGCCCTGATCCTGCTCGCGGCCATGCAGGCAGTGCGCCGCGACCTGTACGAGTCCGCTGCCATCGACGGCGCCGGCCCGATCCGTCGATTCTTCTCGATCACCATCCCGACCATTCGTCCGACCCTCATCTTCGTGATCATCACCGCGACGATCGGTGGTCTGCAGATCTTCGCCGAACCGCGCCTGTTCGATGTGTCCACGGCAGGAGGCACGGGCGGCAGCGATCGCCAGTTCCAGACCACTGTGCTGTTCCTCTGGGAGATGGCGTTCTTCCGCCGGAATCTGGGCGAAGCATCCGCCGTCGCAATCCTGCTGTTCCTGCTGATCGTCGGGATCGGCGTGATCAACTTCCTCATCTCGAGGGGCATCTCGACGGGTGACGCACCCAAGAACAGGGCTGCACGACGCCGCGCCCGCCGCACGACGAAGGAGCTGACTCGATGAGCGCCACCCAGGCCCTGAGCGTGCCCGAGAAGATCCGCCGCCGACGAGGGATGACGGGTGGCACTGCCGGCATCGGCAGCCGCCCCGGATTCCTCACCTATGGATTGCTCGCCGCGTTCATCATCGGAAGCGTGTACCCGCTGTGGTGGTCGATCGTCGTCGCCAGCGGCACGAACGCCACGCGCGGCGAGACGCTTCCCCTCATCCCCGGTGGCAATTTCTTCACCAATGCCGCCAAGGTCCTCGACGCCATCCCGTTCTGGCTGGCCCTGGGCAACTCGGTTCTCATCTCCAGCGTCATCACACTGTCGGTGGTGACTTTCTCCACCCTTGCCGGCTACGCGTTCGCGAAGCTGCGTTTCAAAGGACGCGACGGTCTGATGATCTTCGTCATCGTGACGATGGCGATCCCGACGCAGCTCGGCATCATCCCGTTGTTCATGGTGATGCGCGAGCTCGGCTGGACCGGATCCGTCGGCGCGGTGATCATCCCCACGCTCGTCACGGCGTTCGGCGTGTTCTTCATGCGTCAGTACCTCGTCGACGTCATCCCGGATGAGCTCATCGAGGCGGCGCGCATGGATGGCGCGAACCAGTTCCGCACGTTCCTCACTGTCGGCCTCCCCGCCGCACGCCCGGCGATGGCGATCCTCGGTCTGTTCACATTCATGACCGCATGGACCGACTACCTCTGGCCGCTGATCGTTCTCCCGCCCCAGAACCCGACCCTGCAGACCGCGCTGAGCCAGTTGCAGTCGGGATACTACGTCGACTACTCGATCGTGCTCACCGGCGCTGTTCTCGCGACCCTGCCCCTGCTCGTGCTCTTCGTGGTCGCAGGCAAGCAGCTCGTCAGCGGGATCATGGCCGGCGCGGTGAAAGGATGACCTCTATGACCCGCCCCTTCCCCGAGGACTTCCTGTTCGGAGCAGCGACTGCTGCCTACCAGATCGAGGGCGCCGCCCACGAGGACGGTCGCACCGATTCGATCTGGGATGCGTTCGCCCGCGTTCCCGGTGCCGTCGTCGGAGGTGAGAGCGGCGACGTCGCGTGCGATCACTATCACCGTTACCCCGAAGACGTCGCGCTCATGACCGAGCTCGGCCTGCAGACGTACCGCTTCTCGACCTCGTGGTCGCGAGTGCGCCCCGACGGCGGCGCGGTCAACGCAAAGGGTGTCGACTTCTACAGCCGACTCGTCGATGAGCTGCTCGGCGCCGACATCCTGCCGTGGCTCACGCTCTATCACTGGGACATGCCGCAGGCGCTCCAGGACAAGGGCGGATGGACGAACCGCGACACGGTCGACCGCTTCCTCGAGTACGCAGGCAACATGCATGACGCGCTCGGCGATCGGGTGAACGTGTGGACGACGTTGAATGAGCCGTGGTGCTCGTCGTTCCTCTCATATACGGGCGGTGAGCACGCGCCGGGTCACACGAGCGTGGCCGAGGGTCTGCTGGCCTCGCATCATCTGCTGCTCGCGCACGGCCTGACGGTGCAGGAGTTGCGCGGCCGCGACGCTTCGCTGAACCTCGGCATCACGCTGAACCACACGGTCGCCGACCCCGCCGATCCCGACAGGCCAGCCGACGCCGACGCTGTGCGCCGAGTGGACGGCCAGTTCAACCGATGGTTCCTCGACCCGATCTACCGCGGCTCGTACCCGGCAGACATCGTCGAAGACATCCGTGGCGTCGATCCGGATGCCGTCGCGCGGTTCGAGGCGGCGATCCACGACGGCGACCTGGTGTCGATCTCGCAGAAGATCGACACCCAGGGTGTCAACTACTACCACGGCGATCTTCTGTCCGGTCGGGCTCCGGCCGTGCCTCCCGTATCCGGTGGGCCGACGACTGAGAGGGCGAGGCGCAGCCCGTACCCGTCGAACGACGGCATCCATTCGGTCGAGCGCGGGCTGCCGCGCACGGCGCAGAACTGGGAGGTGCAGCCGGAGGGGCTCACTCGCCTGCTGCAGCGCGTCTGGACCGAGTACGCCGAGCCGGCGGGAACCGTGCTGTACATGACCGAGAACGGCGCCGCGTACGACGACGTCGCCGTCGTCGAGGACGGCGAGACGCGCGTGCACGATGCGGATCGCACCGAGTTCCTGCGCCTGCATCTCGGTGCGGTGCTGGATGCGGCCGATGCCGGTGTCGACGTGCGCGGCTACTTCTACTGGTCGATGTTCGACAACTTCGAGTGGGCCTGGGGCTACGACAAGCGGTTCGGCATCGTCCGCGTCGATTACGACACCCAGGCGCGCAGCCTCAAGGACAGCGGTCGGGAGTACGCTCGCATCATTGCCGCGCGGGCTCTCTGACCGCGTCGACCGAAGGGAGAGCAGTGCCGTCACGCGCGACGATCGAAGAGGTGGCGGCCACCGCCGGAGTGTCACGCTCGACCGTGTCGCGGGTGGTGAACGGGTCGACTGCGGTCAGCCCCGAGGCGCTCGCGGCCGTGCAGACGGCGATCGCCGACCTGAACTACGTGCCCAATCGCGCAGCGCGTTCGTTGGCGTCGAAGCAGACCCACGCGATCGCCCTGATCGTGCCGGAAGACACGACGCGCTTCTTCGGCGACCCCTTCTTCGCATCGATCGTGGCCGGTATCACCGGTGCGCTCCGCGGCTCGGACTACCTGCTCAACCTGTTGATCGCGAGCGATGACCCTGGCGACAAGATGACGAGCTTCGTGCGCAACGGCGGCGTGGACGGCGCACTGATCGTCTCGCATCACACGAGCGACGCATTCATCGATCGCATCGCGGATGCTGTGCCGGTCGTCTGGGGCGGGCGTCCGCTGCGCCGGCGTCCGAGCGACTACGTGGTCGACGTCGACAACGTCGCTGCGTCTCGCACCGCGACGCAGCACCTCATCGATTCAGGCCGCACGCGTATCGCGACGATCTCGGGTCCGTTGAGCATGCTCGCGTCGGTCGATCGCGTGCAGGGCTTCCGCGATGCGCTTTCGGATGCCGGACTCACCCCGTTCGCGGAGGAAGAGGGCGACTACGGCGAGACGAGTGGTGCGGAGGCTGTGCGCCGCATCCTCTCGGTCGGCACTCCGGACGCGATTTTCGTCGCGAGCGACCTCATGGCGCGCGGTGCGCTGAACGCCATGCGGTCGGTGGGGCTTCGGGTGCCGGAGGACGTCGCGCTGCTCGGGTTCGACGACTCTGCAGTGGCGCTTTCGACTGATCCGCCGCTGACGACGATGCGTCAGCCGATGTACCTTCAGGGCGAGACCATGGCCGCCGTACTGCTCTCCCGTCTCGCCGGGGGCGAGCCGGAGAAGATGACGATCCTGCCGACCGAGTTGGTGGTGCGCGCGTCGGCGTGAGCCGCTCGAGATCGGTGTCTCACAACTAACGGCTTGTACCTGGAATCGCCCAGGAACTTGTGACACATAGTTGTGAGACACGGCCGCATCCGGCGTTTTCGGAATTGTGCTGTTACCAGGCATTACGGGATGAGGCGTCTTGTAAGCGTAGCGTTGTGCGACACCTCAACGCACACGCACCGCCCAACGCTTTGGCGGAAACTAGCAACGGTTAGAGCACACCGAAAACGATCGTTTCTGGCGCGGGTGTCACTTGGTTGCCCGGGCGGTCGCCGCTATTGGGAGCCGGAACCCCGTTCTGGCAGGGGCCTTCGGCTGCTGCCGCGGCCGGACCTGCTAGCGGTCGAGCTGAGGGTGCGTTCGTGGTGGGCGTACTCTTGCCCGATGACCCGACCGCTCACGAATTGGCATTCCGCGCACGCAGAGCAGCTCACTCGTGGGGAGCGTGCGGCTGACCGGCTCCGCAACGGCATGGGCTCCTGGTTCTTCATCGGCGGATTCGTCGTGTTCATGATCGTGTGGGCCGCAGTCAACGTCACGGCCGTCACATGGGATCCCTACCCGTACATCCTGCTGAACCTGTTCCTCAGCATGCTCGCCGGTCTGCAGGGGGCGATCCTGCTGATCGCGGCGAAACGCCAGGACGCCATCGCGGCGGCCCTCGCCGAGCACGACTACGAGACGAACCTCGCAGCGAAGCGGGAGATCGAGGAGCTGATGGGAATCAATCGGATGCAGCTCGACCTCCTGCGGGAGCTTCGTCGGGATGTGCCTTCCATCGCCGCGCCGGGAGAGGGAGCGGGACGATGATGTCGGCGACGCATCCGGGTGAGCCCCACCGCGGCGACCTCGCTGGGCGGCTCAACTGGCTCAGGGCCGGGGTGCTCGGTGCGAACGACGGCATCGTGTCGGTCGCGTCGCTCGTCGTCGGTGTCGCGGGGGCGACGACCGATTCGGCGACGCTGCTTGCGGCGGGTGTCGCCGGCCTCGTCGGTGGGGCGATCTCGATGGCGCTCGGGGAGTACGTGTCGGTGAGCAGTCAGCGAGACAGCCAGCGGGCTCTGATCGAGAAGGAACGAGGCGAGCTGGCCGATGATCCTGCGACCGAGCTCGAGGAGCTGGTGGGCATCTATCAGGCGAAGGGTCTCCGCCCGGCGACCGCGCGCCTCGTGGCGGAGGAGCTCACCGCGCAGGATCCGCTGACCGCGCATCTCGAAGCGGAGCTCGGCATCTCCGAGAACCAGGTGGTCAGCCCCTGGGCGGCGGCGGGGGCCTCAGCGCTCGCCTTCGCGCTCGGGGCGATGCTTCCCCTGCTGGCGATCCTGCTCCCGCCTCCGGAGATCCGCGTGCAGGTCGCGTTCGCAGTGGTTCTGCTGGCGCTCGCGCTGACCGGGTTCATCAGCGCGAGGATCGGCGGGAACCCCGCGCTCAGGCCCACGATCAGGGTGGTGCTCGGTGGTGCGATCGCGCTAGTGGTCACATTCGCGATCGGGACGCTCCTAGGGACGAGCGGCATTGCCTGAGAGACAGCTATGAGTCCTCTATCGGGGGCGCTTCCTTAGACCCGTCTCAGAGTCGGGACAGCACGATTCCCCTATGACCACTCTGACGACGAGAACCCGTGCTTCCGCCCCCGCCGCTTCCCCGGTGCCACAGCGGGCGACCCGTGGCCGCGCGCAGGTCTGGCGTGTAGCGGCGATCACGGCGATCTGGGCGACCAGCCTGTTCGTCGTCGCTCTGTGGGTCGCCGGCGGTGGAGTGACCGCAGTCCTGGGCGTCAACGCCGAGACCGTCACGACGTTCGGGCGCCTCACCGGGCTGGTCGCGGCGAATCTGCTGCTCTATCAGGTGCTGCTGATGGCGCGCGTTCCGCTGTTCGAGCGCGGATTCGGTCGCGACGGGATCACGCGGCTGCATCGCTTCGTCGGATTCTGGTCCTTCTGGTTGATGGGCGCGCACATCGCGCTGCTCGCGGTGGGCTACGCGATGGCAGCCGGCATCAACCCTCTCGTCCAGCTCTGGTCGTTCGTCTGGGACTACCCGGGCATGCTCCTGGCCACGGTGGGCACGCTGCTGATCCTGCTCGTGGTCGTCACCTCCATCCGGCGTGCTCGGCGGCGCTTGCGCTACGAGTCCTGGCACCTCCTGCACCTCTATGCATACCTGGGCGTCGGGCTCGCGCTGCCGCACCAGCTATGGACGGGCGCCGACTTCCTGTCCTCGCCGATCGCGACCGCCTACTGGTGGTCGATCTGGGCCCTCGCCGCGGGATCGGTGCTGGCGTTCCGCATCGGCATGCCACTGCTGCGGTCCACACGTCGGGCGCTGCGGGTGGCAGGGGTCGAGTGGGACGGTGCTCGGGGGGTCACCATCCGGGTTACGGGTCGCGACCTTCCGACGCTCGGCGCTAGGGCCGGTCAGTTCTTCGTCTGGCGATTCCTCGATGGGCCGGGCTGGACCCGCGGACACCCGTTCTCGCTCTCCGCTGCGCCGGGAAGCGAGCTGACATTGACCGCCCGTGTGGTGGGCGACGGTACACGACGCCTCACCGCGCTGCTCCCCGGCACCAGGGTCATCGTGGAAGGACCATACGGAGAGATGACCGGCGAGCGTCGGACCGGGTCGAAGCTGCTCATGATCGGCGCAGGCGCCGGGGTCGCACCGCTCGTCTCGCTGCTAGAGACGGAACTCTACGGACCGGGAGATGCGATGCTCATCACCCGGGAGTCCGCGGCAGAGGACGCACTTCGGCAAGAGGCCATCGCTCACCTCATCAGCACCCGTGGCCTGAGCTACCTGCCGTTCATCGGCCCGCGATCCTCTGGCGCATCGAGCTGGATTCCCGCCACGCACGAGGCATGGTCGGGCGCAGATCTCCTCCACCACCTCGTGCCGGAGCCGAAGGACCACGACGTGTTCATCTGCGGCGCTGAGGCCTGGATGAAAGACCTCAGGCGCGACCTGGTTGACGCCGGGTTCCCCGCCCATCGCATCCATTCCGAATCGTTCACTATCTGAGCAGGGAGACGGCCATGAAGAAGATCCTCTACACGCTGCTCGCGACCGTCAGCGGCCTCGTGCTGCTGTTCAGCTACCGAACGTCTCTGGAGGCGGTCACCCCGACCGACGCCAGTGCGGCGACAGCGGGCAGTTCGTCGACGACCGCCGACACCGGCGCGAGCGGCTCGGGAACCACGTCGAGCTCAGGAACCACGTCTTCGAACTCGGGAACCACGTCTGCCACCGGCCTCGCCGACGGAACCTACACCGGCACATCGTCGCAGACTCGCTACGGGCCGGTGCAGGTGCAGATCACCGTCTCGGGCGGACGGATAACGGATGCGCAGGCGGTCGACTACCCGAACAGCAACGGCCGGGATCGGCAGATCAACGGCACCGCGATCCCGAGGCTCGTCTCGGAGACGATCCAGGCTCAGAGCTCGAAGATCCAGATGGTGTCCGGCGCCACCTACACGAGCGATGGCTATCTCTCGTCGCTGCAGAGCGCGATCGACCAGGCGCAGAGCTGATGCGTACCGCGAATGAGGGGACGCGGGCCTGGGTCGAAGAGATCATGGGCATCCCGATGAGCATCCACCTGATCGGCCCGGAGGAGACGACCGACGCGGGCGCCGACCGGGCTGTGCAAGCATGCTTCGACGAACTGCGCGAGATCGATCGGGTGTTCTCGACGTATCGCGCCGATTCCGACATCAGTCGCATTCGCCGCAGTGAGCTCGCTATCGCGGATGCGGACAGCAGGATGTCGCTGGTCGCAGATGCCTGCGAACGCGCCGAACAGGACACCGGCGGACTGTTCTCCGCCCGGTGGCGCGGATGGTTCGACCCGACCGGATACGTGAAGGGCTGGGCCGTGGAAGCAGCGAGCCGTCGGCACCTCGAGCCGCTGCTGTCAGCTGCGACCGCGGTCGGGATCAACGCCGGCGGAGACCTGCAGCTGTTCACGGCGGCGGGAGTCGACTGGCGATGGCAGGTGGGAATCGCCGACCCGCACGACCGTAGCCAGATAATCGCGGTGATCGACGTGGTGAACGGCGCGGTGGCGACCTCAGGGACGGCGGAGCGCGGGCATCACATCCTCGATCCGCGCACCGGCCGCCCCGCGACGGGTGTCGCGTCGGCCACGATCGTGGCCGACGGTCTCACACAGGCGGACGTCTGGGCGACCGCTGCTGTGGTGGCCGGTCCAGCGGACCGCTCGTGGATTGCGGCCGCGGGATCCCGCACCGGCATCGTCGTCGACGATGATCGTCGGGTGACCCGCTGGCTCGGCACCACGATGGTTGATGTGCAGACGACGACGGCCGGTGCGCAGCCGATCGGGGGATGCGCACTCGTTCAGGGATGAGCCGGCAGTGTGAGCAGGAAGGTCGTGCCGGATGTCGTCGATCGTTCGACCTCGATGGAACCGCCGGCACGGCGGGCGACATCCCGCACGAGTGAGAGACCGAGACCGAAGCTGCGGGGGCGTCCACTCTCGCGCGGACGCGCGAACCGCTCGAAGACCTGGTCCGGGGAGATGCCCTCGATCCCGGAGCCCTCGTCGATCACGCGCACCGTCACGTTCCGGAGGTCTCTCCCGATGTGGATCGAGACAGTGCCGCGGGCGGGGGAGTGCTGCACTGCGTTGTCGAGCAGCGCGACCAGGATGCGGACGAGCGTGACGACCGGCAGCTGCACCTCCGCCTCCTGATCCACCGTGATCGTGAGCGAGACCTCGGAGTCCTGTGCGCTCGTCGTCACCGCGGCTACGGCTGCGGCTGCCGCTGTCGCAACGTCCGCGTTCCCATCGGGAATCGATTCCCCCTCCGCAGCGATCAGCAGATCGTTGAGTACGTCGGCCATCATGTCCGCATCGTGCCGGAGGTCGGTGAGGCCCGCCCCGATATCTTCGCCGCGATCGTGACGGCGTTGCAGTACCTGGACGCGGCTTGTCAGTGTCGTCAGTGGCGTGCGGAGCTCGTGACTCGCGTCGGCCACGAAGTTCCGCTGCCGACGCAGCGCCTCCCCGAGCGGGCGGACCGACCGTCGCGCGGCGACCGCGGCGACCACCCCGAGCAGCACCACGCCGATCAACCCGAGGATGATCACGGTCGGCACGACCACGTCGATGTCGACGATGAAGTCGTCTCTCGTCCCGGCGGGACCGCCGACCCAGCCGCCGCCGTGCTCCTCGCCTTCGCGGCGTGACGTGGAGAGCACCACGGCGATCAGCACTCCGATGCCGATCGCGACGATCACCCCGGACGAGATCCCGACCCAGAGCCCGATGGACAGCGCTGCGCGTCGCACCCGCCTCGTATCGGCGTCGCTCATGACGGTGTTCCCGCACGGTAGCCGCGCGCGCGGACGGTCTCGATCATGTCGGGAGTCGTCTTGCGCCGCACATAGTGCACATACGTATCCACCGAACTCGTCGTGTCTCCTTCATGGAACACGGCGCGGAGGATCTCGTCCCGACTGAACACGTGCTCGGGGCTGGTGCTCAACAGCTCCAGGAGCGCGCTCTCCGTCGCCGTCAGCGCCACTCGGATTCCCGATGGATCGTACGCGGCCTGGGCGTCCGGCGTGAACACCCACTCGCCGAGGCGCCGACGCACCCCCTCAGCGCGGAACGCGCGCCGCAGCGCCCGAAGGCGCGCCAGCAGCTCGTCATAATCGAAGGGCTTCACCAGGTAGTCGTTCGCTCCGCCGTCCAGCCCCGTGACACGATCGTCCACGGTACCGAGCGCGGTCAGCATCAGGATGGGGGTCGTGATGTGCGCGGTGCGCACGGCACGGATAAAATCGACGCCGTCCATGCCGGGGAGCCGTCGATCGACGAGCATGGCGTCGTATCGCCTGCTCAGCGCGAAACGGAGCGCGGTCTCGCCGTCCGAGGCATGCTCGACGTCGTACACGTCTTCCAGCACTTCGACGGTCAGCGCAGCGATGTCGGCGTCATCCTCCACGTAGAGGAGCGAACTGCGCGGCCTCTGTGCCGAGTCACCCATGGTCGGCGTCCTGTCGTCTGCGATCGAGACCATCAGCGTACGCCCGACCCAAACCCGGTCGGGTATCGCAGACTGATCTTCCGCATGCCGTCGCCGTCCGGCCAGAAACGATCGTTTCCGGCGCGGGTAGGCGAGGCGGCCCGAATCGGCTGCCGCTAACGCAGGCCATTACCCCTTTTCGGCGGCAGCTTTCGGCGCACGTGATCATGCGTCGTTGTGCTCGTCTGCAGACAGGAGTTCATTCAGGATCTTTGCGTGGCGGACGAGGAAGGTCCGCTCGTCCAACTTCTTTCGACGAAGCCACGCGGTGACCTCGCCGTTGTGTTTGCTCGCGTTACACGACGCGCAGGCCGGGACCACGTTTTCGAGGGTGTAGCGGCCACCGCGAGAGATCGGCATGATGCAGTCGCGCTGCAAGGCAGCGTTCGACCCCTGGCAGTAAGCGCAGCCGCCCCATGCATCGCGAAGGCTGGCCCACTGCGCGGGCGTGAGGTCGTTGTCCGCTCGAGCCAGCCGTTGCTTTCTTCGCTTGGCATACCTCGCGCGGGCCGCGGCCGACCGTGCAGCGGGAGGGAATCTGCGACCGGAAGGCACACGTTCACCGTACTGCGCAGGGTCGCTCCCGACGCGATCGACGGTGCGGCGTGGCCCAGTCCTAGTCGTACACGTTCCAGGGATCGGCCCGCACGCGCTCATCGATTGCGGCCGCGTCATCACCGATGATCACTCGCCACGATCCGTGTTCGATAGCGCGAAGAATCGTATTCGCCGCTGCTTCGCTCGTCGCCGGCTCATACTCCGCAAAGAGACCGCCAAGCGCGCGTTTCCAGGTGCGCGGCGGCGCAGGCATGCCCGTTCTCACATGACCCGCCAGGACGAGCACTGCGGAAAGATGAGGTGCATTCCGCTGGAAATCGACAATGAGCGACTCGGTGAACCCCCGCACTGCGAACTTCGCCGAAGAGTAGGCAGAGTGAGGGGTGCGAGGACCAAGACTCGCCCAGACGGCGTTCACCGACGCCGTGTTCACGACCACACCCTGATCGGCGGCGAGAAGCATGGGCAGGAACTCTCGTGTGCAGTTATAGGTGCCCGACCATGACACTGCGAAAGTGCGCTCCCACTCCTCCGGCGGCGCGGTCACGAAAGACATCCCGCCGATAGCGCCCGCATTATTGAACAGGAGATGGATATGGTCCGTGCCGTGTTCACGTGCGACCTCGTGCTGAAGGCCCTTCACCGCAGCGCGATCCGACACATCACACATATGCGCGGTAACTCGCACCTTCGAGGCGAGGCGCTGAGCACGACGAACCGCGGACTGAAGCTTACGCTGATCAAGATCACACGCAGCGACGTGAACGCCACGTTGCACAAGCGCCAGCATCAGATCCAGCCCAATTCCGGATGCAGCCCCGGTGATGACTGCGAGGCGATCGCTGAAACGCTCGAACACGGGCACACGGCCAGGATACTGATCGAGGTGTGCTCGACGGTATGCCGAAAACGATCGTTTCTGGCAGATGGCCGGTCAGCCTCGGTTCCCGATTGCCGCAAACGTGAACCAGAATTGGCTTTCGGCGGACGTTTCCGGCAGCTTTAGACCGACAGAATCTTGGCTACTGCGTGAGCAACGCTCGGTTGGCGGATGTTGAACGCTGGACTCCCGGCCGGTGCTTCAGTGTCTAGAGGGGCGATCCACGCCGTGCGCAGCCCGGCTGTCGCTCCGCCGAGGACATCGTGTTCGAGGCTGTCGCCGATCATCCATCCATCGAGTTCGCAATCGACGCGCTGAGCCAGCAGCTCGAAGATCCTTGAGTCGGGCTTGCGCACCCCGGCTTCGCTGGAAACGACCCACCCGTCGACCAGGGCGGCGAGCCCGGACGCACGGATCTTGCCCTCCTGGTTATCGGCCATGCCGTTCGTGACGATCCCGAGAGTCCAGCCTGCAGCTCGAAGGTCCGTGAGTGCTTCCTTGTCTTCCGGTGAGCACCGTACGAGATGCGGCATCCGAGCCCGATATGCGGCCCACAGCGAAGCACCCGACAGGGGCAATGACCATTCCTCGACGATGCGCTCGAAGACGAGATCCTTCGGGCCCCGTTGGCCCAACGCAGAGGCCACCGACGCAATTGCATCGCCAGGTAGGTGCCACTGCGCGCCGAACTCCTCAGCCCAGAGTCGGGCAGCCCGTACCTGGTCGATGAGAGTTCCGTCGAGATCCAATGCAACTAGGGGCACGCGGTGAGCTTAGCGTCGCATGACTCATCGAGACCGGATGCTGGCCGGCTACGAATCCTGGGCGGGCAGAGTCAGGTCCTTCGAAAACAGCAGTTCAGCTACCTCGCCGGGCAATAACAGCACACCGGCGTCGCTATACCCCCGCCGCCGGTAGAGATGTTGAGAACGCTCGTCCGCGGCGGTTGAGATGAGCGCTCGCGTGTATTGGCTGTTCTTCATCTCGCGCTCCCAGACGTCCAGCAGCAGACTTCCGAACCCGATCCCGCGATGCTCTGCCAGTACGTAGATCATGTTCAGGAAGGGATGCTCGTCCCAAAATAGCGTCCACCGAAGCCAGCCCTTCAGGGTTCCGTGATCGTCAAGAACCAGTACACGGCCGTCCGAGACGGCGCGCACGAGCGCTTCGGCCGTCGGGTGGTGGTCGTGGTGGTGCAAGAAATCGAGGTCGCTTTCCTCGGCCCGACGAATGACCGGCTTCATGGTTACAGCCTCGCACGAACCCAGCGCGGTCGTTCGGTCAGTGTCGGTAGCTGCCGTAAACGATCGATTCCGGCGCTCACGCCGACGATGACGATCAAGTGCGCGACACGCCGAAGCGTGAGCCGCCGAAACCCCCCACCGAAACTTAACCGCGCCGAAACGCGTGTGGTAGGTATTCGGCGGAGCGCCGGATAACTGCTCTCGACGTTGGATGCGTCGATCACGATTACGTCGGAAGGTCCGGAACGAACAACTCCCCAGCGCTTTGTGGACTTCCTCAATCGGTCCGTGATTTCAGCTCGTCGAGGTGTCTCGTAACCTATCTGCCTCATAACCCATGGGTTTCGAGACACCTTGGTTGCGAGACACGCAGTCGGCCGACGCGGTTCACTTGAGGCGTCGAGTTGTCGCAGTCGTTTATGGCTGGAGAGAGATCAAAGTGGTGTACCAGGAAGGCTCAAAACGGTGGACTAAGCGTGCCCATAATGGTAGCTTGGAAACGATCAAAATGGTGTACTAGTTGAGGTGGGCAGGAGATCATCACAATGGATGGGTACAAGAGACGGATCATCGATGACTCAATCGACGAGCTTTTTCCTTCGTTCGCTGCAATCTCTATCGATGGAGCTCGCGCGATCGGGAAGACCTCCACCGGGAGGCAGCGAGCGAAGACAATTCTTGATTTGGATCTCCCCGAAATGCGGGAGTTGATCCAAGCGGATCCAAAGCACTTGAACCGAGTAGACACTCCCGTCCTCATCGATGAATGGCAACATGTCCCCGAGGTCTGGGACCGTGTCCGCCGCCTTGTCGACAGTGACTCGACCGGCGAACGGTTCATCTTGGCCGGCAGCGCGGCCCCCGTTGGCACCCATCTCCACTCAGGCGCCGGCCGCATCATCAGATTCCGGATGCGACCTCTCTCCATCGCGGAACGTAACTTGGAAATACCCACCATCCGAGTCCGCGATCTGCTCAGCGCAGACGTCCCGGACATCCACGGGTCCAGTGACGTCGAACTGCGCGACTACGTCCGCGAAATCGTCACCTCAGGATTCCCGCAACCCCGGCAAATGAGTGATCGTGCCCGCGGAGTTTGGCTGGATGACTACATCGAGCGAGTCATCACTCATGACTTCACGGAACAGGGGCACCGCATCCGTCGGCCTGAACTGCTGCGCGGCTGGTTGCGGGGTTACGCCGCGGCCACGGCCTCCGCAACCACGTTCGCGAAGATCGGTGCCAGTCTCGACCCAGGTGTACCAACTGGACCGACGAAGAAGACGTCGATCGCCTACCGCGACGTCCTCAGCAGCCTCTATCTGCTCGACCAAGTCGACGCCTGGTCACCCAGCCAAAAGCTCCTGTCACGAACTGCCCTCGCGCCGAAGCACTTTCTCGCAGATCCGGCACTCTCCGCGCGCCTACTCAATCTCAATGAGGTCAAACTGTTGTCGGCCGCCCAACCGGTGACCAACAACCGGGATCGAACTCGCCTCGGCGATTTCTTCGAAGCACTCGTCGCCCTCAGCCTCCAGACCTATGCGGCAGCGAACGACGCGCAGGTGTCTCACTTCCGTGACCATGATGGGCGGCACGAGATTGACTTCATCATCCACCGAGGACACGCAGAAGCTGTCGGTGTTGAGGTGAAGCTAAAATCCGCGATCACCGACCACGACGTTCGCCACTTGCTCTGGCTGAAGGAGTCGCTCCCCGACCAGATCGTCGACCTCGTCGTCATCAACACGGGCGCCCACGCCTATCGTCGACAGGATGGCGTGGCGGTTGTCCCGCTCGCGTTGCTCACCTCCTGAGAACGCCCCGCGCAGCAGGTCCTCAACACTCGTGTGCATCAGCCGATCCCACGAGGCGGGCAACTGTCTCGAATCCCATGGGTTACGAGACAACTGCCGTCGCCTTGCCACGTGCGTAAGGTGCTCAGCGCGTCTTCACACGATCAGCCGGAAACCCTTGCCGTTTGGTGGCTATGACGAGCGTTTGCGGCAACCGTTCCGAGCCCGATGTCGGGATCGCGCCGTAAACGATCGTTTTCGGCAGACGTGTGCGAGCCTTGAGCGCTGAGTCCATGGGAAAGCGGATGATCCAGGGGCGCGAAGTCTCCGACGAACAGGTACAGGCGTGGGCTGACGAAGCCGAGGCCGGTTATGACGTCGACGAACTGCAGAAGCGGTGGGGGCGTCCACCGCGGGCCGAGCGCGCGTCGCAGGTGGTGCCGACGCGGTTCTCTGACGCGGAACTGACTGAGCTTATGGCGCGCGCCGATCGCGAGGGCCTGGATCGCTCGGCGGCAATACGGGCTGCTGTGCGAGCGTGGGCGCACGTGTGATCGCCTCCCATCTGCACGCAAGCACGGAATCAGCGACGAGGACGCGAAGGCGGCCGCGCGATCGGTACTCGCGGGTGGCGCTTTGGACGACGAGAACCCGCAGCGCGAATTGCGCTTCGGGTTGGATGCCTCAGGGCGATTGCTCGAGATCGTCGTGCTGCTCTGGGATGACGGAGAGGTTGAGATCATCCACGCGATTAAGGCCCGAGCTGAGTATCGACGCCTCGTTCTCTGACAGGTCTGAGTGCCGGCGTGTCCGATGTCGCCAGCCCAAACTGGGAGACTTGAAGCGTGGCGGGAATTCATCATGTGGAGATCTGGATCGCAGATGCGGGGTCCCTCGCCGAAGGGGGTTGGTTGCTCCGCGAATTGGACTTTGTGCGCGAGGGCAAGTGGGCTGAGGGAGAGTCGTGGGCAGCAGGCGGCGCCTATGTAACGTTTACGACGTCACCGAACGTGAGCAGGTTGCCACACGACCGCAGGGCTCCGGGTATGAATCATCTCGCATTTAAGGCGGAGACCCCCCGCGCTGTGGATGCGATTATGGCAACCGCCGCGGCACACGGTGGCGACCGCTGTATCAGTCGCGGTCCCAGTACAGTTCGATGCCGTTGCCCAGGGCTCCGGCGAGTGCTGCCTGCGACTCGAACACGATCGCCGTGTGGAACAGTCCTGCCGAGCCCGGACTTGCATGCCGCAGCGTCGGCGCGTGGCGGAGGATCACCAGCGGTGTTCCGGCCCGCCCGAGCGTCACCGCGTCACCCGCAGCATCCTGCACCTGGAGCGTGACGACGTCGCGATAGAACGCGGTCATGGCGTCGAGGTCGGCGACCAGCAGGGAGACGGCCCCATCGAAGTTGCCGCGGCAAGTTTTTCATTCATGTCCGTGGAAACCAACGCCGATCGGAAAGTATCCCGCGCTAGCCGCGGCCCATGCGCGCGAACGCTCCGAGAACGGTGCGTTCCGACGAGATGAGGTAGCTCTCAAGCGCGTCGGCCGCCACACGCGGACCCTCTTCGAGAAGCGTCTTGAGCACGACGCGATTCTTGCGCACGAACGGCTCGTGCAGTGCGCGGGGGTCGTCGATCTCGAGGAACACGAGTCGAAGCTCCGCCGCGACGTCACGATATGTGCGGGCGAGTCGCGGACTGTCCGCGAGCGCGACGATCGCGTCGTGGAAGGCCATGTTCGCGCTGCCCACGCGGTGCCACTCCTCCGTGAGGAGATGCTTCTCGGCCTCGGCGAGAGCAGCGCGCATCAACTGCACGGCGGGATGCTCGGGCTCCGACTGCCGGAGCGCCGAGCACTCGATCACGCGGCGGGCGCGGTAGATGTCGACGACATCGGCGATCGACGGCGCAGCCACCGAGACGCCACGGTGCGGGATGTGCTCGATGAGCCCCTGTTCCGCCAGCACGCGGAACGCCTCCCGCAACGTGTTGCGCGAGACCTCGAACCGCTCGGCCAGCGCCGCCTCTGAGAGGCGGGCCCCCGGCGCGAAATCGCCGTTGATGATGCTCTGACGCAGCACATCCGCCAGCGCTCCCTGATGGTTCACGCCTTCATGCTAAGCGGGTGGGACCCTGCGCGTAGCATCCCGGAAACAAAATTGTTGAACAATCAGTCCCAATCCGTTCTACACTCGGTGTCACCCGACACCCGCCGAAGACGATGGGAACCCCCTTCATGTCCGAGCAGTCCCCGACTGACGCCCAGACCGATCCCGAAACCGCCGCCAAGCTCGCCGCGGTGAAGAAGCGCGTCGGCCGCAGCGCCGTCATCGGCGCGATCTTCCTGATGGCCACCAGCGCCATCGGTCCCGGATTCATCACACAGACCGCCACCTTCACCGCATCGATGGGAGCGGCGTTCGCCTTCGCCATCCTCGTCTCGGTGCTCATCGACATCGCCGTTCAGCTCAACGTCTGGCGCATGATCACCTCGTCCGGCAAGCGCGCGGGCGAGCTCGCGAACTCGGCCATCCCGTTCTCCGGACACGTGATCGCGGTCCTCGTCGTGATCGGCGGTCTCGCGTTCAACATCGGCAACATCGCCGGTGGCGGCCTGGGGCTGAACGCGCTGCTGGGCATCGACCCCAAGATCGGCGGCCTGCTCACCGGGGCCCTGGCGATCGTGATCTTCCTGATCAAGAAGGCCGGCAAGGTGATGGACATCGTGCTGGTGATCCTCGGCATCGGCATGATCGTCATGACGGTCGTCGTCGCGATCATCGCCCAGCCGCCGATCGGCGACGCGCTGCGTCAGACGTTCGTTCCGGACGAGCTGAACTTCGCCACCATCACCACGATCGTCGGCGGCACCGTCGGCGGCTACATCACCTATTCCGGCGCGCACCGCTACCTCGACTCCGGCCACACCGGTCCCGAGTACGCGGGCCCGGTCATGCGGGCAGCGGCCAACGGCATCCTGATCACCGGCATCATGCGCTACGTGCTGTTCCTCGCGATCCTCGGCGTCGTCGCATCCGGTGTCGCCCTCGACCTGTCCAGCCAGGCCGCCAACCCCGCGGGTCAGGCCTTCGGGTCTGTGCTGGGTGACGCGGGTCTGCGCATCTTCGGTGCGATCTTCTGGGCGGCCGCCCTCAGTTCGGTCATCGGCGCCGCGTACACGTCGGCGACATTCCTGTCGTCGTTCCACAAGCGCTTCCTCGGCGGCTGGTCGCTGCAGATCGCCACGGTGGCGTTCATCGTCGTCTCTCTGATCGTGTACCTGTCGATCGGCACCGCACCCGCGGCGATCCTGGTCTTCGTCGGCGGCTTCAACGGACTCATCCTCCCGATCGGCCTTACGGTATTCATGTACATCGGATGGTTCCGCCGCGACCTGCTCGGCACGAAGAAGTACCCGCTGGTGCTGCTGATCGCCGGCACACTGGTGACGCTGCTCACCTGGTACATGGGCATCGTCTCGGTCGGCCCCATCTTCGCCTTCCTCGGAACCGGAGCGTGACCATGCCCACCATCGACCTGAACTCCGACCTCGGCGAGAACGTCCCCGACCGCATAGTCAGCGACGACGTCGCGATGCTCGAGATCGTCACGAGCGCGAACGTGTCGTGCGGGTTCCACGCGGGCAGCCCGGAGGGCATCCGCGAGACTCTGGATGCTGCGGTGCGAAGCAGCGTCGTGATCGGCGCCCACCCCGGTTACCGCGATTACGAGAACTTCGGCCGCACGAACGTCGAGATCGACTCCCCGACGCTGCAGGCGCACGTCGAGTACCAGCTCGGCGCGCTCATCGGCCTGGCCTCTTCGGTCGGCGGCAAGGTCTCATACGTCAAGCCGCACGGTGCGCTGTACAACACGATCGCCCGAGACGAGCGGCAGTCCGCCGACGTGGTCGCGGCGATCAAGGCGATCGATCCGAGCCTCGTGCTGCTCGGCCTCGCGGGCGGCGTCGTGCTCGAAGTGGCAGCGAAGGCCGGACTCGCCGTCGCCTCCGAGGCCTTCGCCGATCGCGCGTACATGCCGGACGGGCAGCTCGTCTCGCGCACCCAGGACGGCGCCGTGCTGCACGACCCCGCCGCGGTCGCCGAGCGCATGGTGCGACTCGCGTCCGACGGTGTGATCCGCGCGATCGACGGTTCGGACGTGCGTGTCGACGCGCAATCGATCTGCGTGCACGGCGACAGCCCCGGCTCGATCGAGATGGCGGCGGAGACGAAGCGGATGCTGCAGGCAGCAGGCATCACGATCGCACCGTTCGCCGGAGTCTGAGATGGGCGTGCTTGCTTCTTCCGATCAGCTCGCGACCGCGCGGGCGGCGCGTGGCGACTACCGTGCGGGACGTGCGGTGCCGACCAGCGGTGTCGCGGCCGGTCTCACGCAGGCGAACCTCATCGCGGTGCCGGCGGATTGGGCGTTCGAGACACTGCTCTATGCGCAGCGCAATCCGAAGCCGTGCCCGGTGCTCGAAGTCATCGAGCAGGGGCAGGTGGAGTCGGTGATGGCACCAGGCAGCGACATCCGCACCGACGTCGGCCGTTACCGGATCTGGCGCGACGGCGAACTGACATCCGAGGTGAACGACGCGACGGAGGCGTGGGACGAGCATCCGGATCTCGTCGGCATCGCCGACCTCTCGCGTCCTGACTTCGGTGACGCACCGGAGGTGCGTGAGGGGGAGATCCCGGTGTTCTGGGCCTGCGGTGTCACCCCGCAGGCGGCGATCATGGCGTCCAAGCCGCCGTTCGCGGTCACGCATGCACCCGGCTACATGTTCATCACCGACGTGCCGGATGCGGAGTACATCGTCTGATGCGCATCCTCACAGCATCCGACCGCACTCTGCTCGTCGAGGCGAAGGGCCTCGACGAAGCCATGCGGCTGAACCTTGCCTGGGACGGCGTGCCCGGCATCGTCGAGCGCATCCCCGGCGCCCGCACGGTGCTCGTGCGGTTCGATCCGCTGCGCACGTCGGCTGCCGCGCTCGCCGAGGTGCTCTCGGCGACGCCGGTGGACGCCGAGCACGTGCCGCACACCCGCGAGGTCACCGTGCCGGTGCACTACGACGGCGAGGATCTCGCGGAAGCCGCGTCGCTGCTGGGGGTGTCCGCCGAGGAGCTCGTGAACCGGCACCTCGCGGCCGACTGGCAGGTCGCGTTCTCGGGCTTCGCGCCCGGGTTCGGCTACGTCGTGAGCGGGGATCCGCTGTTCGACGTGCCGCGTCGTTCGTCGCCGCGCACCAGGGTGCCGGCGGGGTCGGTCGCGCTCGCCGGAGCGTTCACCGGCGTCTACCCGCGGGAGAGCCCCGGTGGCTGGCAGCTGATCGGGCGCACGGATGCCGTGATGTGGGACATCGACCGCGACCCGCCGGCGCTGCTGTCGCCTGGGGCGCTGGTTCGGTTCGAGCGGGCGGGGCGGGAGGGGCTTCGATTCCCTCCGGTCGCTCAACCCGTTTCGTCTCCTCAGGCTTCGCCGTCGTCGCTCAACGACCCGCACCAAGGTTCCCCGCAGACAGAGTCCCATGCAGGCGCTGAACTCCGCGGGGCGTTGAGCGAGCCGGAGGCGAGACGAAACGGGTTGAGCGAGGTGGTCGTTGAGCGAGCCGTAGGCGAGTCGAAACGCAGCAGCGACGAGTCGAAGCCTCGCTCTTCCGACCCGCAATCTCCTTTGGTCGAGATCGTGCGGGCTTCCCTGCAGTTGCTGGTGCAGGATGCCGGTCGGCCCGGACACGCGGCACTCGGAGTCTCGGCATCCGGGGCCGCCGACCGCACGGCGCTGCGCGATGCCAACCGGGCAGTGGGCAACGCATCGGATGCCGCGGTGCTCGAGAGCGTCGGCGGCCTGACCCTCCGCTTCCACGGCGACGGCGTCGCGGCCGTCAACGGCGCGATCGGCGAGCTCACCCTGACGGACGCCGAGCGCCTCACCCGCAGCATCCCCCACGGTGCGCCCTTCGCCACCGTCGACGGCGACGAGCTCACCCTTGGCCACCCGACGCATGGCCTGCGCTACGTCGTCGGCGTACGGGGTGGGCTTGCTGCAGCATCCGCTCTCGGCAGCCGAGCCAGCGACACGCTCGCGGGCCTCGGGCCAGACCCGCTCGCGGCGGGTGCGATCGTCGCGGTCGGCGACGCGGGCGTCCACGCGGTCGATCCCGTCGCCACTCCGCGCGAACTGCCGGCACCCGGCGATCTCGTCGAGCTCGACATCACGCTCGGCCCGCGGGACGACTGGTTCACGGCATCCGCTCTCGTGGCCCTGACGACGCAGGAGTGGCTGGTCACGCCGCGGTCCGATCGGGTCGGCATCCGACTGCAGGGCGATGTGCCGCTCGAGCGCGCGACACAGGGCGAATTGCCCAGTGAGGGCGCCGTGACCGGCGCGATCCAGGTGCCGCCCGACGGGCAGCCGGTGCTGTTCCTGCCGGATCATCCACTCACCGGCGGGTACCCGATCATCGGCGCCCTGACCGATCGCTGCCTTGATCTCGCCGCCCAGTTGCCGCCGGGTGCGCGCATCCGTTTCCGCACTCCCCGCAACGAAGAAGGACTGTCATGAAGAAGGTGCTGATCGCCAATCGCGGCGAGATCGCGGTGCGCGTGATCCGCGCATGCGCCGAGGCCGGCTACGCCTCGGTCGCCGTGTACGCCGATCAGGATGCCGACGCGCTGCACGTGCGTCTGGCCGACGAGGCGGTGGGGCTCGGAGGTACGACCGCCGCCGACACGTACCTCTCGATCGCCGCGTTGCTGCGTGCTGCCGCCGACAGCGGGGCGGATGCCGTGCACCCTGGCTATGGATTCCTCTCGGAGAGCGCGGAATTCGCCCGCGCGGTCGAGGGCGCAGGATTGGTCTGGGTCGGACCGACGCCTGCGAGCATCGACGCGCTCGGCGACAAGATGACCGCACGGCGCATCGCGCAGAGGGTGAACGCACCGCTCGCGGCAGGCACGGATCAGCCGCTCTCAGGGCCGGCCGAAGCCGTCGCGTTCGCCGAGGAGCATGGGCTGCCGATCGCGATCAAGGCCGCGTTCGGAGGCGGAGGACGCGGGCTGAAGGTCGTCCGCGAGCTGTCGGAGGTGGCAGAGGCGTTCGACGCCGCGACCCGCGAGGCGATCGTGGCGTTCGGGCGAGGGGAGTGCTTCGTGGAGCGTTTCCTCGAGAGCCCGCGGCACATCGAGGTGCAGGTGCTCGGCGACGGCCAGGGTGAGATCGTGGTCGTCGGCGACCGCGACTGCTCGATGCAGCGACGCAATCAGAAGCTGATCGAAGAGGCTCCGGCGCCCGGGCTGACCGCTGCGCAGCGCGCCGAGATCCACGACGCCGCGCGCCGGATCTGCGCCGAGGTCTCTTACCGCGGGGCGGGAACCGTCGAGTTCCTGCTCGCCGCGGACGGCACGATCTCGTTCCTCGAGGTGAACACGCGGCTGCAGGTCGAGCATCCGGTGACCGAGGAGGTCACGGGTGTCGACCTGGTGGCCGAGCAGTTCCGGATCGCGTTCGGGGACGGGCCGTCTGTCCGTTCGACGCCCGAGCCGCGGGGGCATGCGTTCGAGTTCCGGATCAACGCGGAGGATCCCGGTCGCGGGTTCCTGCCCAGCCCCGGTGAGGTGTCGACTCTGCGGATTCCCGGCGGACCAGGCGTGCGGTGGGACAGCGGGATCGAAGCGGGGGATGCCGTGCAGTCGGCGTTCGATTCGATGATCGCGAAGCTCGTCGTGCATGCGGATTCGCGGGATGCCGCGCTGGTGCGCGCGCGCCGTGCCCTGCGTGAGCTGTCGGTCGAGGGGCCGGCGACCGTCATCCCGTTCGATCGCCTGGCCGTCGACGAGCCGGAGTTCCAGAGCGCGACGTTCGCCGTGCACACGCAGTGGATCGAGAGCACCCTGTTGCCGCGGCTGGAGCCGCAGCTGCGACCGGCGCCCGTCGAGGATGCTGCGCTGCAGCGCTTCCCCGTCGAGATCGACGGGCGTCGCGTGATGCTCGGAGTGCCCGTGGGGTTGCTGCGAGGGTTCGCAGGTGCGGCCGTGCCGGTGGATGCTGCGGCATCCGTTGATCCCGCCGAGTTGCGGGCGCAGGCTCCCGGCACGCTGGTGCGGTGGCTCGTGGATGACGGAGCTTCCGTCGAGGAGGGGGATGCCGTCGCCGTGCTCGACGCGATGAAGATGGAGACGCAGGTCAGCGCACATCGTGCCGGCGCGCTGGTGCACGCGGCATCCGTCGGGGAGGCGATCGCCGCTGATGCTGCGATCGGCCGTATCGGCTGAGCGCGGCATCCGCCTCGAACCGGAGGAGATCTCCCCGATGGGAGGAGATCCGGGCCTGCGCCGCATCAGCCCGCCCTGATGTTACGCACTGCGGAGGTTGTCACGCCGGTCGGAGGCTTTCGATCAGAACCTCCGACGTGCGTGACAACCTCCGACAGGTGTGACGCGCCGAGCGTCTACTCCGGGTCGCCGCCCAGCGGGCCGACGGCCGGGATGGGGCCGCCGTCATCTGCTCCGGTCTTGCGCGCACGGGCGATCGCGTTGCCGACGTGATAGACCAGCAGGGCCGCGACCGTGCCGATCACGATGGCGCCGAGTTGGAACGCGCCCCACTGCATCGCGAACCCGCCGACCGCCATGACGAACGAGATCGCGACGGTGTATTGGTTGACCGGGCGGGAGAAGTCGACGCGGTTGTCGACCCAGATCTTGATGCCGATGACGCCGATCAGGCCGTAGAGCGCGGTGGTCACGCCGCCGAGAACTCCGGGCGGGATGGTGTTGAAGATCACGCCGATCTTCGGCGAGAAGGCCAGCAGGATCGCGGCGAAGCCGGCCACCCAGTACGCGGCGGTGGAGTAGACGCGGGTGGCGGCCATTACGCCGATGTTCTCGCCGTACGTCGTGGTGGCCGAGCCGCCGAAGCCGCCGGCGAGCGTGGTGGCGAGGCCGTCGGCGATGAGGGCGCGCCCGGTGTGCTTGTTGATCGACGGGTCGTTCGTCATGGTCGCGACGCCACGCACGTGCCCGACGTTCTCGGCGATGAGCACGAGCGCGACCGGGAGGAACATCGGCACGAAGGCCCACGCCATGGGGTCGGTGACCGCGGCGAGGTGGAAGTCAGGCAGGCCGATCCACGCCGCGTCGGCGACGCCTTCGAACGAGACCTGCCCGGTGAAGATCGCCACGACATATCCGACGATCACGCCCAGGAAGATCGAGATGCGCCCGAGGAACCCGCGGAACAGCACGCTGAACAGCACTACCGCGATGAGCGTCACAGAGGCGAGCTCGGGCTGCAGCGTGAAGTTGTTCCACGCGGCGGGTGCGAGGTTGAAGCCGATCAGAGCGACGATGGAGCCTGCGACGACGGGAGGCATGAACCGGTCGATCCACCCGACGCCCACGGCCTGCACGAGAAAACCGATGCCGGCGAGCAGCACACCGACGACGAGCACACCGACGAGGGCTTGGGTGATCTGCTGAGCGGTCTCCAGCGCCTGCCCTGCATTGATCGCGGTGATCGGGGCGAGGAACGCGAAAGACGAACCCAGGTAGCTGGGCAGGCGGTTCCGCGTGATCAGCAGGAAGAGCAGGGTGCCGAGGCCCGAGAACAGCAGCGTCGTCGACACCGGGAAGCCGGTGATGATCGGCACCAGGAACGTCGCGCCGAACATCGCGACGATGTGCTGCGCGCCGATCGCGAAGGTGGCGGGCCAGTTCAGGCGCTCTTCGGGCTTGACGACTGCACCGGGGGCGACGGTGTGGCCGTCGCCATGGATCTTCCACACGGGCATGGGGGCTCCTCGGAAATCGGGGTGAGGGGGAATCGGGGTGGGGATGCTGGAGAAACACTATCGAGTCGCACGAGGCGGCGACGTCGGAGGCCGAGGGTAGAAAGGTGGTGGTGATGGTAGAAAGATGCGAAAATGGGGAGTATGAGCCTCAACATCAAGAACGAACGGGTGCACGAGATGGTGCGCCGGCTCGCCGAGCTCACCGGGCAGAGTCAGACGAGTGCGGTTGAGGATGCTGTGCGGCGAAGGCTGGAAGAAATGGGCGAGGCGGCGGAAGGCGCGGAGCAGCGACGACGCGAAGAATTCGACGCGGCGCTGAAGAGGCTTCAGTCCCACACGCCGATCGGACCAACGTATGAAGAGATCATGGATGACATGTACGACGAGCTCGGCCTACCGCGATGATCGTCGACACGTCGGCGCTGCTGGCCATCGCGCTGAAGGAGCCCGAGGCGCCCCGGTTCATTCAGTTGATTCGTGAAGAGGGCATCGCGATCTCCGCATCGACACTGTTGGAGTCGGAGATCGTCGTTCGGGCGCGTCTCGGCGTCGATGCACTGAACGACCTCCGAGATTTTCTTGACCGGGGCCCCTCTGAGGTCGTGCCCTTCGACGCTCGCCAGGCCCGCATCGCGAGCGAGGCTCACGCGCGCTATGGGCGAGGATCGAAGCATCCAGCGAAGCTCAACTTCGGCGACTGCTTCAGCTACGCGCTCGCGATGGCGCGTGACGAGCCCCTGCTGTTCAAAGGTGACGATTTCATTCACACCGACGTGCGGGTCGCCGCGCCCTGACGCTTCGACAAGCTCAGCGACCGGAGTGTCACGCCGTAAGGCGTTCGATGAGTTCGCGGTAACGGTCGGCCGTGCGCTCGACGATCTCGTCCGGCAGCGCGGGCGGCTCGCCCTGCTTGTCCCAGTTCGATGCCAGCCAGTCGCGGACGATCTGCTTGTCGAAGCTCGCCATGCGCTCGGTCGGGGTCGTTCCGGACTCCCATGTCGCAGCATCCCAATAGCGCGACGAGTCGCTCGTGAGCACCTCGTCGGCCAGGCGCAGGATGCCGTCGGCATCCGTTCCGAACTCGAACTTGGTGTCCGCGAGGATCAGCCCGTGCTGCTCGGCGATCGCCGCTGCCTTCGCGTAGATCGCGAGCGAGGTGTCGCGCAGTTCGGTCGCGCGCTCGGCGCCGACCAGTTCGACGACGCGTTCGAAGGTGATGTTCTCGTCGTGCTCGCCCATCGGTGCCTTGTACGCGGGGGTGAACAGCGGCTTGGGAAGACGGTCGCCGTTCTCGAGCCCCGAGGGCAGCGGGATGCCGCACACGGTTCCGCTCTGCTGGTACTCGGCCCATCCGGTGCCGGTGATGTATCCGCGGACGACGCACTCGATCGGCAGCATCTCCAGCGACTGCGCGAGCATGGCGCGGTCGGCGACAGCATCCGGAATCTCGCCCTCTGCAAGATGATTCGGGAAGTCGAGCTGGGCGAACCACCATCGGCTGAGCGTTGTCAGCAGCGCACCCTTATCAGGGATGCCGGGGGAGAGCACGAAGTCGAACGCGCTGACCCGGTCGCTCGCGACGACGAGGATGCGGGTGTCGGCGGGATCCTGCGATGCGTAGAGGTCGCGGACCTTTCCCGAGTAGAGGTGACGCCAGCCGGGGATGTTCAGTGCATCGCTCATCCGCCCATTATCCCTGGCGGAGTCCGCGTGTGTCGGCGCCTGATCCACGGAGCCTCGGTGTCGGAGGCCGGGTGTAGCGTTGCCGGGTGACTGACTCCTCGGCATCCTCCGGCCCTTCCACCGGCACCTACGCCACCGGGCAGCGTCCGAGCAGCCCATGGCCGGCCCTTTGGGCGATGGTCATCGGATTCTTCATGATCCTCGTCGACACGACCATCGTCGGGGTCGCGAACCCTGCGATCAAGGAAGCGCTGGATCCGACCTCGAACAGTCTCGACCGCGTCGTGTGGGTGACGAGTGCCTACCTGCTCGCCTATGCGGTGCCGCTGCTGATCACCGGACGGCTGGGCGACCGCTTCGGACCGAAGAACCTCTACCTCATCGGCCTCGCAGTGTTCACGCTCGCCTCGCTGTGGTGCGGTCTGTCGACGACATTGGACGGCCTCATCTGGGCTCGCGCCGTTCAGGGACTCGGTGCGGCGCTGCTGACGCCGCAGACGATGGCGGTCATCACCCGCACCTTCCCGCCGGAGCGCCGCGGCGCGGCGATGGGGCTGTGGGGCGCAGCATCCGGCGTCGCCATGCTCGTCGGGCCGCTCGCCGGCGGATTCCTCGTCGACGGTCTCGGCTGGGAATGGATCTTCTTCATCAACCTGCCGGTCGGTGTCATCGGGTTCATCCTGGCGTGCATCCTCGTGCCGAAGCTGCAGACGCACAAGCACCGCTTCGACGTGCCAGGCGTCTTCCTCAGCGCGATCGCCCTGTTCCTCATCGTCTTCGGACTGCAGGAGGCGGAGGCGTACGACTGGGGCGTCATCTGGGGTCCGATCTCGGTGTGGAGCCTGATCATCACCGGCGTCGTCGTGCTGGTGCTCTTCCTCTGGTACCAGTCGCGCACGAAGAACGAGCCCCTCGTCCCGCTGGAGCTGTTCCGCAACCGCAACTTCGCCTGGTCGAACATCACGATCGCGATCGTCGGATTCACGGTGACCGCGCAGGGGCTGCCGCTGATGTTCTTCCTGCAGCTCGCTCGCGGGCTGACTCCGACCGAATCCGCCCTGTTGCTGATTCCGATGGCGATCGCTGCCGGCGTCATCTCCCCGTTCGCCGGCAAGCTGCTCGATCGGATCGACCCGCGCCTCATGCTCGTGCCGGGGCTGCTGCTCGTATCGATCTCGCTGTTCCTGTTCGCCACGATGATGAACACCGAGATCCCTATCGGCTGGTTGCTGGTCCCGTCGCTGATCCTCGGGTTCGGCAACGCGGGTATGTGGGGTCCGCTCGCCACGACTGCCACCCGTGACCTGCCGCCGCGTCAGGCCGGCGCAGGTTCGGGCATCTACAACACGATGCGCACAGTGGGCTCGGTTCTCGGCTCGGCCGCGATCGCCGCATTCATGCAGAACCGCCTCGAGACGAACCTGCCCGGCGCTTCGGATGCCACGGGTGGATTCGGTGGGGGTCAGATGCCGGATGCTGTCGCCGGGCCGTTCGCGGATGCGATGGCGCAGACCATGCTGCTGCCCGCGGCCGTCATCCTGCTGGGCGTCGCCGCCATGCTGGTGCTGCGTCGGCCGAAGCACCTGGCCGCGCGCGCGTCGCGGGCATCGCGAACAGATCGAGGAGGCGTGGCATGAGCACTTCCGTTGATGGCGCTGTCGTTATCGATGTGGTGGTTGACGACGAAGAGGTGCGCGTGCGGGTGAAGGACGGTCGCACTGTCAGCGCCCCGCTGAGTTGGTTCCCGCTACTCTCTGCCGCGAGCCCGACCCAGCGTTCGGACTGGCGCCTGATCGGTGAAGGCGAAGGAATCCACTGGCCTCAGCTCGATGAAGACATCTCGGTCGCTGCGTTGCTGCACGGGCACGATCGATAGCTCGCGCTGAGCCCCGAGATCCTGCCGCAGAGCTTCAGCCTCGCCGACTGAGGTCGAAGCCTCGCGCGGGCGAGCCCGGTCCGCGTGCTACTCCGCGACGCGGGCGGCGATGTCGCTGCGGAAGTGCGCACCGTCCAGGCCGATGCGGCCGATCGCGTCGTAGGCCTGGGTGCGGGCCACGGCGAAGTCTGATCCGACGGCGACCACGTTCAGCACGCGGCCTCCGGTGGCGAGCAGATCGCCGCCTGGAGCATCCGGTCCGGCGGTGGCTGCGTGGACGATCCGCACGCCCTCGACGCTCGCGGCATCCGACAGCCCTGAGATCTGGCGGCCGGTCTGCGGCGCCTCGGGATAGCCCTCGCTCGCGAGCACGACGGTGATCGCGACGTCGCCCGAGAACACGGGGTCCGGCTGGTCTTCGAGAGTTCCGGATGCCGCGGCGAACAGCAACTCGGACAGCGGGGTCACCAGACGCGGCAGCACGACCTGGGTCTCAGGATCGCCGAAGCGGGCATTGAACTCGATGACCTTGATGCCCTTGTCGGTGAGGATGAGTCCCGCGTAGAGGAGCCCGATGAACGGTGTGCCCTCGGCATCCAGCTGGCGGATCACCGGCAGCGCGACCTGGTCGGTGACCTGCTGCACGAAAGCCTGCTCGCTGCCGAACTGCTCGTCGAGCCACGGCAGTGGCGAATACGCGCCCATGCCGCCGGTGTTGGGGCCTTCGTCGCCGTCGAAGGCGCGCTTGAAGTCCTGTGCAGGGCTGAGTGCGCGCACGGTGTCACCGTCGGAGAGGAAGAACAGCGACACCTCGGGACCTGAGAGGAATTCCTCGATCAGCACCGGTCCCTGCGGAAGGTAGTGCGATGCGTGGGTGAGTGCCTCGGCGCGGTCCGACGTGACGATGACGCCCTTGCCGGCCGCGAGGCCATCGGCCTTCACGACGTACGGTGCGCCCAGATCGTCGAACGCCTTCTCGACGTCGGAGACGGATGCTGCGCGCACGGCGCGTCCGGTCGGCACTGATGCCGCTTCCATCACGCGCTTCGCGAAGGCCTTCGAGCCCTCCAGCTGCGCGGCGGCCCTGCCGGGGCCGAACACCGGGATGCCGCGTTCGCGCAGTGCATCCGCGACACCGGCGACGAGTGGAGCCTCCGGGCCGATGACGACGAGGTCGATCCCGTTCTCGTTCGCGAAGGTCGTGACCGCGCCGCCGTCGAGCTGGTCCACGGTGGCGAGCGCGGCATCCTGCGCGATCCCCGCGTTGCCCGGCGCGGCGACGATCTCGTGCTTCGCACCGCCCGCCTGCTCTGACTCTGCCTTCAGGGCGAGGATGATCGCGTGCTCACGGGCACCGGAACCGAGGACGAGGATCTTCACCCGTCCAGACTACCGAGCCGGTCGAGCCCCGTCAGACGGTCACAGGACGTTCGTCGCTCTCATCCCATGGCACGGTCCACCCGCAGGTGTCGAACAGGCGGTCGAGCACCATCGCCGTGAATCCCCACACGATCGTGCCATCGACGTCGAACGCCGGTCCGCTGAAGCGGAACCCGTCGCGGGTGATGACCGAGGTGAAGCGCGTCGCGGGGTCGAGCAGCTGCGCGACCGGCACACGGAACACCTCGACGGTCTCGGCATGGTCGACGGCGGCGACCTTCGACGGCTTCGTCCACCAGCCCAGCACCGGCGTGACGAGGTGGTTGCTGGCTGCGAGGGGGAGTTCGGGGAGTACTCCGAGGATCTCTACCCCGTCCGGGTCGAGGCCGGTCTCTTCTACCGCTTCGCGCAGCGCGGTGGCGACGAAGTCCGCATCGGCCGTTTCGCGCCCTCCGCCGGGGAAGGACACCTGGCCAGGATGCGATGACAGAGTCGATGCGCGTCGCTGGAGCAGCACGTCGAGATCCTTCGCGACTGCCGCATCGATCACCGGGGCCGGAGTGCTGTCGAGCACTCCGAACAGGATCAGGACGGCGGACTCTCGAGCCGTGTGCGGATCGGCGAGCTGCGGCAGGATGCCCCAGCTGTCGGACCGCGCGGCGGCGAGCAACGCGGCGCGGGCGCCCTCCGGATGCTGCGAGACACTCATCCTTTCGAGCATACGCGGCGCCCGAAGAGCGTGGCCGCTGCCCGCCGCGCGCGTCGTCGTAGGCTGATCCCGTGGCCAGGAAGATCGATGTGAGCGACGGGCGCGACGCGCTGGATGCTGTGCGCGTGTCCCGCACCGCGGACACGAAGCCAGCGCGCACCGCGCTCGCGACGGCCGTGCGCTACCTGCTGCAGCTGCTCGATGAGAAGGCGCCTGGCAACAGCGTCGAGGTGCGGGTGCCGCCGTTCGGCGCGGTGCAGGTCGTGCAGGGTCCCCGCCATACTCGAGGCACGCCGCCGAATGTCATCGAGATGGATGCCGCGACCTGGATCGATCTCGCCACGGGTGTCGAGACCTGGGAAGAGGTCGTCGCCGCAGGTCGCGTGCAGGCATCCGGCACGCGCGCAGATCTGTCGGATCTGATGCCCTTGCGTCCGTAGCGGTCGCACACTCGCGGGTCGTTGAGCGCAGGCGGCGCAGCCCCCGGTATCGCGGGTCGTTGAGCGCAGGCGGCGCAGCCCCCGGTATCGCGGGTCGTTGAGCGCAGGCGGCGCAGCCCCCGGAGACGAAACGCGTTGAGCGAGCCGCAGGCGAGACGAAACGCCGTCGGAGAGGCTTCGACTCCCTTCGGTCGCTCAGCCCGTTTCGTCTCGCTGCGCTCGCTCAACGACCCGCGGGAGCTGGTCGCTCAGCCCGTTTCGGGCCGCGGGAGCTGGTCGCTCAGCCCGTTTCGTCTCGCTGCGCTCGCTCAACGACCCGCGGGAGCTTTCCGCTCAGCCCGTTTCGGGCCGCGGGAGCTGGTCGCTCAGCGACTGGGCGCCACCGCCCTGCGCTACGCCGCGGGGCCACCATCTCGGCGGAGACCGGAGGGTTCCCGATCTGGGCGTGGCTGCTCGTGGTCGGCGCGGGTGTCGGCACCGGTGTCGTCGTCAAGCGGCGTCGGGATGCCGCGTCCGCCGCCATCGGGGAGGATTGACTCATGACAACCACCGATCGTCCTCAGCGGCGCCCCCGTCCTCAGATCGTGCTCGAGGTCATCGATTCCATCCGGCTGACACCCCACCTGGTGCGCATCATCGCCGGCGGACCTGGCATCGCGGCTGTCGAGGACAAGGGCTTCACCGACGCCTACACGAAGATGCAGTTCGCGCCGGCGGAGGCGAACCTGACGCCGCCGTACGACATGGAGGAGCTGCGGGAGAGGCTGCCCGTCGAACTGCTGCCGTCGGTGCGCACCTATTCGATCCGCCGTTTCGACCTCGACCGTGGACAGATCTGGATCGACTTCGTCACGCACGGCGACGAGGGGGTGGCGGGGCAGTGGGCGGCGAGCGCCAAGCCGGGCGATCCGGTGGTTCTCGGCGGTATCGGCGGCGGCTACGCACCAGACGCGACAGCGGACTGGCATCTGCTCGTCGGCGACGAATCGGCGATCCCTGCGATCTCGGCGGCGCTCGAGGCGATGCCGGCGGATGCTGTCGGCACGGTGCTGCTCGAGGTGCAGGACGAGGCCGAGCATCTCGCGCTGACCGTTCCGGAGGGGATCGAGGTGCGCTGGCTGCACCGCGGTGATCGTGAGGCCGGGACGACCACCGAGCTCATCGACGCCGTGCGAGCTCTCGAGTGGCGTTCGGGTCGGGTGCAGATCTTCGCGCACGGCGAGCGCGGCGCGATGAAGCAGCTTCGCCCGTTCCTCACCGATGAGCGCGGAGTGGAGCGCACGCAGCTCTCGCTGTCCGCGTACTGGGCCTATGGCCGCCGCGAAGACGCGTTCCAGGCGGAGAAGCGCGAGGCCGTCGGGCAGGTGTGACGCTCCCGCGAGGGCCGGAACAGTGGGATAATGGATGCATGTCCTCCACCGATTCTCACGAGACCGTCGAGGCGACCGTCAGGCGGGTGCCCCGCTACGGCGTGTTCATGGGCATCGGAGTCGTGCTCGGGATCATCGCCGCCGGCATCCTGACCATGGTCGGAGGCTACGAGCCGTCTCAGGCGCTCGACGTCGTCTACCCGCCCAGTCAGGTGTTCGGATTCGCACTGCTGTGGACGGTGCCGATCGGCCTCGCTCTCGGTGGCGTCGCCGCGATCGTCCTGGAGCGTTTCGCCCGTCGCCACGACCGTGTCGTGCGCGTCGACCGCGAGACGATCATCGCGGCGGACTGACCGTACTCGTTTCGACTCGCTGACGCTCGCTCAACGCGTTTCGTCTCGCTGACGCTCGCTCAACGCCCCGGGGCGTCGCCTTGTCGGATCAAGTCAGGCGAGCTCGGCGATGATCGGCCGGATGGCGGCGTCGAATGCGACCACGTCGCGTCTGAGCCCATCCGTGACGGCGACCGTGAGTGCGCCGATCCACCAGATCCCTCGTTGCGAGAACGGCAGCACCTGCACGTTCAGCTCGAACGAGTGCGCGCGGCGGCCGATCTCGCGCTCGAACTCGGCGATCGCGCTCGCATAGGCGCGGTACGCGCCGCCCCCGGTGGCCGTCTTCATCGTTCCCAGATACCGCTTGTGGGCATCGCGGGCGTATTGCAGCGCGGATGCCGCGAGCGGAGTGATCGCTTCGCGCAGTTCCTCGGCTCCGGTGGCGGGCAGAGCGACGAGGGTGTCGAACCCGTCGACGAGCTCCAGCGGGCCCTCTGCGGGGTGCGCACGCGGCTCCACCGCCATGTCCCAGTAGTCGCGCCACTGCGCTTCTAGCGGGGCGCTGGCGTCGGCGGCATCCGGTGCGCGCACCTGCAGGTCGCGCAGGCTCGGCAGGCCCTCCGGCTCCCGGATCCCGAGCATCTGCCTGAGGGCGAGCGCGACGAGCGTCGGCATCCCGGCGTCCTCGCGTATCAACCACTGCGGCTTCTCGGCCATGGCCCCATCCTATGGAGGTCGCGCGGAGAATCGCAGGCTCGGTCACCGGTAGTCTTGTGGTGTGGCTGCCTCCCCCACCAATCCCTATTCCGAAGCCGGCGTCGACACTGCTGCAGGTGATCGTGCCGTCGAGCTGATGAAGTCCTCCGTGCGCGCTACGCACGGCCCAGAAGTGCTCGGCGGATTCGGCGGATTCGCCGGACTGTTCGATGCCTCCGCTCTGCTCGGCTACACCAAGCCGCTGCTCGCGACCAGCAC
The DNA here is from genome assembly GCF_000763375.1 of Microbacterium profundi. Lineage (NCBI taxonomy): Bacteria > Bacillati > Actinomycetota > Actinomycetes > Micrococcales > Microbacteriaceae > Microbacterium > Microbacterium profundi. The sequence goes on along the minus strand of NZ_JPSY01000001.1, from coordinate 1,091,851 downwards.
CGACGGCGTCGGCACCAAGGTCGCGATCGCGCAGGCGATCGACAAGCACGACACGATCGGGCAGGACCTGGTCGGGATGGTCGTCGACGACATCGTCGTGGTGGGGGCGAAGCCGCTGTTCATGACCGACTACATCGCGTGCGGCAAGGTCGTCCCCGAGCGCATCGCCGACATCGTCCGCGGCATCGCCGACGCGTGCACCGCCACCGGCACGGCGCTGGTCGGCGGCGAGACCGCAGAGCACCCTGGCCTGCTCGGCCCCGGCGACTACGACGTCGCAGGCGCCGCCACCGGGATCGTCGAGGCGGATGCCGTGCTCGGCGCGGACCGCGTTCAGGACGGCGACGTCGTGCTGGCTCTCGCATCGAGCGGTCTGCACTCCAACGGCTACTCGCTCGTGCGGCACATCATCACCGGCGCCGGCATCGGCTACGGCGACGACGCCGCCGACCTCGGCACCACCTGGGGCGAGGCGCTGCTCGAGCCGACCAGGCTGTACACGCTCCCGCTGCTGCGTCTGATCGAGACGCTCTCCGACGGCAGCATCCACTCGCTCAGCCACGTCACCGGCGGCGGCATCGCCGCGAACCTCGCCCGTGTGCTCCCGGTGGGCAGCTGGGCCGAGGTCGACCGTGCGACCTGGTCGCCGAGCCCGATCTTCCGCGTGCTCAGCGACATCTCCGGCACTGGCCTCGAGTCGACCGAGGGCACCTGGAACCTCGGCATCGGCTTCCTCGCGGTGATCGATCAGCGTCAGAAGGATGCCGCGATCACCGCGCTCGCCGCAGAGGGAATCCACGCGTGGCAGGTCGCGACCGTCGGTACGGGGGCACGCCCGGCCGGAGAATTCGAAGAAGGCGCCAAGGGCGTCGACGGTGGTGCGGTGCGTCTCGTCGGCGCATACGCGGATGGAGCAGAGTAATACCCCATGTGCGGAATCGTCGGAGTGGTCGCTGGCGGCCCGGTCAACCAGGACATCTACGATGCGCTCCTCCTGCTGCAGCACCGCGGGCAGGATGCCACCGGCATCTCCACTGCAGAGCCCAACGGCGTCATGCACACGATCAAGGCAGAGGGCATGGTGCGCGAAGCCTTCCGCACCCGCGACATGCGCTCCCTCCTCGGCAACGTGGGCCTCGGTCACGTGCGCTACGCGACCAAGGGCACCGCATCCAGCGAGGAGGAGGCGCAGCCGTTCTACGTGAACGCGCCGTACGGCATCGTCCTCATCCACAACGGCAATCTCACCAACACGCGTGAGCTCACCGCCGACATGGCCAAGCGCGACCGTCGGCACCTGAACTCCTCCAGCGACACCGAGCTGCTGCTGAACGTGCTCGCCGGTGAGCTGCAGGCGACGACGAGCGACGTCGACCTCGAGCCAGAGCGCATCTTCGAAGCCGTCAGCCGCACCCACGAGCGCATCGAGGGCGCGTACGCGGTGATCGCCGTGATCGCGGGCTACGGTCTGCTGGCGTTCCGTGATCCATACGGCATCCGTCCGCTGATCCTCGGGCGCCGTGACGGCGCCGAGCACGACGAGTGGGTCGTCACCAGCGAGTCGCTGGTGCTCGAGAACGGCGACTACGAGGTCGTCCGCGAGGTCGCTCCCGGTGAGGCCGTCTTCATCACCGACCAGGGCGAGCTCTTCAGCAGGCAGTGCGCCGAGAACCCGACGCTCACGCCCTGCGCTTTCGAGTACGTGTACCTCGCCCGCCCCGACTCGACGATGAACGGCATCGCCGTGTACGAGTCGCGTCTGCGGATGGGGGAGCGTCTCGCCGACACGATCGCCAAGCACGTGCCGCGCGAGAAGATCGACGTCGTCATGCCCATCCCCGACTCCGCGCGACCGTCGGCGATGGAGGTCGCCCGCAAGCTCGGCATCGAGTACCGCGAGGGCTTCTACAAGAACCGCTACGTCGGACGCACCTTCATCATGCCGGGCCAGGCGGTGCGCAAGAAGAGCGTGCGCCAGAAGCTCAACGCGATGTCGACCGAGTTCCAGGGCAAGAACGTGCTGCTGATCGACGATTCGATCGTGCGCGGCACGACGAGCAAGCAGATCATCCAGATGGCGCGGGATGCCGGCGCCCTCTCCGTGACGTTCGCCTCGGCCGCACCGCCGGTGCGGTACCCGCACGTCTACGGCATCAACATGCCCTCCAAGCACGAGCTGATCGCCCACGACCGCACGATCCCCGAGATCGCCGCCGAGCTCGGTGCCGACCACCTGGTGTACCAGGAGGTCGAGGACCTGAAGGCCGCGATCATCGAGGGCTCTGACGTCACCGACCTCGACATGAGCTGCTTCGACGGCCGCTACGTCACGGGCACCGTCACCGACGAGTACCTGTCCTGGGTCGAGAGCTCACAGTCGTCGTGACCGCGTCGCGCCCGCTCTGGCACGGTCGGGCGCTCGCAGTGCTCGGTATTGTGCTGTGCGCCTTCTCGCTGCGCTCGGCCGTGGCGTCACTGTCACCGCTGTTCGATCACGTGGCGGCGGACTTTCCGGTCTCGTCGGCCGTGGTCGGGCTCATCGGTACAGCGCCGCCGGTGTGCTTCGCGATCTTCGGGTTGCTGACACCGCTGTTCGAGCGCCGGCTGGGGCTCGAACGGGTGACGGTGATCGCTCTGATCGCGATCGCCGCCGGCCTCGTGCTGCGCGGATTCTCGGTCGACGCGATCACGCTGCTGCTCTCGACCGCGCTGATCTTCGCCGGAGTCGGGATGGGGAACATCCTCCTGCCGCCGCTGGTGAAGAAGTATTTCCCCGACCGGCTCGGCATGATGATGACGCTGTACACGACGGCGATGGCGCTGTCGACGTTCGTCCCGCCGTTGGTCGCCGTGCCGGTGGCGGATGCCGCAGGATGGCGTTTCTCGCTGGCGATGTGGGGCGTGTTCGCGCTCGCCGGCAGCATCCCGTGGATGCTCATGCTGCTGCGCGGGCGCACCGAGGGCGTGCCGGTTGCGGCCACTCGCGAAGATCGTCCGATGCGCGAGACGTCGACATCGGATGCCGAGGCACCTGAGCCTGCGACCCTCGTCACCGGCCCGATCGCCGTCGCTCCGGCGAACTCGCGAGTGTTCGCACGGCTCGCCCGTCTGCCTCTGGCCTGGGCGATCGCGGTCGTCTTCGGCACCTCGTCGACGATGGCCTACGTCTCCTTCGCGTGGCTGCCGACCATTCTCATCGACCGGACGGGGGTGACGGCATCCGCCGCCGGGCTGCTGCTCTCACTGTTCGCGTTCATGGGCCTGCCCGCGTCGCTCGTCGTGCCGGTGCTGGTCGTCCGATTCCAGGCGACCAGGCCCCTTTTCCTCGTCGCCGTCGTCTGCGGGATCCTGGGCCTTGCCGGGCTCATCATGCTGCCGTCGATCGCCCTCGTGGGGCTGTGGGTGGCGCTGTTCGGCGTCGTCGGGGTGCTCTTCCCGCTGGCGCTGGTGCTGATCAGCGTACGCGCGCGCACACCCGAGACGGCGGTCGCCCTGAGCAGCTTCGTGCAGAGCGCCGGTTACATCGGTGCGGCTGCGTTCCCGCTCCTGCTCGGCATCGTGCACGATCAGACGGGCGACTGGCTGGTGCCATTGCTGATCATCGGCGCCGTACTCGTCGTCGCCATCCCGTTCGGGTTGATCGCCGGTCGGCGGCAGACGATCGAGGACGCCTGGGAGCGTCGGCACGGGCGCTGGTGAGGAGCGCTGTCTCATCGGGCCCGGTTCCGGGCACGACAAAACCCCCGCACGGCGTACGGGGGTTGTCAGATCAGGCGGTCAGGCCTTCTCTAGTTCGTCTTCGTCTTCGTCGGCGTAATCATCAGCCCACTTGTCGACGTAAGCGTCTTCATCCGTCGGATGAGCAAGCTCGCGCTCAAGCGCTGAAGTGTTCAAAGACGGACTGTACGCCTTGAGTTCGCGGGCGATCTTGGTGTGTTTCGCCTTTTGACGGCCACGGCCCATGCGCGAGACCCCCTTACGAGTTAGGACGCGGGCAATCAGGTGCCCGACGCGTTTCACGACACCGGCGTGCGGCCGGTAAGAGTAGCATTCAGAATAGCACGAGGGCCAGGTGCGCTGGCCTTCGCCGGCACGTGAAGGGAACGATTCACATGACAGATGCAGCCTCCTCCCCGTCCGACGAAACGGCCCAGAACGCCGCGCTGCAGAAGGCCGTGATCGTCGGCATGCAGCCGGGGCAGGCCGTGCACGTGCTGCAGGAGGCCGCGCGTTACGCGAGCCTCCTCAGCGCACCGCTCGTCGTCGCCCACGTGGACGTCACTCGGTTCGTCACATACGAGGATCCGGACGGTTACGTGCATTCCGCGCCGATCGACCTGAACATCGAGGCCGGCGCCGCCGAATTCGAAGAGGTCCAGGCCGCTGCGGCCGCTGAACTCGACGGCAAGGGCCTCACCTGGGCCGCGCGGCAGCTCGTCGGCGACCCGGCCCTTGCGATCAAGCAGCTCGCGAACAAGATCGACGCGCAGCTCATCGTGGTCGGCACGCGCAAGCGCGGTCTCGGCGAGTCGATCCGCGAGTTCTTCACCGGATCCGTCGCCGCGCGTCTCGCCCACCGTCAGCATCGTTCAGTGCTGGTGGTGCCGCTCGAGGAGTCGGTCCCCGACGATCAGCAGGAGATCTGGACCGAGTAGCGTCACTCAGCTGACGGGGAGTTCAGAGCCTGCGTGACGGCGCGGGCCGCGGCATCCAGCGCGGCATCCAGGTCGGTGACGGTGGATGCCGAGAGCACGCCGCCTCGAGCGACATGCGTGCGCAGATCGGTGCGCACTCGCGCGCGGAACGCGTTGATCGACGCGTCTGCGCGATGCAGCTCCTCACGGCTCGTCACACGATCATCCGGCAGTGAAGACGATGTCGGCCGAGGGCGGCCCTTCGCCGCAGTCCGCTCGTCGTTGGCCGCAGCGGCGAGGTCGGCGCGCAGGCTCTTCATGGCGTCCTGCACGCTCTGACGCACCTCGTTGGCGATCAGGCGCACCGAGTCGGCGAGATCGGACTCGATGCCTGCGAGGTCGCCCTCGCGGCCGGTGAGTTCTGCGCGACCGGCATCCGTGATCGAGTAGATCGTCGTGCGACCGTCGACAGTCTTGGAGACCAGCCCCTCCTCCTCGAGTTTCGCGAGCCGCGGGTAGATGGTGCCGGCGCTGGGCGTGTAGGTGCCGCCTGTGCGATCGGTGAGCGCCTGGATGATGCCGTAGCCGTGCTGCGGCGCCTCGGCGAGCAGCGACAGCAGGTACAGGCGCAGGTCACCGTGAGAGAAGACGGCCGGGGTCATGAGTCCCACTCCTCGTCGTCGGCCGCAGTGATGATGGGCTGACGGAGCACGGTGATGTCGCCCGAGACCGAGTTGGTGCGCACGTCGACGAATGAGCCGGCGAGCTCGCCGGTCGAGCCGGTGTAGTTGGTCGGGCCGGAGTTTCCGCGGTCGACGCCGTCGATCAGCATCCGTCCGCTCATGGAACGAGCCACGTAGTTGGCCGGCAGCGTCTCCTCGAGGCGGATCGTACTGTTGCCGGCGACGGTGTTCAGGTTGATGGTGTTCACAGCACCCGCAGCATCCACCAGGATCGCGCCGGAGACGGTGTCGACCGTCGCCTTGCGCACCGAACCGGTGATCGCGACGTCGCCCGAGACGCTGTTCGCGTTCGCGGAGCCGGTCAGCCCACGCACCTGCACGTCGCCGGAGACCGAGTTCACGGTCAGGTCGCCCGTGTGGGTGTCGACGATGAGGTCGCCGGAGACGGTGTTCAGCCGCGCGTCGTTGGTGAGGCCCGAGATGAGCGCGCCCGCGCTGACGACACCGAGGTTCAGTGCGATGCTGCGGGGGACGGCGACGCTGACCTCTGCGCGGGGACCGCCCGAGCCGAAGTTGCGGAACACCTCGAGGAAGTTGTCCCAGCCCAGCTGCGGGTGGTCGATCTCGATCTCGTCGCCGTTGGATTCGATGCGGAGATCTTTGGTTGTGACACCGTGCACCTCGATGCGGATGCCTGGTTCGTCGTGGGCGATGACGTCCACCTGTCCGCCGACGAGGCCGACCTTGAGCCGGGTCGCCTGAGCGATGTCGATGACGCGTTCCTCGCCGGGGGCGATGAGCCACTTCTCGGTCATGTTCTCTCCTGAGGTTGGATTAGTCGCGATATATCGCGTGTGAAGAGAATAACACGATATATCGCGAGTTTGTCAAGAGATGTGGTTGACATTGACGTGACGTCAACTTTTACGCTGGTCATATCGACACGAAAGGGAGGATGCCGTGGACACGCAGGACTGGTCGATCCAAGAGATCGCACGCCACGCCGGAACGACGAGCAGAACGCTTCGTCACTATGACGACATCGGTCTGCTGACGCCGTCGCGCATCGCGCACAACGGCTACCGGCACTACGACCAGAGCGCGCTCGTCCGGCTGCAGCGGATTCTGCTGCTGCGCGCCCTCGGACTCGGGCTGCCCCAGATCGCCGAGGCCCTCGAAGCCTCGACGGACCCTTCGACAGGCTCAGGGACCGGGGCGGCGGCGGAGGCATCCGCTCTCGAGACGCACCTCGCGTATCTGCGCGAGGAGCAGAAGAGGCTGGCGCGGCAGATCGCGTCGGTCGAGACCACGATCAGCACATTGAAAGAAGGAGGACCCCTCATGGCCGAGAACATGTTCGACGGCTTCGATCACACCCAGTACAAGGACGAGGTCGAGGACCGTTGGGGAAAGAAGGCGTACGCCGACAGCGACCGCTGGTGGCGAGGACTCTCGAAGTCCGAGCGTGCCGAATGGCAGCAGCTCGTGTCCGATCTCGGACGCGACTGGATCGCCGCCGCGGAGAGCGGGGCCGACCCGGCATCCGACGAAGCACAGCTACTCGCCCAGCGCCACGTCGAATGGCTGACGAGCGTGCCGGGGACTCCGGCATCCGCATCGGGCAGCGACGTCAAGGGCTACGTGACCGGACTCGGTGAGATGTACGTCGCCGATCCGCGGTTCGGAGCCAACTACGCCACCGCCGACGGCGGCACGCGAGGGGCGGAGTTCGTCCGCGACGCGCTGCGCATCTACGCCGAGGCGAATCTGTAGGCCACACGGATGCCGGGCGTAGGGTCTATGCATGCCCGGCCGCTCGACCACCACGAACACGGCGCCGCTGTTCGGGGCAGCGGCACTCGGCTACGCGGCGAACTGCGCACTGGGACTGGCCGTCGCAGTGAGGTTCGTCGACACTCGCAGATTCCGATGGCTGCACCATGCGCTCTACATCACGACGTGCACGGCCGTCGCCGCGGCGCTCAGCACGGCGTGCTGGGGCAGGCCGCGGCGCGCGAGCCGGTATGCCGCGCTGGCGCTCGTACCGTCCATCGTGCCGCTCGCCGCGATCGCATACGTGCCGACGCACAGCCGCCGGCATCCGCTCGTCGCGCTCGCGGCAGCCCCTTTCTTCGTCGCGAGCGTCGTGCGCTCGCTCCGAGCCTCCGACCGGAAGTGATCGCATGGAACTGCTCGACGCCATCCGCCGCCGCAAGACCACGAACGGGCCGTTCCTGCCCGATCCCGTCTCAGAGGAGCATCAGCGGATCCTGTTGGAGGCCGCGGGGCGTGCGCCGTCGCAGTTGAACAGCCAGCCCTGGCGGTTCGTCGTGATCGAGAGCCGCGAGACGATCGATGAGATCGCGCGCATCTCGGGGGAGAGCATGACCGAGGCGATGTCGAACGGCACGTTCTTCGAGCGGTACAAGCCGTACTTCCGCTTCAGCAAGGCCGAGATGGAGCAGAAGCGCAGCGGGATGCTGTTCGACAAGCTGCCGGCGCCGCTGCGCCCCTTCACCGGTCAGGTCTTCACGAAGCGGGGGCAGACCCTCATGAACACCTTCGGCGTGCCCAAGACACTGGGCGCGGAGAACCGGAAGCTCGTCGCGGGTTCCCCGCTGCTGCTGGGCGTGATGCTGGACCGCAGCGAGTACCGCCCTGGACAGCTGTCGTCGTTCTACTCGGTGTTCAGCATGGGCGCGGCGATGGAGAACGTCTGGCTCACCACGGTCGAACTCGGCATGGGTATCCAGTTCATCTCGTTCCCGATGGAGGTGCCGGGTCGGTGGGACGAGATCGTCCGCCTCCTGCACGTGCCGGATGACCTGGAGCTGATGGCCGTGTACCGCCTGGGCTACCTGCCGCCCGAGCAGCGTCGCCCGGCCATCGACTGGTCGAGCAGCGAGCGCAAGCACCCCTCGCAGTACGTCTATCGCGAGAACTGCGAGACGCCGCAGGAGGGGTGGGACGGCGTACGGCTCCGGCACGAGAGCTGATCCGCGCCGCTACCGGAACCCGTCAGCTGCCCTCACGAGGCAGCAGTTTCAGATCCTTCAGCGCTGGACCCTCGATACGGGTGCCGTCCGGTGCGAAGCGCGAGGCGTGCAGCGGGCAGTCCCACGTGCACTCGGCGTCGTTCCAGTCGAGCACGCCGCCGAGATGCGTGCACACCGCCGAGACGGCGCGCGTGACACTCCCCACCGTCGACACCGCCACCGGAAGTCCCGCGCGGTTGGCCACGACACCACTGCCCTCTGCCGGCCGAGGAACCGGCACAGAGCGCGATTCTGCGCGAGACCATCCCGATGCGGCCGCAGCTGCGACCCGGCCGCCCTCGGCCGTTCCGCGCGCGATGTCGGCGGGCATGGTCAGCCGCGTGCCGATCGCGGTCATCCAACGCGGTCGGTCGTGCCGGTCGGTGCCGAGGATCTCCGCGGTGAGACGCAGTGCGGCGGCCGGCGCATTCGACAGTCCCCACTTGGCGTAGCCCGTGGCGAACCGGATGCGGCCGAGACCCCGCGGCATCGCGCCGACGAACGGGATGAGGTTGTGCGACTCGTAATCCTGTGCCGACCACCGGCGGATCTCCTCGGCATCGGGGAAGTACTCGCGGGTCCATGCCACAAGATCCTCGATCGCCGCTGTCTCACCATCCGAGCGTCCGACCGGATGCCCGTTCCCGCCGACGATGAGCTGTGCCGCGGCCGCAGGGCCGTCGGCGTTCGAGATCGGACGGAGCGACCGATTCGGGCCGTCCACGGAGATGAATGTTCCCTCGAGCACGTCCCCTGGCACGCGGAATGCGACGCAGTACGACCTGAGGCCGCGGGTCTTCGCGAAGTAGAGGCCGCGGTCGATGATCGGCGTGCCCGTCGCGAGGAGGATGTGGCGCGCGAACAGCGGCCCGACGGGGGTCTCGACCCGTGGCTCTGGGAGGGCGTGGGCGCCGGTGGCGCGGATGCCGGTGTGCAGTGCCCCACCTGAGGCCAGCAGTTCCCGGGCGAGAGCCTGAGCCACGAGCATCGGGTCGATCATCACCTGATCTTCGAGTGCGACGGCGCCGACGATCGGAAACGGGGCCTCCGGCAGCTCGGCGGGCGGGAGGATCCGCGTCGCCAATCCCGCTTCCCGCGCAGCGAAGTGCTGGGCCCTGACGGCGTCGAGGCCGCCGGGGGCCTGCGCGTACGTGTGATCCGTGCACCGGGTGTACCCGACCCCGGCGTCGTCGGCGAACTCGGTCAGCCACTGCATGCCGGCGCGGTTGGCATCCACGTATGCCCTCACGAGCCCGATCGGATGGTGGCGGCGGATGCCCGCGAGCGTCTGCCCCTGGAGCAGGGTGAGTTTTCCGGTGTTCGCGCCCGTCGTGAGTTCGCCGACTTCGCCCGCATCGATCACGGCGACGTCGAGACCCTTGCGGGCGAGCATGACGGCGGTCGACAGTCCGGTGAGCCCTGCGCCGACGACGACCACGTCATGTCGCGCACCGGGCTCGAACGGCGATCCGAGCGAGGCGGTGGGTTCGATCTTCCACAGCGGCTTCATGTCGCTCAGTCAACGCCGCTCGGGAGACACCCGGAACAGCCTTGACAATCCCATCGTCCGCGGACATGCGATGTCGGGGCTAGAGTGGCCGCGTGACTCTCCGTCGGCTGCTTCTCGTCGTGCTCGGCGGAACGATCGGCACCGCGGTGCGGCTCGGGATGGCGCTGTCGATCCCGGATGCCGGGGGCTTGCCTGTCGCGACCCTCGCGGTGAACCTCATCGGTGCGCTGTTGATCGGCATCCTCGCCGTTCGTCTTCCCGGCGACTCGGACATGCGTACGTTCCTCGGCGCCGGCATCCTCGGCGGCTTCACCACTTACAGCGCCTTCGCGGTCGGCACGGTGCAGCTGTGGGCTCAGTCGCCGTTGCTCGCAGGGCTGTACGCGATCCTCACCCTGACGCTCGGCGTCGCAGTCGCTGTTCTCGGGATGCGTATCGCCAAGTCGAGGGACGCCCGATGACTCCGCTCATCTTCCTGTTCGCGTCCGTGGCCGGCGGTGTCGGCGCGGTGCTGCGGTACGCCGCTGACGTCGGGGTCAGCCGCTTCGCCGGTCGCCGCTTCCCCTGGGGCATCGTCATCGTGAACATCACCGGGTCGTTCGTGCTCGGCGTCGTCACCGCGGCGCTGCCGGATGCCGCGTTCGTGATAGGCGCGGGACTGCTCGGCGGCTACACCACCTTCAGCACGGCGATGCTCGACACGATCGCCCTATGGAAGGACGGCGAGCGACCCGCGTCCGTGCTGCACCTCATCGGCACGTTCGCGGCATCCGTGATCGCGGCACTCGTGGGCCTCGCCATCGGCGCGGCGCTCTGAGCTCGGACGGCGTCGGTCGCCCGACGACGTCCTGAGCCGCGCTCAGCATCCTCACAAATGCGAGAATGTACAAAAGTACATGTACAGCAGTCCAGAGGGGAGAGCCATGGCTGAAGCAGTCCGCCGCCGGCGCGACCCCGAGACGCGACGACTCGCCATCATCACCGCTGCGGCCGAGCTCATCACCGAGGTCGGCGTCGACGCGATCACCCACCGCATGGTCGCCGCCCGCGCCGATGTTCCGCTCGGTGCGACGACCCAGTACTTCGCGACTCTCGACGACCTCCGAGACGCCGCGCTCCAGCTGCTCGCCACTCACGTGGCCGAGCGGATGACGGAGATCCGTGCGGTCATCACCGAGCGCGGCGCGACCCCCGCCCTGCTGGCTGAACTGATCCACACCGCCCTCGCCGACGCGACGGCAGTCCAGGCCGATCGCGCCGTCGTCACTGCGGCCGTGCACGACCCGAGGCTGCGAGAGCTCGCACAGCAGTGGTCGGACGAACTCGTCGGGATCTTCGCCCCCGTTCACGGAATCGACCGCGCGCAGGCCGCAGCCGTTTTCATCGACGGCGTACTCTGGCACGCACAGATCCACGAGAACCCGCTCGATCAGCGCTTCATCGAGGCGGCGCTCATCAGCATCTTCGGGACCGCCGACGCCGCAGCATCCCCTTCACCGCAGTCCACCGCATAGAGACAACCGAGAGATCACCGTGTCGAAACTCGCCATCCTCAGCCTGCGCAACCGCGCGCTGATCGCTCTCATCACGATCGTGGCCGCCGTGTTCGGCGGCCTCGCGTTGACGAACCTCAAGCAGGAGCTCATCCCCTCGCTCGAGCTGCCGTCGCTCATCGTCATGACGACCTACCCCGGTGCATCACCCGAGGTCGTCGAGAACGATGTCTCCACGCCGATCGAGACGGCGATCCAGGGCGTTCCCGGCTTGGAGTCCACGAGTGCGACGAGCGCGACGAACTCGTCGATCATCCAGGCCACCCTCACCTACGGCGAGAACCTCGCCACCGCCGAGCAGAAGATGCAGCAGGCGATCAACCGCATCTCCTCGCAGCTGCCTGAAGAGGTCGAGCCGCAGGTGCTGTCGGTCTCGATCGACGACTTCCCGGTGATCCAGGTCGCAGTGACCGGATTCGATGACGCCGAGACGGCTCAGGCCGACCTGGAGAATGTCGCGATCCCCGACCTCGAAGACGTCGACGGTGTCAATGCCGCACAGATCGTCGGCGGCATCGGGCAGCGCATCACGATCACGCCGGACAACGCCAAGCTCGCGGCGGCCGGCGTGAGCAGCCAGGCGATCCGCGATGCACTGCAGCAGAACGGCACGCTCTTCCCCGGTGGCGACATCACCGAGGCCGGTCAGACGCTGACAGTTCAGACCGGCGCCAAGATCACCTCGGTCGACGACATCGCCGCGTTGCCGTTGGTGGGCACGGATGCCACGATCGCCGACATCTCGACCGTGGCGTTGGAGTCCGACCCGGTGTCGTCGCTGTCACGCGTGAACGGCGAGGACGCGCTCTCGATCTCGATCACCAAGCTTCCCTCGGCGAACACGGTCGAGGTGTCCGACGGCGTGATCGCCGAGCTCGACGAGCTGCAGAAGACCTTCCCCGACGCGAAGTTCACCGTCGTCTTCGACCAGGCGCCGTTCATCGTGCAGTCGATCGAGACACTCGCCACCGAGGGCCTGCTCGGGCTCGTCTTCGCCGTGATCGTCATCCTCGTCTTCCTGCTGTCGATCCGTTCGACGCTGGTCACGGCGATCTCGATCCCGACCAGTGTGCTGATCACCTTCATCGGGCTGCAGGCGTTCGGATACTCGCTGAACATCCTCACCCTCGGCGCCCTCACCATCGCGATCGGTCGTGTCGTCGACGACTCCATCGTCGTGATCGAGAACATCAAGCGGCACTACGTGGGCGATGCCGACAAGGGCGATGCGATCCGCCTCGCGGTGCGTGAGGTGGCCTCTGCCATCACGGCATCCACCATCACCACCGTCGCGGTCTTCCTGCCGATCGTCTTCGTCGGCGACATGGTCGGCGAGCTGTTCCGTCCGTTCGCGATGACGGTGACGATCGCGATGGTCGCATCGCTGCTCGTGGCGCTGACGATCGTCCCGGTGCTGGCGTACTGGTTCCTGCGTCCAGGCAAGGAACTGCGCGACGAGAACGGGAACGTGATCGACCCGGAGCATCAGGATGCTCCGCCGACGCCGTTGCAGAAGCTGTACCGTCCGATCCTCGGCTGGACCCTGAAGCACTCGGCCGTCACGGTGATCCTCGCCGTCGTGGTGCTCGGTGGCACGCTCGCCGCCGCGCCGCTGATGAAGATCAACTTCCTCAGCGACACAGGCCAGAACACCATGACCGTCACGCAGGACCTCGGTCCGACGGCGAGCCTCGAGACGAAGGATGCGGCGGCAGCCGTCGTCGAGGATGCGCTGGACGGCGTCGAGGGCATCGAGAACGTGCAGGTGTCGATCGGTTCGAGCGGCTCGTCACTCATGGACGCCTTCTCCGGTGGAGCCGGGGTGACCTATTCGATCATGACGTCGGCGGATGTCGATCAGGAGCAGCTTCGCGCCGATGTGCTCGATGCTGTCGACGGACTGGAAGACGTCGGCGACATCAGCGTGAACGCCGCCGCAGGGTTCGGATCGAGCGACATCGAGGTGAACGTCACGGCGCCGAGCGCCGAGGCTCTGGCCGAGGCGACCTCAGCAGTCACCGAAGAACTTGACGGACGCGACGGCATCGGCGCGGTCACCGACAACCTCGCCGCATCGCTGCCCTACATCGCTGTGGTCGTCGATCGACAGGCGGCGTCCGACAACGGGCTCTCGGAGGTCGCAGTGGGAACGCTGGTCTCGGGCACGATGCGCCCGCAGCAGGTCGGATCCGTCGAGCTGGATGACACCGCCCTCACGGTGTACATCGCCGCTACCGAGCCGCCGGCGACGATCGATGCGCTGCGTTCGCTGGCCATCCCCAGCCCGCGCGGGATCATCACGCTGCAGGACATCGCGCTCGTCGAGCAGCGCGAGGGACCGACCTCGATCACCACCGAGCAGGGCCGCCGAACCGCGACGATCACGGTGCCGCCGGCGTCGGACAACCTCGCGACCGCGACCGCATCGGTCACGGCCGCGCTCGAGGCGGTCGACCTGCCGGACGGCGCCTCGGCCGAAGTCGGCGGCGTCGCGTCGCAGCAGGCTGATTCGTTCTCGCAGCTGGGGCTCGCGATGCTCGCCGCGATCCTGATCGTCTACGTCGTGATGGTCGCGACCTTCAAGTCGCTGCGCCAGCCGCTGCTGCTGCTGGTCTCTGTGCCGTTCGCGGCGACCGGTGCGATCCTGCTGCAGATCATCACGGGCGTGCCGCTGGGCGTCGCATCCTTGATCGGCGTGCTGATGCTGATCGGCATCGTGGTGACGAACGCCATTGTGCTCGTCGACCTGGTGAACCAGTACCGGGAGAAGGGTCTGTCGACGCGTGACGCGGTGATGGCCGGAGGCGAGAAGCGTCTGCGCCCGATCCTCATGACGGCGCTCGCGACCATCTTCGCCCTCACTCCGATGGCACTGGGGATCACCGGGCAGGGCGGGTTCATCTCGCAGCCGCTCGCGATCGTCGTGATCGGCGGCCTGGTCTCCTCGACCGTGCTGACGCTGATCGTGCTTCCGACGCTCTACAACCTCGTCGAGGGGGCGAAGGAGCGTCGCCGGGCTCGCAAGGCGGGGCCGGATGCCGGTGGCACGGCCCCCGATTCGGATGCTGGACCTGACACAGGGGGCGACGCTCCCGCAGGGGATGCGTCCGAAACCGACGCGTCCGAGCATCCGCTCACCCGCCGCGAGCTGCGCGAGCACCAAGGCTGATCCGTGGGGCTGCGAGGCCGCATGGTCTTGCAGTCCCGTTGGAATAGTCCGCGACCGGGTGTTGTTCAGCGACGAGTGCGCTGATCTCAGATCGAGCGCACAGAGCCGTAGACCGCGCACACAGAGAGAGTGTCAGTGCCACTGAACGACTTCACCACCCTGCCCGACCAGGACGAGCTCGCGAACCAGAGAGCAGTAGAGCAGGAACAGGTCAGCCTCGATGAGGCGTTCACGCGCCGTGACGACCTCCTCCGGCAGCTCGATGCCGACCTTGCGGCTCCTGCGGCGGATGCGGTGCAGCAGACGCGGATGCGCATGATGGCCCAGCGTCGCGCAGAACTGTCGCACGCCGAGCAGGGGCTGATCTTCGGGCGGCTCGACGGGCTCGACAATTCCGTGAGGCACCTGGGCCGGGTGGGGATCCCCGCATCGGACACGGAGGATGACGATCCTCTGGTGATCGACTGGCGCGCCCCGGCGGCGCGCGCCTTCTACACGGCGACTGCGGTGGACCCTCAGGGGCAGGCGAAGCGCCGGCACATCCGCACGAGCGATCGCACCGTAGTGGGCGTCGACGATGAGCCGCTCGACGGCTCGGTGGCCAGCGAGCTCGTGGGAGAGGGTGCACTGCTCGCTGCGCTGGGCGAGCGCCGGACCGGACGCATGAGCACGGCGGCGGCGACGCTGCAGCGTGAGCAGGACGATGTGATCCGCGCTGACGCCCACGGGCCGCTCGTCGTGCAGGGCGGACCGGGCACCGGCAAGACCGTGGTGGCGCTGCACCGGGTCGCATACCTTCTCTTCACGCACTCTCGCCTCGCTGCGCAGGGGGTACTGGTACTCGGCCCGTCGATGCGGTTCCTGGACTATATCGCGCAGGTGCTGCCGGGCCTCGGTGAGACGGCTGTCGTCTCCGCGACCTGCGACACGCTGGTGCCGGGCGTCAGCGTGGAGCGTGATGAACCGAGGGTGCTCGCCGAGATCAAGGGCAGGGCGCTCTGGCAGCGGGCGCTGTCGGAGTATGCGGCGTCGCTGGTCCCGCAGCCGAGGGAACTCGAGCTGGTGTGGGAGGGCGAGAAGTACACGCTCGACGGGCGGAGGATCGCGAGCGTACTCGCCTCTGCGACTTCCGGACGCTCGTACCACGCGGCGCGGGCCGTCTTCTTCGAGCAGGTGCACAGCCTGCTCACCGACGCCGTCGTCGAGCGCAGCGAAGAGACGCTCGCGCGGATGGAGGAGGGCCTGGAGGACATCCTCGTCGACGTCGACGCAGGGCTGGAGCGCTCCGATGACCGTGCTGCGGCGACCGGCGCGACGGGCGCCGAAGTCGATGGACTGCTCTCTGAGGACGACATCGAGCGGTTGCGCGATCGGATCGCGATCGACCGCGACCTGGCTGACCTGCTCGCCCAGTGGTGGCCGCCTCTGGATGCGACGGCAGAGCTGCGCCGGCTGCTCGCCGACGACGCGTTGCTGCGGCGGTGGGCGCCGGAGCTCACTGACTCGGAGCGCGACTCGGTCCGCCGCGAGCCGACCGGGTGGGCCGGCAGCGACATCCCGCTCATCGACGCGCTCGCCGATCTGCTGGGTGACCAGGGATCCGGACGGGCGCAGGGTGAGTTCCTCGCCGATCGTGCTGCTTCGCAGCGCGACTGGGTCTACGGGCACGTCGTCATCGACGAAGCGCAGGAGCTGTCCGAGATGCAGTGGCAGATGGTGATGCGGCGCTGTCCTTCGCGTTCGATCACGGCCGTCGGCGACATCGATCAGGCAGAGGCGCCGCACCGGCACACGACCTGGGCGCAGGCGGTCGACGCGGCATTCGGCAAGAAGTGGACTGAGGCCGGCCTGACGATCTGCTATCGCACTCCGCTCGAGGTCATGGCGCTCACCGCTCCCGTGCTGCGCAATGCCGGAAGTGAGAACGAACCGCCTCGGGCCGTGCGGGCGTCCGGCATCGAACCGTGGGAACGCGATGTCGACGAGAGCGATCTTGCCGCTGAGGCTGCGCTGCTCTTCGAGGAGTTGTCAGCGCGTTGGAGCGGCGGAACGGTCGGAGTCGTGGCGCCTCTCGACCGCCTCGCCGCGCTGCGCGCGGCTCTTCCGGACGCGACGGTGCTCTCTGCGACCGACGCGAAGGGGCTGGAATGGGACGCCACTCTGCTCGTGGATGCCGTCGGCATCGCCGCAGAGCCGCGTGGCTGGAACGGACTCTACGTCGCGCTGACGCGCTGCACCCAGGAGCTGGGACGGCTGCGCGTCAGCTGAGCTCGACGCCCCAGGTGAGCCTCCACGTCTCGTCCGGGGCGAGGCGACGGATGCCGAGACCGCTGTTCAACGCGTCGGCCGGGGCCGTCATCGGCTCGATGGCGACCGCGAGATCATGGCCGGGGTAATTCGTGGTCGTGTACACCTGCACGTAGTCGAAGCCTTCGCCCTGGCGCAGGGTGACGCGGCGGCCGTCTGGTGCGGTGAGGCAGTGGCGTACGAACCCGTCTGCATCCCGCGTGAGGTCGGTGAAGCCGGTGTCGAGCGCGATGTCGCCGAGGCGCACTCCTTCGCGCAGTGCGGCCGGTGCGGGGGAGGTGCCGGTGGGCAGCATCCGCTCGTCGGCGTCGAACTGGGTCGCGGCGGGCACGGTGAGCACGAGGTCGTGCGGATCGGCATCGCCGATCGTGACGAACGGGTGGGTGCCGAGTGCGGCGGGTGCCGCAGCATCCGATCGGTTCGTCAGCGTGTGCGTGACCTCGATGCCGGCGTCGGTGAGCGCATACGTGACCGTCGTCGCGATCTCGTAGGGGAAGCCGGTCTGCGGGTGGATCGTCGCGCGCAGGGTGGCGGCGGCATCCGTCTGCTCGATCTCGTAGGCGGTGAAGCGCAGCAGTCCGTGGCTGGCGTTGTGCAGCTTCGGCTCGCTGATCGAGAGCTGCTGCGTGGTGCCGCCGTCGTCCCAGACGCCGTCGCGCACCCGGTTCGGCCAAGGCGCCAGCACCACACCGGAGCACGACGGCGTCGGGATGTTCTCGGGGTACCGGCTGACGAGATCGACGCCGCCGACGGTGAGCCCGCGGAGGGATGCCCCGACCTGGGCGATCTGCGCCGTGACGGCGCCGCGCTGAAGGTGGATCTGGATGCCGGTGGGGGATTGCGAAGTCACGGCTTCATCGTACGGGGGTGTTCTCAGGCGCATCGGCTAAACTTGTGCGGTCGGCTTCGGGCAGCCGCGCATGGCGCGGGCGTTTATCTGTTGGAAGTGTGAGCCCAGGGGCCGATGGTGAGCGTCGATCGACGCACATTAACCATCACATGAATGGCCCCCGGCCGACGGATGTCCGGGTTTCCCCGCGCGCTAAGCGCGGCGCTGTTTGGTGCAGAAAACCCAGAAGGACACACCCATGCCCAAGAACAAGAAGCCCCAGGGCGGCAGGCCCTCGCGCAACTTCGAGCCGCGCTACGGCGCGAACAAGACCTCGTTCCACGACCGTCACGCCGGTCGCCCAGAGGGTGGACGTTCGGATGCCGGCGCACAGCGCTCTGCGTCGAGCCACCCCACGTCGACCTCTGACCGCGGCGCCGACCGCCGCCCGGGCAGCAAGAGCGCGACCCACCGCGGATACCGTCCGGCCGAGGCCGACAGCGGCGCTCCGAAGCGTCGCTGGAGCGACCAGGAGCGTGCCGGCCGTGATGAGGCACGCGGCATCCGCGGCCGCGCCGAGTCGGGTCGCCGCGAGACGCCGCACCACCAGGGCGAGCGTCCGCGCACCGATGGGCGTCGCTTCAACGACGACCGTCCCCGGTACAACAGCGACCGTGGCGCTGAGCGTCCGCGGTACGACAACGATCGTGGCGCTGAGCGTCCTCGGTTCAACGATGACCGTCCGCGTCGGGATGACCGCGCGCGTCAGGATGAGCGTCCGCGTCGGGACGCCGGTGCGTCGACTGGTTCTCGCTACCAGGGCGACCGCCCGAGGTTCAACAATGACCGCGGCGGCGAGCGTCCCCGCTACAACAACGATCGTCCCCGCTTCAACAGCGATCGACCCGCCGAGCGTCCGCGCTACAACGACGAGCGTCCGCGTCGCGATGACCGCGAGCGCACGGATGGCCGCCCCCGTTACGAGGACCGCCCTCGCGTGAACAGCGAGCGTCCGCAGCGGGACGCGTCGACGGGCTCGGCGACCGGTTCCCGCCACCAGGGCGACCGCCCCCGCCGTGACGATGCCCGCCGTGACGATGCGCGCCGTGATGACCGTGGTCCCCGTCGTGACGATCGCGGCCCCCGCCGTGACGATCGTGGTCCCCGTCGTGACGATCGCGGCCCCCGTCGTGACGATCGTGGACCCCGCCGTGATGACCGTGGTCCCCGCCGTGACGACCGCCGCAGCGAGCCGCGCGCGAGTCGCGACGACTGGAACGCTTCGACAGGCTCAGCGACCGGCGGATCGAAATTCGAGAAGACCGAGGATGTCGTGCACGAGCGCCTCGAGGCGAAGACGATCGCAGCTCCCGAAGTCGATGGCGTCACGTTCGCCGATCTCGGCATCGGCTCCAACATCGTCGACGTTCTGAAGGAGCTCGGTGCGTCTTCGCCGTTCGCCATCCAGGCGGCGACCATCCCGTCGATTCTCGAGGGTCGCGACGTGCTCGGCCGTGGCCGCACCGGCTCGGGCAAGACCATCGCCTTCGGCGCCCCGCTCGTCGAGCGCGTGCTGAAGTCGCAGGCGGGCAAGCGCCGCGAGTACGGCCGCAAGCCTCGTGCGATCATCCTCGCCCCGACGCGTGAGCTCGCGCTGCAGATCGACCGCACGATCCAGCCGATCGCCCGCAGCGTCGGCCTGTTCACCACGCAGATCTACGGTGGCGTCCCGCAGGGCCGCCAGGTCGGCGCGCTGATGAAGGGCGTCGACATCGTGATCGGCACTCCCGGCCGCATCGAGGATCTGATCAAGCAGCGCAAGCTCGACCTCTCCGACTGCCGCATCGCGGTACTCGACGAGGCCGACCACATGTGCGAGCTCGGATTCGTCGAGCCCGTGCAGCGCATCCTCCGCCACACACAGGAGGGCAGCCAGAAGCTGCTGTTCTCGGCGACGCTCGACCGCGAGGTCGCTGCCCTCGTCGACGAGTTCCTCGTGGATCCTGACGTCTACGAGGTCTCCGGCGAAGACCAGGACTCCGGCACGATCGACCACCGCGTGCTCGTGATCGAGCACCGCGACAAGGCCGAGATCCTCACGTCGATGGTCGACCGCGCAGGCAAGACTCTCGTCTTCGCCCGCACCCGTGCGTACGCGGAGACGCTGGCCGAACAGTTCGACGACGCCGGGATCCCGGCGGCTGCGCTGCACGGTGACCTCAATCAGGCCAAGCGCACCCGCAACCTCGAGCGCATGACCTCTGGTCGCGTGTCGGTTCTGGTCGCCACCGACGTCGCAGCCCGCGGCATCCACGTCGACGACATCGACCTGGTGATCCAGGCGGACGCGCCGGACGAGTACAAGACCTACATGCACCGCTCGGGTCGCACCGGGCGTGCGGGCCGTGCCGGACGCGTCGTCACGCTCATCACGCGTCAGCGTCAGCGTCGCATGACCGAGCTCTTGGGTCGCGCCGAGATCGACGCACCGTTCGAATCCGCTCGGATCGGTGACGACATCATCGAGGAGATCACCGGGCGCATGCCGAGCAACGACGAGATCACCGCGTAACACCGTTCACAACTCCTCAGAATTCTGAGGATCGGGGCCCCGGAAGCTGATTCCGGGGCCCTTCTGCGTTGTTCTTGAGGAGTTGTGAATCGCTGGAAACTGACGCCGTCGAGCGCCGGCAGTGCATCCGTCGAGCGATCGGCTGCGAAAGGCAACGCCCGCCATCGGCAACCTCAATCCCGGTCGGTGAGCGGCCCGTTCAGTCGATGCCGCGTACGTGGATCGCAGAGCTCAGAGTGGTCCCGTTCAGGTCGAGGTACAGCTGCTGCTCAGTGACAGTCAGCGTCACGGTGTTGCGTCGCTCGAGCACCGCGGCCGCGGCATCGACGAAGCCGGGGTCGAAGCTGAACACCTCGATCGCCTCGGCGTTGTGGATGCGCTTGCCCGCCCATGGTGCGATGACCTTGATCGGATCGCGGTGCGTGTAGACGACGATCCGGTCGGCCAGCTTGCTGCCGTAGTGCAGACGTTCGGCGTCAGGGGCTCCGACCTCGATCCACACGGTGACCTTGCCGGTGAGATCGCGCACGAGCACCGCAGGTTCTTCCGTCGACGAGATGCCGGCGCCGAAGACGATGCCCTCGACGTACTCCAGGCAGTAGGCGAGCGTGCGGGTCACCATGTATGCGTCGGTCTCGGACGGATGCCGTGCGACGCGGAGCGTGAGGTCGTCGTAGACGCCGCGGTCCGTATCGGCGAGTTGCACCGTGAACGTGTGGATCATCGCGCCGATTGCCATAGTCACTGAGCCTACGTGCCAGCCGGGGCAGGCCTGACCGCGACGGGGTCGTCAGAACAGTGCGTTGTCAGAACAGAGTTGGCGCAGGCTGAGCGGCGGCGGTCGTGCGCAAGTGCGTCGGCCGAGTGAGCTGCCGAGCAGGGTATGCGTCGTCGTCTGAATGGCGCGCCTCGAGCCCGTGCGCACGGATCAGCGGACGCACCCGCTTCGCCAACCACTGCCGGTACGCCTTCGGAGCATCGGCCGCTGCGCCCGGATACAGCTCGCGGTACGACGACATGAGTTCCGGATGCTCGCGCCCGAGCCATTGCATGAACCAGGGCTTGACCCCGGCGCGCAGATGCAGGGCGCCGTAGATGACGTGGTCGGCGCCGGTCTGCTCGATGCGCTGCAACGCGTGATCGATGGCCGCGACCGAGTCGGTGAGGTGCGGCAGAACGGGCATCAGGAAGACGCCCACGCGGAACCCCGCATCAGTCAGAGCGCGCACGGTGTCGAGCCGCGCTTGTGTCGAAGGCGTTCCCGGCTCGATCGAGTGCTGCAGTGCGTCGTCGTACATTGCGATGGACATCTGGATGTCGATTGGCACGTGCTTCGCAGCATCCCTCAATATCGGGATGTCGCGCCGGATCAACGTTCCCTTGGTGAGGATCGAGAACGGGGTGCCGGATTCCGCGAGGGCGCGGATGATGTCGGGCATCAGTTTGTAACGGCCTTCGGCACGTTGGTACGGATCGGTGTTCGTGCCGAGCGCGACGCTCTCGTGCTGCCAGCTGCCTTTCCGCAGCTCTTTCGCGAGCACTTCGGCGACGTTGGTCTTCACGACGATCTGCGAATCGAAGTCGCCACCACCGTCGAGGTCGAGGTACTCATGCGTTCCGCGAGCGAAGCAATTGTGACTTATTACTCCGTTAGCGATGAAATCGCCAGTTCCTGTCGTGATGTCGACAAGATCTCGCGTCTCACCGAGTGCGTCGACCGCGACGATTCGGAGGTCGGATGCCGACTTCACGGCGCTCCCCTCAATGCCGAGCTTCCTCATAATGGCTGGTTGCGTGAGGTCGAAGAACCTTTGGCGCTGAGGAAGTCCGCCTGTAACGCGGACGCAAGAGACGCCGTTGGGTCGCGGCGGCTCGCTTACATGCGGAATCCGCAGCTCCGTCATCGATGAAGTGATGAGTTGGAGGATCTCAGGACGCGCGACCTGTGCGCCGAATCCCATGAGCCTATTGTTCGCGGTGAGGTGCGGGCGCTGGCCTCGCTCAGCATCCGCAACGTGCTTCCATCCACGATCGGTGAGAAATCGGTGATCCCCGCTCGCAATGATCACGGTCCCGTCTGCCAGGGTGACTCGATAGGCCGGCTTTTGAGTACCCCACTTTGCGAGCACTCGTGTGCGGACATATCGGCGGTAGTTTCCTTGACGCTCCGTGCCGATGATCTCGTCGCCGACCAGGAGATCATCGATCCGACGCTGCCGTCCATCTGCGCACAGCACCAGCGTGTCGGGGGATACGCAGTACACGCATGCATGACTGCATCCGCGGTAGGGATTGATCGTCCAGCTGAACGGCATACGCGAGCCGCTGGGCACGTGATTCAGCGCGGAGCGCGCCAGCACCTCGTGGAACGTCATCCCCGCGAACTCCGGCGTCGTCACGGAGCGGACG
This sequence comes from Microbacterium profundi, assembly GCF_000763375.1. NCBI lineage: Bacteria > Bacillati > Actinomycetota > Actinomycetes > Micrococcales > Microbacteriaceae > Microbacterium > Microbacterium profundi. Next base: position 1,069,150 of record NZ_JPSY01000001.1, on the reverse strand, counting down.
ATACCCGTGCGGTTCTCCATGCCCGGCAGCGCCGCGTCATCCGCGTCGTCGATCGTCTGTCCCTGCCATCGCATGAACTCATTCGAACAAATGCACGATGTTAAGTCAAGATCGTGTGAGATATATGTTCGATCGGTGGATGCGGGCACAATGGAACCATGAGCGGCGCCCACCACCCACGGCACGCCTCGCGTCCGTCGCGCGTGCTGGTCGTCGCGCTGCCCATCGGCCTGGCCGTGACGGCGCTCGGGATGCTGTGGGCCGTCGTCGATGTGCCGGCCGCGGCGGACGCCGAGCTTCCTCCCACGCCGGCCGTCGCGGCTCAACTGCCTGGTGTGGATGTCGGCGGCGTCATCGCGGCTGACCCGTGTGCGGATGCGGCAGTCGCCGAGGCGCTCGCGGCGGGCGCCGACGAGGCGGCGATCGCGGCGTTCGGCGGAGGTATGGCCTTTCGAGACGCCGTGATCGCGGGAAACGCGCCGTGCATTTCGCTGAGTGATCCAGCCCGCATCTGGGTGGTGGTGAACAAGACCCGCCCGCTGGCGCCTCTGGGTTTCGAGCCGTCAAGCCTCGACGGCGTCGATCTCGCATCCACGACACCATCCGATCGCCTTCGGACGGATGCGCGCGATGCGCTGGGCGCACTCGCGCAGACAGCTGACGCGTCGGGTGCGGGAGTGCTCGGGATCAACAACGGCTATCGCTCGTACAACCTGCAGGTCTCGACCTATTCCGGTTTCGTCGCGGCCGAGGGCGTCGCGGGTGCGGACGAGGGCTCGGCGCGCGCAGGCTTCAGCGAGCATCAGACCGGGCTGGCTGTGGACGTCGTCGCGTGCGGCGATGCCTGCGGTGAGATCGACGCGTTCGGCAGCACCGCGCAGGCCGCCTGGGTGGCCGAGCATGCGTGGGAGTACGGCTACGTCGTCCGCTATGAGAGTGGCGCGAGCGACCGGACCGGCTACATGCCGGAACCGTGGCACCTCCGCTTCGTCGGGCCGCAACTCGCGGTGGCCTACCATGACGGCGGCTTCCACACGCTCGAGGAGTTCTTCGGGCTCGCTGCGGCTCCCGACTACGTGCACTGAGCCGGTTCTGTGGCTTCCCACAAACGCGGTACGCAGTCCCACGCATGGCGGGATGCATTCTCACAACGAGCTGTCACGGCATCCGCTCTCCGCCCTAGAATCGCGGGAGCAACGACGCACTGACACGTTCGGGAGGACGGCATGGAACGCGAAATCTACGAAGAAGACCACGAGGCTTTCCGCGACCTGGTGAAGGACTTCGTCAAGCGCCACGTCAGCAATGAGAGCATCGAGAAGTGGGATGCCGCGGGCGAGATCGACCGCGAGACCATGCTCGCCGCAGGTGAGGCCGGCCTGATCGGGCTTTCGGTCCCCGAGGAGTTCGGCGGCGCCGGCATGCTGCAGGACTACCGCTTCCGTACCATCGTGATGGAAGAGGTCATCGCATCCGGTGCCGGTTCGCTGGCCGGCGCCTTCGGCATCCAGGACGACCTGGCCGTGCCCTACCTCGTGCACATGGGCACGCAGGAGCAGAAGGAGAAGTGGCTCCCACGCATGGCGACCGGCGAGGTGCTCGGCGCTCTCGCCATGACCGACCCCGGCGCAGGCTCCGATCTTCGCGGCATCAAGACCAACGCCAAGAAGGTCGATGGCGGTTACATCCTCAACGGCGCCAAGACCTTCATCTCATCCGGCACGACGGCCGACATCGTCGTGACATTCGTGAAGACGGGCGAGGGCAACCGCCCCGACGCATTCAGCCTTCTGATCGTTGAGAAGGGCATGGAGGGCTTCGACCAGGGCAAGAAGCTCCAGAAGATGGGCTTCCACGGCTGGGACACTGCAGAGCTCAGCTTCACCGACGTGTTCGTCCCCGACGAGAACCTCATCAGCGGCAAGGAGGGGCAGGGCTTCATCCAGCTGATGATGAACCTGCCGCTCGAGCGACTTTCGATCGGTGTCGCCGCCGCTGCGGCTGCCGAGGCTGCGACCGCCTGGACCATCGCCTACACGAAGGACCGCGAGGCGTTCGGCGAGCGCATCGCCGACTTCCAGAACACCCGCTTCCGCCTCGCCGACATGGTCACCACCACCGAGGTGATGTGGGCGTACATCGACCAGGCGCTGCGCGCGTACAAGGACAAGAAGCTCACCGCTGAGGATGCCGCGAAGGTCAAGTTCTGGGCGACCGAGCGCGAGTGGGAGGTGCTCGACACCGGCGTGCAGCTGCACGGCGGCTACGGCTACATCATGGAGTATCCGATCGCCCGCGCCTTCACCGACGCCCGCGTGCACCGCATCTACGGCGGCACCAACGAGATCATGCGCGACCTCGTGGGGCGTCAGATCGTCGGCAAGCGTTGACGCCGGGCTACTCCGGTAACAAACCGCTTGCTACCGGAGTAGTCCGTACTGGTCTCGTTTCGACCCCGCTGTCGGCTCGGAAATGATCAGCGCGACGAAAGGAGAAAGTGCCGGTTTCACGGCGTCAGAACCGGCACTTTTCTCCTTCGAACACGCGCATCCGCTCGGTGCGCAGCACTTCGAGGTGCAGGAGCACAGTCGTCTCGGGCCCCACCATCTTGCTGAATGCCATGCGATGCCTTTCAGGCGGGTTGCCAGGGGAAGAGCACGATGAAGATCGCGGCGGATGCTGCGAGAAGCAGGACGATGAACACGACGTCGCGTGTGCGGAAGGGCACGAGATGGCGTTCAGTGCGGGTGGGATGCGCGCCGAAGGCGCGGGCATCCATGGCCAGGGCCACTCGCTCGGCATGACGGATCGCTCCGGCGAGCAGCGGCACGATGTACCCCCAGCCCCTGGCGATGCGCGCGAACGGGCCGCGACCGCCGTGATGCCCGCGTACGCGGTGCGCGGCGCGGATCACGCTGAGCTCGTGCCCGAACCGGGGCACGAACCGGAAGGCTGCGAGCGCCGTGTAGCCGACGCGGTATGGCACCCGCAGCTGCTGGATGCTCGCGCGCACCAGGTCAGGACCGCTCGTGGTGAGCCCGCCCACCAGCGCGAGCGCGGTGATGGCGCCGAGCCGCAGCGCGGTGGCGAACCCGACTTCCAGCGCGCCGGTGAAGAGGGTCCAGCCGCCGATCCGCAGGAACGATGCGGTGTCGTCGACGAGCGCGGCATCCACCCACAGCGAGAAACCGATGCCGATCACGAGCATGGCGACCGGTATCACGACGAGCAGAAGCAGCAAGAGGCGCCAGGTCAGCCGCGCGCCGATCAGGATCAGCGCATATGCGAGCACGAGTAAGGCAGCAGGTGTGGCGAGGTCGCGCACGAAGACCAGCAGGATCATCGCGGGGGCGACTGCGGCGACCTTCCCCAGCGGGTTCAGTGCGTACAGGAACTCGCGGCGCGAGGCCCTGACCATCGCGGCATACGGGTCGATGACGGTGGTGCTCATGACGCCGCCGTCCCTGCATGGGAAGCGAGCATGCGCTGCAGTGCGGGGAGCCGCAGCCCGGCGGTGGCGAAGACCTGCTCATCGCGGAAGAGGTCGTCGGTGCGGCCGGTGGCGTGCACGCGTCCGTCCGAGAGCACGACGGTGTGCGTGGAGTGTTCTGCGACGAGTTGCAGATCGTGCGTGACGATCACGATGGTCGTGCCTTCGCGGCGCAGCGACTTCAGAAGAGCGAGGAGCTCGGTGGCTCGTGCGCGATCCTGCCCGAATGTCGGCTCGTCGAGTGCGAGCACGCGGGGGCCGGTGATCAGCGCGGTGCCGACCGACAGTCGTCGCTTCTCGCCGCCCGAGAGCAGGAACGGATGCACGTCCGCCTTGTGCTCCAGCCCGAAGCGCACGAGCATCTCGTGCACGCGCTGCGCGATCTCCGCGTTCGACATTCGCGATCCCTGAGCCTGTCGAAGGGTGAGCCCGTGCGCGAGTTCGTCAGAAACGGTGTGCGCGATGAACTGGTGCTCCGGGTTCTGGAACACGAAGCCGATGCGCGCGGCGAGATCGCGCGGTGAGGCCGTGGCAGGGTCCAGACCGTCGACGTCCACCTGGCGCTTCCGCGGAGGAACGACTCCGGCGAGCGCCTGGATGAGCGTGGTCTTGCCTGCGCCGTTCGCCCCGACGATCGCGGTCAGGCTGCCGGTCTCGATGTCGAGGTCTATGTCGTGCAGGATCTCGCGTCGTCCGCGCGTGACGGTGAGTCCGCGGGCGCGGATGAGGGGGGCCGGCGGTCGGGGAGGTTTCGACTCGCCTTCGGCTCGCTCAACCCGTTTCGTCTCGCTGCGCTCGCTCAATGTCCCGCGGGGGATGGGCTCGCTCAATGTCCCGCGGGGGATGGGCTCGCTCAATGTCCCGCGGGGGATGGGCTCGCTCAATGTCCCGCGGGGGATGGGCTCGCTCAACGTTCCGCGGGGGATGGGGTCGCTCAACGTCCCGCGGGGGATGGGCTCGCTCAACGTTCCGCGGGGGATGGGCTCGCTCAACGTTCCGCGGGGGACGCGGTCGCTCAATGTTCCGCGGGGGATGGGCTCGCTCAACGTTCCGCGGGGGATGGGGTCGCTCAACGTCCCGCGGGGGATGGGCTCGCTCAACGTTCCGCGGGGGATGGGCTCGCTCAACGTTCCGCGGGGGACGCGGTCGCTCAATGTTCCGCGGGGGATGGGCTCGCTCAACGTTCCGCGGGGGATGGGGTCGCTCAATGTTCCGCGGGGGATGGGCTCGCTCAATGTCCCGCGGGGGATGGGCTCGCTCAATGTCCCGCGGGGGATGGGCTCGCTCAACGTTCCGCGGGGGATGGGGTCGCTCAATGTTCCGCGGGGGATGGGCTCGCTCAACGTCCCGCGGGGGATGGGCTCGCTCAACGTCCCGTCGGAGACGCGGTCGCTCAACATCTCCGCGAGTTCAACCGGCGTCAGCGGCAGCGGCGCATCGTGAGACAGGATGCCGCGCTCGCGCAGCATCCGTGCCGTCAGCGTCGCAGCCGGCAGCCACACGCCCATCGAGACGAGCTCTTCCGTGTGCCCGCGGAGGATCTCGTCGACCGGACCGTCGAATGCGACGGTGCCCGCCTGATCGAGCACGATCGTGCGCGTCACGAATTCCATGGCGGCGTCGAGGTTGTGCTCGACGAGCAGGATCGCGCGGTCACCGGCCGCGACCACATCGGCGAGTGCGGCGTAGACGTCTTCGATGCCCTGCGGGTCGAGGTTGGCCGTCGGCTCGTCGAGCACGAGGAGGGGCGATCCCATCGCGAGGGCGCAGGCGATCACCAGTCGTTGGCGGCCGCCGCCGGAGAGACGGTCGGGGTTCTCGTCGCGACGCTGCCAGAGTCCGACGCGGCGCAGGGCGTCCTCTGCGCGAGCGCGCACCTCGTCCAGCGGAAGCAGCAGGTTCTCCGGTCCGAAGGCCACCTCGTCGTACACGGTGCCGGTGACGATCTGGGCGTCGGGGTCCTGGAACACCATCGCCACGTGCGTGCTGAGCGTGGCGGTGTCCGAGCGCGCGGTGTCGATCCCGCCCGCTTCGACCGTGCCCGTCATCGTCGCGGGCAGGGCGTGCGGGATCAGACCGTTCAGCGCGAGCGTGAGCGTCGACTTGCCCGAACCGGAAGGGCCCAGCAGCAGCACGACCTCGCCTGGCGCGATGTCGAAGTTCACGTCGCTCGGGGAGGGGCGCGCGGCATCGGCGTGCGTGAGGGTGAGATCACGCACGCGAAGAAGGGGCGCGGATGAGCGCACGGCGGAACCCCGGATCGATGGAACGTACCGTTCTAACTTAGCTGAGCCTTACCTGATTCGCCATCGAGCCATCCGTGTTGGGCTCTTCGGGATCAGCGGTGCGCGACGCCTGCTCTGCCCAGGGCCGAACCGACCGCGAGTCCGATGGCGGTCCAGGCGATCGGGCCCAGCAGGGACAGCACGAGGTACGCGATCTGCGCCCACAGCGGCAGAGATCCCAGATGCGCGACGAAGAAGACCACGACCGCGACGATCACGCCGATCACCATCGCCGAGATGAAGAATCGCCATGCCCCCCAGACCCGGTAACGGGTGAGGGCGGCGACGCCCTCCTGGATCGCGCCGAAGAGCAGTGCGGTGCCGATGAAGCGCAGCGCCCACGCAGGGTTGAAAGCACTGGACACGAGCGCCGCGATCACGTGGGTGATCAGTGCGACGAGCGGCTGACGCAGCACCTCCTGCGCGATGATTCCTGGCAGCACGTGGGCCCCGAGCAGCAGGCCGTACGCGTACGGAGCGGTGAACAGCACGAACGGCGTCAGCACTCCCGCGATCCCGCCGACGATGCCGGTCGCGACGCCGATGGCCGCGCACACGAGCAGCACTCTGGTCGACAGGGGAGGGGTTCGCGCCACGTCTTCAGCCTACTTGCGCCAGGGCGGTCTCGGCCGCGCCGGCAACCGTGCGATGCGCCGCTCGTCGCCTCGACTGCCGCGGCACCGTTCCTCGTCCATCCGGCGGCGTGGACCGTACCGCTCGCGACCGCCGTCACCGTCGGAGTGTCGCGCATGGACACCCGCCGCGCGCCTTTGCGCGCGGACCGGTATCTCGGGCGTCTGCACACACCAGAGCGTGTGTGAGCGCTCTCCAAACGTCTCCATACGGCTCTCCAAACGTCTCCATCTCTCGCAGATCTTTCGCCAGATCGGCATCTGGTGCGGTCGGTGCACGGACGCTAAGTTGATCGACTGTGCGGCAACGTAGCCGCAGTTCGCAGACCATCGGAGAGACACATGGGTCGATCACCCTTCCGATTGGCGATGGCCGTCACAGTGGCCGCAGTCGTCATCGGATCCTCGGCAACAGCCAGTTCCGCAAGCGTCGAGGGGGTGACACATCCCACACCTGTGGAGGGCACGCCAGGGCATTACATCGTCATGATGAAGGGCGACCCGCTCGCCACCTACGAAGGAGACACGAAGGGCCTCCGCAGCACCAAACCGAAGCAGGGCAAGCAGCTCGACGCCCGTTCGGCTGACTCGCAGAAGTACATCGCGTACCTCGCGAACGAGCAGCGCAAGCTCGCGCAGGCAGAGGGCGTCACGACCGACGCGACCTACCAGGTGACGCTCAACGGCTTCAGCGCCGACCTCACCAGTGATCAGGTCGACGCATTGCGGTCGTCGAAGGACGTGCTCGGGGTGTTCCCTGATGAGGTCCGTCATCCCGACGCGCAGACCTCCACCGACTTCCTGGGCCTCGGCGATGACGCCGCGGGTGCAGGCGGTGTCTGGGACGAGACCGGAGGCGTGGACAACGCCGGCGAAGGTGTCGTTGTCGGCGTGATCGACACGGGCATCGCGCCGGAGCATCCGTCATTCGCGGGCGACAAGCTCAAGAAGCAGAAGCAGAGCGGCAACGACCCGTACAGCGACGGCTCGTACGTGTACTTCGACAAATCCGATGGCGGTCAGTTCCGCGGAGCGATCGTGCAGGGCCAGGACTGGGACAAGCGCGACTACTCCACCAAGCTGATCGGCGGGCAGTACTTCTCGGCCGGTGCCACGGCGGCGGGATTCGACTTCCAGTACGACTACCTCTCCCCGCGTGACGGTGACGGGCACGGGTCGCACACCGCCAGCACGGCGGCAGGCGCTTTCGGGGTCGACGCCGCGGTGAACGGCGTCGGGCTGGGCACGATCTCGGGTGTGGCGCCAGCGGCGAAGGTCGCGGCGTACAAGGCCTGCTACGTCGGTCCGGACGCGTCGGTCACCGACGATGACATCTGCGCGCTCAGCGACCTCATCTCTGCGATCGATCAGGCCGTCGCCGACGGCGTCGACGTGATCAACTACTCGATCGGCGGCGGAGCGGCGACCACGGTGCTCGCCCCGGATGACATCGCGTTCCTGAACGCCGCTGCGGCCGGCGTGTTCGTGGCGGTCAGCGCCGGAAACGACGGACCCGATGCGGTCACCACCGACCACGCCTCGCCGTGGTACACCTCGGTCGCCGCATCCACGATCCCGACCTGGGAGGGGACGGTCGTGTTCGACGGTCTCGCTCAGGCCGGAGCATCCGTCTCGGTGCCGTTCGGTGAGACCGTGACCGGTCCGTCGATTTACGCCGCGGATGCCGCGGTTGCCGGCGCGGTCGATCCTCGGCTGTGCCTGCCAGGAACGCTCGACCCTGCGAAGGCCTCCGGGCGCATCGTCGTCTGCGATCGCGGCAGCAACGCACGTGCGGAGAAGTCGCAGGTCGTGAAGGATGCGGGCGGCATCGGCATGGTGCTCGTGAACGTTCCGGGCGAGGCCGACTCGCTCGACAACGACTTCCACGCTGTGCCGACCGTGCACCTGGCATCGGCGCATCGCGAGGCGGTTCTCGCCTATGTCCAGGGCGGCGTCGACCGGCCGATCTCGCTGGTCGGCGAGAACACGACGGATGAGGTGACTCCGGTGCCTCAGATCGCCGGATTCTCCAGCCGCGGGCCGGTGCACGCCGACGGCAGCGATGTCATGAAGCCGGATATCGCGGCTCCTGGCGTGGCTATCCTCGCTGCGACGAACAATGCTCGCAAGGATGCTCCGACCTTCGGCATCCTATCCGGCACGTCGATGGCGTCGCCGCACATCGCCGGTCTCGGTGCGCTGTATCTCGGCGAGCGTCCGAACGCGACGCCTGCCGAGGTGAAGTCGGCGATGATGACCACCGCCTACGACACGGTCAACGCCGACGGCTCGGCGAGCACCGACCCGTTCGCCCAGGGTGCGGGGCAGGTCGATCCTGGCCGCTTCTTCGAGCCGGGGATGCTGTATCTCAACGGTGTCGCGGATTGGGCGGCGTTCATCGAGGGCAAGGGTCTGGCGGAGTTCGACGGCATCGAGCCGATCGACGGCAGCGACCTCAATCTCGCCTCGATCTCGGTCGGAACCCTTGCCAGCGAGCAGACGGTCACCCGCACGGTGACGTCGACCGAGGCGGGCACGTTCACGGCGAGCATCGACGTGCCGGGGGTGAGTGCGACGGTCGAGCCTTCGACGCTGAGTTTCGGCGGCGCCGGTGAGACGGCCACGTACACTGTCACGTTCGACAACGAGAGCGCGCCGGTCGAGCAGTGGGCGACCGGATCGCTCACCTGGTCGAGTGAGTCGAACTCGGTGCGCTCGCCGATCGCGGTGTTCCCCGTGACGGCGGATGCACCGGCCGAGGCGGCCGGAACCGGTGTTGACGGCAGCACGGTCGTCGAGATCACTCCGGGGGTGGACGGCGAACTGCCGCTCAACCTCGCCGGTCTCACGCCGTTCCAGCTGCTCACTGATCCCGCGCGTCCCGTCGACGGGCATTCGGGCGACGAGGGCTCAGGCGATGCGAACAAGGACGTCTCGTGGGTCGTTGATGTTCCGGAGGGCACCACGCTGTCGCGGTTCGATCTCGACTCGTCGGATGACGAGGGAAGCGACCTCGATCTGACGGTGTACCGCGTGGTCGGCCCGGACGATCTGCGCTACTACGAGCGCTGGCAGTCGGCGACCGCCTCGGCCGATGAGCAGGTGACGCTGCCGACCCCGACGGCCGGCACGTACCTGATCGTCGCGAACGTGTACTCGACGACCGCGCCGATGACGTGGGACATGACCTACGCCGACGTGGCACCGGGCGGCGAAGGTGCGCTCACGGCGACGCCGAACCCTCTCTCCGTGACACAGGGAGAGGCTGCAAGCTACGAGCTGAGCTGGAGTGGCCTCGCCGCTGGCACGAAGTACCTCGGCGTCGTGCAGTACGGCGAGTCCGCAGTGCGCACGATCGTCTCGGTCGACACCGGACGGTAGAGAGATCGGCAGTAGAGCTACTCGCCGGTAGAGCTACTCGCCGGTAGAGCTACTCGCCGGTAGAGCTACTGCCCGGATGGGAAGGGGCGCCTCGTGCACATGCGCGGGACGCCCCTTCGTCGTCGGTCACGCGGACTTGCCTCGCGCACGCTCCATCGGTAATCCGGCAGCGCATTCACGATCGGCTGACCACCCCGCCGAAGACTAGCCCTCACACGAACATCACGCGCAGCGGAGCTTCGTCGGTGTAGGTGCGTCCGAGCGGGCTGGTCCACAGGATCACGCCGTCGTCGAGCTGCTTCGCTGTCCATCGATCGCGAGCATCGACGTCGGGATGCTTGAGCGGATGGTGGCTGGTGCAGAACAGGCACAGGTTGCACAGTGCTGTCGGCCCGCCCTTGGCGTGGTCGTGGTTGTGGTCGATCTGGCAACGGTGTGCGGGCGCGCGGCAGCCGGGGAAGCGGCAATGCTGGTCGCGTGCGCGCAGGAACCGTTTCATCCCTGCGGTCGGAACATAGTTGTCGGTCTCGACGACCATGCCTCGCGGGTCGAGGAACGCCCGATCCCAACTGCCGGCGCGACCCGCCAGGATTCGTGCGGCATCAGGAGTCATGGGGCCGTGACCGGTGAGCTCGGCCATCGCGTCGTCGTCGCCCGCGAGCGTCGATGCGCTGATGGTGATCTGAACAGTGGCCTTCACGGATCCGAGTGCTGTGGTGGTGACGCTGGTGGGCGTCGTCGTCAGCAGCAGGTCGGCGAGGATGTCGGCGCGGAGCTGATCTTTGGTGCGCGTGTCGTATTCGAGCGCGCCGTAGCCATCGTGCATCGGCGTGGAGTCATGGACTGTGTCGTCGTCGCGGGCCACGTCGTCGAAGTGCTCATCACCGATGAAGTCGTCGAAGTGCTGACCTTCAGCGGGAACGGTCTCCGCGTCGCCTGTCGGACGCTCTGCCGCTGCCTTCTCCCACGGCGCAGGCTTCTCCATCGAATGCCGGAACTCATTCTCGAGATCGATCGGCGGTTCGGGATCGAAGGGCGTCTGCTGTGCGAGGGCGGCATCGCGCTCGGCCCGGATCTTCGCCAGCGCGGACCGGCGGGGTCGGCGCTGCCCTTCCGGCCGCGCATGAGTGACATCATCGGCCATCGCCGTCAGTCGGTCATGGATGGCATAGGCGAGGAGCTCGGGCAGGATCGCGGTGAGCACCGCCATCCCGTCGCCGTCGGACTTGACGGTGACCGTGCGCTCGGACCGCGCCCGGCGATGCTGCTCTTCCATTCCTTCCGGATGCACCGCCGCGGCTACGCCACGCGCGTGCGTGCGCGTGCGAGCGGCGGTGTCGTTCTCTGCGAAAGGCAGAACCTGTTGTTCGTACTCACCGCGCAATCGTGCCGCCTCGGGATGGCCGCTCACATTCGGAGCCGCGGCGACGATGACGTCTGCATGCCGCTTGCTGATGGCCCCGGACGCCAACGAGGCCAGAGTCTCTGGGAACATGCGCGCCAACGCCCACGCGTCGGTGATGTGAGTGGCCGCCGTGGTCGGCGGAATGTGTCCGGCAGCCGCGTACTCTGCGCACATCGACCGGAACGCGATCTCATCAGATCCCGGTTCCAGCGAACGCTCCTGCGCCAACATGTCGAGACGCTCGGCCAACAGTTCAGCGCGTTGCGCATCGAGGGCGCCGATCTGCTTGCCCAACTCGACCCAGCCGTCGAGCAGCTCCCCTTGACGCACGAAGGATTCCTCGAGTGCCGGTCGCGGTGGGCTGATCGTTGCCATACCTCGAGTCTAGAACATACCATCGAAGATAGCAAGAAAATATCGAGGCTATATTCGATTCTTTGCGCGCGTGCTCAGATCCTCCGCCGCCGCGGCTTCAACCTCACGTTCGGCAGTTCGGGTGCGGGGATCCGCTCGGTCCCGTGGGTCACCACGTGCCCGAAGCGAGCGGATGCGGCATCCGGTGTCTCCCAATCGGCACGCGCCTGAGCGATCTCATCGTGGGTGCGGCCGGCGAAGTTCCACCACATCACCAGGTCCTCCTCGAACGGCTCGCCGCCGAGGATGAAGAGCAGCCCGCCTTCGGCGCTCGAGACGGAGACGTCCGAGCGCGCGTCCCCGAGATACAGCATCTCGTTGCGCGCCACCGCGCGCCCGTCGACCGTGACATCGCCCTCGACCAGCACGATCGCGTGCTCCCACGCCTCATCGAGCGGCAGCGCGACGCGGCTCCCGGCGGCCAGCGCGATCTCCGCCCCGACGATCGGCGTATGGGCCGTCGCGGGGGAGCGTGCCCCCGCGAACTCGCCGAGCACGACCGTCGCTATGGCATCCGAACCTGAGGAAGCCGGGACCGCCACCGTGGGAAGTGACGTGTGCTGCTCGAACCCACCCGCACCATGCCTGGCCGACTCCGGCAGCACGACCCAGAGCTGTAGGGCGTCGAGCGGGATCGGATCCTCGCCGAGTGAGTACTCGGAATGCGAGATGCCATTCCCGGCCGTCATGAGGTTCAGCTGTCCGCGCTTCAGCGTCACATCGCTGTCGACCGAGTCTCGGTGTCGCATGTCGCCCACGAGGGGCCAGGTGACGGTCTGCAGCCCGATGTGCGGATGCGGTTCGACGCGCATCCGCACCGGCCCTGGCCCGAAGCGATCGAGGAAGCACCACGCGCCGACCGTCGGCAGGTCGCGGTTCGGCAAGGTGCGCAGCACGCTCATGCCGCGCACGCCGCCGAGCGGCACCTCACGCGGTTCGAGCGAGATGGTGCGCCGGCCGATCATCGGCCTGTGGCATCCGCCGGGTCGGTCGGAAGCTTCGGCCAGCGGATCTCGGCGCCCTCGACCTCGTGGGTCTTCAGGTACTTCGCGATGTAGGGGCAGTACGGCACGATCGTGTCGGCGGATGCTGCGGCATCCGCCAGCGCGCGTTCAGCGAGAACCGAAGCCAGACCCTTTCCCTGGAACGCGGGATCGACCTCGGTGTGCACGAAGCGGATCTCGCCCGGTCGCTGATCGAATTGCGCGAAACCGGCGAGGACGTCGCCGACATGGATCTCGTAGCGAGAGGCTTCGTCGTTGCGGGTGACGGTGGTGTCGTCGGTCATGGCTGCTGCTCCTTCGCGTCCGCTGGTTATCCCCACCCTAGGACGGCCCGCGTCCGCGGGGGTCGTTACGCTGGAGGGATGCCGCAGACATCCCGTGACCCGTACGAGGATCTGCCGTGGGATCCGGCCGAGCCCGACCCCTGGGAAGACGCTCCTCCGCCCGAAGAGATGGATTGGGAACCGCAGGGACCAGGATACGAGCCGCCGCTCGACTGGGGTCAGGGTCCGACGACACCAGTGGTGACGGACCCTTCGACAGGCTCAGGGAACGGAAAACGCACGACGCCGGCGCGCTATGCGACCGCGCGTGAGGCGCTGCACACGGTCTTCGGATACGACGCGTTCCGCGGCGACCAGGAGGCGATCGTCGATCAGGTGATCGGCGGTGGGGATGCTGTCGTGCTGATGCCGACCGGCGCCGGAAAGAGCGTCACCTACCAGGTGCCCGCGCTCGTGCGCGAGGGCACCGGACTCGTGATCAGCCCGTTGATCGCACTCATGCACGATCAGGTCGACGCGCTGCGCGCCAACGGCGTGAACGCGGCGTATCTGAACTCGACGCAGTCGGCATCCGAGCGCTCCGAGGTGGAGCGGGCATACGTCGCAGGCGAGCTCGATCTCATCTACGTCGCACCGGAGCGGCTGTCGAATAGGCAGACCACGACACTGCTGCAGCGCGGCACGCTCAGCGTCATCGCGATCGACGAGGCGCACTGCGTGTCGCAGTGGGGCCACGACTTCCGCCCCGACTACCTCGCACTGGGCGACCTCGGTGAGCGATTCCCCGGGGTGCCGCGCATGGCGCTCACCGCCACCGCGACCCGCGCCACGCACAAAGAACTCAGCGAGCGTCTGCAGCTCGACGGTGCCCATGGAAGAGCGCGAGCCCAGCACTTCGTCGCGAGCTTCGATCGCCCGAACATCCAGTACCGCATCGTCCCGAAGGTCGACCCGCGCAAGCAGCTGGTGCAGTTCATCCGCTCGATGCAGTCGTCCGCCGACGCTTCGACAGGCTCAGCGGGCGAAACTCAGCCGGCGGGCATCGTCTATGCGCTCAGCCGCAAGTCGGTCGAGCAGACCGCGACGTATCTCGCGGCGCAGGGGCTCGACGCCCTGCCGTACCACGCGGGACTTCCCGCCGAGGTGCGATCGGCCAACCAGTCGCGGTTCCTGCGCGAGGACGGGGTCGTGATGGTCGCGACGATCGCGTTCGGCATGGGCATCGACAAACCCGACGTGCGCTTCGTCGCTCACATCGACCTGCCCAAGTCCGTCGAAGGCTACTACCAGGAGACCGGTCGCGCAGGACGCGACGGTGAGCCCGCGGTGGCATGGATGGCCTATGGCCTCGGCGACGTCGTGCAGCAGCGCCGCATGATCGACCAGAGCCCCGGCGATCGCACGTTCAAGATGCGGATGGGGCAGCACCTCGATGCCATGCTCGCCCTGTGCGAGACCGTCGAGTGCCGGCGCCAGAACCTGCTGAGCTACTTCGGTCAGGAATCGGGCCCCTGCGGCAACTGCGACACGTGCCTCGAGAAGCCCGAGACGTTCGACGGCCTCGTGCCGGCGCAGAAGCTGCTGTCGACGATCGTGCGGCTCAAGCGCGAGCGCAACCAGGCGTTCGGTGCCGGCCACCTCATTGACATCCTGCGCGGATCATCGAACGATCGCATCCGCCAGCAGAAGCACGACGGCCTCGCGACCTACGGCATCGGAGCCGACCTGTCGGATCAGGACTGGCGCAGCGTCGTGCGACAGCTGTTGGCGCGCGGCATCCTCGTCGCCCAGGGCGACTACGGCACGCTCGCCCCCGGCGCGGTGGCGGCCGGAGTGCTCAGCGGCGAGACGCCGGTGCCGCTGCGCAAGGACACCATCGGTCGGGTGAGCGTGAGTCGCGCGCGCAAGACGTCGGCGGCGTCGGATGCTGTCGCCGAGGGCGACCGTTCGCTCTTCGAGGCCCTGCGGGTGTGGCGCGCCGAGACGGCGCGGGAGATCGGGAAGCCGGCGTACATCGTGTTCGGTGATGCGACCCTGCGTGCGCTCGCCGAGATCCGTCCCGCATCCATGGGCGATCTCGACGGCATCACCGGTATCGGCGAGAAGAAGCGCGAGTCGTACGGCGATGCCGTGCTCGCGGTGGTCGCCGCGAACTGAGGGTTGCGGAGTCGGTGTGGTTTCGACTCCCTTCGGTCGCTCAACCCGTTTCGTCTCGCTCCGCTCGCTCAACGACCCGCGAAGCAGATGGTTCCCTCGCGGGGGTCGTTGAGCGAGCGTCAGCGCGTCGAAGCCGGCTCTCCAACGAACTGCTCGGAGTGCACGGCGACGGTCGCGGCGTCGCCGATGAGCTTCGACACCGGACAGCGGGCGTGCGCGGCTGCGAGCACGCGCTCCGTCTCCGCGGCATCCGCATCCTGCACCGAGAGGAACGCGTCGACGTGGAACTCGTACCCGGTTCCCGCTGCGGCATCGTGCAACTCCACTTCGACCCGCACCGCGGTCTGCACGCGGCGCGCGACCACGGCCTGCGCCGTGGCGTTCAGACATGTCGCCCAGGCGAGCGCCAGCAGCTGCTCCGGGTTCGTCCCCGCCGGATCGCGGTCGGGGTTCAGCGGTGACGACACCGTCACCGTCAGTCCATCCGGAACTGCGGCCGTCCCGTCTCCGCCGTCACGATTGATCGCCTCTGTAAGGAAAGCGGCACGCATCGATGGAAACCACGGGCACGACGATCGTCGAGTTCAGCGACGTCAGCAAGTACTACGGCGACCGCTCCGACCAGCCGCCGGCGCTCGACGGCATCGACCTGAGCATCGATCGCGGCGAGATCTTCGGCGTCATCGGCGAGAGCGGTGCCGGCAAGACGACGCTCCTCGAACTCGTCAACGGGCTCATCACGGCCGACCGCGGTGAGGTGCGCGTCGACGGTGCGACCATGGCCGGGCGCAGTCGCCGCGAGATGCGGATGCTGCGCCGGCAGGTCGGCGTCGTCTTCCAGGGCATCCACCTGCTCAGCAGTCGCACCGTGCGGCAGAACGTCGCGCTCGGACTCCAGATCAGCCGCAGGGCAGGCATCCGCCGCACGCGTGCCGAAGAGCGGGCCGCCGTCGATGAGATGCTCGCCTTCGTCGGCCTCACGCATCGCGCCGACCATCACCCGGCCGAGCTCAGCGGTGGGGAGAAGCAGCGCGTCGGACTCGCCCGCGCGCTGGTCACCCGCCGCCGCTGCTGCTCTGCGACGAGCCGACCTCTTCGCTGGACGCCAGCACGACCGCCGAGGTGCTCCGCGTGCTGCTCGACGCCCGCGAGAAGTTCGGCACGACGATCGTCGTGATCTCGCACGACCTCGACGTCGTGAAGGCGATCTGCGATCGCGCGCTGCTGCTCGAGAAGGGGCGCATGCGCGAACTCTTCGCGGTGAAGAAGACCGACCTGCGCGCGATGCCCAGCTATCACGAACAGGTCAAGCGGGAGCTGATGTGATGGGCTGGCTCACCGACCTCCTCTCCGAGTACGGCGCGGACATCGCCGAAGCGCTCGCCGAGACCGGGTACATGATGCTCGTGTCGTTGGCGGCGGCTGTGCTGATCGGACTCCCGCTCGGGATGGTGGTGTTTCTCACGCAGCGCGGCGGCATCGCCGAGAACCGCCCGGTCTGGACGATCGCGAACATGTACATCAACATCGTCCGCTCGTTCCCGTTCCTGCTGCTCGTCGTCTTCCTCATCCCGTTCACCCGCGCCGTGATCGGCACCAGCTTCGGCACGCAGGCGTCGACCCTGCCGCTGTGCTTCGTCGCCGTGGCCATATACGCCCGGCTGGTCGAGCAGATCCTCCGGGAGATCCCGCCCGGCATCTCCCGCGTCGCGGTCGCGATGGGAACCACGCTGCCGCAGGCGGTGTTCCGCGTCCTCCTTCCCGAGGCACGTTCCGGACTCGTCTACGCGCTCACCTCCGCCGCGATCAGCCTGCTGTCGTACTCGACCGTGCTCGGCGTCGTGGGCGGCGGCGGCATCGGCGACTTCGCGATGCGCTACGGCTACCAGGAGTACAACGACGCGCTCATGTACATCACGATCGCGATCATCGTCGTCTGCGTCCTGGTGATCCAGGCGGTCGGACACCGCGCCTCCGAGAAACTCGACCACCGCTGAGCGGCCCACGCCGGATGCCAGATCGCAGCCGGTGAGAAACCCCGAAGAAAGAAGGACTCATGAGAACCGCACGTATCGGCATCCTCGCCGCGGGCATCGGAGCCACCCTGGTGCTGGCCGGATGCGCGGCCGCCCAGCCATCCGAAGGCGCGGATGCCGCGGCATCCGAACCTGTCGTGCTCAAGATCGCCGCCGTCACGGCGCCCATGACGGATGTCGTCGAGGCCGCGGGGGAGGCGATCGAGGACGGCTACGAGATCGAGCTCGTGGAGGTCTCGGACTACATCACGGCCAACACGATCGTGAACGACGGCGACGCCTACGGCAACTTCTCGCAGCACGAGCCGTACATGCAGGAGTTCAACGCGGCGAACGACGCCGACCTGGTCGCGGTGCAGCCCGTCTACAACTTCGTGATCGCGTTCTACTCCAAGACGCTCGACGACATCGCCGATCTGCCCGACGGCGCTACCGTCGCCCTGCCGAACGACGCATCGAACCTCGGCCGCGCTCTCAAGCTGCTCGACGCCGAGGGCATCATCACTCTGGCCCCGGACGTCGACCCGTACACCGCCACAGTGGACGACATCACCGAGAACCCGAAGAACGTCGAGTTCCTCGAGGTGCCGATCGCGTCGCTCAACTCGGCGTACGAAGAGGCCGACCTGGTCTTCCAGTGGCCGTCGCACATCGCCGCCCTCGGACTCAACCCGCAGGATGACGGACTCATCACAGAACTCGATGACCGCTTCGCGCTGTACGTCACCGTTCGCGGAGAGGATGCCGACAGCGAGGCGACCGAGGCGCTGAAGGCCGCGTTCTCCAGCGACGAGGTGCGCGAGGTCATCGAGTCGAACGGCACGATCGACGTCGCGTTCTGAAAGGGGGCGGTGTCGGGTCGAGGGCTTCGACTCGCTCCGCTCGCTCAGCCCGTTTCGTCTCGCTTCGCTCGCTCAACGACCCGGGCGGCTACGACTGTCGCCTCGCGACAACTCGACCTGACCGCGTGACGCGAGCGCGTTGGAGGTTGCGCACACATCACTTGGTAGCCCGTTGGAGGACTCCTACGGTTGAAGCATCCTTACTTCTCTCTGAGAGGAACTCTCATGGTCGACGCCGCCGTCCGCACCGCAACGACACACCGAGACGACGATGCGCCCCGCATCGATGTCGACCGGGTCAACGACCTTCTGCTCGGAACCTGGGCCGACACGCGCCGCACCGCGCGGGAGATGATCAAGGACCCGGCGTTCTGGCGGATGGATGAGCTCGGCAAGGACGAGCACCGCGAACGCGTGCTCAGCCAGCTGCACCTCCTGGTCGAGAACAAGGCAGTGCACCGCGCGTTCCCCAAGGAGTTCGGCGGCGAAGCGAACAACGGCGCCAACATCTCCGGCTTCGAGGAGCTCGTCGCAGCCGACCCGAGCCTGCAGATCAAGGCCGGCGTGCAGTGGGGCCTGTTCGGATCCGCCGTGCTCCAGCTCGGCACCGAAGAGCACCACAGGAAGTGGCTCCCCGGAATCATGGACCTCTCGATCCCCGGCGCGTTCGCGATGACCGAGATCGGGCACGGCTCCGACGTCGCGGCCGCAGGCACGACGGCCACGTACGACCCCGAGACCGAGGAGTTCGTGATCAACACGCCGTTCCGCGGCGCCACGAAGGAGTACCTCGGCAACGCCGCGCTGCACGGGGTCGCGGCGACGGTGTTCGCGCAGCTGATCACGAACGGCGTCAGCCATGGCGTGCACTGCTTCTACGTGCCGCTGCGCGGCGAAGACGGCAACGACCTGCCAGGCATCGGCCGCGAGGATGACGGCCTCAAGGGTGGTCTGAACGGCATCGACAACGGCCGCCTCTCCTTCGACCACGTGCGCATCCCCCGTACGAACCTGCTGAACAAGTACGGCGATGTCGCCCCCGACGGCACCTACACGAGTCCGATCGACAGCCCCGGTCGCCGCTTCTTCACGATGCTCGGCACCCTGGTGCAGGGTCGCGTGTCGCTTGACGGCGCAGCATCCTGGGGCTCCGCCCTCGGCCTGTACATCGCGATCACGTACGCCTCGCAGCGCCGCCAGTTCGACGGCGCTGACGGACAGGAGGTCGTGCTGCTCGACTACGGCAAGCACCAGCGCCGACTGCTGCCGCGTCTGGCCACCACGTACGCGCAGATCTTCGCGCACGACGAGTTCCTGCAGAAGTTCGACGGAGTGTTCTCCGGTCGCACAGACACACCCGATGACCGCGAAGACCTCGAGACCCTCGCGGCTGCGCTCAAGCCGCTGTCGACCTGGCACGCGCTCGACACCCTGCAGGAGGCCCGCGAGGCCTGCGGCGGCGCCGGCTACATGTTCGAGAACCGACTGGTGGGGCTGCGTCAGGATCTCGACATCTACGTCACCTTCGAAGGCGACAACAACATCCTGCTGCAGCTGGTCGGCAAGCGACTGCTGACGGATTTCGCGAAGCAGTTCAAGGACAAGGATGCCGCGGCGCTCGCGAAGTACGCCGTCGGACAGACCGCAGGGAAGGTGTTCCACGGCGCCGGTCTGCGCCGCTTCGGCCAGAACATCGCCGACTTCGGCTCGACCGCGCGCTCGGTCGAGAACGGTCTGCGCGCCGAGCAGCAGCACGAACTGCTGGCGGACCGCGTGCAGCAGATGGTCGCCGACATCGCCGGCCGCCTGCGTCCAGCGGGCAAGGACAAGGTGCTCGGCGAGAAGCTCTTCAACGAGAATCAGGCCGATCTCATCGAGGCCGCTCGTGCGCACGGCGAGCTGCTGCAGTGGGAGGCGTTCACGGATGCCGTCAACAGCATGCCAGACGATGGAACGCGTCAGGTGCTCACCTGGCTGCGCGACCTCTTCGGACTGCAGCTCGTCGAGAAGCACCTCGCCTGGCACATCATCAACGGGCGACTG
The DNA here is from genome assembly GCF_000763375.1 of Microbacterium profundi. Lineage (NCBI taxonomy): Bacteria > Bacillati > Actinomycetota > Actinomycetes > Micrococcales > Microbacteriaceae > Microbacterium > Microbacterium profundi. The sequence goes on along the minus strand of NZ_JPSY01000001.1, from coordinate 1,049,177 downwards.
TCGACCCAGCGCGCGGCGGCGGTGTCGAGCTACATCGACCGGCTCTGCGTGCGGCTGCGGCCGCACGCACTCGACCTGGTCGATGCCTTCGGCTACGAGCCCGAGCACGTGCGCGCTCCCATCGCCAGCGGTGCGGAACTCGAGCGTCAGAACGACGCGCGTGCGTACTACGCAGAGCTCGCGGCATCCGGCCAGGCGCCGATCTCGGAGAAGGCCCTCAAGAAGCAGAAGAGGGCCTGACGACTCGTCGGGTGGTGTCCGACCCGCCGGATAGCGTTGTGCCATGACCTCCCTCCTCACCGGTACCGACGGACGCGCGCGCTGCGCGTGGATCGGAACGGATGCCGAATACGCCAGGTACCACGACGAGGAGTGGGGAGTGCCGCTGCGCGGCGACCGCGCGCTCTTCGAGAAGATGGCGCTCGAAGGCTTCCAGGCCGGACTCAGCTGGATCACGATCCTGCGCAAGCGTCCGCGGTTCCGCGAGGTGTTCGCCGGGTTCGACCCAGCGGCGGTCGCCGCTTTCGACGAGGACGACGTCGAGACCCTGATGGCGGATGCCGGGATCATCCGCAACCGCGCGAAGATCCTCGCCACGATCGGCAACGCGCGCCTCGTGACGGAGATGGTGGAGGGTGACCTCGACGAGCTGATGTGGTCGTTCGCTCCTGCCCCCGGCACCCGTCCTCGTTCCTTCGACGACGTGCCGGCGGTGACCGCCGAGTCGACCGCGATGAGCAAGGCGCTGCGCGGCCGGGGGTTCCGGTTCGTCGGAGCGACCACCATGTATGCGTTGATGCAGTCGACCGGCATGGTCGATGACCATGTGGAGGGGTGCTGGCGCGCAGCCTGATCAGATGGGCATTTCTGCCCGTGGGGTGCTTCGCCTGCGGCAGTTGTCGCCGCGACCGAAGAATCGATTCGTGAAGCGGAGCTGGCGCTGGGCGTCACGTTCGACAAGGAGCACCGCGGTTTCCTCGGATTCGCCGACGGTTGGAAGTGCTTCCATCAAGAGGTCACGCTGCTCGGTTCGCGTGAGCTGGTCGCCGGGGAACTTCGAGAAGCGGCGCTCGAGTCGTTCGAGTACGCACCGGAGATGCTCGAGGAGCTCGGGCGATCGGCCGAGGAACTGCTGCCGATCGCTGCGAGCCTCGAGCAGGCCGACGTGTTCGTGATGCTCATCGAAGAGGGCGCGGTCGGACCAAGAGTGCTCTGGCTCGCCGAGGGAGAGCTCATCGATACGTTCGACAGCTTCGGTCAGTTCTTCGTCAGCATGATCGAGTACACGAAACGTCGGATCGACAAGATGCAGGAAGAGGCCCGGGCCGCCGGGATCACCGACCTGTGATCATCTGATCCACTTGCGTCAGGTGTCATGCACCGGCATCCGGGCTGTTCCCGTGGCAGGATATTCGCCAGGGGGTCGATACGTGACTGAAATCGATGGTGCTACGGCGCTGGATGAGGATGCTGAGCCGAGTGTGACGCGCGAAGCAGCGCCGCTCCGGCTTGAGTTCGCCGGAGAATGGCACGACCTGCCTGTGGACAGGCCGTTCATCATCGGACGTGAGGGTGACCTCGAGGTCGACGACAACCCGTACCTGCATCGGTACTTCCTCGAGTTGCAGCATCACGACGGACTGTGGTGGCTGGCGAACGTCGGGGTGCGTCTGGCAGCCACCATCTCCAGCGCCGGTGGCGCGGTGCAGTCGTGGCTGTCGCCCGGTGCGCGCATGCCGCTCGTCTTCGAGCGCAGCGTGATCGTGTTCACTGCCGGGCCGGTGACCTACGAGCTGAGCCTTCACACCGAGCAGGCTCCGTACGAGGTCTCCCGCCAGGTGGAATGGTCGATGAGCGGTGAGACGACGGTCATGCCGGCCAGCTTCACTGCGCTGCAGAAGCAGCTCATGGTCGCGCTTGCTGAGCCGATGCTGCGCCGAGAGGGAGTCAGCATGAACGAGCTGCCCTCGTCGAGCGATGCCGCCAAGCGCCTCGGATGGACGATGAGCAAGTTCAACCGCAAGCTCGACAACGTCTGCGACAAGCTCGACCGCATGGGTGTGCAGGGCCTTCGCGGTGGTCCGGGAAAGCTCGCCACCAACCGCCGGGCCAGACTGGTCGAGTACGCCGTGACCTCCCAGGTCGTCACCCGGGCCGATCTGCCGCTTCTCGACGATGGCGCGCTGCGCGATCAGCACGATCCGGACGGTGACTGACTGCATGAACGAGGACTGGGCACGGCTGTGCAGGCTGCTCGACGATGATCCGCAGATCGTCGCGGCGGTGAGCCAGGCTGTCGACGAGCCCTGGCTCGTCATGATCGAAGGCCTTGACGACGCCGGCGCGCTCGCCTATCTGGAGCCGGGGGACACCGGAGCGCAGCTCGCCGATGCTCTCGCCGGTCTGCCGCGCGTCTTCGCCACCGCAGTCGACCTCGACGCGGTCGGGGATGTCGACTCCGACCTGGCGACAGCCGTGGCCGTCGCGAACGAGATGCTCGACGAGCACGGCCTCGCGCTGGTGTACCTCGAGGAGGAACCCGACGCCTATCCGCTGGTGGCGGTGGCAGCCGACGATGCAGAGGAGATCGTCGCTCTCGCGGGCCGGCTCGGGCACGTCGCCCGCACGCACTGAGCTTCGCGTCAGCGCATCGCGTCGGCGAGGTGCCGGGAGTCGGTGCTGAGCACCTTCACGATGATGCCTCGCTGGCGCAGATCGGTGATCGTGCGCGTCTCTTCGTCACGGTCGCGCCCCAGGGCGTGCACGTTGGCCACGACCAGCACATCGCCCTTGTGCAGGGTCGCGATGAAGCGGGCCAGACGATCGCGCCAGCTCTCGAGGATCTCAGGAGCCGGATGCCGGAACCCCTCGATCGGAACGCCGAAGCGGGTCAGATCATCGCGCTGCTGCACGACCGAGGGCATCCCCTCACGGGAGACGACCAGTCCGACCAGACGTGAACTCGTGGGACGTGCGTGCCACCAGTCGTGATCGTGCTTCAGCTCGGTGAAGCACTTCTCGCACTGCGTCGCCGCATGCGGCAGGTGCAGCGGACTCGTCATCGGCTCGCCGATGGGATGTTTCCCGGTCGTCAGATCAGTCGTATCGCTCATCGGCGCACCTCCAGCATCCATTGTGCCCTGCGCCTCGGACAACCAGGTACCCGCTCCAGCAGATCGGGCTACAGAACCCCGAGCGCCCGCACTGCTTCTCGCTCCTCGACGAGTTCGGCGACCGAGGCGTCCACGCGCGCGCGAGCCCATTCGTCCAGCTCCAGGCCTTCGACGATCTGCCACTCGCCGTCGACCGATCGCACCGGGAACGACGACATGAGGCCCTCGGGAACCCCGTACTCGCCGTGCGAGACGACGCCGGCGCTGGTCCAGTCATCCGTGCCGCGCACCCAGTCGCGGGCGTGCTCGATCGCGGCGTTCGCGGCTGATGCCACGGACGACGATCCACGCACCTCGATGATCTCTGCGCCGCGCTTCGCGACACGGGGGATGAAGGTCTGCTCGAGCCAGACGCGCACGTCTCCGACCCGCTCGGCCAGCGCGTCGAGCACCGGGCGGCCGTCGACGGTGGCGTGCGAGACATCGGGGTACTGCGTCGCCGAGTGATTGCCCCAGATCGGCACGCGGCGGATGCTCGACACCGGTGCATCCAGAGCGGCGGCGACCTGTGCGCGGGCGCGGTTCTCGTCGAGCCTGGTGAGCGCGGTGAAGCGCTCGGCTGGCAGGCCTTCGGCGGATGCCGCGGCGATCAGCGCATTCGTGTTCGCCGGGTTTCCGACCACGGTGACGCGCACATCAGCGGCGGCGTGCTCGGCGATCGCCCTGCCCTGCGGTCCGAAGATCCCGGCGTTGGCCGCCAGCAGATCGGCGCGCTCCATGCCGGGGCCGCGAGGCCGTGCGCCGACCAGGAGCGCGAGGTTCGCCCCGTGGAAGCCGATAGCCGCATCATCGGTCACCTCGACATGCTCGAGCAGGTCGAAGGCGCCATCGTGCAGTTCCAGTGCTGCACCCTCGGCGGCCCGGAGACCCTGCGGGATCTCCAGCAACCGCAGTCGCACCTTCTCGTCGGGACCCAGCAGGTCTCCGGCCGCGATGCGGAACAGCAGCGCGTATCCGATCTGTCCGCCCGCACCAGTGATCGTGATCGTCGTCGCCATGAGACGAGACTACGCCGCCACCCCGCACACGGCGCAGTGCGCGCGGTACTCTCATCCCATGACGTTCAACCCAGACTCCGACATCTCGGGCCATCGGACGCGTCGCCCCGGCCGCACCGCGGCGATCGCCGGTGGCGGCGTCGGAATCCTCGGCATCCTCGCGCTGCTCGCGGGACCGCTGTTCGGGATCGACCTGTCGGGTCTGGTCGGCGGGGGAACTCAGGGCGGCGGAGCCCCGGAGTCCAGCGGCACCGTGCTCGAGTGTCAGACGGGTCAAGACGCGAACACCCAGGACGACTGCCGCATGGCCGGCGCCCAGGTGCTGCTGGATGACTACTGGGCGCAGCGCGTCGAGGGGTACACGCCTCCGCAGCTGTACGTGTTCGAAGGGCAGACGTCCACGCAGTGCGGCACCGCTTCTAACTCGGTGGGGCCCTTCTACTGCCCGCCGGAGCAGGGCGTGTACATCGACCCCGACTTCTTCCAGATCATGCGGCAGCAGTTCGGCGCCTCTGCCGGAGAACTCGCGCAGCTGTACATCGTCGGCCACGAGTGGGGCCACCACATCCAGAACATCACCGGTGTGATGACGCAGTACCCGAACAACGGCACCGGCCCCGGCAGCAACGGCGTTCGCACCGAGCTGCAGGCCGACTGCTATGCGGGCGCGTGGCTGGCAGATGCCGCCGAACTCGAGGACGAGAACGGGGTCGAGTATCTGCAGACGCCGACCGAGGCGCAGCTGAAGGACGCGCTGAACGCCGCGCTCGTGGTCGGCGACGACCAAATCCAGGAGATGTCCGGGTTCTCGAACCCTGAGTCGTTCACGCACGGATCGAGCGCGAACCGGCAGTACTGGTTCGCCAGCGGCTATCAGGACGGGCTCGGCACGTGCGACACGTTCGATGCCTCGGTCGGGATCGATCTGGTCTCCTGAACCGCGAAGAGCCTGCCGGAACCTGCGCGCACCGCACGATACGGTGAAGAACACCGTCGGCCGACGGTTGAGAGTGACTGATCCGGGGGCCAGAAGACGATGAAGCTGGATGCGCTGTATCCGCCGATCGAACCGTACGACAGCGGCATGCTGATCGTGGGTGACGGTCAGCGCATCGCATGGGAGGTCAGCGGCAACCCCGAGGGCAAGCCGGTCGTCTTCCTGCACGGCGGGCCGGGCAGCGGCGTCTCGGCATGGCAGCGTCAGTTCTTCGACCCGGAGAAGTACCGCATCGTGCTGTTCGACCAGCGCGGCTGCGGCAAGAGCACCCCGCACGCCGGCGAGCCGGCGGCCGATCTGCGATTCAACACCACCGCGCATCTGATCGCCGACATCGAACTGCTGCGCAGGAATCTCGGCATCGCGAAATGGCTGGTCTTCGGTGGTTCGTGGGGGAGCGCCCTGGCGCTCGCTTACGCGCAGGCGCATCCGGATGCCGTGAGCGAACTGATCCTGCGCGGCATATTCACGCTCCGGCGCGTCGAGCTGGAATGGTTCTGCGACGGAGGGGCGGCGGTGCTCTTCCCTGAGCTTTGGGAGGAGTTCATCGCTCCCATCCCTGTGCTCGAGAGAAGCCGGATGACAGAGGCCTACCACCGCCGGCTGAGCGACCCTGATCCGGCGGTGCACGTGCCGGCGGGAGTCGCCTGGGCGAAATGGGAGGCCTCGATCGTCACGCTCCGCCCCGACGCCGATGTGGTCGCCGCGATGACCGAGCCTTCAGCGGCGGTCGCGCTCGCACGGATCGAGAACCACTTCTTCCTGCACCGGGGCTGGCTGAGCGAGGGCCAGCTGATCGCCGGCGTCGACCGTATCCGGCACATTCCCGCCGTCATCGTGCAGGGCCGCTACGACGCCGGCACGCCGATGATGACGGCGTGGGATCTGCACAGGGCCTGGCCCGAGGCGGAGTTCGTGGTCATCGACGACGCAGGGCACGCGGCATCCGAACCCGGCATCCAGCAGGCGCTGCGCGACGCGGCCGATCTGTTCGCCGACGACTGACTGAGGGTTCGACTCGCTGGCGCTCGCTCAACCCGTTTCGTCTCCTCGCTCCGCTCGTCGCTCAACGACCCGCCGAGGCGCCGTGCCGCCGCGGCTCAGGCGCGGAGCGCCCGGAGCAGCGTCTTCAGCAGACCGAGCACTCCGCCGTCGGCGCGGAAGCGCGTGAGCCCCTCCGACACCTGCGCTCCGGTGCGTGCCGTCACGAACCACGGCGGCTTCGGCAGGATCGTGAAACGGCCTCCGCCGCCCTTCGACAGGCTCAGGAGCCACAGGGATGATGCCGACCGCGGGAAGGGCCGGAACGGCCCGCGCATGATGGAGCGCTCGACGCGGTCGAGCAGCAGCGCGTTGTGCACCACGCCGATTCCGCTGCCGACATCCGCGAGCGTGTTGCCGGGGAAGGCACCCCAGGTCAGCGTCGGCGTGATGAAACCGACCGCTGTCCAGGCGTTGATCGCGATCGAGCCGTAGCGCAGTTCGGTGATGGCCCGTTCGAACCCGGTGCCCAGCGCCTTCTGCGTTGCTGGATCGATCAGCAGGTTCGCACCGAGCGTGCCCTGCAACTCGTGGTTCGCGTGCGCCACCGCGGCGTCCAGGAACTCCTGCCCCGTACCGCCGACCTCGACCACGCCCAGCACCGGGGCGAAGTATTCGGTGTTCTGCAGCGCCGTCGCATCGTCGCCCTCGCCGATCTCCACGAGGAGCCGGTCACCGAGCACGAGAGCGTCGGGGTAGTCGTCGCCGGCGCGCTGCATCCGATCATCCGATCCCGGATACCAGATCGCCCTCTCGGGTGCCTTGGCGTAGGCGCGGCGCAGCGCGGCGCGGAAGGCGTCTGCCTGGTCCCAATCGGATGACATGATCACGACCTGGCCCGCGATGCAGTTGTGGCCGCCGTTCTGCAGCCGCATGGTCGCGACGTGCTCGGCCTGGAAGGTGAGGTCTGCGTCTGTCCACTCGCCGGGCACGACGATGATCGGCGAGACGCCGCCGAGCTCTGCGGTGATCGGCTTCTTCAGCAGAGGACGGTCCTCGCGACGTCGCCGTCTTCCCGAAGCCCCTGTGCCCCACGTGATCGCGTCGAACGTCGCCGCCGAACCGGTGATGTGCACGTGGGCGAGCTTCGGGTGAGCGGTGAGATATGCGCCGACGTCGCCGCCACCGCGGACGATGCGCAGGAACCCCGGCTCGATCAGAGGAGCGAACGCATGCTCGAAGACGGACACGAGCGCGTCCTGTGTGGGATTCACCTTCAACAGCGCTGTGCGATTGTGGGCGAGCAGCTCGTAGAGAACGTCGAGTACAGGGATCGACGTGACGTTGCCGGCGCCGAGCACGAGCCCGACGCCGCCGGACGCGTCCGGGGTGCGCTGAGCGAGGCCGGCACCGGCACGTGCAGCCCGCGGCGTGACACCCGGCTCGAGCCAGACCTCGCCGGTGAACCCGGACAGCAGCACCTTGTCGATGCCTGTGAGAGGGAACGCGTGCACGCGGGTCCGTCCGCCGGGTGCACGGTCGATGCGGATTCCTTCGAGAGGGTTGCGTCCCTCGGCCAGCCTCGTGAGCGTCTCGACGTACGCATCGATGGCGCCGAGCGCGCTGTACGGGCCGGAGAGCCATTCCTCACCACGCAGCGGGTGAGCGCCGTTCAGGCCCTTGGACACCGCGGCTGTGAGCGCCCATTCCTCAGCGGATGCTGCGACGGCGGCGCGGACGCCACGCAGCAGCGTCGCCCGCTGGCCGACGGTGAGCGCCGACCAGGTGCGTGCTCCTGCGCCGAGGTCGTCGATCGCGGTGTCGAGTCGATCGCGGTCGGTCTCGTCGAGTCCTGCGGTAGGGGTCACGGTGGTCGCTGACGTCATCGGCATCTCCTTCGTGCGGGTACGCGCTCAGCCTAGGATCGATCAGCGGACCGCAGTGAAGCTGTTGTGCTATTCCTCAAACGAGCGCGATGCGAGCTCGTCGATGTCGTGCCTGCGCAGGCTGTAGCGGGCGAGCGGAATCAGGCTGAGCGCCATCAGAACGGCGGGGAGGATGCTGAAGCTGAGCACGATGCCGGCAACCGCGGCATCCGGCTGGACGGTGCTCGCCCCGGCGACGCTGGAGACGTACCCGGTCGCGGCGAGCATGAGCGCGACGGCTGTCGCGCCGAGCGCGAAGCCGATCGTCTCGCCGGCAGTCCAGATGCCGGTGAACGTTCCGGCCTGCCCGGGGCCGGTCGTGCGCTCATCGTGCGAGATCACGTCGGGGAGCATCGCCATGGGCAGCGACTGCAGCCCGGCATACGCGATGCCCGCGACGGCGACGGATGCGTAGATCCACGGCCCAGGCGCCCACACCGCGAACGTGATGGTCGCGGACGCGACGAGGAACAGGATGCTGGCGGCGAGGAAGGACCGCTCCTTGCCGATGCGGTTCGCGATCACTGTCCAAGCCGGCGTCGCGATGAGGGCGGGCCCGACCAGGGCGACGAAGAGCACTTCGACCGCGGCCTCGTCACGCAGCACCCAGGTCGCGACGTACTGAGCACCGGCCAGCATCGTGCCGGTCGCGAGTGCCTGCAGCAGGAAGGTGCCCAGCAGCGCACGAAACGGCAGGCTGCGCCGCAGTGCCCGGAAGCCGGAGAGGTACTGCGTGCGCAGGTCGGGCGAGGGTGCGAGCTGCGTCGAGACGGCCTGCGCCGCAGCATCCGCTGTGCGAGCCGCGATCAGCATGCCGACGCCGATGGCGACTCCGGCGACGATACCCATCAGCAGGTAGCCGGTGACCGGATCGCCGGTCGCGCGACGCAGCATCGGGCCGCCGGCGCCGAACAGTAGGATCGCGGCGGTCAGCACGACCACGCGCCAGCCCAGTAGGCGGGTGCGTTCGTCGTAGCTGCGGGTGAGTTCGGCGGGCAGCGCGACGTACGGAACCTGGAACAGGCTGAAGGCGGTCGCGGTGCCGAGGAAGGCGAGCAGCACGCAGATCGCGCTCGCCACCGGCCCCCACGACGGCGGCACGGCGAACGTGAGCGCGAAGAAGACCGGCAGTGTCACTGCGCCGATGACCATGAATCCGCGCCGGGAGCCGGTGCGGGCGAGCTGGCGATCGGATGCTGCGCCGATCAGCGGGTCGATCACCACGTCCCACACCTTCGCCGTCGTGACGATGATGCCGGCGGCGAGGGCTGCGACGCCGAGGTTGTCGGTGAGGAAGTAGGTGAGTACGAGCCCGGGCAGCGTCGAGTAGCCGCCGGTGCCGAGGGAGCCGATCGCATAGTTCACGATCGTGCGCGCGGACAGGCGGACGGATGCTCGTTCGGGTCGAGCGTCTGTGCTCATGGCGCCAGTGTAGCGGCGCGACTCCTCGGTCGCTGAGCCTGTCGAAGCGTCAGATCAGCGAGAGCTCGCGGAGCTTCGACTCGACGTCTTCGTTGCGAGGTTCGACGTGGTGCGACGCGTCCGGGTAGACGACGACGGGGATGTTCGTGCGGCCCGAGATCTCCTTGGCGACGTCGGCTGCCGCCGGCTCCGCCACGAGGTCGACGTAGGTGTACTCGACGCCGAGGTCATCGAGCTGCTTCTTCGTGCGGATGCAGTCGCGGCACCAATCGGCGCCGAAGAGGGTGATGGAGTCAGAAGCGGGAGAAGTCATGAATCCAGGATATCGGCGTGCGGATGAGTAGGCGCTGAAACCAGTCGGGCGAGGCGCAGTGCACAGCTGCGTCCTGGAAGCGAAACTTCATGGCGGAACATGAAACGATGGTTCCGGCTGACCAGCGCGATCAGAGGGGACGAAACATGCGCACTGCTGTCACGATCATCGTCCCCACGTTCAACGAACGCGAGAACATCGCCGAGCTCATCGCCCGTGTGGCGGCGGCCCTCGCAGGCCGTGACGCGGAGATCCTCGTGGTCGACGACAGCACGGATGACACGGCGGGGGAGGTCGAACGCGTCTCCGCCGGTGCAGGGCTGCCCGTACGGGTGATCCGTCGGCCGGAGAACACCGGGGGCCTCGGCGGGGCCGTCGCGCTGGGTCTTTCGGAGGCCGCGGGCGACGTCTGCATCGTCATAGACGGCGATCTCCAGCATCCGCCTGAGGTGATCCCTCAGCTGCTGTCGCGATTCGAGCAGGGCGACGTCGACATCGTCGCGGCATCGCGCTACATGGGTGGCGGCGACTCCCGTGGACTCGGCACTGCGATGCGCTTCGGTGTCTCGCGGGCGGCGACCTGGCTCACCAAGGCGATGTTCCCCCGCCGGCTGGCCACCAGCACCGATCCCATGACCGGTTTCTTCCTCGTCGATCGGCAGAGCCTCGACCTGACGGGGCTCCGCCCGCAGGGTTTCAAGATCCTGCTCGAGATCCTCGCCCGATCGGATGTGCGCATCGCGGAGGTGCCGATGGAGTTCTCCGAGCGCCGCAACGGCACGTCGAAGGCATCGCTGCGCCAAGGCGCGACGTTCATCGCCCACCTCACGCGGCTGCGCTTCGGCAAGATGTCGCTTTTCGCCCTGATCGGCGGCATCGGTGCGGTCGCGAACCTCGCCATCATGTGGGTTCTCACGACGATGGGGATGCCCTATATCTGGGCTGCGATCATCGGCGCCGAAGTCACCATCGTCGGCAACTTCTTCCTGCAGGAGCGTTTCGTCTTCGGCGACATGCGCCCGGACGCCCGCGGAGTCGGTGCCCGCTTCGCGGCATCCTTCACGTTCAACAACGTCGAGGCCGCCCTGCGCATCCCGATCATGGCACTGATGGTCGAGACGTGGCACATCTCCAGCGTGTTGGCCACCGGCCTCTCATTGATCGTCGCGTTCTTCGCGCGCTTCCTCTTCCACTCCCTGTTCGTCTATGCGCCCCGTCGCGGGCGTTCCGGAGCGGATGCCGCGTCGGCTGCTCGCGAGCCGGAACCGGACACCGCCGCACAGCGCATCATCCGTGCGATCGATGCCGAGGCGATGCGGCCGGGCGAGCTCTGAGCCGCACTGGTCTGCTAGACTGATCCTGCAACGTGAAGGATTCGCCGTGATTTCGGCGCATCACGTCGCCACTGATCAGGGCCGTAAAGGACCGCGTAGCACCGACGCGCGCGGCATCCGCTCTTGATCTCGAGAACATGAGGCGCGCGTGCGCGCCCCCACCAAGCAATGAGCATCACAATGAGCAGTACCTCCACCCATCCATCCGCACCACTGACCTGGAAACAGGCAGATGACGATGTGCACGTCGCGACCCGAGACGGCGAATTCGCCGGTTTCGTCGAGCTCGACGGTGCACGTCACGTCACCCGCGACAGCCACGGCACCGAACTCGGCGCATTCGCCACGCTCGCCGATGCGCGGCGCGCCCTCGACGGCTCGGCTCGTCGGAAGACCCGTTCGATCACGCAGACACTGCGCCGCCACCTCAGCCGTGCGCGTTCGTGATCGCCGGCCGTGCCGCCGCTGATCTTCGATTCGGACCCGGAAAGCTGAGAAACGTATGCCTACCCGCGTATGCGGGTCGCGTTAGCCTGAGGTAAGCGAACGGCATCCGCCCTTGGCTTTCATAGCTCAAGGGCTCCGATCGACAGGAGAGCAACATCTCCACCTCAACGGTCGTCGAAACGACCAGCATCCTCGGACCGGTACGTCAGACGTACTCCGGCAACGCGGATTTCCCACCCATGGCGCGCGCGTTCAAAGAGGTGTCGCAGGTCGTCCGCGAGATGGGGCTGCTGCAGCGCACCAAGTGGTTCTACCTGCTCAATGCGCTGGGCATCGTGCTCGCCCTCGGCGGTGCGGTCACGGGGTTCATCCTGCTCGGCGACAGCTGGTTCCAGCTGCTCATCGCCGGCGCGCTCGGCCTCATCTTCACGCAGATCGCCTTCGTCGCGCACGAGGCTGCGCATCGACAGGTGCTCACGTCCGGGCCGGCGAACTTCCGGCTTGCGCGCATCCTCGTCGGACTCGTCGGCATGAGCTACTCGTGGTGGGACAACAAGCACACCAAGCACCACGGCAACCCCAACCAGGTCGGCAAGGACCCCGACATCGAAGTCGACACGGTCTCGTTCCTCGAAGAGGACGCAGCCAAGTCCCGTGGCCTGATCCGACTGATCACCCGCAGGCAGGGGTGGCTGTTCTTCCCGCTGCTCACGCTTGAGGGCCTGAACCTTCACTACCTCGGCCTGAAGTACCTGCTCACCAAGAAAGACGTCAAGGGCCGCTGGATCGAGCTGGGTCTCATCACGGCACGCCTGGCCACTGTGCTGGTGCCGGTCTTCCTGCTGCTCCCGCTCGGAATGGCGTTCGCGTTCATGGGTGTGCAGCTCGCCGTCTTCGGCGTCTACATGGGTGCGGCGTTCGCGCCGAACCACAAGGGCATGCCGATCATCGAGCCGGGTGCACGACTGGACTTCTTCACCAAGCAGGTTCGCACCTCGCGCAACATCTCGGGCGGCTGGTGGGTGACCATCTTCATGGGTGGCCTGAACTACCAGGTAGAGCATCACCTGTTCCCGAACATGCCCCGCCCGCACCTCGCGAAGGCCAGAGAGATCGTGCGCGACTACTGCCTCTCCAACGACGTGCCGTACACCGAGACCAGCCTGCTCAAGTCGTACGTGATCGTCATCGAGTACCTGAACCGCGTGGGACTCTCTGCGGGCGCCGATCCGTTCGACTGCCCCGCTGTGGCGCAGTTCGGTCGGGCGTAGCTCGCACCAGTCTGCAAGCCCTTTCGGCGGCGGACGTCGTTCGCTAGCTTGTGGGGCATGGACAACGACTATTCAGGAATGGCCGCCGGCCTCGGCATCGGCGCCATCATCTTCGGGTTGGTGATCTACCTCGGCACCATCGCGCTGATGCTGTGGATCGGGTACCTGCTCATGCGTACGGCGGTGAAGAACGGCATCCTGCGCGCAGATGCGGAGCGTGCGGGTCAGCGTCCGGGCGGGCCGTACGCGGGGCCGCCGAGCCCTCAACAGCACGGCGTGCCGCCCAGGCAGTGAGGCGTTGAGCCCGACAGGCTGATCATTCGCACCGAGAGCGTACGGAGCGCCGCACCCGCCCGTAGGCTCGAAGTATGGCTGAGCTCCACGACCTGACGGCGATAGAACAACTGGCGGCGCTCCGCGCCCGCGAGATCAGCCCGGTCGAACTCACGCGCCACTATCTCGATCGCATATCCCGCTTGGACGACGGACTCGGCGCGTTCGTGCAGGTGACGGCGGATGCTGCGCTCGCGCGCGCCGCATCGCTCGACGACGGGGACACGGCGGGGGCGGCGCTGTGGGGCCTGCCGTTCGCCGACAAGGACCTCGTACCGCGCGCCGGCGTGCCGACAAGATTCGGCTCCCGCCTGCATCGGGACTACGTTCCGGATGCCACGGCGGATCAGGCCGCGGTGCTCGACGAGGCCGGCGGCATCAGCCTCGGCAAGACGAACACTCCGGAGTTCGGTCTCACCGGCTACACCGAGACGCAGATCGCACCGCCCGCGCGCGACCCGTGGAACCTCGTGAACGGTGCAGGAGGATCGAGCGGCGGCGCCGCAGTCGCAGTTGCCGCTGGTCTGCTTCCGTTCGCCCCGGCATCGGACGGCGGCGGTTCGATCCGCATCCCCGCCGCGACTGTCGGGGTGGTGGGGATCAAACCGTCACGGGGGAGGGTGCCGTTCGCCTCCGGTCTCGACAGCCCCGGCGGGCTGCCGGTAGCGGGTCCGATCGCCCGCACTGTATCGGATGCGGCGCTGCTGCTCGATGTTCAGGCGGGTGGGCGGCCGTATCCGTACGCGACGTCGGCGCCCGGCCGACGCGCGTTCCTCGAAGCCGCGACTGCGGCTGCGGCATCCGCTCGCATCGGCGTCACGACCGTCTCTCCGTGGGATGACGCCGAAGACATCCGGCTCGATCCCGAGGCGTCGCGTGCAGTCGACGTCGCGACGGCACTGCTGGCGGATGCCGGCCACGGCGTCGACCGGTTCGAGTGGCGTCCGCGCGGCTACGGGGAGATGTTCACGACCATCTGGCGCACGAGCGCCGCGCGGATGCACTTGACCGATGCCGAACTCGAGCTCGTGGAGCCGATCACCGCATGGCTGGTGCGCGAGGGTCGGGCGTTGACGGGCACTCAGGTGCTCGACGCGCTCGCCGCGGCGACGGTCTTCGAGCGCGAGACCATCACGGCGTTCGCTCCGTTCGAGGCCGTGCTCACACCGGCGCTCGCGCTGCCGCCGCAGCCGATCGGATGGTTCCACCCGACCGATGCGGCGGAGAACTTCTCCCAGCAGGTGCGGTACGCACCGTACTCGAGCTTCGTCAATGTCGCGGGCCTGCCCGCGATCGTGGTGCCCGTGACGCTGAGCGCATCGGGGCATCCCGTGAGCGTGCAACTGATCGGTCGGCCGGGTGGGGAAGCGCGGATCATCGCGCTCGCCGCCGAGTTAGAGCGCGGTGCAGGTCTGATGTCGAGGCCGGACGTCTGGCGCGAGTGACGCGTGGCGATCCGGATCTGCCGGTGCGGATAGGGTGGGGCATGACGGAGGGACGCCGCAGTGATCACTCGGTTCGAAGAACTTGACTGGCAGCCCACACCGATCGGCGACCTCATGCTGCGCCGCCGCACCGAGCCGGCGGTGGGCCGGGAGATCTATGAGGTGAAGCTCGGCGACGAGTACCTCATGTCGAGCCTGTTCACCGTGGCGGAGGAAGAGCTCGCCAACCTGGGGCTGGCCGCTGTCGAGGGCGACGAACTCACGGTCCTGGTCGGAGGACTCGGCCTCGGGTACACTGCAGTCGCCGCGCTGCGGGACCACCGCGTACGCGAACTCACGGTGATCGACCGGCTCGGTGCGGTGATCGACTGGCACGAGCGGAAGCTGCTGCCTGCGTCGACCGCGCTCGTGACCGATGCGCGAACGACCCTGGTGGAGGACGACTTCTTCGCCGTGATGCGGTCGGAGCCCGCGGAAGGCCGCGGCGGGTACTCAGCCATCCTGCTCGACGTGGATCACTCCCCGCGCCACCAACTCGACCCGACGCACGCAGACCTCTACAACGCCGCTGGATTGCGGGCACTCGACCGCCATCTCGCGCCGCGCGGCGTCTTCGCCCTCTGGTCGGATGATCCGCCCGATGACGACTTCATGGTCGAGATGAACGCCGTGTTCGACGCCACGGCGGCGCACGTCGTCGACTTCGACAACCCGGTCACAGGTGGGGTCTCGTCCAACACGGTCTATGTCGGGCGCAGCCGCGGCTGAGGCGGCCGATCAGCGCCGTACGCGGGCGCGCGACTTCGCGACGCTGGCGAGCGTCTCGCGCAACGGGGTGCCGAGGTACAGACCAAGCGATGCGCCCGCGGCCAGGCCGATGCCGATCGAGCCCGCGAGCACGAGCGGACTGATGCTCACCAGCATCCCCTCGGCAGTGCCGTTCGAGTCCACCATTCCGAGCAGGCCGCGGAAGACCGCCGAACCGGGTACGAGCGGGACGATCGCCGCCGTCGTGACGGCGACGGACGGGACATGGAAGTTCCGGGCGATCAGGATGCCGATGAAGCTCGCCATGAGCGCGCCGACACCGCTCGCCGCAGCCTCATGGATGTCGAGGAGGATCGCGAGGTTGTAGCCGACGATCGCGATCACGCTCAGCCCTGCGCTGACGAGGATGATCAGCGCCCCTGCACCGTTGAACAGTGCGACCGCGATGGCGATGATCATGGAGCCGGCGATCTGGTGGGCGAGACTGCCGAACGGCAGGATGTCGTCGGGCAGCGCCATGCTGAAGCCCACGAGTCGCGCGAGTTCGAGTCCGATGAGGATGCCGAGGACGACTCCGACCGTCTGCATCGTGAGGTCGAGGATGCGGCCGCCCGCGGTGAGGGCGAATCCGTCGATGGCATCCTGGGCGGCACCGACGACGGTGAGACCGGAGAGCATCAGCACGATGCCCGAGGCGACGATGATCGACGGCTGCACCTGATCGAACGGTGCGATCCCGGCGGCGCCGAGCGCGGAGGTCGCCGTCGCGATGACGGTGATGACGAACGCGCCGGCGATCTGGCTGAAGAACGACGGAACCTGCAGTCGCGCGAGGCCGGCCTGCGTGAACGCAGCGCACAAGGCGGCGATGAAGGTCAGCAGGATGATGATCGGCGATGCGGCGAGCAGGATGGCGACACCCACGGTGAGCAGCGCCCTGGCGATGATCACGACGAGCGGACGGTACAGGAACGGCGTGCGCCGGATGATCCGGAACGCCATCCGCGCGGCATCCAGATCCAAGCCCTCGGTGATGTCGACGACCAGCGCCTGGAGACGCTGCAGCTTCGCGTGGTCGGGGGACGCCGCGCGCACGACGCGCATCAGGGTGGTCGGCCAGTCCTCCTCACCCCGGTGGTACGAGACGTTGATCGCGTTGAACGTGACTTCCACGTGCACCCCGGTCAGGCCGTACACGCGGGCGACGCGGGTGATCGCGAAGGTGACGTCGTGCGCCGATGCCCCCACGGCGAACATCGATTCCCCGATCCGCAATGCGAGGTCGAGGATCTTGACGACGACCGTCTCACCCACCACGGGGTGCATCTCGGTGAGTGCGACCTTCGAGGGATCGGTGCGGATGGCGCGACGGACGGAAGTCAACAACCTCCACTGACGTTCGGGGGACATACCTCCATTGTGTCGAGGAGGCGCCTGGGCGTCACCCCTGCGGGATCTGCGGCGCGCCGGAGCGGGTACGAAGGCGGAGGCGGCCGCGAACGAACGGCAATGCCGGCGCGCGGTACTCGAGCGCTGCTTCATGGTCGGGCTGGAGGACGATCTCGGCCTCGCCGAAGCGCCAGAGCCTGTTGAAGAGATAGACCCCCAGCGTCACGGACGCGTCCGACGGAACCTGCCAGGTGCCGGGGCCCCACTGCGTCGGCTGGCCGCGTCCTGCGATGACGAGCGTCGGCCTGACGCCTGCGTAGAGGGCGAACCACGGCTTGTGCATGGTCAGTTCGATGCGCCGGGTTGCGCCGGCGGGCAGGGGAGGGCGCGCGCTCACAGGAGCACGTCGCCCGCGGTGTCCAGTGTGCGCCAGGCGTCGGGGCGCACGGTCCGCGCCGCCAGCACGTCGGCATCCGGCAATGCGCCGAAATCGATGCCGGTCATGTCGGCGATGTCTGCGATCGGCGCCTGAAAGGTGCGGAACGCTCCCAGCGGCGGTGCGGCGAGGATCCCTTCGGAGGTGTCGACGAGGTCGGACTGGTCGAGGATGAAGCCCGTCGCCGCGAGCCCGGTCGGGCCCTGCCATGCGGCGATCTTCCAGAAGCGGAGGGGGATTCGGATGCCGCGATACGGCGGATCGTCATCGGCGAGCACCGGCGCAGTGAAGACGGACACGCGCTGGTCGGTGGTCTCGGCGTATTCGAGGACGTGATCCTCGAGACCGAGCCAGAGTTCTTTGGACTGGTTGAAGCCGGCCGCCTGCGGCGCTGCGTTCGGGTAGAAGAACGTCGCCTCCGTGGCGTCTCGAGCCTCAGCGGGCGCGCCCCAGCCGGGGTCGCGGCGGCGCACGAGGTGGCCACGATCGAGGTCGTTTCGCGCGTACACATCCGGACCGGTCTGCTCGTCTGCCGGGAGCCGTGGATCGAGGCGCCAATCGCCGGTGCGCGGCACATCGACGAGCCGGGCGCCGTCGATGTTGACGCCGGTGACTGCGGCGAGTCGGCGCTGCGGTTCGACCAGAACGGAGAACCGCGGATAAGTGAGTTCGCGAACGTCGAGAACGGGGCGGGGGATCGGAAGCGGTGTGGCCAGGAACCCGGCGTCGTACCCGTCAGTCATGTGTCCATCGTGCCCGATGCGGCGGTGCGGTGTGTACCGTCAACGCTCACGCGAGCGGTACCGGATGAAGTCGCGTGATCTCCTGGGTGGCGAGGTCGATCATGACGGCGGTGTCTTCGGGGATCCGCGTCCATCCCTCGGCGTCCAGGCCGCTGGAGATGACGTGGACGGCGTCGTCGGTGATGCGGTAGTCCATCGCGTAGTACTCGGTCGCGTGACTTGCCGGCATCGCCTCATCCGACTCGAAGAGCTCTCGGAGGGACTCGACGGGCGAATCGACGCGGCTGTTGATGTGGATCGCGAACAGCCGCGTCGGCGTGAGAAGGAGCGCGTTGAGGCTCGAGTTCGGGAACTCGCGCACCAGGATCTCGAGCGCGCGGGTGACGCCCTGCGCCTCGTCGCCGGAGGCCTCGGCGATGCACTGCATGATGAGGCGGAAGTAGCGCTCGCTGTCGGTGTCGCCCATGAGCTTCGCTCGCGACGCCGTGCTGAGCTGTTCTTCGAGGTGTGCGATCGGTGCGATGTGGCCGTTGTGGGCGAATGCGTATCCGGCATCGGTGAACGGGTGGGTGTTCGCGGGCGACACCGGTAGACCTCCCGTCGCCCAGCGCAGGTGCACGAGGCCGCAGCATCCGAGTGCCTGCTCTGCGAGCGAGCTGTACTGGGGATCGACCGAGGCGTTCTGCGCCGAGGAGACCGCTTCGGTCGGCGCGTCGAGCGAGCGGTGCCATGCCATGCCCCAGCCATCGCTGTGCACTTCGGTGAGGGCGGTGAAGGTCTCGAAGTCTTCACGGCCGAGGACGTCGACGACCGAAGTCGGGCGCGTGGTGACGTAGCCGAGCAATCTGCACACGATGCGATTCTCCTCTCGTTCTCACCTCGAGCTTTCTCTCTTCGCCCCGTGCAGGCAAACTGGGCGCATGCGTACCGTCGGTGTTGAAGAGGAACTGCTGCTGGTCGATTCCGAGAGCGGGCGACCGCGATCGGTTGCCGCTCGTACCCTGCAGTATGCGGAAGAGACTGCGAAGCCTGCTGAGCCGGCGAACGGCGCCGAGCCTGCCGCGCCCGACGACGCGCCAGGTGGTTCGCTCGAGCACGAACTCCAGCAGCAGCAGATCGAGACCGACACGATTCCGCACACCGACATGGTCGCGCTCGGCGACGGTGTGCGGGCGTGGCGGGAGTATGCGATCACCGCGGCGCGTCGTGCGGGCGCTCGGGTGATTGCCTCGGGGACATCGCCGCTGCCGGTCGGAGCCGCGATCGTCGGCAAGCCTCGATACCTGAAGATGGTCGAGCACTTCGGATTGACGACGACCGAGCAGCTCACGGGCGCATGCCACGTGCACGTCTCCATCGAATCGGACGAGGAGGGTGTCGGAGTGCTCGACCGCATCCGCGGCTGGCTGTCTGTGCTTCTCGCGCTGAGCGCGAACTCGCCGTTCTGGCAGGGGGAGGACACGAAGTACGCGAGTTTCCGCTCGCAGGCCATAGTCCGCTGGCCGACCGCCGGTCCGACCGAGGTGTTCGGCAGCGCCGAGGCGTATCACGAGCTCGTCTCGTCGATGATCGCCTCCGGCGCGATCCTCGATGAGGGCATGGTCTACTTCGATGCGAGGCTGTCGCATCATTACCCGACGGTCGAGATCCGTGTCGCCGATGTGTGTCCGGATGCTGCGGACACCGTGCTGATCGCCGCACTGTGCCGCGCCCTCGTCGACACGGCCGCGGCCGAATGGCGCGAGGGCGAGGGCCCGCCGGCGATCTCCGTCTCGATGCTTCGGCTCATGAGCTGGCAGGCCGGACGGTTCGGCATCGAAGGTGACCTGATCGATCCTCGAACGTTCAAACCCCGTGCCGCACGCGAGGTCGTCGCCGACCTCATCGAGCACGTTCGTGCGGCGCTGCGCGACAACGGCGACGAGGCGCGTGTCGAGGAGCAGGTCGATCGGATCTTCACTCGCGGCAACGGCGCGATGCGTCAGCGTGCGGTGCTCGAGAAGACCGGCCAACTGAGCGATGTCGTCGCCGACCTCGCGACGGCGACAGCCGGGCTCGACGCCTGACGGCAACCTTTTACTCGGACCAGGACTTAACTGAAAGGGCCCCCAAGAGTAAAAGCCTCTTGAGGGACAGCGGCTCCGACGGGCGTCGATCCGTGACCTCGCGAGTTTCAGTTGGATTCCGTGGGGTAGCGGGTACCCGTTGGTCGCCGTTCGCCGCGTGATTCCGCGGAAGATATCATCGTTGGTGACGGCTGGTTTGGAGTGGTTTCAGTGGAGCTACCGGCACGGAACCCGGCACAGATAGCTGCGCCTGCGTAGGCTGTCCGGAAGTTCGTCATCTTGGAGGGTCCGTGCCTGATTGATTTCGATCGGCCTGCCGATCCTATTGCTTGTAGTAGTTGGGGCCGGCGCCGCCTATCGAGTCCGACAGGTGACAGCGACCACATTGACGGACGAACAGCTTGAGGAACTCGGACATGACGTTCTGATGAGTTGGCGTGCGATCGCGAGAGACACCCATACAGATGTCCCGATGACTCGGGAGGCATGGGCGTCCTATGGCGTCACGCCGCAAGAGGCGATCCAGCTTGCGCGTGACCTTGTGCGGCGAGGGCAGATCGTTCTCCCTGAGTATGGTCTGATCCAGTTGTTGATGGGGGAACCGCCGACTGCGGGGCGGCTAACTCAAAACTCCTGGGGAGGCGTATGGGCCGCACGCCGAACGGATCATCGTGAATGGGCCAGCTCACTTTGGTGCTGGCGACCAGCGCAATAGCGGTACGTTCTCCTATCACTTGGAGGCCGCTGAGCGTGACCTGACGGCCTTGTCGTTCGAGGCGGAACGTCTCATTGGGATAGTCACAGAACCCGGGACGCGGGCCAAGCTCTCTCGTGCAGTGGGTGTTGTGGACGACGTGATCGAACGACGTGATGTCTCCGATCCGAGACTCCCTGCTGCGTTGCGATGGCTGGGTTCCTTCTCCGGAGATACAGCTTCCGGGGCCCTAGGGTCGATCGTCGCTAGCCTTGCAACGAGGCTCCTTGATGGACTCGCCTCTTGACGAACTGTCGATCGATGTAGGCACGCTCATCGTCGCCGTGCTGTTGCTCTGCTCTGTCGCAGCGGCGCCCCCGGCGCTGGAATTGTTTGTGCCTGGCTCATCATGCGTCAGAGGCGAGAAGGTTCATCGTTAGTCTCATGACGAAGCGGATCATCAGGGAGCGGTACGCGTCCGGGGGGCGCGGTGACGGCAAGAAAGATATCATCGGCGATGAATTGGCGCCCATAGGTGCCGTACGGGCCTGACAGTATCCCAAGATCGACTAGCTTCTGGATCGCTGGTGATA
Source organism: Microbacterium profundi (assembly GCF_000763375.1). Taxonomy (NCBI): domain Bacteria; kingdom Bacillati; phylum Actinomycetota; class Actinomycetes; order Micrococcales; family Microbacteriaceae; genus Microbacterium; species Microbacterium profundi. Next base: position 1,027,849 of record NZ_JPSY01000001.1, on the reverse strand, counting down.
CAGCCTGAGGCGTTCGGCCGAATCGGTCGCTCATGAGCGACACCGTTATGACTTGGTCCCCGATCAGCGCGTCAACGATGTCGCGAATAACGCCACGTGCCCCCGCTCCTTGAAGAATCTGCACGTAGCGTGCCTGAACAGCGAGTATCCGATTTACGCGATGGGCTACGTCCTCGGCAGACGCGGCGATCCCCTCTGCGAAGAATGCGATCCATGGGTTCCAATCACCAGTGGCTGAGACTTGCGCGAGGTGCTCCTGGTAGGTCGCGCGTCTCGCCTCAAGCCAGGGTGAGACGCTGAGCAGGGGCTCACCGACAAGGCCGTCAGTCATGAACTGCAACACGACCGTCAGGCGACCGATGCGCCCGTTGCCGTCGTTGAACGGGTGGAGCGTCTCGAACTGGTAGTGGGCCATTGCGGCAGCAACGATGGGATCGCGTGCTGCACCGCTTCGGTTGATCCACTGTGTGAAGTCTTGAACCGCTACTCCTAGAGCGACTCCTGGAGGCATCGGGACAAAACGAGCGTCCTCGATGGCGCCGGTCGGGCTCCCAATCGCGACCTGCGATGTGCGCACTCGCCCGGCCTGCTCGGTGTCGGCATCGGTGCCGCGAACGAGGATGGCGTGCACTGTCTCTAGAAGACCGACGTTCACGGTGCGTCCTTGCTCGACCGCGTCGTATGCCAGGGTGGCGGCTTCGATGTAGTTGAGGACCTCTTGAAGCTCTTTGCTGCGCCCGCTGATCTCGGTTGCGTCGGAAGCCAAGACCTGCTCAAGAGGGGCAAACGTGCCCTCGAGCGCGGACGTGCTTTGCGCTTCGCGGCGGAGCGTAGGGCGGAGGAACAGTCGTGGGTTGGGGACTTGGCGTGAGGCTTGGTCGAGTCGTGCGAGCGCTCGACTGGCTCGAGTGACCGCGTGCCAGGTAGCACCTTCGAGTTGTGGTTCGTCAGTCAGCGGATCTGCGACATAGGCAAAGTGCTCGAACGGACGGTTGAAGCGTCCATCGACGCCAGAGATGGGAGTGAGGGAGCCTAGATGAGTGAGTCCGATTGGCTGTGAACGGCGTGGAGGCTGTTAATCGTTGGCAGAGGGTGTTAAGCCCAATGTGTGAATACCGACCTCAACACCCTCCTGATCACACTTTACGTCCATCTCGATGACCGGATCCTGCCCGCGATCGGCTTCACCCGGGACCACCACCCCGGTCGCAAGCCCGCGTTGAACGATGTCGAGCTGCTGTGTCTACTCGTCGCGCAGCACCTGCTCGGGATCTCCTCTGACCGGAAATGGATCCGATACGCCCGCACCCACTTGAAGAGCATGTTTCCGGCGCTGCCTGGCCAGTCCGGGTGGGGCAAGCGCGTCCGCCAATCCACCGGGCTGCTGTCCGCGGTGATCACGGAGCTTGCCCGCGATACCCCGTCATGGAACGAAGTCACCCGGCTGATCGATTCCACCCCACTGCCGTGTGGGAAGTCCCGCGAGACGGTGAAACGCTCCGACCTTGCCGGTGACGCCGGCTACGGGTACTGTGCCTCACATTCCCGGTTCTTCTGGGGCTTCCGCCTCTACCTGGTCTGCACACCGGACGGGATGCCCGTGGTCTGGGGACTCGCGAATCCGAAGATCGGTGAACGCGAAGCCGCGGCAGCGATGCTCGACCACGACCGCCACCTCATCCAGCCTGGACAAGTCATCATCGGCGACAAAGGCTTCGCCGGGCGCGAGTTCGAAACCTTCATCACCGAGGACCTCGGCGCACACCTGATCCGTCCCGATCGCAAGGACGAGAAACCGAGGTTCGGGAAACTCGGCGGGATCCGACAATGGGTCGAGTCCGTGTTCGACACGCTCAAAGGCCAACTCACCCTCGAAGACCACGGCGGACGCACCATCGCTGGTGTTTACTCCCGCGTCGCCGCACGGCTCCTCGCCCTCGCAGCCGGAATCTGGCACAACTGGCTCATCGGAGCACCCGTCAAACGCTCACTCATCGCCTACGACCACTAAACCCAATCGGACTCACTCATCTAGAGGGCTGGTTCCGAAGCGTTCGACGTCCACAATGTAAGTGTATTTGGATCTACCTACATTATGGGCATGAGATTGAAAGTGGACGGGGGATCTAGCGAGGACATTGAAAGCGGACGCAGGTTCGCCGATAGTTCGGATCCACAACTGTAAGCCTGTGTCCGGTGGTGCCCGCACAGCAGGCCGGAGGCCAGCCTTGAATGAGTATAGAAAGTTCTCACGTTCTTGAAGGTGGCGGCCTTGAGCACGAGTGCTGCCGGTGTGCGAGGAACGGCGATCTGAACGTCGTGGCCGTCGGTTTCACGATGTAGATGTCGGGATCCTGCAGCGCGAGCGTGGCACCAGGGGCGCGCATGATGGGGCGCGACATCCATCTCTCGGGGCCTGCCAGGTTGGTGACCATGACGTCGACGATATCTTCGCCTCGAGCGAATCTGTGGAAGGGGCCACGGGGCTCCACGGGACGCATGCCCAGGCGCTGGAGCGGTCCGGCCACAGCGCTGACGTCGGCGGCGATTGCTTCGAGGTTCAGGAGTATGTCGACGTCCGTCAGGCGATGTTCGTCAACCATTGCGCCCTCATCTGCCCCAGTGCGTCGATTCCGACTGATCGGACGCGCGTAGACGTCGATCGGAAGCAGTCTGCTGCGACGAGCGCGACGGGCGTCTCCTGCCAGGGGAACGCATCGTCGCGAATCCGGTAGACGAAAACGTCACCAGTCGAATCCTCGACGAGGCGCGCAGCGCTCGTAAGCGCACGAAGTGAGCCGCCGCTGCGAACATATCCATGGAGACCGCGGGCACCGGCGTGCAACTGCCGCCCCGGCTCGGTAGTGATCCGATCGATCGCGCTCTCCCCGGTAAGCGTGAGGTGCTCGGCCACGCGCTCCATCCACTTTGTGGAGTATCGGCGAACCGTGATCGCCTGGCCTATCTTCGCCGCGAGCTCGTCGGTGCTGGTACGCATGATTAGACCGGTGTCACGCGTGCCGAGCCGGCCGCCGTCCGAGAGCGCACCCATGATGCGACGGATGGTTGCCGCGGTCCATGGTCGTCCTGCTGAAACGCCGAGTGATGCTCGCGCGGCAACCGACGTCTCGTCGACGAGCCAGGTGCGCCCCACGCGTCTGCCTTCGAGTTGTTCGTCGTGGAGCAGGGAAAGTACTCGCTGCGCTCGCTCAACGACCAGCCGGAACAGTCCCAGAGAAAGGTGCGGAAACCGGCACCCATCAGGGCAAAGCAAAACCCCCGCCATGTTAGAAGCTAGGCGAGGGTTTCTAGGATGACTGTAACGGTCACCTTGTGGCTCCGACGGGCGTCGATCCCGTGACCTCACGATTTTCAGTCGTGCGCTCTACCAACTGAGCTACAGAGCCATGCGGCAAATCGTAGAACTGCCGCAACCTAGACGAAAGGCCCTCTTCGAAAAAAGGGCCCGTCGCTTAGAGCGACCCTGACGGGACTTGAACCCGCGACCTCCGCCGTGACAGGGCGGCACGCTAACCAACTGCGCTACAGGGCCATGCTTTTAAATTGTATCGGACGGAGTGACCCCAACGGGATTCGAACCCGTGCTACCGCCGTGAAAGGGCGGCGTCCTAGGCCGCTAAACGATGGGGCCGAAGGGTGTCCCGGGGGACTTCCTTGCCGACGCTCAAGCATAAAGGATGATCTGACCAAAACGCTAATCGAGGGCACGCAGCCTTTCCGCCCGGGCGTTTCGGCAGGATGATCGACGGCACCTGCCCTTCACGGCATCCCAATTTGCTGCTGCGGATGTTGAAGATGTTGCTACTGTGGCATGAGTGAAACCTGTGGAAGGGGCCACGTGAACGAGCAGTCCGCGATGGATGCTGCGCGCGAAGCGGGAGACTCGTGCGGCTGCGCACCGAGCCTCACCGAGCGGCGCACCTTCTGGCAGAAGAGCACTCTCACCCGGCGCAACGCCCTCGGCCTCGGCGTCCTCAGCGTCGCAGCGATCAGCGCCTTCGGCATCGGCTCCGGCGTCAACGCCGCCTACGCCGCCTCGTACCCCAGCTGGGACGATGTCCAGCAGGCGAAGAACAACGAGGCAGCGAAGGCCGCCGAGATCACGCGCATCCAGAACCTCATCAATGCGCTGACCCAGAAGGTCGCCGAGACCCAGGCAGCGGCAAAGACGGCCGGCGACGAGTATTACGCCGCACAGCAGGCGTTCTTCGACGCGATCACGAAGGCCGATGAGCTCCAGGCGCAGGCCGACACGCAGGCGAAGATCGCAGACGAGTCCGCCACCAAGGCAGGACAGGTAGCCGCACAGCTCTACCGCAACGGCGGCGACGACACCGCCCTCGAGCTCTTCTTCGCCGGATCCGCAGCCAACGCCGATCAGTTGCTCTCCAAACTCGGCACGATGGACAAGCTTCTCGACTACAACCAGTCCGTCTACGACGATGCTGTCGCGGCCCGCAACTCCGCGCAGTCGATCAGCGACCAGGCGCAGGTCGCACGCACAGAGCGCGACCGACTGCAGAAGGTGGCCGAAGAGAAGATGATCGCCGCTCAAGCGGCGGCCGAAGCGGCTCAGGCCGCGCTCGATGAGCAGACGGCCTACCTCTCGACGCTCGAAGCACAACTCGCAGCGCTCCAGGACACGACCGCGAAGACCGTCGCGGACTACCAGGAGGGCGTGCGCGTCGCCGAGGAAGAGCGCAAGGCTCGAGAAAAAAAGGCCGCTGAAGAGGCTGCCGCTGCCGCTGCAGCGGCCGCCGCAGCTGCGGCCGCCAACAACAACAACAACGGCGGTGGCGGAGGAGGCGGCGGTGGCGGCGGCGGCGGTGGCGGTGGCGGCACCGGAGGTTGGACGCGCCCGCACGACGGACGGCGCAGCTCGGGCTACGGCGCGCGCCTGGTCCAGTGCGGCAACAGCTACTGCTCCAGCGGATTCCACTACGGCGTCGACCTCGCCAACGGTTGCGGGGCGCCGATCTTCGCGGCCAACGCCGGAACCGTCGACTATGCCGGCTGGAACGGCGGATACGGCAACTACGTGCGTATCCAGCACGGCGGCGGCGTCGGCACCGGCTATGCCCACATCAACTCGCTCGCGGTGCGCAACGGTCAGTGGGTCGAGTCCGGTCAGGTCATCGCCTATGCGGGCAACACCGGGAACTCCTTCGGCTGCCACCTGCACTTCGAGGTCTACATCCGGGGCGGATACACCAACCCCATCGACTTCATGGCGGCACGCGGCGTTTCGGTCTGAGGTCGAGCACGAAGAAGCCCTCGGCCGCCGTGAAGGCCGGCCGAGGGCTTCTGACGTCGACTCGGCTCAGTGAGCGGTTTCGCCGGCACGAACGATCGCCTCATCGAGGATGCGCTGCGCCTCGGCTGCGTCTCCCCAGGCGTCGACCTTGACCCACTTGTCGGGCTCGAGGTCCTTGTAGTGCTCGAAGAAGTGCTCGATCTCCTTCTTCGTGTACTCGGCGAGGTCGCCGATGTCCTGGATGTGCGCCCAGCGCGGGTCCTTCGACAGCACGGCGACGAGCTTGTCGTCTCCGCCGGCCTCATCGCTCATCTTCAGCACTGCAACGGGACGGACCTCGACGACGACACCGGGGAACAGCGCCTGGTCGAGCAGCACGAGCACGTCCAGCGGATCGCCGTCTTCGCCCAGGGTGTTGTCGAAATAGCCGTAGTCGGCGGGGTAGCCGAAGGTCGTGTAGAGCACGCGGTCGAGGTGCACTCGCCCGGTCTCGTGGTCGACCTCGTACTTCACGCGGCTGCCGCGCGGGATCTCGATGACGGCGTCGTGTGCGCCCATGCGTGTGCTCCTCAGGAAAAGACGGGTGGATGCCGGAGACCAGCCTACCTGCGCAGTCGCTCGAGCAGTTTCTCCAGGGGACTCGAGAACGCGAGAAGAAGCAGCGCGTAGTAGCCGACGATGTGCACCCACGCGGCGATCGGCAATGCGATGCAGAACAGGATGATCGCCGCCACATCCGCGATCGCGCCGCGTCGAAGCCGCTCCGCAGTGAAATCGGCGAGATCGGGATGCCGCAGCAGGTACAGCTTTCCCGCGAGGGTCGCCGCCTGGGTGAGGATCAGCGTCCCGATGTACAGCAGCGCCTGCAGCGGGTCCGTGTCCATCTGGCCGAGCATCGCCGTCGGCACCGGCAGCCACACGATCGTCAGCATCCACGCGGCATTGATGAACAGCAGTGGTGAGGTGACATGAAGAACGCGTTCGTACTGCCGATGATGCTCCATCCAGAACAGCGCGATCAGCACGAAGCTGAGGAGGAAGCTGACGATCTGTCCGCGGTGCCCGGCGAGGAACGCCCCGGTGCTGGTGCCGTCGTTCGCCGCTTCGGCCACCGATTCCAGCAACGGCAGGATCAGCAGCGTCATCGCGATCGCCACGACGGCATCGACGAAAGCCTTCAGCCGCTCGGGAGCGAAGGTCTGGGCAGTCACAGGCTCAGACTAGAGCCGCGCAGGATGCCGCGGGTAGGAGATTCGCGGTGCCGTACCGTTGGCGTGTGCCTTCACTGTCGCCCGCCATCGCCGAAATCCGCCTCGCCGTGCGCACTGCCCTGGCCGAGTTGCCGGAGCGGTCGACCATCGTGGTCGCGCTCTCCGGCGGTGCGGACTCCCTGGCACTCGTCGCCGCGACGGCGTTCGAAGCGCGCGCACGCGGGATGCAGGTGGTCAGCGCGACGATCGATCACGGGCTGCAGGAAGGGTCAGCGGATGCCGCGGCCGCGGCCGCAGCGAAGGCCGGGGCCCTCGGCATCCGCTCTGCGATCGAACGCGTCGATGTGCGCCACGATGCAGACGGCCCCGAGTCCGCGGCGCGCGACGCGCGCTACGCGGCGCTGCGTCGTATCGCGGACGGAGAACGTGCTGCCGCCGTGCTTCTGGGCCACACCCTCGACGATCAGGCCGAGACCGTTCTGCTGGGGCTGGCGCGCGGCGCCGGCGCGGCGAGCCTGCAGGGGATGTCGCCGAACCGCGTCGACGACGAAGGGCTGATGTGGGTTCGTCCGATGCTCGGCGTGCGGCGTGAGACGACGCGCGCGTTCTGCGCAGCATCCGATCTCGTGCCGTGGGAAGACCCACACAATCTCGACGACCGGTTCGCGCGGGTCCGCGTGCGCGAACGTGTGCTTCCCGTGCTCGAGAGCGAACTCGGTCCCGGTATCGCCAAGGCACTCGCGCGCACTGCTGAACAGCTCCGCGAGGATGCCGAGGCGTTCGACGAGATGATCCAAGAGACCATCGAAGACATCGTCGAGCACGCAGAAGCAGGCATCTCCGTCAGCGTCGCCGCGCTCGCAGCCAACCCCGCGGCGCTGCGCAATCGCATCATCCGCCTCGTCGCGCGCAGCGAGTTCGGGGCGAGCCTCACCCGTATCCAGACGTTGGAGGTCGCGCGTCTCGTCACCGACTGGTCCGGCCAAGGACCGATCGATCTGCCCGGCTGCGCGGCTGCCCGCGCCGGAGGACGCATCGTCTTCACCGCGCGTTAGGGACGTTTCGACTCGCTGCGCTCGCTCAACGCGTTTCGTCTTCGGCGGCTCCGCCACCTGCGCTCAACGACCCGCAGGTCTGCCGCGCCGCCCCCGTTCAACGGCCCGCAGGTCTGCCGCCCCGCCCCCGCTCAACGACCCGCAGATCTGTAACCGCCCCCGCTCAACGGCCCGCAGGTCTGCCGCGCCGCCCCGCTCAACGGCCCGCAGTGGGCTGCGCTGCGGGCCGTTGAGCGAGGGAGCGGAGTGACCGCGACGAAACGGGTTGAGCGAGCGCAGCGAGTCGAAACCTACTTCTTCCCGCCGAACAGCCCGCCCAGCAGATCTCCGATCCCACCACCGCCGGAGGACGAACCGCCACCGAGGATCCCGCCGAGCAGATCGCCGATCCCACCGCCGGAGCCGTCCTTTTCGCCGCCGCCGATCAGTCCTCCGATGAGGTCGCCGATGCCGCCTCCGGATTCCGCGCCGTCCGCGGTCGTCGACTTCTCCTTGTTCTTGTTCGCGATCAGACCCATGATGATCGGCGCGAGGATCGGGAGGAGCTTGCCGAAGTCGATGCCGGCGGTCTTGTCCGACGAGTTCAGCTTCGACGTCACTTCCTGCTTCTGGTCGCCCAGAACGTGCGTGACGATCTTGTCGCCGTCGGCCTGATCGACCTCGTCCACGGTGGAGACGCCGGCCCTGCCCTCGTGCTTGCGCAGTGCGTTCTGGATCGCCGCGGAGCCTTCCTCGCTGGCGGCGTTCTTCGCCAGCCCACCGAGCAGCACTGCGCCGCCCTGCTCGACCGCGGCCTTCGCGACGTCGGGCGAGACGTTGAGCTTCGCCGCGATGTCATCGATCGGCACCTGCTTGAGGATGTCGTCAAGAGCCATGAGATTCCTTCCTTCGGCGGCGTCCGCTCGCCTCACCGCTCACAGTAGTGCGCGCGCACAGGATCGTGTCACTAAAATCGATGCATGCGCGCGGCTGAGATCCAGGACGACCTTTCCGAAATCCTCGTCACGGAGGAGGAGATCAAAGCGAAGCTCGCTGAGCTCGCCGCGCAGGTCGCGAAGGACTACGAGGGCAAGGATCTGCTGCTCGTCGGCGTGCTGAAAGGCGCGATCATGGTGATGGCCGATTTCGCGCGAGCGCTGCCGTTCCACGCACCGATGGACTGGATGGCGGTCTCGAGTTACGGTTCCAGCACGAAGTCCAGCGGTGTGGTGCAGATCCGCAAGGACCTCGACACCGACCTGCACGGCAAGCACGTGCTGATCGTAGAGGACATCATCGACTCCGGCCTCACGCTGAGCTGGTTGCTGGAGAACTTCGAGTCCCGCGGCCCCGAGTCGATCGAGGTGCTGGCGCTCCTGCGCAAGCCGGACGCCGCCAAGGTCGAGATCGACTGCAAGTACGTCGGCTTCGACATCCCGACCGAATTCGTCGTCGGCTACGGCCTCGACTTCGACGAGCGTTACCGCAACCTGCGCGATGTGGCTGTGCTCGCGCCGCACGTCTACAGCTGACTTGCGACGTTTCGACTCGCTGGCGCTCGCTCAACGACCCGCGGGCACCGCGGCGTACGCCGTGGGCGAATCCCAGCGGAACGTAAAGTACGGCGCGATACGCTGAACGGATCATGGACGTGAAGAAGATCACCCGGAATCCACTGGTTTATGTGGCGCTGATCGGTGTTTTGCTGTTCGGCGGGTTCCTGCTGATCTCGAACCTCGGCGCCCCCAAGACGATCACCACCCAGCAGGGCCTCGACCTGCTGGCCGGCGAGACGGTCACGGAGGTGACCAACACCGACGGTGATCAGCGTGTCGACATGACCCTGTCGAAGGCGTTCGAAGACTCCAAGACCGTGCAGTTCTACTATGTGGACGCACGTGCAGACGAGGTCGTCGAGGCCGTCACCTCGGCCGACCCGAAGGACGGCTTCAACGACGTCGTCCCCCGCGCCACGTGGTTCGACGGCTTCCTCTCCCTTCTTCTTCCGCTCGTGCTGCTCGGCCTGCTGTTCTGGTGGCTGCTCTCTTCGATGCAGGGTGGCGGCGGCAAGGTCATGCAGTTCGGGAAGTCGAAGGCCAAACTCGCCAACAAGGAGACGCCGACGGTCACGTTCGCCGATGTCGCCGGTGCGGATGAAGCCATCGAGGAGCTCGAGGAGATCAAGGACTTCCTCCAGAACCCCGCGAAGTTCCAGGCGATCGGCGCCCGTATCCCGAAGGGCGTGCTTCTGTACGGCCCTCCAGGAACCGGCAAGACCCTCCTCGCCCGCGCGGTCGCCGGTGAGGCAGGCGCCCCGTTCTACTCCATCTCCGGCTCGGACTTCGTCGAGATGTTCGTCGGCGTCGGCGCCTCCCGCGTGCGCGACCTGTTCAATCAGGCCAAGGAGAACGCCCCCGCCATCATCTTCATCGACGAGATCGACGCGGTCGGACGTCACCGTGGCGCCGGTATGGGCGGCGGAAACGATGAGCGCGAGCAGACGTTGAACCAGATGCTCGTCGAGATGGACGGCTTCGACCCGAACGCGAACGTCATCGTCATCGCGGCGACCAACCGCGCCGACATCCTCGATCCCGCGCTGCTGCGACCAGGCCGATTCGATCGGCAGATAGGTATCGACGCCCCCGACCTCAAGGGCCGCCTGCACATCCTGCAGGTGCATGCCAAGGGCAAGCCGCTCGCGAAGAGCGTCGACCTCGACGTCGTCGCCCGCAAGACTCCCGGCTTCACCGGCGCCGACCTGGCGAACGTCCTCAACGAGGCGGCTCTGCTCACAGCGCGCTCGAACGCGCAGCTCGTCGACAACCGCGCCCTCGATGAGGCCATCGACCGTGTCATCGCGGGCCCGCAGCGCCGCACGCGCGTGATGAAGGACCGCGAGAAGCTCATCACCGCGTACCACGAGGGCGGACACGCGCTCGCGGCGGCGGCGATGAACTACACCGATCCCGTGACCAAGATCACGATCCTGCCCCGAGGCAAGGCTCTGGGCTACACGATGGTGATGCCGCTCGACGACAAGTACTCGGTCACGCGCAACGAACTGCAGGATCAGCTCACCTACGCCATGGGCGGTCGCGTCGCCGAGGAGCTCGTCTTCCACGACCCGACCACCGGCGCCTCGAATGACATCGAGAAGGCGACGAGCATCGCCCGCAAGATGGTCATCGAGTACGGCATGACCACCGATCTCGGACCGGTCAAGCTCGGGTCCGAGGGCGGCGAGCCCTTCGCAGGTCGCGATATGGGCCGCGGCCGCGAGTATTCGGAGACGATCGCCGAGCGCGTCGACGGCCAGGTGCGCGCCCTCATCGAGCAGGCGCACGATGAGGCGTACCAGGTGATCAGCGACAACCGTGACATCCTCGACCGTCTCGCCCTCGCGCTTCTCGAAGAGGAGACCCTCGACCACAACCGGATCGCGGAGATCTTCACTGAGATCCGCAAGCTCCCGGAGCGGCCCCTGTGGCTCTCCAGCAGCGAGCGCCCGGTGTCGGATCGTCCGCCGATCGATGTGCCCACTCGTGTGATCCCGGTGGATGCCGCAGCCTCGGTGGACGGCTCGGCGGATGCCACGGCATCGCGCAGCCAGGTCGGCAACGCGCCCGCATCCGGGCAGGCCCGGCCGGCGACGGCCTGATCGTGGCCGTCGACCCGGCGCGTGTCGAACGGCTGACCCGAGAGCTCCTCGAGGCGATCGGCGAGGACCCGGAGCGCCCAGGGCTCAGACAGACGCCGGCGCGCATGGCAGAGCTGTATGCAGAGTTCTTCGCCGGCGTCGGTGAGGATGCTGCGGCGCCTCTCGCCCGCACGATCAGCGTCGCCCGAGGCCCGGCCCCCGAGACCCTGCCGTCCGGCGCGGTACTGCTGCGCGACATCCGCTTCCGCTCGGTCTGCGAGCATCATCTGCTGCCGTTCGCGGGGCACGCGCACATCGCGTACCTGCCGGGCGAGCAGGTCGTCGGACTGGGTGCGCTGGTGCGAGTGGTCGAGATCCTCGCCGCCCGCCCGCAGGTGCAGGAGCGCCTCGGGGAGCAGATCGCAGACACGATCGCGGAAAACCTCGACACGCGCGGCGTTCTCGTCGTGCTCGACGCGTCGCACGGCTGCGTCACGATGCGCGGTGGGCGTCAGAGCGAAGCTTCCACGCTCACGATCGCGGCACGCGGAGAGTACAGCGAGCCCGTCGCGCGACAGGAGATCATCGCGCTGATCGGCGGCACGTCGACCGCGGGGTTCGAGGGCGGACGATGACCGGCATCTGGGGCATCGTCAACGTCACACCCGATTCGTTCAGCGACGGCGGCCGCTACATCGACCCGGAACGCGCGATCGCCCACGGGCTCGCGATGCGCGATGCCGGTGCGAGCGTGCTCGACGTCGGCGGCGAGTCGACCAGGCCGGGTGCCGAACGCGTCGACGCGGCGGTGGAGCAGCAGCGCGTGCTCCCGGTGATCGAGGAGTTCGCCGCTCGCGGCATCCCGGTGAGCATCGACACGCTCAACGCGTCGACGGCGGCTGCTGCCGTGCGAGCGGGCGCGCGGATCGTGAACGACGTGTCGGGCGGACTCGCCGACCCCGAGATGTTCAGCGCCGTCGCCGAGTCCAGCGCGGATCTCGCGATCGGGCACTGGCGGGGCCCGTCCGATGACATGTATGCGAAGGCCGAGTATCACCGGGCATCTCGTGAGGTCGCCGGCGAACTGCGCGAGCGCGTCGGCGAAGCAGCGGCGGCGGGCATCGCGCCCGCACGTCTGATCGTCGATCCCGGCATCGGGTTCGCCAAGGCGGGCGCCCAGAACTGGGACGTGCTGCGCGGACTCGACGACATCACCGCTCTCGGCCATCGTGTGCTGATCGGTACGTCGCGCAAGCGATTTCTGACCGAATCCCTTCGACAGGCTCAGGGACCGGATCGCGAAGCGGACGTCGAGGTCGACGAAGCGCGCAAGGACCTCGCCACGGCCGTGACCAGCGCGCTCGCCGTTCGCCACGGCGTGTGGGCGGTGCGTGTGCACGACGTCGCGGCGACTCGCGATGCCCTCGCGATCGCAGAGGCCTGGGAAGGTTGACCATGCAGAACTTCGACGAGATCCGGCTCACCGGACTCACCGTCTTCGGACGCCACGGCGTCTTCGCGCACGAGCGTGAGAACGGTCAGGAGTTCACGATCGATCTGCGCCTGCGTCTCGAATTGGCGGATGCCGCGGCATCCGATGACGTGGTCGACACGGTCCACTACGGAGAGCTGGCAGAGCAGGTCGCCGCGGTGGTGGCAGGTGAGCCGGTCAATCTCATCGAGACACTCGCTCAGCGCATCGCCGACGTCGTTCTCGCAGATCCGAGGGTGCAGCAGGTCATCGTCACGGTGCACAAGCCGCACGCGCCCATCGAGCTGACCTTCTCGGATGTGTCGGTCACCATCACCCGCTCGCGCCAGGGAGCGTCGCAGTGATCCGCAAGCCGCCGCCTGCCCGTCCGGACCCGCGCCCCGGCCGTGACGCGGCGAACGCCGTCGTCGCGCTCGGTGCGAACCTGGGCGACCGTCGTGAGACCATCCGCCGCGCGGTGGAGCGGATCTCGAGGCTCCCGCTCGTGGATGAAGTGCGGCTGTCCGAACTCCACGAGACCGTCGCGGTGCGGCTGGACGGCCCCGATCCCGACGCACCCGTCTACGTCAACGCTGTCGCGATCGTCTCCACCCGCCTCGCGCCCGAGGTGCTGATGGGCATGCTGCATGCGATCGAAGAGGAGCACGGGCGCGAACGCCGCGAGCGCTGGGGCGATCGAACGCTCGATCTCGATCTGATCACCTACGGCGACATCGTCTCGGATGACCCGCGATTGCTGTTGCCCCACCCGCGCGCTGCGGAACGACTGTTCGTGCTCGATCCGTGGCTCAGCGTCGACCCGGACGGCGAGATCCCCGGGCGGGGCCGTATCGCCGACCTCGCGGCTGGCCTGCGGGCGGATGCTGCGGGCGAAGTCGCCGTCGATGACACGGACGAAGTCGCCGTCGATGACACGACCGACGATTCGACCGACGATTCGGGGCGCGGATGAAGCGCACCTCGGCGCCGATCCTCATCCTCCTGGCAGTGGTCGGCGGTGGCGTCGGCTACCTCATCGACCATCTGCTGACAGTGTCGGGGAGGGCGACATTCGCACCCTCGGGATTCCTGCCCGTTCTGCTGCTGCTGCTCGCCGCAGCGGTTCTCGCCATCGCCTGGCCGGTTCGCCGCAGCGTGCGCGGCACGTCTCAGGGGCGCATCGATCCGTTCCGCGCACTGCGCGCCGCGACCCTCGCGCGGGCGTCGAGCCTGCTCGGCGCGATCATGTCGGGCTTCGGCGCCGGACTGCTGATCTTCCTGCTGTCGCGTCCGGTTGATCCCCAGGTAGGGTCGATTGTGGCGATGGCCGCACTCGTGGCGAGTTCGCTCGTTCTCGTGGTGGCTGCGCTCGTGGCCGAACAGTTCTGCACACTGCCGAAGGATCCTGATGACCGACAGCCAGACGACCCCTCCACCGGAGCCGACGCCGGGCGCTGAGCCGACACTGCCCTCGACGCAGCCGCATCCGACGTCATCACCGGTTCGGCCGTCGCAGGAGCCGAACATCCCGCCAGCGCCACCAGCGCCTCCCGTGCCGGCGTCGGCACCGCAGAATCCAGCGCCCGCTGCGCCGCAGGTGAGTCCTCCTGTACCTCAGACAGCGGCACTGTCTGCGCCCGCGGTGGCCGCCGGTCCCATCGCCACGCCCCCGGTCCTCGACGAGGGAACGTACGACAAGCTCCGCGAGCCGCGCGGCGCAGGGCGCATCGATCTCGACGGCAAGTGGCACCAGATCTCGCCGCGCTACGTCGTGTCGCAGTTCCTGCAGAACGGCATCCTCCTCGCGGTCGTCATCGCCGTGGCGCTCATCGTCGGCCTCGCCTTCCGTCAGAGCTGGGTCTGGATCCCCGCCGGTTTCGTCATCCTCATCACCCTCATCACGCTCGTGATCCTCCCGCGTCAGGCCAGAGCGATCGGTTTCATGCTGCGCGCCGATGACATCGTGTTCCGCAAGGGCATCCTCTGGCAGCGGATCATCGCCGTGCCCTACGGGCGCATGCAGCTCGTCGACATCACACACGGGCCGTTGGATCGAGCCTTCGGCGTCTCCCAGCTGAAGATGGTCACGGCCGCCGCGACGACGGGGGTACAGATCCCGGGTCTCACCCAGGCGGCGGCGGAAGCACTGCGCGACACGCTCATCGACGTCGCAGAAACCCGGCGGACCGGGCTGTGAGCACGCCTCAGTCTCCGGATCCGTCCGGGGCGCTGCCACCGCTGCCTCCCGTGCCTCCCGCCCCGGCGGGCCGTGAATCGCTCGCAGACGCCGAATGGCACCGCCTGCATCCGCTGACCCCGCTGTTCAAGGGCGGACTGGTGCTCATCATCGTCGCCGGCATCGTGTTGAACAACTTCCGCGACCGCATCATCTACTGGGGCATCGGACTGTTCGCGCCGGAAGAAGCGAACGTCGGCGACTACGCCGGCGGCGATCCGGTGGACTGGGTGCTCGAGAACAACCTCATCCTGATTGCGCTTCTCGTCATCCTCGGCGTGCTGATCGTGCTGATCGCACTGTTCTGGATGGTCTGGCGCTTCCAGGAGTTCCGCATCTCCGACGAGCACGTCGAAGTGCGAAAGGGCATCATCTTCCGCTCGCAGCGGCGCGCACCGCTGGATCGGGTGCAGGGCGTCAACCTCACACGGCCCTTCCCAGCTCGCCTGATCGGGATGGCCAAGTTGGAGGTCGTCGGTGCAGGCACCGACGCGAACGTGCCGCTGGAGTACCTCTCGACGACCAAGGCCGAGACGGTGCGATCAGACATCCTCCACCTCGCATCCGGTGCGCGCGCGGCACGTGAGGCCAGACAACAGGGCCGGTCGGTGCAGAACCCGGGTTCGGCAGGTGCCGCGACGATCCGCTCGCAGTTGATCGGCTCGATGAACGGGGGAGTGAACGACCTCATCGGCGGAGTCGACCTGGGCGATGTCGTCCCCGAGAGCGTCGTCAAGATCCCGACCGGGCGCTTGATCGGATCGCAGGTTCTCGCTGGCGTGCTGTGGCTCGTGTTCTTCCTGGTGGTGTTCGCCGTGTTCATCGCCACGATGCTGCCCATCGCTCTGGCGAACGAGGACGGCGACGGCAGGTTCGTCCTGCTGGGGGCGGGCCTCGGGGTCGGCATACCGTTCATCATCGCCGCGGTCGCCATCACCTGGGCGCAGATCTCCAAGTCGCTGCGATATTCGATCGCGCCCACGCCCGACGGCGTGCGCATCACGTTCGGCCTGTTCACGACCGTCACCGAGACGATCCCGCCAGGGCGCATCTTCGCGGTCGAGGTGACGCAGTCGATCCTGTGGCGCCCGTTCGGCTGGTGGACCATCAAGATCAACCGGATGAGCGGCAAGAGCGCATCCCAGCAGCAGTCCAGCACGGCGCAGCAATTCAACGTCGTGCTGCCGGTCGGCACGCGCGCCGACGTCGAGCGCGTGCTCGCGCTTGTCCTGCCTGACATGCCAGTGGAGGATCGTCCTCTCGTCTGGGAGCACGGCATCCTCGGCCCCCAGGCGGGCGATCCGTATCAGGTGCTGCAGAAGCGCGGCTGGTGGCGCCGACCGTTCTCATGGAAGCGCCACGGCTTCGCCGTCACCGACTTCGCCGTCATCATGAGGCGCGGCAACTTCTGGCGCAAGCTCGCGGTGTTCCCGTTGGCTCGGCTGCAGGGTGTATCGGCTGCGCAGGGACCGATCGATCGCGCGCAGCGCGTGGCGATCCTCAAGGCTCACAGCGTCACCGGTCCCGTCCTCGGCGATGTGGTCGGTATCGAGAGTGTCGAGCTGACAGCGGCCGTCGATGACATCTCCCGCCGCGCAGCGGCGGCAGCGGGCCGGGATCACAGTCATCGCTGGGCTCAGGATGCCGCTCACGAGTGGTCTGCATGAACCGTGACGGACGACTCGGCGTCGGGATCATCGGCGCCGGACGAGTCGGACCGGTGATCGGCGCAGCCCTCGCGGGGGCAGGCCACGCGATCACGGGCATCACGAGCGGCTCCGATGACGATCGGGTCGCCGGTGTGCTGCCCGATGTGCCAGTGCTCGATGCCGCCGAGGTGCTGCGCCGCAGCGAGCTGGTGATCCTGACGGTGCCGCACGCCGAGCTGCCGGGGCTCGTCAGCGGCCTGGCCGAGCTGGGCGCATGGCAGCCGGGGCAACTCGTGCTGCACACGGATCCCGCCTACGGCATCAGCGTGCTGGAGCCTGCGCAGCGTGCGGGCGCGATCCCGCTGGCCGTGCACCCGGCGATCACGTTCACGGGCACATCGATCGACCTGCGTCAGCTGCATGCGGCGTTCGCGGCGGTCACCGCGCCTGCGGCCGTGCTGCCGATCGCACAGGCGCTCGCGGTCGAACTCGGCTGCGAGCCGATCGTCATCGGTGAAGACGACCGCGTCGCCTACGCGGAGGCGATCGCGACGGCATCCGAGTTCTCCAGGGCGATCATCGGGCAGTCGACCTCGCTGCTTCGCGGCATCGGGGTGGAGAACCCGGGCGGCTACCTCTCGGCGCTCGTGCAGTCGACCGTCGAGCGGGCTCTGCGCGAAGCATCCGATCCGCCTATCATCTGACGGCGCAGCGCCTCAGCGACCGTCGGCAGCGGCCATCGGAAAACGGAGACGAGTCGGCGTGTCTACGGCATGTCGGGCGCCCACACGCCAGCGCCACGCCAGATGGTCTGGGTTTCCCCGGGCCGGGCCCGCCTCGAGCCCGGCGGGGGCGCGCAGGGCCGACCGGTAAACTGAGCGGGACTTTCAAGGAGCTCTTATGACCACCGCGCCTGACGCGCCTGCAACCTCTTCCGACGACGGCTCCGGTGAGGAGGACGTCCACGAGCAGAAGGCCGTGCGCCTCGCCAAGCGCGAGCGTCTGATCGAGCAGCGAGCGGATGCCGCGGGGGGCGCGTTCCCCGTCGCCGTTCCGGTGACCCACACGATCCCGGCGCTGCGCGCCGAGTACGGCGAACTCGAAGCGGGGGCCGAGACCGGCGTCGTCGTCGGCGTCGCGGGTCGCGTCGTGTTCAGCCGCAACACCGGCAAGCTCTGCTTCGCCACGCTGCAGGCCGGAGACGGCTCGCGCATCCAGGCGATGATCTCACTCGCCGAGGTGGGCGAGGATTCGCTGGCGCGGTGGAAGGAGTTCGTCGACCTCGGCGACCACGTCTTCGTGCACGGCCAGGTGATCTCCAGCCGCCGCGGCGAGCTGTCGATCATGGCTGATGACTGGGCGATCGCATCGAAGGCGATCCTCCCGCTGCCGAACGCATACTCCGAACTCAGCGAAGAGGGGCGAGTGCGCAGCCGCTACCTCGACCTCATCGTGCGCGAGCAGGCACGCACCACGGTGCGAGCCCGCGCAGCCGTCAACGCGAGCCTGCGTGCGACCTTCGGCATACATGACTATCTCGAGGTCGAGACGCCCATGCTTCAGGTGCAGCACGGCGGCGCATCCGCCCGTCCGTTCATCACGCACTCCAACGCCTTCGACACCGAGCTGTACCTGCGCATCGCGCCGGAGCTCTACCTCAAGCGCGCCGTGGTCGGCGGTATCGAACGCGTCTACGAGATCAACCGCAACTTCCGCAACGAGGGGGCCGACTCGACGCACAGCCCCGAGTTCGCGATGCTGGAGGCCTACCAGGCATACGGCGACTACAACCAGATGGCCGAGCTGACACAGGAGCTCGTGCAGCAGGCGGCGATCGCCGTCTCGGGCTCCACCACTGTCACCTGGGCCGACGGCACCGAGTACGACCTCGGCGGCGAATGGGATCGCGTCTCGATGTACGAGTCGCTTTCCGAGGCGGCAGGACGCACGTTCACCCCGGACGATGTGGTCGAGGATCTCATCGCCTTCGCCGAGGCGAACGGCGTGGACGTTCCGTCGCACGCCATCCACGGCAAACTCATCGAGGAGCTGTGGGAGCACTTCGTCAAGGGCGACCTCGTGCGTCCGACGTTCGTGATGGACTTCCCCGTCGACACCTCGCCGCTGGTGCGCGAGCACCGCTCGATCGCGGGTGTCGTGGAGAAGTGGGACCTGTACATCCGCGGGTTCGAGCTGGCGACCGGATACTCCGAGCTCGTGGATCCCGTCATTCAGCGCGAGCGTTTCGTCGAACAGGCGAAGCTCGCAGCATCCGGCGACGTCGAGGCGATGCGCGTCGATGAGGAGTTCCTGCGAGCGCTCGAGCACGGCATGCCGCCGTCGGGCGGCATGGGCATGGGCATCGACCGTCTGCTGATGGCGATCACCGGGCTCGGCATCCGCGAGACGATCCTCTTCCCGCTGGTCAAGTAGCACTCACCTCTCGACCGCCTCGCCGCGGTGGAATGACCACTGCGGAAGCAGTGCCGCATTGATCATGCTGCCGATGAGGCAGGCGAGCGAGTATTCGGGATCGATCTCGCTCACGAGCCGCAGATAGTGGGCGGCGTGCGAGGAACGGCCGAGCGCCCAGGACAGCCAGGCTGCGGCCGTGAGCGGCGCCGGCCGCGATGCGCGGGGCGCGCGGGCGGCGGCGCCTCGTGCGATCGTCAACGCGACCCTGAGCCGATCGACGTCGGGGCGAGGACCGCGCCCGAGAAAGATCTCGCCCAGATGGTCGGGTACTGTCGTTCCGCCCGCGGCGTAGGCGAGCTGTGCGGTCAGTGCCCGTTTCCCGGTGCGCAGGTCGGTCGCCCATTGCAGCAGTGCCACATCGCGATACCGTGGCCGCTGCATGCACCACAGCAGTGCGGCCGTGGCGAACGGCGGCAGATTCTCCGGCGAGTCGAGCAGGTCTTCGAAGAAGCGCGGCAGATCTTCGAGCACCACGGATGCGGCGATCGCCTGCGGGTTCGTGCGTGCGCGGTCGGAGAGCCCCAGATGTTCATGAGCGAGCAGATCGGAGATCTCGAGCAGTGCACGGCCGACCCGCTCCTTCTCCGCGAGATCGACGACCGGCAGCGCCGTGCCGGAATCCTGGTCGCCCGCCACATCGGCCAGCCCCGGAATCGACACGGGTGCCGGAATATCGGCGATCGGATGCAGGGTCGGCTCATCGTGCAGGTAGCTCGCCCACCCTTCGGGGGTGACGCAGAGGGCGTCGACGATGTGCATGCCGAGGTCTTCGCTGAGGCCGAGGAGTTCGTCGACGACGATGCTCGACGGCAGCACGATCCCATCAGGCGTATGCTGCGGCGCCTCGTCGGTGTACACGACGACGGCGACGGCATCCGTCCCTCTGACCTGCGAGACCAGACCGATCGCGGTGTCGACGTACTCGTCGAGGTCGACGCCGTCTCGCGGCAGGTCGATGCGCATCGCGCCGTGTGCGCGGGAGCGCTGGAAAGGCAGCAGCACGATGCTCCGCCGTGGTGTGAACCCGGCGAGGGACGGGACGAGGCCGAGGAACTCGGCGGAATCTGTGGCGCGGAGGACTGTGTTCATGCCGTGAGTCTGGCCGATCAGGAGGCGTGCGAACGGCTGTGCACAGGGTGGATCAACGGTTCCCCGATGTGGAGGACGAGTCGAGGGAGCGTGGCGACGGCGTACGATGGAGGCATGGACAGCTTCTGGGTCGCCGCAGCGTGGTCGCTCCTGCCGACGATCGGAGTCAGCGTGGTCTTCTACATCGTGATACGCGGGATCGTCCGCTCCGACCGGACCGAGCGCAAAACGCACGCGCGGATCGAGGCGCAGGAGCGCGCAGCGCGCGGCCTCCCGCCTCGCGCCTCCTGATCCCTGCGATCGCACCTGCCGAGCGCTGTCGTCCGCACCGGCTACGCTGAGGCTGGCGCCGCATTCGGCGAGCACGCGCGGTGGATGTCGGGGGTGAGTCGCATGGAGCAATGGCCGTGGTGGGTTCTCGGCATCGCGATCGTGATCGACACCGTGATCCGCGTCACGGCGGTCATCATCATTCCGCGCAACCGCCGTCCGACCGCTGCGATGGCGTGGCTGCTCGCCGTGTTCTTCATCCCCTACATCGGGGTGATCCTCTTCCTCGTCATCGGCAATCCGCGTCTGCCTCGAGCGCGACGACGCAAACAGGATCAGATCAACGCCTACATCGATGAGACGAGCCACCAGTTGCATTTCGGCACGCTCCGCCCGAATGCCCCGGAATGGTTCCCGCCCATCGTGACGATGAACCAGAAGCTCGGCGCACTGCCGATCTCCGGAGACAACGGCGCTCATCTGATCAGCGACTACCAGAGCTCACTGGATGAGATGGCGGAGGCGATCCGCACCGCGGACGACTACGTGCACGTGGAGTTCTACATTCTGCAGTCGGATGACGCGACCGACAACTTCTTCCGCGCTCTCGAAGAGGTCGCGGCGCGCGGTGTCACCGTGCGGGTGCTGCTCGACCACTGGGCGAACCGCTGGAAGCCCCGCTATCGCGACACCATCAAGCGACTCGACGCGATGGGCGCCGACTGGCAGCTGATGCTGCCGATGCAGCCGCTCAAGGGCCGGATGCAGCGCCCCGATCTGCGCAACCACCGCAAGCTACTCGTCGTCGACGGCACGCTCGCCTTCGTCGGATCGCAGAACGTCACGGACTCCACGTACAACCTGCCCAAGAACATCAAGCGCGGACTGCACTGGGTCGACCTGATGGTGCGTGTGGACGGACCGATCGTGCTCAGCATCAACGCGATATTCCTCAGCGACTGGTACAGCGAGACCGACGAGGTGCTCGCCGAGATCGACATCACGCGGGCCGAGATCGGCAGTGGAGACCTGGACTGCCAGATCGTCCCCTCCGGACCCGGTTACGAGGTCGAGAACAACCTGCGACTCTTCCTCGCGCTGCTCTACGCGGCGCGCGAGAAGATCATGATCGTGAGTCCGTACTTCGTTCCGGATGAGGCACTGCTGCTCGCAGTGAACGCCGCATGCGACCGCGGCGTCGCGGTCGAGCTGTTCGTGTCCGAGGAGGGCGACCAGGCGGTGGTCTACCACGCGCAGCGCAGCTACTACGAGGCGCTGCTGCGCGCGGGCGTGCGCATCTGGATGTACCGCAGGCCGTACATCCTGCACACGAAGAGCCTCACGATCGACGATGAGGTGGCCGTCATCGGCTCGAGCAACATGGACATGCGCTCCTTCGGCCTGAATCTCGAGATCTCGATGCTGGTGCGAGGCGAGGAGTTCGTCGCCGAGATGCGGGCTGTCGAAGACCAGTACCGTGCGCTGAGCCGCGAACTCACCCTGGAGGAGTGGCTGCAGCAGCCTCTGCGCTCCACCGTGCTCGACAACCTCGCCAGGCTCACCTCCGCGCTGCAGTGAGCCTGTCGCATTCCCCGACGTCTCGACGCTGACACAGCGGCGAGCGACGGCTACTCTGATGGCATGACCACGCCATCGCGTCTCGTCCTTGCTGCATCGACTCTGTTCGCCGCGGCGTTGCTCGTCACCGGCTGTGCGACATCGCCCGGCTCATCGACGCCGACCAGCAGCGCGACGCCGGATGACTCGGGCAGTGCGACCGCGCCGCCGGCCGAGGACGACATCGAGGCGGCCTGGCTCGACGACGGCCGGATGTTCGCCATCGTCACGTGGGGGTCGTCGACGTGCGTTCCGATCGTGGATGAGGTCACCGCCGACGGGCAGAAGGTCACCGTCTCTCTGGTCGACCCGCCCAGCTCGGACGGTGCGGAGCAGGCGTGCACGGCCGATCTCGCACCGCGTGCGAGCGTCGGCGGCATGCCTGAGGGCGTCGATCCGACCAAGGACATCGAGTTCGTCGTCACGGTCGGCGACGTCACCGACGATGTCGATCTCGACGGCAACTCCGCGCTCACCGGGACGCCCGGCAGCTCCACCGAATACGCACCGAGCGCCGGCTGGTTCGACGACGACGGTGCGGTGCTGCTCACCTGGGGCTCATCCACCTGCCCACCGATCGTCGAGAGCGTCGAAGAGCAGCAGGGCGGTGCCACCGTCACGTTCACGACGGAAGACGGGGTATGCACGATGGACATGGTGCCGCGAGCCACCGTGCTCGCGTTCGGCAGTGATGACGGCAGTGATGACGGCAGCGATGACGGCAGCGATGACGGCAGCGATGACGACGACCAGGACGATGGCGAGTTCGTCCTGACGCTCGTCGGCGGCAATCTCGACGGCACCGTCTCGGTGATCAAGGGCTGAGGCAGCTCGCCGCGCGCTCAGAGAGAATCGACGGGATGCCCCTCGGGCAGCGCCAGCAGCAGAGCGCCGGGGGCGATGCGGCAGCGGATCCGCACGGCCTCGCCGAACTCGTCGCCGTCGAGTTCGATCGGTATCGGCTGCGTGGCGGCGGCTTCGGCGACCTTGCCGCGCAGGTAGCGCACCGACGCGTCCCTGCCGCGGCGTTGCAGCACCAGGCGCCCGGCGCGGAACCTGCGCAGCACCGAGTTGTCCCACCAGATCTTTCGCCACACCCCGAGCCATCCGAAGGGGCCGGTCGGCTGGATGATCGCGACATCCATCTCGCCGTCGGTGATCGACGCCGACGGGATAAGGGCGATCCTGGCGGGCAACGTGCCGCAGTTCGCGAAGAGCACGCTGTGCACCTTGGTCGAATGCAGTCGCGACTCGTCCATCTGATAGACGATCCGGAACGGCTTCGCGTTCGGGAGTGATCGCGCGGCCCCGTCGACGTACGCCACCCAGCCGACGGACTTCTTCAGGTCGGGACGCGTGTTGGCGATCATGTCGGCGTCCAGGCCGATGCCGGCGAGCACGACGAAAGCGTGCTCGGTCGTCTCGCCGCTCTCGCGGGTGAGAGCGGCCCAGCCGATGTCGATCGGATACCGGTACTCGCCGAGAGCGGCACGGATCATCGCCTCAGGGACGGCGAGGGGGAGTCCGAGGTTGCGTGCGAGCAGGTTGCCCGTGCCGCTGGGGATGATCGCCAGGGGGATCCCGGTGCTTGCCATCGCCTCGGCGACCGCCCGCACGGTGCCGTCACCGCCGGCGACGAGCACGACATCAGCGCCATCGGTGATGGCGGCGCGTGCGGCCTCCTGCCCGGCATCCTCGATCGTCGTCTGGTAGAAGAACGGCGCGGCCCACCCCGCGTCCTTCGACAGCTCGCGCACAGCGGAGCGCAGGCGCTTCTCGTCGACCTTGATGGGGTTGTAGACGAGGGCGGCCCGGCTCTGTGGGGAGGCGCTCTTCGGCATGCCGTTCACTCTACGTCCCCGCCTCAGCGCCGGCATGCACCCCCGGTAGACTTGATGAATGATCGACCTCGCCCTTCTCCGCGACCAGCCCGACCTCGTCCGCCGCTCGCAGATCGCGCGCGGCCACGACGCCGCCACCGTCGATGCGGCGATCGAGGCCGACCGATCGCGTCGGGCAGCGCTGAGCGCGTTCGAGGATCTGCGTGCGGAGCAGAACGCCTTCGGCAAGCAGGTCGCGAGGGCTCCCAAGGAGGAGAAGGCCGCCCTCGTCGCGCAGGTGAAGGAGCTCGCCGAACGCGTGAAGCAGGCGCAGCAGACGGCGAACGAGGCGGCGGATGCCGCGGCATCCGCTCTCGCCTTCATCGAGAACGTCGTGATCGACGGCGTGCCGGCAGGCGGGGAAGCGGACTTCGTCGAGTTGCGCCGCGTCGGAGAGGCACCCACCTTCGATCCGGCATCGTTCCCGAACGGCCCGCGCGACCACCTCGAGATCGGCGAACTGCTCGGCGCGATCGACATGGAGCGCGGCGTCAAGGTGTCCGGTTCGCGCTTCTACTTCCTCCGCGGCATCGGAGCGCGGCTCGAGATCGCGCTGATGAACATGGCGCTCGACAAGGCGCTGCAGAACGACTTCGTGCCGATGATCACCCCGACGCTGGTGCGTCCGGAGATCATGCAGGGCACCGGGTTCCTCGGCGAGCACGCTGACGAGGTCTACCACCTCGACAAGGACGACGACCTGTACCTGGTCGGCACCAGCGAGGTCGCGCTCGCCGGGTACCACAAGGACGAGATCGTCGACCTCTCCGGTGGCGCACTGCGCTACGCAGGGTGGTCGACCTGCTACCGCCGCGAGGCCGGCTCCTACGGCAAGGACACCCGCGGCATCATCCGGGTGCACCAGTTCAACAAGCTCGAGATGTTCGTCTACACCACGCAGGACGACGCTGAGGCGGAGCACCTGCGCCTCGTCGCGCTTCAGGAGGAGATGCTCACCGCTCTCGGACTCTCGTACCGGGTGATCGACGTCGCTGCGGGCGACCTCGGCTCCAGCGCCGCGCGCAAGTACGACATCGAGGCGTGGGTTCCGACGCAGGACGCGTTCCGGGAGCTCACCTCGACGTCCAACTGCACGACGTTCCAGGCGCGTCGCCTCGACGTGCGGCACCGCCCTTCGACAGGCTCAGGGAGCGCGGCGGAGGACGGGGCCACGGCGAAGACACAGCACGTTGCGACTCTCAATGGAACACTCGCGACGACCCGCTGGATCGTCGCGCTGCTCGAGACGCATCAGCAGCCGGACGGCTCGGTGATCGTGCCAGAGGCCCTGCGGCCGTACCTCGGCGGGGTGGAAGTTCTGGAGCCGACGCTTCGGGATGCGCAGGGGACACTTCGGCAGGCGGCGAAGTGACGGCTGCCTGGCTCGTCGGCCTCGACGTCGACGGAACGATCATCCTGCAGGACGAGACGATGAGCCCCGGCGTGCCGGAGGCAGTCGCGCGCGTGCGCGATGCCGGTCACTTCGTGACGATCGCGACAGGGCGAAGCTGGATGGCCACGGAGCGCTGGCTCGACGCGCTCGAGATCACCCCGGAGTTCGTCGTGTGCTCGAATGGCGCCGTGACGATGCGCCGCGTCGGCGAAGCATGGGAACGCTGGCACGTCGAGACGTTCGACCCGACTGCGGTTCTCGCGCTGCTCACCGAGCGACTGCCGGAGGCGCACTACATGGTCGAACTCGCGACCGGGCAGCGCCTGTTCACGGGTGAGCTCGACGATTGGACGCTCAACGGCGGCCGCATGGTCGAGCTGGATGAGCTCGGCGCCGAGCCGGTGTCGCGTGTGGTCGTGGTCTCGCCGGGGCACAGCGAGGACGACTTCCATCGTCTGGTAGCGGATGCCGGACTCAACGAGGTCTCGTACGCGATCGGCTGGACCGCGTGGCTCGACATCGCCCCGCAGGGAGTCGACAAAGGCACGGCGTTGGAGCGTGTGTATGCCGAACTCGGCATGCGCGGCCCCAATGTGTTCGTCGCCGGGGATGGCCGCAACGACCTCGGCATGTTCAGTTGGGCGCTCGGCATCGGCGGTCGTGCCGTGGCGATGGGGCAGGCGGTCGACGAGGTCAAGGATGCTGCGGGTGAAGTCACCGCAGACGTCGAAGTCGGCGGACTCGCGCTCGCATTGGACACGCTGGTGGATCATCCAGCGGTCCCCCAGGTGGGGACGAGACAATGAAACCGGCTAGACTCGACCACTGATCGGCGGATTCGTCCGTCGATGGAGGGTTGTCCGAGTGGCCGATGGAGCTGGTCTTGAAAACCAGTGGGCAGAGATGTCTCGTGGGTTCGAATCCCACACCCTCCGCATCATGAGCTGACTGCGGCACCCCCGACTGCAACAGACTCGAAAGGCATTGAGTGAGCGAGAAGATCCGTCGCCGCAGGACTGTGGCCCGCCACGGCCAGCTGCGGTCCCCGGGCCCGATCAATCAGCTTCTCAAGATCATCGGCATCGCGCTCGCCGTCGTGCTGGTGAGCGGGGTGAGTGTCAGTGCCTTCGTCGTGAGCGATCTGTACGGTACGGCCACGGCGGACGCTGTCGAACTCGAAGGGCAGAAGCCTGTGCCGCCCGACATCAGCGAGTACGAGGGCGGGTTCGACATGCTGCTCGTCGGAACCGACACGTGTGAAGAGGCTTACGCACAGCTGTTCGGCGACAGGTGCACCGGCGACGATGCTGCGGGCAACCTCAACGACGTCAACATCCTCGTGCATGTCTCCGAAGAGCCGCGTCGCATCACCGCGGTGAGCTTCCCGCGCGACCTGATGCTCCCGATTCCGGAGTGCACGCGTGAGGACGGCAGCGTCGCGTCGGCGATGAGCAAGCAGCCGCTGAACGGCGCGTACACGGACGGCGGCCTCAACTGCGTCGCCAAGACGATCACCGAGATCACCGGCCAGGACATCGAGTTCGCGGCATCCGTCACCTTCGGTGGTGTGATCGAGATCACGAACTCCATCGGCGGCGTCGACGTCTGCCTGGCCACTCCCATCAAGGACCGTTTCACCGGTCTCGACATGGCGGCCGGAACGCACACGGTCGAGGGGCTGCAGGCACTGCAGTTCCTGCGCACCCGCCACGGCGTCGGCGACGGCAGCGACCTGGGACGCATCGGCAACCAGCAGCAGTACATGTCGAGCCTGTCCCGCAAGCTCATCAGTGGCGAAGTTCTCGGCAACGTCCCGGTCATGCTGCGCCTGGCCAACACCGCACTCAGCAACCTCGAGGCCAGTACCTCCCTGACCAACCCGATGACGATCGTCCAGATCGCCCTCGCGGTCAAGGACGTGCCGTTCGAGGACATCGTGTTCCTTCAGTACCCGACGTTCACGGACTCCGACGACCCCAACAAGGTCGTCGCGAACACGGAGGCCGCGCAGGCGATGTGGGACGCGATCAACGCTAACCAGCAGCTGCAGGTCACATACCAGAACACCGAGAACGACGGTGTCGTGGTTCAGGAGCCCACCGCTCCCGTTGAGAGCGGGACCGGCACAGAGACTCCGGCGCCGACGGATACCGCCGTCGCCCTGCCGGACTCGATCAAGGGCAACTCGGCAGCACAGCAGACCTGCTCGAACGGCAACGTCCGCGAGTAGGGCGCTGCGCGCCTCGGGCCTGAGCGTCGTCGGCTGAGTCATCCGGTCGTCGACCGACGGATGATGAGCTCGGGCGGGAAGACGGTCTGACGCGGGATGCTGTCCGGATCGGCAGCTTCCTCGAGCACGATCCGCAGCGCCGTTCGCCCGATCATCCGACTGGGCTGACGGATCGACGACAGCGGCACCGCGGCTGCGGCAGCGAACGGGATGTCGTCGAATCCGATGATCGCGATCTCGTCGGGCACCAGCATCCGACCTCCCGAGACGAGCGACTGAAGGAGCCCGAGCGCGAGCAGATCGTTCGAGGCGAACAACGCGTCCGGCCATTCTCGACGCGGCCTCGCGAGGATTCGAGCGCCTGCCGCCGCGCCCTCCTCGACCGTCATCGCGGCCGTGGGGATGACTTCGAGATCGACGCGGGCGGACGCGTTCTCGGCCGCTGCCCGTGCACCGGCTAGCCGGTCGGTGACCTGACGCATCTCGAACGGACCGCCGACGAAGGCGACCCGTCGTCGGCCGCTCTCGATCAGGTGCTCCACGGCGAGCCGCCCACCGGCGACGCTGTCCACCGACACGGACGAGAAGCCGCTGTCTGCGCTGAACCGGTCGACGAGCACGGTGGCGATGCCGGAGGAGCGGAACCGGCGCAGCTGCGTCATCACATCGCCGTACGGGGCGATGAGAAGCCCGCGCACCTGCTGCTCCCGGAACAGATCGAGGTAGACCTTCTCGCGCGACGGGTCCTCATCGGTGTTGCCGTAGAGGATAGCGATACCGTGACGAGTCGCCTCGTCCTCTGCGCCGCGGACGACGTCATTGTAGAACGGATTCTGGCCGTCGAGCACGACGAACCCCACGGTCGTGCTGACACCGGCGCGGAGCTTCCGGGCAGCGTCGTTGCGCACATATCCGAGTTCCTCGATCGCCGAACTGACGCGCTGCACGGAATCCGCCGAGACCTCTTCGGGACGGTTGAGCACGTTCGAGACGGTGCCGACGGAGACGCCGGCACGCTGCGCGACATCGCGGATGCTCACCGACACGACCTCACCTCTCCTCGTTGATCGATCACGATTCGGTCACCGTGGTGTTGACCTCGTGGCGTTGTTTCATACACTAGCTTGAAACGTACATGAATCGATTCATGTTAGATTCAGTCGCAGATCAGATCGATCCCCTCAACGGAGAGGACGCGCCAGTGGCCGTCGAAGTCGAGAACAGCAGCCCAGCGGATGCCGCGCTGGAACTGCATCGCGTCGTGAAGTCCTTCGGGCCGGTCGTGGCGCTGCGCTCCGGCAGCCTGACGTTGCGCTCGCAGTCGATCCATGCGCTGATCGGAGAGAACGGCGCGGGAAAGTCCACGCTCGTGAAGATCATGGCCGGGCTGTACCGCCGCGACTCCGGAGAGTTCCGACTGCACGGCGACGACGTCGACTTCACCAGCACGGCGCAGTCCAAGGCTGCCGGCATCGCCGTGATCTATCAGGAGCCGACCCTGTTCCCCGATCTCTCGGTCACCGAGAACATCTTCATGGGGCGGCAGCCGACGAGCAGGATCGGACGCATCGACCGCAAGTCGATGCGTCAGGAGGTCGAGCAGATCTTCCGGAGGCTGGGCGTCTCCCTCGACCCTGATCGCATCACCGAGGGCCTCTCGATCGCAGATCAGCAGATCATCGAGATCGCCAAGGCGATATCTCTCGATGCCAGCGTGCTCATCATGGACGAGCCGACCGCGGCGCTCAGCGGGGTAGAGGTCGAACGTCTCTTCGCGGTCGCTCGCAGTCTTCGCGATGAGGGACGGGCGGTGCTGTTCATCTCGCACCGCTTCGACGAGGTCTTCGCCCTGTGCGACACCGTCACCGTCATGCGCGACGGCGCGTACATCAGCACCACGGCGATCGCCGAGACGACCGTCGACGAACTCGTCCGGCAGATGGTCGGTCGAGACGTCACGGAACTCTTCCCCAAGCAGACCGTGCCGATCGGTGACCCGTTGCTCGAGATCAAGGACCTCACGAGCCCCGGCATCTTCCATGACATCTCGTTCACCGTGCGAGCCGGCGAGATCGTCGCACTCGCCGGACTCGTCGGCGCCGGTCGGAGTGAGGTCGCCCGTGCGGTTTTCGGCGTCGACGCGTACCGCGAAGGCGAGGTGCGCATGCTGGGCGAGACCGTACCGCGCCACAGCCCGACCCACGCCATGCGCGCAGGTCTCGCGCTGGTTCCTGAGGATCGGCGCAAGCAGGGCCTCGTGATCGAGTCCGGAGTCGGAAGCAACATCACGATGGCGATCCGCAGTCGGCTCGCGAAGTTCGGTCTCCTGACCACCGGCATGGAGAATCGCGCCGCGAAGGAATGGGCCAGCCGACTCGAGGTCAAGGCGCACGCCCTCGACACGGTCTCCTCCACGCTCTCCGGCGGCAACCAGCAGAAGGTCGTGCTCGCGAAATGGCTGGCGACGAACCCGCGAGTGCTCATCATCGATGAACCGACGCGCGGTATCGACGTCGGCACCAAGGCAGAGGTGCACCGACTGCTCTCCCAGCTCGCCGGTGAAGGCATGGGCATCCTCATGATCTCGTCGGAGCTCCCGGAGGTGCTGGGGATGGCCGACCGCGTGCTGGTCATGCGCGAGGGGCGAATCACGGCCGAGATCGACCGCGCAGACGCGACCAGCGAGAACGTCATGTTCGCCGCCACACATGCAATGGAGATCCACTCGTGACCACCACCGCGATCCAGCGCTCAGGACTGGGCAAGGCCATGGGCGGCGTCGGCCGGGCGCGGGAGTTCGGCATCCTGATCGCCCTGGCGCTGGTCGTCATCGCCGCGACGGCGAAGAACCCGAACTTCCTGTTCAGCGCAGACGGATGGCGCGACCTGCTGCTCACGCCGTCGATCCTCGTGCTCGTCGCGGTCGGACAGGCCATCGTCATCATCACCCGCAACGTCGACCTCTCAGTCGGGTCGGTGATGGGACTGACCGCCTATCTCACCGGACGACTGTTCATCGACATCCCCGGCATCCCGATCGTCTTCGTCGTCATCGCAGCCGTCGCCTTCGGCGGGCTGCTGGGTCTCGTCAACGGCGCGCTGGTCGCCTTCGCGAAGGTCCCCGCCATGGTGATCACGCTCGGCACGCTGTACGCCTACCGCGGCATCAACGTGCTCTGGGCGGGCAGCGACCGGGTCAACGCCTCCGACATGCCCAAGGACTTCCTCGGGCTCGGAACGGCCCAGCTCATCGGCATCCCCGTGCTCGCGATCGTCGCGGTGATCGTGCTCGCGGCGGCCGCCTGGTACATGCGCAACACCCGCGGAGGACGTGAGTACTACGCGATCGGCTCTGACCCTGCTGCCGCGGAGCTTTACGGTCTCAAGGTCACGCGACGCCTGCTCACCGCCTTCGTGCTTTCCGGCGCGCTCGCCGGACTCGCCGGAGTCTTCTATGCCGCGCGTTACGGGTCCGTCAGCTCCCAGGCGGGCGCTGGTTGGGAACTGGATGCTGTCGGCGCTGCCGTGATCGGCGGCATCGCGATCACTGGAGGCGTCGGCTCGGTGTGGGGCGCCGCGATCGGCGCGATGCTGCTGATGACCATCAACCGCGCGCTCCCGATCCTCGGCATCCAGGACTTCTGGCAGCGGGCCGTCGTCGGCGCGCTCATCATCGGCGCCATCGTGCTCGACCGCGTGCTCGCGGTCAGACAGAAACGGCGTCTCATCGAGGCGAGGGACGAATCATGACCGCCACCACGGCCACGGCCACGACCCGAGTCATCCGGGAGCACGACCGCCCGCTCTGGCACCGAGTGCTGTTCACCAGGGAGATGGCGATCATCGCGCTCCTCATCCTCGTGGTGATCGTCGCGATGTCGACGGTGCGAGGATTCGCGCAGCCGATCACGCTGAACTACCTGCTGCTCGACGTCGCTCCGATCCTGCTCATCGCGCTGCCCATGGCGTTGATCATGGCCACGGGCGAGATCGACCTGTCGGTGGGCAGCATGGTCGGACTCGCCAGCGTCGTGACGGGCGTACTCACCCAGGCGGGCGCCCCGTTCGAGGTCGCCGCCCTCGCGGCTCTTGCCGTCGGAGTGGTCGGCGGCGCGGTCAACGGGTTCCTTGTGACGGTGGTCGGGCTCCCGTCGCTCGCTGTCACGATCGGCACGCTCGCGCTGTTCCGCGGCCTCGCGGTCGGGCTGCTCGGCACCACGGCGGTCACCGACTTCCCCGAGATGTGGACGGCATTGGCCAAGGCGAAGATCGCCGGCACCACGATCCCGTACATCACCGTGCCGTTCCTCGTGCTGCTCGTGATCTTCGTGGTGCTGCTGCACTTCACGCCGTTCGGCCGCGGTATCTACGCGATCGGCCTGTCGAAGGATGCCGCGCGATTCTCCGGCGTGCACGTCGAACGCACGAAGTTCATCCTGTTCGTGCTCGCCGGCGTCGTCGCGGCATTCGCCGGAATCTTCTTCACGCTGCGCTTCGGCAGCGCCCGTGGCGACAATGCGACAGGCCTCGAGCTGCAGGTGATCGCGGCAGTGGTGCTCGGCGGTGTGTCGGTGTTCGGCGGCCGCGGCCGATTGCACGGGGTCGTCGCCGCTGTGCTCCTGATCGGTGTGCTCTCCAGTGGGTTGCGACTGGCGAACGTCACCTCGGATGTGATCAACATCATCACCGGCGGTCTTCTCGTCGCATCCGTGGTCGCGGCGAGCCTGCTCGCGTGGGCGCAGCGACTTCGCGCCAGGATTCCTCCCTCACGTCTCACAGCCTCCTCTGCATCCTGAGGCGCCTCGTGCCACCGGCATCCGTCTGTGGCAGCATCCACGAAAGGAAGAACAATGAAGTTTTCACGCAAGCGTGTCACGGCTTTCGCGGCTGTCGCCGTGGCCGCGGCGCTGGTCCTGACCGGCTGCGCCGACACCGGCAGCGGGACGGGTGGTGACGGCGGCGGGGCCGAAGGCGGCTCCGACAACCTCACCATCACGTTCCTGCCGAAGAACCTCGGCAACCCGTACTTCGACACGTCCAGCAAGGGCGGCAAAACCGCGGTCGACGAGCTCGGCGGCACGTTCGCCGAGGTGGGACCGGCTGAGGCGACTCCCGATGCCCAGGTGAGCTACATCAACACGGCCACGCAGCAGGGCGTCGGTGCTCTGGTCGTCTCGGCGAATGATCCGAAGGCCATCTGCGATGCGCTGAACGAGGCGCGCGACGCGGGCGTCAAGGTCGTCACGTTCGACTCCGACACCAACCCGGACTGCCGCGACCTGTTCATCAACCAGGCCGATGCCGAGGGCATCGCGAAGGTGCAGGTCGACCTGATCGCCGAGCAGATCGGTGGCGCGGGCGAGATCGCGGTGCTGTCGGCCTCGGCGAACGCGACCAACCAGAACGCCTGGATCGACCTGATGGCGGAGTACCTCGCGAGTGACTACCCCGACATCACGCTCGTCGAGACGGTGTACGGCGACGACGACGACCAGACCTCGTTCGACAAGACCGCGGCACTGCTGCAGACGTACCCGAACCTGAAGGGCATCATCTCGCCCACGACGGTCGGTATCGCCGCAGCGGCCCGCTACCTCTCGACGTCCGACTACAAGGGCGCCGTCGCGCTGACAGGTCTAGGCACGCCGAACCAGATGCGCGAATACGTCGAGGACGGCACGGTCACCGCGTTCGCACTGTGGAACCCGGAGGAGCTCGGTTACCTGTCCGCCTACGCGGCAGCCGCACTCACCCAGGGCGACATCACCGGCGCCGAGGGCGACACCTTCGAAGCCGGAGACCTCGGCGAGTACACGGTCGGCGCCGACGGCACCGTCCTGCTCGGCGACCCGTTCGAATTCAACGCGGACAACATCGGCGACTTCGACTTCTGAGTCGCGGGCCACGACGCCCCGGCTGCTCGCGCGGTCGGGGCGTCCTGCTGCGCGCGGGAGGCTGCGCGGGAGGCAGGGCGCGGGAGGTGGGGCGCGGGAGGCACGGCGCGGGAGGTGGCGCTACTGGTCGCATCGGGGCGGCTTCAGCGGCACTTCGCGACACCTCCCCCGCGTGTCTGTGACGGGAGGTGGCGCTTGTGGCCGCTCTAGTCCGCGTTCGGCGACACCACGGGACACCTCCCGGGACCTCCCCGGGCGTGTGACGCTAGCGGAGGGCTGCACGCAGTCGCGACGGTCCTCAGCTGGTGTCGAAGCGCATGGGCTCGTGCGTGCGGGCGACCAGTGCTCGCAGCTCCTCGAGCGTCGCGGGCGCGGCGCCCAGCGTACGGGCCTGCACGAGCACGTTGCCGAGTGCGGTCGCCTCGACGGGCCCCGCGAGCACCGGAAGACCCGAGCGGTCGGCGGTCGCCTGGCACAGCAGCCGGTTGAGCGATCCGCCGCCGACGAGATGGATGCTGTCGAGTTGACGCCCCGACAGATCGCCCGCGGTGCGCACGGCCGAAGCGAAGGCCGCGGCGATCGACTCGACGATCGCGCGGGCGAAGGCCGGGCGACTGTCGGGAACGACCGAGCCGCCGGCGTGCAGCACAGCGGCGATTCGCGCGGGCATATCGCCAGGAGCGCTCAACGACACGTCGTTCGCGTCGAACAGCGCGATGTCAGCGGGCACGGCGGACGCGGCATCCAGCAGATCGGGCAGGTCGATCGCCGCGCCGTCCTCCGCCTCCCACGCGCGCACCGTCTCGCTCAGCAGCCAGAGCCCCGTGACGTTGTGGAGGAAGCGGTAGCGTCCGTCGACACCGAGTTCGTGCGTGAAGTTGGCTTCGCGTGCAGCATCCGTCAGCACCGGCTCGGAGAGTTCGACGCCGACAAGACCCCAGGTGCCGCACGAGATGTATGCCGCGTTCGGCGACGAAAGCGGCACGGCGACGACGGCGGATGCCGTGTCATGCGAGCCGACCGCGATGACGGGGAGGTCTTTTCCGATGCGTGCCGCGAGCTCGGGGCGCAGCATCCCGATCCGCGTGCCGGGATTGACCAGAGCGGGGAGCGCGGCTGAGGGGATGCCGAGGCGATCCGCCAGCTCGACGTCCCACTCGCCCGAACGCACACCCAGGAGTCCTGTCGTCGAGGCGTTCGTCCGCTCCGCGACGCGGGTGCCCGTCAGCAGGAAAGCGATCAGATCCGGGATGAGCAGCGCGGCGTCAGCATCCGCCAGCCGCTCGTCGACGCGGTACTGGTACAGCGTGTTGAACGGCAGGAACTGCAGCCCGTTGCGCTGATACAACTCGGCGAACGGAACGACCTCGTGCACCTCCACGACGCCGCGCTCGCAGCGCGGATCACGGTAGTGGAACGGCTGCGTGAGCAACTCGCCGTCACGCAGCAGCCCGTAGTCCACGGCCCAGGAATCGATGCCGATGCTCTCGATGGCCGGTTCGCGGCGGACCGCTTCGGCTAGGCCGACGATGATGTGGCCATAGAGCGCGTCGAAATCCCAGTGCAGGCCGTCTTCGAGTTCGACGGGGCCATTCGGGAACCGGGTGACGAGCTCCAGGTCTAGGGTGTCAGGTCCGACGCGCCCGATCATGACGCGTCCCGACGTGGCGCCGAGGTCGACTGCGGCTACGGCGCGGGTCGGTTCGCCGTGCGAGGCGGTTTCGACTCGTCGCTGCGCTCCTCGCTCGACCCGTTTCGTCTCGCTGCGCTCGCTCAACGACCCGGGGGTACGCTCGCTCGGCGACCCGTCAGTTGTCATCGGAGGAAGGCTGCGGCGACGCCGGAGTCGACCGGGATGTGCAGACCCGTCGTGCGGCTGAGCTCCGGGCCCGTGAGCACGAACACGGCATCCGCGACGTTCTCGGGCACGACCTCGCGCTTGAGGATCGTGCGATTCGCGTAGAACTGGCCGAGATCCTTCTCGTCGACGCCGTAGGTCGCAGCGCGGTTCGCGCCCCAGCCTGAGGCGAAGATACCGGAGCCGCGCACGACGCCGTCGGGGTTGATGCCATTGACGCGGATGCCGAACTCGCCGAGTTCGACGGCCAGCAGGCGCACCTGGTGGGCCTGATCGGCCTTGGTCGCGGAGTAGGCGATGTTGTTCGGACCGGCGAAGACGGAGTTCTTCGACGAGATGTAGATGATGTCGCCGCCGAGCTTCTGATCGATGAGCACCTTGGCTGCGGCCTTGGAGACGAGGAACGAGCCCTTCGCCATGACGTCGTGCTGCAGGTCCCAGTCCTTCTCGGTGGTCTCCAGCAACGGCTTCGAGAGCGACAGGCCGGCGTTGTTCACGACGAGGTCGACGCCGCCGAAGGCGAGCACGGCGTCGTTCAGCGCCGCCTGCACGGCATCGGCATCCGCGACGTTGGCGGCGACGCCGATCGCGACATCCGTGTTCCCGAGCTCGGCAGCGGCGGC
The DNA here is from genome assembly GCF_000763375.1 of Microbacterium profundi. Classification (NCBI taxonomy): domain Bacteria; kingdom Bacillati; phylum Actinomycetota; class Actinomycetes; order Micrococcales; family Microbacteriaceae; genus Microbacterium; species Microbacterium profundi. The sequence continues at coordinate 992,004 of NZ_JPSY01000001.1, read as the reverse complement.
CTGCGCCTTCTCGAGATCGAGGTCGGCGACGACGACACAGGCGCCCTCCGCGGCAAGTCGGACGGCGATGGCCTTGCCGATTCCGGATGCCGCGCCCGTGACGAATGCGATGCGACCCTGGTGCGACTTGGGCTTCGGCATCCGCTGCAGCTTCGCCTCCTCCAGCGCCCAGTACTCGATGTTGAACTTCTCGGCATCCGAGATGGGGGAGTAGGTCGAGAGCGACTCCGCGCCGCGCATCACGTTGATCGCGTTCACATAGAACTCGCCGGCGACGCGGGCGGTCTGCTTGTTCGCGCCGTACGAGAACATGCCGATGCCGGGGACCAGAACGATGAGTGGATCTGCGCCGCGGATCGCCGGGCTCTCGTCCGTCGCGTGCGCGTCGTAGTAGGCCTGGTAGTCGGCGCGGTACTCGGTGTGCAGTTCGTGCAGGCGCGCGATCTGCTCGTCGACGGATGCCGTCGTCGGAAGGTCGAGGATGAGCGGCTTGACCTTGGTGCGCAGGAAGTGGTCGGGGCAGCTGGTTCCGAGAGCAGCGAGCTCTGGTGAGCGCTCGGATGCCAGGAAGTCGAGCACGACGTCGGAGTCGGTGAAGTGGCCGACCATCGGCTTGTCCGTCGATGCGATGCCGCGGACCGTGCCGGCGATGGCAGCGGCGCGCTCACGACGTTCGTCCGACGGCAGTGCCGTGAACCCGTCACGCGTGCTGCCGAAGGGGTCGGCCTTGCCGTTCGCCTCGATGTAGGCGGCGGCGGTGTCGATGATCCACAGCGAGTTGGCCTCTGCCTCCTCGGACGTGTCGCCCCAGGCGGTGATGCCGTGGCCGCCGAGGATCGTGCCGATCGCGGCCGGGTTCTGCTTCTTGATCTCTGCGATGTCGAGTCCGAGCTGGAACCCGGGGCGGCGCCACGGCACCCAGACGACCTTCTCGCCGAAGATCTTCGTGGTCAGCGCCTCGCCGTCGGCGGCCGTGGCGATCGCGATGCCGGAGTCGGGATGCAGGTGGTCGACGTGCGCAGCATCCACCAGGCCGTGCATGGCGGTGTCGATCGAGGGCGCAGCCCCGCCCTTGCCGTGCAGGCAGTAGTCGAACGCGGCGACCATCTCATCTTCACGCTCGACGCCGGGGTAGACGTCGACGAGGGCACGGAAGCGGTCGAGGCGCAGCACCGCGAGGCCCTGCTCCTTCAGCGTTCCGAGGTCTCCGCCGGAGCCCTTGACCCACAGCAGTTCGACGGGCTGGCCGGTGACGGGATCTGTTTCGGTGCCCTTGGCGGAGGTGTTGCCGCCGGCGTAATTCGTGTTCTTCGGATCCGCGCCGAGGCGGTTCGACCGCGCGATGAGGGCGGCGGCAGTGGGATTCGTCATGTCAAAGTCCTTGTATCGAAGTCTTGAGGGCGGCGCTTACGCGCCCCAGCCGGCCTGGACGCCGCCGACGCGGTCGGCCGCGATCTTCTGCTGGTAACCGGATGCCGCGTATGCCGCCATCGGGTCGCCGGCGAGGCCGCGCGTCTCGCGCCATTCGGCGAGGGCCGGGCGCACGTCGGTGTAGAACGCGTCCATGAACACGGCATTGGCCGCGAGAACGTCGCCCGACTTCTGCGCGGCGGTCAGGGCATCCTTGTCGACGAGCAGCGCGCGCGCCGTCATCTCCTGCACGTTCAGCACCGAGCGGATCTGGCCGGGGATCTTGTCCTCGACGTTGTGGCACTGGTCGAGCATGAACGCCACGTCGGGGTTGTTCAGGCCGCCGCCACGGATGACCTCGAACAGGATGCGGAACAGCTGGAACGGGTCGGCCGCGCCGACGATGAGGTCGTCGTCGGCGTAGAAGCGCGAGTTGAAGTCGAAGGAGCCCAGCTTGCCGAGACGCAGCAACTGCATGACGATGAACTCGATGTTCGTGCCCGGCGCATGGTGGCCCGTGTCGAGGCACACCATGGCCTTGTCGCCGAGCGAAGCCACCTGCGCGTATGAAGTCCCCCAGTCCGGAACGTCGGTGTGGTAGAAAGCGGGCTCGAAGAACTTGTACTCCAGCACGAGGCGCTGGTCGTCGCCGAGGCGCGCGTAGATCTTCTGCAGGGATTCGTTGAGGCGGTCCTGGCGGCCGCGCAGGTCGGCCTGGCCCGGGTAGTTCGAGCCCTCGGCGAGCCAGATCTTCAGGTCGCGCGATCCGGTCGCATCCATCACGTCGATGCAAGCGAGGTGGTGATCGATCGCCTTGTTGCGGACCGCCGCGTCCTCGTGAGTGAGAGCGCCGAACTTGTAGTCGTCGTCCTGGAACGTGTTGGAGTTGACGGTGCCGAGTGAGACGCCGAGGTCTTCCGCGTGCTTGCGCAGGTCATCGTAGGAGTCGACGAGGTCCCACGGGATGTGCAGCGCGACGCTCGGCGCGAGGGCGGTGTACTTGTTGACCTGCGCGGCATCAGCAATCTTCTCCCACGGGTCACGCGGCGTGCCGGGAGTGCCGAACACCTTGAAGCGGGTGCCGGAGTTTCCGAACGCCCACGACGGCAGTTCGATCGACTGCTTCTCGAGCTCGGTGAGGACGGCGGGGTTGAGAATGCTCATGACTGTTCGCTTTCTGCGGAGGTGTCGGATGCTGAGGCGGAGAGCTGCTCCGCGAGATTGAAGACTTCGGTGAGTGGGGATGCGGCCTGGTCGGGTCGGCCGTCGAGGTCGACGAAGAATCGCGCCATCTCGGCTTCCCAGCGGGTGGCGACCTCGGACTGTGCGAGGTACGCCCGAGCGGATGCGTCGTCATCGGTCTCGTAGTAGCCGATCAGGGTGCCGCCCTCGCCGAGGAACAGCGAGTAGTTGCGGCGACCGGCTGCGGCGATCTCGGCGAGCATCTCCGGCCGAACAGGCGAATGGCGGCGAAGGTACTCGTCCAGTAGCTCAGGGCGTACCTGCAGCTGGAAGCAGACGCGGGTTGCGGCTGTCATCGGTGGCATGCTCCTCGGTGAGTCGTGGGGTCGTGAATCGTTTCAATGATAGGTCGATGGACAGCTGCCCGCAACATCGATCAGGATTCGCGTCGTCCTGGACGCGTTCGTCGTTCCGCGTCGGCCCGGAAGGCGGCCGGTGATGCCGTACACTCGCGGTCAGCGTGAAGGATGAGGAGCAGTAGTGGCAGTGAGTGTGCGAGATGTCGCGGTCGCGGCATCCGTCTCTGTCGGAACGGTGTCGAACGTCCTCAACCGGCCGGACAAGGTCGCAGCCGAGACGGTCGCGCGCGTGCTCGCCGCGATCGAGGAGCTCGGCTTCGTGCGCAACGACGCGGCACGTCAGCTGCGCGCCGGCCGCAGCCGCAGCATCGGGCTCGTCGTGCTCGACGCCGGCAACCCGTTCTTCGCCGATGTCGCCCGCGGCGCGGAGACGCGCGCGCAGGAAGACGGCCTCTCGGTGCTGCTCGGCAACAGCGACGACGATGCCTCGCGGGAAGCCGGTTATCTCGATCTGTTCCGAGAGCAGCGTGTCAACGGGGTGCTGATCACGCCGGCATCCCGAACCGCCGACAAGCTGGCCAGAATGCAGGATGCCGGCACACCGGTGGTCCTGGTCGACCACGAGATCCCCGGCAGCAGGTTCTGCTCGGTGTCGGTCGACGACGTCGAGGGCGGCTACCTCGCGGTGCGGCATCTGCTGGAAATCGGTCGTCGACGCATCGCGTTCATCGGTGGCCCGGCGTCGATCGCGCAGGTCGCGAATCGTCTGCAGGGTGCGCGACGCGCGGTGGATGAGAGAGCGGATGCCTCGCTCGAGGTGATCGAGATGCCGGCGCTCACCGTTCTGAACGGGCGCGCGGCAGGGGAGGCTCTCGTCGAACGTGCGGTCCGGCCTGACGCGATCTTCGCCGCGAACGATCTTCTCGCCGTGGGGCTGCTGCAGGCGTTCTCGATGTTCAACACTCTCAGGGTGCCCGAAGACATCGCCCTGATCGGGTACGACGACATCGACTTCGCCTCGGCCACGGTGGTGCCGCTCAGCTCGATCCGCCAGCCGGCGCAGCTGATCGGTCACACCGCCGTCGAACTACTGTTGCGGTCGATCAGCGATCCCGACGGAGACTACGAGCGCAACGTGCGGTTCCGGCCCGAGCTCGTGGTGCGGCAGTCGACGTCTGGGTGAATGGTCGGCGGTCGACGACGCAACGCATTCGGGCCTGCCGCGGATTGGCGTTAGTCGGATCTGCCGGAGGTCGTGAGCCGCATCCATGAGCCGGCGGGAAGCGAGCCCGACAGTGCCGGTCGGCCGGGCACTGCGACCCTGTACGCCCTCGACGCCCGGTCGAGATTCGACACGAGCACGATGTCCTCATCAGCCGCCCTTGCCCCGATCGCCCAGAGAAGTCCATCAGGACTCGAACCCGACAAGAGTGTTCGTCCGGCCAACGATGTGAGCACTGCGATCGCTTCGGCTGCAGGATGAGGTTCGCCGCCGAGATCACGCAGTCCGCGCGGCCCCCAGGTCTCGAACCACGAGATGCTGGCGACACCGGGAATGGCGAGTGCTGCTGCACTCGCCATGGTCCACGCCGCGAGTTCCGGTGAACTCTGCCGATCATCGTCCGCGCCGGTGAACTGCGCTCCGTATCCCTCACCGAGGTCGGTCCGGGTCGGAGCGGGCCCGGGAGAGGTGGCCACATTGTTGAACCGGGGGCGCAACGTCACGGGTCCGATGTGCACGGGTCGGTGATCGGCCATCCCGACTGCCTGGCTGGCGATGAGGCGCTGCATTGGCAGAGCTTCGACGAGCTGTTCGGTGTCGAGTGAGTGGAACAGGGGCGTCGTCGTGAATGCGATGCCGTCGACCTCGTTCGGGATGCGCGTCTTCTCGCGATTGAGCTCGGTGAAGTGCGATCGCGCACCTGCTCTGAGTTCGGTGCGGATGCCGGCTTCGTCGAGCGCTGTGCGGGTTCGGGCCACGATCGATCCATCACTCACGTGCAGCACGCTGTCGAACGGTGTGACCGCGATGATCGGTAGGCGCGCGAATGCGCTCGCCGCGTCCGCGAGGGGCTGCGGGTCTTCAGCAGCGACGAGGCGGACGTCCAGCGGCAACCCATCCGCGGCCGCTCTGTGCAGCGCCGCGGACCACGTGGGTGTGGTCAGGTCCAGTTCGACGACGCGGAAGCTTCCGTCCGCGCACGGCGGCACCGGATCCGGCGCGGTCGAGGCTTCGACGCCGGTGGCAGGGAACACGCCGCCTTCGACGAGGACGATCTCGTCCGGCACGGGGCCATCGGTGGACCGCGACAGAACTGCGTTCACGGTGATCGCCTGGCGCACGCGTTCACCGGCTGCCACAGAGTATGGGTAGGGGAGACTCAGCGGACGGCTGTATGTCTTGAACGAGGCGTCCGACCAGTTGCGCTGATCCTCCATCTCGAAGACATCGCCATCGAAACGCAGCGTGGTCACGCCATCCGCACCTGCTCTGGGGTGAAGCTCCAATGCGCGGATGTCGACTATCGGCTGGTGCGGGCTGATGCGTGTGGGAAAGGATGTCTGTTCCGAGGCTTCGTCAGAGTGCACGACGGTGACACCGCGGCCGGAATCTGACGCCGGATGCAGCACCACGAGACCAATGCGGCACGTCGAGAATTCGCGGAGGTTCTCGGCATCCCACCCGACCAGGAGATCGTCTCCGCTCGCGTGTACCGTGAGCGTCGACAGCACTTCGGCGCCGAGACCTTCGTGGCGCAGAGCGAGTCGGAGTGACGTCGCATCCGAGTCCATCGCGGTGACGATGGCTGGCACGGTGTTCCAGCTGCGATCTCGGACGACTGCACGCACCGCGCGCAGGATCACATCGCCACCGCGGCGGATGTCCGCCAGCTCATCACCGCGCAGCTCCAATGACCATCCGTCGGCCTGCCACGTGGCAGCCTCGCTTCGCCACCAGGATGTTGTCGTCACGCGTCGACCGTGCTCACAGCGTCGTCATACCCCCGTCGACCGCGAACAGCGCACCGGTGGCGAACTCGCCGTCGCTGCTCGCGAGGAACACCATGATCCCTTCGACATCGGCGGGACTGCCGGCGCGGCCGAGCGGGATGCGGCCGATGATCGCCGCGCGCGACTCAGGGTCGTCGGAGATCGTGGAGACGAGTCCGGTCTCGGTGTAAGCCGGCACGACGGTGTTCACCCGGATGCCGTCACTGGCGTACGCCGCGGCGACGGTGCGCGTCAGGCCATGGATGCCGGCCTTCGAAGCGGAGTAGGCGGTGAAGTCCTGGCCTTCGCCGTTCAGGCCGGTCGGGCTCCCAGTGAGGATGATCGACCCGCCGCCCGAGGCGAGCATCGCCCGCACGGAGTGCTTGACCGTGAGGAAGGTGCCGGTCAGGTTGATGTCGATCGTGCGACGCCAGACGTCGAGATCGAGATCAGCGGCCTTGGCATCCTGCCCGAACAGCTGTACACCGGCGTTCGCCACCACCACGTCTGGACTCCAGCCGGCGGCGACGAGGTCAGCGAAGGCAGCCTCGACGGATGCCTCGTCGGCAATGTCGACGACGGCCGCACGAGCAGCATCGCCGATGTCGGCGGCGACGGATGCCGCGGCATCCGCATCTCTGTCAGCGATGATCACTCGGGCGCCCTCGCGAGCGAACCGCTCCGCGACCGCGCGTCCGATGCCGGATCCGGCGCCCGTGACGAGCGCCGTCTTGCCAGTCAGCCGGGTCATCTCAGCGCTCGATCTCGTCGAGGTGCAGCATGCGGGCGAGGTTCTTGTCGAGCTCGTCGTCGCGGAAGATCTTCTTCCAGTCGTCCTTGATGATGCTCTCCCTGCCGTAGTCCATCGCGATCAGGCACGCGTCGCTGAACGGGTTGTCGCCGCGCAGGCCGTTGGCCAGTGCCACCTGAGTGTGACCGTACAGGATGCTGCGCGCAGCCGCCTCCGGGACGCCCATTGTGTTCACGGTCTCCTGCAGAGCCTCGTTCAGAAGAGAGCCGATCATGCACGCGACCGTCTCGACAAGCGTCGGCTCGAGCTGGGCGAGCTGCTTGATCGTGACCCAGTGCACGTCGATGACGGGCGCGTAGATCGCGCGGACAGTGGCCTCGACGATGGCCTTCTTGGCCTCGTCGTAGCTCTCGATCGCCGCGATGGCGTCCTGCGGGGCGGCGATGCCGCCGAACGTGTCCGCCCACTGCTCCGGCGTCTCGCGCTGCAGGAAGATCGACGGATGGCACGGATGCGCGACGGCCTGGATGACGTCGTCGCGAGTGGTGAGCAGCCCGGCGTAGGCGGCGGCCGGGTCGAGCGTCAGCACGATCGCGCCCGAACGCAGCTGCGGAACCAGTTCGGCCGTGACGGGGCCGAGGGCCAGGTCAGGCACGGCCAGCACGACGATGTCGGCGTCGGCCACGGCTGCGGACGCGTCCGTCAGTTCGCGCCCGGCGTCGATCGTGCGCTGCCGACCGGCGGGGGAGTTCTCCACGTACCAGACGGTGTGGTCCGTGTTCGCGAGGTTGTCGGACACGCGCATGCCCATCTTGCCGCCCGCGCCGATGACGGCGATCTTGTGGTTCTCGGTCACAGTGTGCTCCTCAGATGTTCCAGTGTGGCGCGGGTCCATTCCCGCTCGGTTCGTATGGTCGTCTCGGCGTCGTCCTGCCACGGCAGCCAGTGCTCGACGATCTCGTTGATGCCGCGCTCACGCGGGCGGACGGCTCCGAGAAGGTGGGCGTAGTCGTGCAGCCCAGATCCCATCGAGGCGCCGCTGTAGGTGAATCCGACCCAGCCCGGCTGGCGGGCGAAGGCGAAGTCCTTCACGTGCACGTTCTTGGTGAGTGCGGCTGTCTGCTCGACGCACGTCCTCGGATTCTCCAAACGGGCGACGACGTTCGCCGGATCGAGGCAGATTCCGAGGTGATCGCTGCCGACGCGCTCGACGAGACCGACGAGGTCAGCCGTGGCCAGCTGCTCGTACGTCTCGAGCGCGAGCGTGACGCCCGCGGTTTCGTACTCGCGCATCGTGCGGCGCAGCGAGGTCTCGGCCTCGGCCAGCGAAGGACGCGAGTCCGGGCCGTAGAGCATGCTGCGCACCAGGTGCGCGTCGAAGATCTCGGCCAGCTCGAGGAAGCGACTCAGGTGCTCGGGGACGATGCCCTTCGTGCCGAGCTCGATCGTGAGACCGAGGTCTCCGGCGGCCTTGGCGGCGTCGCGCAGTTCGGTGTCGGTCATCTGCTCCAGCGGTGCGTAATCGCAGATCTGGAAGAGGTCGACGCCCTGGGCGCGGGTGTCCTCGAAAGCGTCGATCAGGCTCAAAGGCTGCGGCACGCGGTCGGAGTGCTGCCAGAAGTAGGCGTAGGTGCCGAGTCCGATCATGATCACATTTTGGCAAACCGGTTGACCAATTGCAAGTCTTCTCCTCGCGCTCGGGTAGGTTGAAGCCATGCCCGCATACCCTGGCGAATCGGTCGACGACATCGCGTCCGCGCTGAGTGCGCTGCCCTCTGGGACGCCGGTCTCAGAGGTGGCACGACGTCTGCTCGATCTGTTCACCAGCGGAGCAGTGGCGCCGGGCACGAGGCTGCCCCCGGAACGGCAGCTGTCCGCGACACTCGGCGTCGGGCGTTCGGCAGTGCGAGAAGCGCTCGCCGCGCTCGAGATTCTCGGGATCGTCGACGTCAGGCCCGGATCCGGCACCTACCTTCGCGGACTGGCGAGCGAGCTTCTACCGCAGACGCTGCGCTGGGGGCTGCTCATCGGCGAACGCAACACCGCGCAGCTGCTGGAGCTGCGCGAGGGGCTGGAGATCTACGTCGCCCGGCTGGCCGCTGCGCGGGCGGATGCCGCAGTCATCGCTCGGCTTGACGACGACGTGAAACGGATGCGTCAAACGGTCGGCGACCTTCCCGCGTTCGCGAAGGCCGACCTCGATTTCCACCACGCGCTCGCCGAGGCTGCCGGCAACGAGACGTTGACCGATCATGTGCACGTCATCCGTTCGCTCCTGCAGGTCTACGCCGATCGAGCGGTGCACGATTCCGCCGAGGCGGAGCGGGCGGTCGCGGAGCACGAAGCGGTGCTGGCGGGAGTGCGCCGAGGTGACGGCGACGCTGCCGCGTCCGCGATGGCCGTGCACATGGCGACGGCGACAGCGCGGCTGCTGGCCGACTCGCGGGAGTGAGAACGGCCGGTTCGTGACACTCGTTCCGACCGGTTATGATGGAGGAGCGCATCCGTGCTTTCGAGTCGGATGTCTGGAGACGTCGCATAGTCCGGCCTAGTGCACCACCCTGCTAAGGTGGAGACCTCGCAAGGGGTCCAGGGGTTCAAATCCCCTCGTCTCCGCCACGAAAGCCCGATCAGAGCCCATTTCGCGGGCGCGATCGTACAGTCGTCCCACTGACGAATCGCTCTGTTCCGAGCGGATGCTCGGTGCCAGCGGCAAGAGCGGGTCCGCCGCCGCCGCCGCGTCCGGCATTGCGCGACGCCGATGCGCGACGACCCAGCGAACTTCCCGATCGTCGCGTCTGTTGCACGGATGACAACGCGAGCCGTAGCGTGGACAGTGGTTGCACTGAACAGTTGCTGCTCAAGGAGACACGTAGATGAATCATCGTTCCATCGGAGGCGTATCAGTCGGCGAGATCGGGCTCGGCGGCATGCCGATGTCGATCGAAGGGCGACCCGACGAAGCTCGCTCCATTGCGACGATCCACGCCGCGCTCGACGCGGGCGTGACGTTCATCGACACGGCAGACGCCTACCACCGTGACGCGGACGAGGTCGGTCACAACGAACTGCTCATCGCGAAGGCCCTCGAAAGCTACCGCGGCGACACGTCCGATGTGTTGGTGGGCACGAAGGGCGGGCACCTGCGTCCCGGCGACGGCAGCTGGACGTTGAACGGTCGCCCCGAGTATCTGAAGCAGGCCGCGCGCGCCTCGGCGACGCGCCTCGGAGTGGAGGCGATCGGCCTCTACCAGTTCCACCGTCCGGATCCAGAGGTCGATTATGCCGACTCCGTCGGCGCGCTGGGCGAACTGCTCGATGACGGCGTCATCCGCATGGCCGGCATATCCAACGCGAACGTCGACCAGATCCGACTCGCGCAGAGGATTCTGGATGGACGTCTCGTCTCGGTGCAGAACCAGTTCTCGCCGGCGTTCACGTCGAGCCGCGCTGAGCTCGACGTCTGCGCCGAACTGGGCATCGCTTTCCTGCCGTGGAGTCCGCTGGGCGGCATCGCGCGTGCGCGCGACCTCGGAGGCAAGAGCGCAACGTTCGCGAGGATCGGCACCGAGATCGGAGTGAGCCCGCAGCGGGTCTGCCTCGCATGGGAGCTCTCGCTGGCCCCGGTCGTCATCCCGATTCCCGGCGCGTCCCGCCCCGCCAGCATCCAGGACTCCGCGCACGCCTCAGATCTCACCCTCACCCCCGAACAGATCGAGGAGCTCTCCGCATGAGCGCAGCACACGATCCCGCCGCCTACCGTTCGCTCGGCCGCAGCGGCGCCGTCGTCTTCGAACAGGCCCTCGGGACGATGACCTTCGGCGCGGAAGCGGATGAAGACACCAGCCACGCCATCATCGACGCGTACGTGCAGGGCGGCGGCAACTTCATCGACACTGCCGATGTCTACAGCGCTGGCCGTAGCGAGGAGATCATCGGTGCATGGCTCGCCGCACACCCTGCGGAGGCAGACCAACTCGTCATCGCGACCAAGGGTCGATTCCCCATCGGCGCAGGACCCAACGACCACGGAACGTCGAGGCGGCATCTGCGCATCGCATTGGATGACTCGCTGCGACGCCTCGGCGTCGAGCACATCGACCTGTACCAGATGCACGCGTGGGATGCGATCACGCCTCTCGACGAGACAGTGCGCTTCCTCGACGACGCCATCACGCAGGGGAAGATCGGGTACTACGGGTTCTCCAACTTCACCGGTTGGCAGCTGACCAAAGCGATCTCACTCGCCGAGAAGCACGGCTGGAACCTGCCCGTGACCCTGCAGCCGCAGTACAGCCTTCTCGTGCGCGGGATCGAGCATGAGATCGTTCCCGCCGCGCTCGACGCCGGCATCGGCCTGCTGCCCTGGTCGCCACTCGGCGGAGGCTGGCTGAGCGGCAAATACGTGCGCGATACCGAGCCATCCGGCGCGACGCGCCTCGGAGAGAATCCGGACCGCGGCATGGAGGCGTGGAAGAAGCGCAACGCCGACCCGCGCACCTGGGACATTATCGACACTCTGACCGGCATCGCCGAGGCGCACGAGGCGTCGCCGTCGCAGGTCGCTCTCGCATGGCTGGCGGCGCAGCCCGCCGTGACATCCGTGATCCTCGGCGCACGGTCGGTCGAACAGCTGCGCGACAACATGGGCGCGGCGGAACTGCACCTCGACTCGACAGAGCTCGAGAGCCTCACGTCGGTGAGCGCACCGCGGACCGAGGACTATCCGTACGGTGCGCCGGCCGTCGCGCAGCGCCACCGCAAGATCGGGGGAGGTCGGTGAGCGGCATGACGATCGCGGTCACCGGGGGTTCGGGCAAGCTCGGCCGAACCGTCGTGCGGGTTCTCCGCGAGGCGGGCAACGTGGTGGTGAACCTCGATCGCACCGGCGAACGAGCCCCAGGGTTCATCCAGGTGGACCTGACCGACTACGGCCAGACCGTGGACGCCTTGATGGGCGTCGACGAGCATCCGCAGGGATTCGACGCGGTCGTGCACCTGGCAGCCATTCCGGCGCCAGGGCTGCATCCTGATGCCGCCACGTTCCACAACAACATGACCGTCACATACAACGTGTTCCGTGCGGCGATCCGTGCAGGAGTGCGGACGATCGTCACGGCATCGAGCGAGACCGTTCTCGGCCTCCCGTTCGATGTCCCACCGCCGTACATCCCGGTCGATGAGGACGTCACGCGTCCGGAATCCAACTACTCGCTCTCGAAGCACCTCGAAGAGCAGCTGGCGATCCAGCTCGTGCGTTGGCATCCTGATCTCTCCATCCAGGCGCTGCGGTTCTCCAATGTGATGGATCCGGCGGACTACGCCGCGTTCCCCTCGTACGACGCCGACCCGTTGCTGCGCAAGTGGAACCTGTGGGGCTACATCGACGCCCGCGACGGAGCGCAGGCGGTGCTGAAGGCGATTCAGCGCGGACGGCGCGAGCCCGGATTCGAGCGGTACATCATCGCCGCCGCGGACACGGTGATGTCCCGCCCCAACACGGAATTGGTCGGCACGGTGTTCCCCGGCGTCGAGGTCCGCGGACAGCTGGGCGTCAACGACACGCTGCTCTCCATCGAGAAGGCGCGGTCGCTGCTGGGCTTCGAGCCCGAGCACTCCTGGCGGGGCTGAAGGCGACGCGTCGGGACGTCTGAGCGCGGGGCCGGTACAGGGGGCGCGCCGACGACGTCGCCCCCCTTGACACTGCCGGACACCCCGCGTATCGAGGGGACATGACTGCGAACCCCGAGTCCCTCGACCGGATCGACCGCTGGTGGCGCGCGGCGAACTATCTGAGCGTCGGTCAGATCTATCTGCAGGAGAATGCGACGCTCGAGCGCCCGCTGGCTGTCGACGACATCAAACCTCGCCTGCTGGGCCATTTCGGAACCGTGCCGGGCCTCAACCTCGTCTACGCGCACCTGAACCGCGTCATCGTCGAGCGTGACGAACCCGTGCTGCTCATCGCGGGCCCCGGGCACGGCGGCCCGGCGATGAACGCGAACGCCTGGCTCGACGGCACCTACTCGGAGCTGTACGCCGACGTGACACAGGATGCCGCCGGGATGGGCAGGCTCTTCCATCAGTTCTCGTACCCGGGCGGCGTGCCGAGTCACACGGCGCCGGAGACCCCAGGCTCCATCCAAGAAGGCGGAGAGCTCGGCTACTCGCTTTCGCACGCTTTCGGCGCGGCTCTGGACGATCCAGACCTCACCGTCGTCTGCGTCGTCGGAGACGGCGAGGCGGAGACCGGGCCGCTGGCCACGGCGTGGCACGGCAACAGGTTCCTCGACCCGCGGCGCGACGGCATGGTGCTGCCGATCCTGCACCTGAACGGCTGGAAGATCACGAACCCGACGTTGTTGGCTCGGATTCCCGAGCAGGAGCTGGCCGCGCTCATGACCGGGTACGGCTACGAGCCGATCTTCGTCACGATCTCGGCATCCGAGTCACCGTCCACGGGGCATCAACGATTCGCAGAGGCGCTGGATCGCGCCTTCGACGGCATCGAACGCGTTCGCGCGGCCGCTCTCGAGGACGAACGTCGTCCATGGCCGATGATCGTCCTCCGCTCGCCGAAAGGCTGGACGGGGCCCGAAGAGGTCGATGGCGAACCGGTCGAAGGGACATGGCGCTCCCACCAGGTACCCCTTGACGACGTGCGCGACGACGAAGGACACCGGCGGATGCTGGAGGAGTGGCTGCGCTCGTATCGACCGGAAGAACTCTTCGACGACACCGGATCGCCTTTCGAGTCGACGGCAGGGTGGGGACCGAAGAGCGCGCGGCGAATGAGCGCGATCCCGCAGGCCAACGGCATCCGTCGGCCGCTCGATCTCCCGGGTCTCGACGCACACGCGGTGCACGTCGAATCTCCCGGCGGCTCCGACGCGGGCGCGACCCAGGTGCTCGGATACTGGCTGGCCGACGTCATCGCCCGAAACCCCGAGACGTTCCGCATCTTCAGCCCGGACGAGCTCGAGTCGAACCGTCTGGCTCCTGCCGTTTTCGAGGCGACCGAGAAGCAGTGGAACGCCGGCGTCGAACCGGTGGACGAGCATCTCGCTCCGCACGGACGCGTGATGGAGGTGCTGAGCGAGCATCTGTGCCAGGGCTGGCTCGAGGGGTACACGCTCACCGGTCGGCACGGGGTCTTCACCTCGTACGAGGCGTTCATCCACATCGTCGACTCGATGTTCAATCAGCACGCGAAGTGGCTGGAGGCATCTGCGGGCGTCGCATGGCGTGAGCCGCTGCCCGCGTTCACGTATCTGCTGTCGAGTCATGTGTGGCAGCAGGATCACAACGGCTTCACCCATCAGGATCCCGGGTTCATCGATCATGTCCTGAACAAGAGCGTCGACATCGTGCGCGTGTATCTGCCGTTCGACGCGAACACGCTTCTGGTCACGATGTCGCAGTGCCTCGACGCCGCCGACCGCATCAACGTCGTCGTCGCCGGCAAGAAACCGGCCCCGCAATGGCTGAGCATCGACGACGCCCGCGAGCACGTGCAGCGCGGGATCGGCGAGCTGGGATGGGCGGGGAACACGCGAGCGGCGGAGACTCCCGACATCGTGCTGGCCGCCGCGGGCGACGTGCCCACGCAGGAGGTCATCGCTGCCGCAGAGCTGCTGCGCGACAGCATCCCCGACCTGAGAGTGCGCGTCGTGAACGTCGTCGATCTGGCCACGCTGCAGTCGCCGGAGCAGCATCCGGCAGGTCTTGAGCATGCGGCCTTCGACGCGCTCTTCACCGTCGATCGTCCGATCGTGTTCGCCTACCACGGCTACCCGTCGCTCATCCACCGCCTCACGTACAAGCGCAACGGACACGAGAATCTGCACGTGCACGGCTACCAGGAGCGCGGCACCACCACGACCCCCTTCGACATGCTCATGCTCAACGACATCGACCGATATCGACTCGCGATCGACGCCATCGACCGCGTACCCGGCCTCGCGGAGAAGGCCGCTGATGTTCGCGCCCGCTTCGCGACGGCGCGTGAAGATGCCCGTCGCCACACCCGCGAACACGGTGTGGACATTCCGGTGGTCGCGGACTGGACATTCGCGAGTGAATCGCAGAGGGAAGAAAGAGAAGAGAGAGGATCCTGAGATGGCCATGAAGTTGAACGAAGCAGCGCTTTCGCACGCGCGCGGACTGCTGCGTCGCGACGAGTTCACCCACGACGAGCGCGACGACTGGAGCGAGCACGCTCCGACGACCGACCAGGAGAACGAGTTCATCGAGAAGAACGGCCTCGACGTGTTCGCGAAGTGGCATCTCGGCGAGGACACCGACATGGGAGAGGACACGAAAGGCCGCTACCACTTTCCGTACGGCGACTTCCGCAGACTCCACCGATGCGCGGTGATCTCGGGAGAGAGCCGCGCAGGTCAGTACAAGCACGAGTCCATCGAGAAGGCTCTCAAGGAACTCCTCGAAGGGATCGACCGCAAGACGGAGCGCGACCAGTGATGCACACGTGAGTCAAGCCCCTGGCACGGTGAGCGATCCACCGCGCACGCTGTGCTGACCGCGGCCATCAGGCAGCGACGGAAGAAGGGAACCCCGTGCCAGAACAGCAGCGGAATGTCTCGGACGTGATCGTCGATCGCCTCAGCCGATGGGGAGTGTCCCGCGCCTACGGCTACAGCGGGGACGGTATCAACGGAGTGCTCGAGGCGATTCGCGCCTCCGACGGGAAAGTCGCCTTCGTGCAGGCCCGACACGAGGAGAACGCGGCGTTCATGGCGGTCGGTGAAGCGAAGTACGCGGGGGGAGTGGGCGTCGCGATCTCGACCCAGGGGCCGGGTGCCGTACACCTTCTCAACGGACTCTACGACGCCAAGCTCGACCGGGTTCCGGTCGTCGCCCTCATCGGACAGCAGCACCGCAGCGTGCTCGGGTCCGGTTACATGCAGGAGATCGACCTGCGCACGCTGTTCTCCGATGTCGCTTCGCACTACATCGCGGAGATCACCAGCCCGGAACAGGTGCCGATGGTCATCGACCGCGCCTTCCGCGCCGCGCTCGCATCCCGGTCCCCGGCCGTCGTCATCGTTCCGCATGATGTGCAATCCGAGCCGGCTCCTGAGCAGCCGCACGAGCACGGAATCGTGCCCAGCGCGGTCACATTCGACCGTCCGATCGTGCGGGCAGCCGAAGAGCGCATCGCCGCCGCCGCTGAGTTGCTGATGGCCGCTCGACGGCCGGCACTCCTCGTCGGCAAGGGCGCCGCCGGCGCCGTGCAGGAGGTCGAGGCCCTGGCGACGCACCTCGGCGCAGGGGTGGTCACGAGTCTGCTCGGGAAGCCGTTCGTCGACGAGCGACTGCCTTTCGCTGCGGGCACCATGGGCCACCTCGGAACGACCGCGAGCGCCCAGGTGCTCGCCGAATGCGATGCACTGCTCATCGTCGGATCCAACGACCCGTGGACCGAGTTCTATCCGGCGCCAGGCCAGGCGAGAACCGTGCAGATCGACATCGATCCGCAGATGATCGGCAACCGCAGCCCGGTGGAGGTCGGACTGGTCGGCGACGCGGCTGCCACCCTCGTCGCGCTGCAGGACGCCATCGCCGCGGACCCGGATCGCGCCTGGACCGATCGCGTGCGCGACACCGTCGAGAGATGGCGCAGGATCAGTGCGGAACGGGCGGAAGTCGCGGCGGACGCGATCAACCCCGAGGCCGCCATGCGCGCGTTGAACAGCCACCTACCCGAGAACGCGCAGGTCGCGCTGGATGTCGGCAGCGTCGTGTACTGGTACGCGCGCCAGCTCGTTCTGCCTCGGGGCGTCCCGGCACATGTGTCGGGAACGCTGGCGAGCGTGGGATGCGGCATCCCATACGGCCTTGCCGCCAAGCTCACCGCGCCGGACCGCCCCGTCGCCGTGCTCTCCGGCGACGGGGGGATGCAGATGACCGGACTGGCGGAGATCGTCACGGTCGCGGCGCGCTGGCGTGAGTGGGCGGACCCGCGTTTCGTGATCGCCGTGTTCGACAACCGGGATCTCGCCGAGGTGAGCTGGGAGCAGCGCGAGATGGAAGGTGCCCCGCGCTTCGAGGCGAGCCAGAGTCTTCCTGCGGTGCCGTATGACGAGTACGCCCGCCTGCTCGGCCTCGCCGGAGAGCGCCTGTCCTCTGCGGACGACATCGATGCTGCCTGGCGTCGCGCGTGGGAGGCGGACCGCCCCTGCGTGCTCTCCATCCGGACCGACCCGGCCATCCCGCTGCTGCCGCCGCTGGCCGCAGCGGCGAAGAAGATCGACCAGATGCGGTCGGCTCTCGAGGCAGAGGACGAGGAAGGAGAGCCGCAGGCCGCGCGAGCGCGACGCCTGCTCGAGGCCTACATCGACATCGAGGAACGCCACGGCGGAACCGAGGTGCTGTCGTCCTGATCAGGCCGCTTTCTTACTCGTGTTTCCCATCCGTCACGGGTTCAGCACGACTTTGATGCAGCCGTCCTCCTTGCGCTGGAACGTACCGTAGAGATCCGGCGCGTCCTCGAGTGAGGCGTGATGCGTGGCGAGATCCATCACGCCGAGCGGATCCGAGGGGTCTTCGACGAGCGGGAGGATATCGTCCACCCAGCGCTTGACATTGCACTGGCCCATACGAAGGCTCAGCTGCTTGTCGAACATCGTCTTCATCGGCAGGATGTCAGCGTCGCCGGCGTAGACGCCGCTGAGTGACACCGTGCCGCCACGACGTACGAGATCGATGGACGCGTACAGCGCCGCGAGCCGATCCAGACCCGCCTTGTCGAGCATGGGCCTGGCGACGGCATCCGGCAGCAGCCCCACGGCCTGCTGCACGAGCCCGATGCCTGTGGACCCGTGCGCTTCGAGCCCCACGGCGTCGACGACCGAGTCGGCTCCTCGGCCGTCGGTGAGGTCACGGAGTTCCTCGATCACCGTGTCGGTCAGGTCGTACGTCAGCACGCCGTGCCGCTCGGCCATCTCACGACGTTCCGGTACGGGATCGATCGCGATCACCCGGTGGCCGCGATGGATGCCGATGCGGGAGACGAACTGGCCCACCGGTCCGAGGCCCATGACTGCGAGCGTGCCTCCTTCGGGTACGTGGGCGTACTCGACCCCTTGCCACGCCGTGGGCAGGATGTCGCTGAGGTAGAGATACCGATCGTCGGGAAGGTCCACGCCGACGCGGATGTGGTTGTAGTCGGCGAACGGCACCCGAAGGTACTCCGCCTGTCCGCCGGGTATCTGGCCGTACAGCTTCGTGTAGCCGAACAGCGCGGCGCCGCTTCCGTACTCGCGGACCTGTGTCGTCTCGCACTGCGACTGCAGACCGTGACGGCACATGAAGCAGTGCCCGCAGGCGATGTTGAACGGGATCACGACGCGGTCTCCGACGGCGAGATCCGCCACTTCCGATCCGACCTCCACGACCGTGCCCATCGGCTCATGACCAAGGATGTCTCCGCGGTCGATGAACGGGCCGAGTAGTTCGTACAGGTGCAGGTCGGAGCCGCAGATGGCTGACGACGTCACTTTGATGATGGCATCCGTCGGTTTCTCGATCACCGGGTCTGCCACCTGTTCGACCGTCACGTTGCGCTTGCCCTGCCAGGTGAGTGCCTTCATGTCTTCCTCCGTCTCGTCACGCGACGATCTCAGACGGCCGGGCTCACGCCAAACGGGTTGACAAGCGGCCGAAGTTGTCGGAGGCTGCACCGTCGCGCTGTCAAGGGCCTCGATGACCGACGTCGACCGTCCTAGCGTGGCAGCGGATCACGGACGAGCATGATGTCATACCGGGAGGTAGGGATTTGTCGCATCTGGATGTTGTCACCAGAGACAAACAGGGCCAATGGGTCAACGAGGTCGAGGGGGCGAACGAGCTCTCCCTCAGCTTCAGCAGCAGGGACGAGGCCGTCACCGCCGGTCTTGACTTCGCCAGGCAACACGGGTCTCGCCACACCGTCGAGGAGGCGCCGCCGAGCGGTGTGATCACAGATGGCGGCGGGCCGGATAACGGCGTGGCCGTCGTCGGTGAGCGGCCTGCGAGGTCGGACGGACTGCCCGAGACGACCGATGAAGACGGAATGCCGCTGGACAATCCGTCCGGGTGAACCCCGCCGAGGCTATTGGTTCGGTTCGATCAGTTCGTCTCCGAGGACGATCCCGCCCGTCGAGCTCACGGAGTTCATGAGGTCTTCGATCCAACGCCCGTTGAGCGCCGGCGGTTCCGGGGCGTCGAACACGAAGCGCAACGGTATCGACGGGTGCAGCCAGATCGTCGACCGCCCGCCCGGGTCACCGTCAGGGTGGTCCCAGGACAGTGTGAAGCTCTCGTGCCGGCGGAGCCGGGTGGCGATGACGACCTTCAGGTGTGCGAGAGCCCGATCCTCGATATGGATCGGACTTCCGGAGCTGTCGTAGAAGAGAGTGCCCATGACTGAACGGTAGACCTCTCGGCCTGCCGGTGTCAGACGCACCCTCGATCCGTCTCCGTTGACCGCGCGGTCCGGTGATGTCAACCCCGATGGCGAATCGGCTCGCCGGGACGAGACTGCACAGACGACTGACGAGCGACGAGGAGAGGAACATGTCCGAATCTCAGCGAGGCAACACGACCCACGGTTCGCAGCTGGACGAGCAGGCGATCAAGAGTGACTCCCGTCTGGCGGAGATGCTCGGTCGCCCCGGTTCCTGGACCAGCGCATATGTCGATGGTCCGAGTGCGCTGCCGCAGGTGGAGGAGGAGGCGCTTCGTCGCTCTGTGCGCGAACGGCTGGAAGAAGCCGGCGCGCCCGCCGAAGACGCCGAAGCGATCGAGACGGCGCTGGCCCAGCGCAACGGCCTGCCGAGTCCGTCCGCCCGTGTCGTCCTGGCTTCTGCCGGTCGCGTCGAACTCGATCAGGGCTTCGTCGGAGCACGCACCGGTCCCGAGCGCCTCGATCACGCACCAGTTCCGACGCTGCTTCCCCTTCTGCGTCACCTCGGTGCGGCCATGCGCTACCTCGTCGTGGAGACGAGCCATGATGGCGCGGACATCAGGCTGGAGACATCGGGACGCGGACACAGCGATGCGGATGTTGAGATCGAGGGCTACACGGACGATCTCACGAAGGTGCAGGCGGGGGGATGGTCGCACGCCCGTTATCAGCGGTATGCCGAGAACACCTGGAAGCAGAATCAGGACGAGGTCGCCGCCGCCGTCAGCGATCTCATCAGACAGGAGCATCCGGCATTCGTCGCGCTCTCCGGCGATGTGCGCGCACGGCAGCTGCTCGCGGAAGCGCTGACGGACACCGAACGCGAACTGATCGTGGAAGTCGATGCGCACACCCGCGCGGATGGTGCCGATTCCACGGAACTCGATGCGGCTATCGCCCGGTCGATCGCCGAGCGAGCGCGCTCCGCCGTCAGCGACGTGCGCGATCGCGCCGCGGCCGACAGCGGCAGCGGCGGCGCGGAAGGCATCGCCGAGGTCACCGCGGCGCTTCAGCAGGCGCGTGTGGAGACCCTGCTGCTCGATGGCCGGATGCAGGACAACGAGCGCACGCTGCTCGCACTCGACGCGCCACCGTGGGTCGCCGGCGACGAGTCGGAGAGCCTCGGAACCGCAGTCGTCGCGAGGGTGCCGGCGGCCGAGGCACTGGCACGTGCGGCAATCCTCACCCACGCGCGGGTGCTGATCGAGGACGACGAGCCGACCGCTGACGGTGCGCCGCGCGAGAGCCGACCCGTTCGCGAGCCGCTGGCCGTACTCCGATGGGCAGATGACGCGGAGGCACGCGATGAGCGTTGAGCGCGAACCGCATCGTGCGATCGTCACCGGCTCGGACTCGGGCATCGGCCGTGCGACAGCAGTCGCCCTCGCCGCCGCCGGTCATGACGTCGCCGTCACCTGGCACACCGACCGGGAAGGCGCAGAGCAGACCGCAGCCGAGGTGCGAACCCATGGCGCGAGAGCGGTCGTCGCTCAGCTCGATGTGACGGACATCCCGGCCTGCGGCGACGTCATCGACGCGATCATCGACGAACTCGGCGGCCTCGATGTCTTCGTCAACAATTCCGGCATCGGCACGCATACACCCTTCCTCGACCTCTCGCTCGACGAATGGAACCGCGTCTTCGACACCGACCTGACGGGCGCCTTCGTGTGCCTGCAGCGCGCCGCACGCGCTATGGTCGCCGCAGGCCGAGGGGGCAGACTGATCGCGGTGACGAGCGTGCATGCGCATCAGCCCATGGTCGGATACAGCGCCTACGACGCCGCCAAGCACGGTCTCAGCGGGCTCATGAAGAACCTGGCGCTCGAGCTCGGCAGCCACGGCATCAGTGCGGTGAGCGTCGCACCCGGAGAGATCAAGGTGTCCAAGTCCGACCCGACGGACACCGACCCGAAGCAGATCGACCGACCAGGCATCCCCCTCGGGCGACCGGGAGACGCCCGCGAGGTCGCAGCCCTCATCGCGTTCCTCGCGTCGCCGGAGGCCGCGTACATCTCCGGCACCACTCTGGTCATCGACGGAGGCATGCTGCAGATGGGGCCTCAGGCCGGGGCCGCGATCAACGCACACGACTGGCGAACGGTCTGAGCCGACGCCACCGCGACCGATGCGCCCCGCGATGTCAAGCCCCGAGCCATCATCGACGGGTGCGTCCAGACTGAGGTTTCACGACGAGAACAGGAGCTGCCATGTCAGACCCACGCGCGATTCCCGATGAGGAGCGACCGTTCATTCCCGAAGGGCAGATCCCGCCGAAGGAGAGCACTGACTTCGATGCGGACACGGTCGAATCCGCCGGCTCCGACGACGCCGACACCCCGCAGGCCGACGCCGGTGCAGAGAGCGGTTCCGCGCCCGCCGACTCCCGCGAATGATGATCGGGGAACAGACGGGGCGGCGTGCGGATGCCGACGTCATCCGGTCAGAGGGGTGAGCGGTTCGAGTCGCTGAGGAACGCCTTCCGCTCTGCGCGCCTGCTGTTCGCGGCCAAGGCCGCGCTCGCTGTGGGAATCGCCTGGGCGCTCGCGCCGCACATGCCGGGCGTGACCGACGAATACCCGTACTACGCGCCGCTGGGTGCGCTGCTGAGCATGTATCCGACCCTGATGGAGTCGGCCAGGTCGGGCCTGCAGACCCTGTTCGGTCTTGTCGTCGGCATCGCCCTCGCGCTCATCGTCGTCGCCACGGTCGGACCGAACTGGTGGACCATACCGGTTGTCGCCGGGATCGGCGTGCTGCTGTCCGGAACGGGCTGGTTCGGCGTCGGCAAGGAATACGTGCCGATCGCGGCGCTGTTCGTGCTGATCATCGGCGGCCAGAACTCCGAAGACTACTCACTGGGCTATGTCAGTCAGATGGCGGTCGGCGTCGCGGTCGGTCTCGCCGTCAATCTGCTCATCGTGCCTCGTGTACTCACCGGCGTGGCGGCCGCTCGCGTCGACTCCTTCGGAGGACAGTTGGCCAGGCACCTGCACGAGGTCGGCGAAGCGGTGTCCGAGTCCTGGCCACCTGAACGCGATGAGTGGGTGCGGGATGCCGCGGCCCTCGCCGACACATCACGCGAGGTGCGCCAGGCGCTCGACGAGGCCGACGCGAGCCGCAAGGGGAATCCCCGGGCCATGCGCGGACGGTACGACACCTCTGATGTGCACGATCGACTCGAGGCACTCGAGCTGATCGCCGTGCGCATCCGCGACATCTCCGAGGCGCTGGCCGACACCATCTGGGAACGCCCGGGTGGGCTGGGGCTGAACCCCGCACTGGCGCAGCCGCTGAGCGAGGCGTGTCACCGGGTGGCGGACTGCATCCCACAGGACGGAGACGACGGCGCGGACGCGCATCGAACGCGTGAGAGCGCAGCGAGGGCGGTTCGCCTCCTGCTCGAAGAGGTGAACCGTCTCGCTGTCAGCTCAGGGCAGGCCATCGGCCCGGGAGTGCTCATCTGCATGCATCTGCGGCGGATACTGCTGCTGTTGCGCGCGCGCGAATGAACCGCGATCGATCCGCCCCATCGCGCATCACGCAGCCCACGTCAAGCCCCCTGACACAACACGCACTGCCGAGGCTGAATGGACGGACGAAACGATCAGTGAGGAGAATCTCATGGCGAAGATCATCGAGACCATCGACGTGGACGTTCCCGTCAGCGTGGCGTACAACCAGTGGACCCAGTTCGAGAGCTTTCCGGAGTTCCTGGACGAGGTCGTGTCGCTGGTGCAGGTGACCGACACTCTCACCCGATGGAAGGTGAAGGTCGCAGGAGCCGAACGCGAGTTCGATGCGGAGATCACCGAGCAGCATCCGGACGAGCGTGTCGCCTGGACGAGTACCGGCGGCGAGACAGCGCATGCAGGAGCCGTGACCTTCCACAAGCTCACCGACTCTTCATCGCGCGTGACTGTACAGCTGGATTGGGACCCGGACGGGCTGCTCGAGAGTCTCGGCGCCGCGGTGGGGGCGGGATCGCACGCAGTGAAGAAGGACCTCAAGAACTTCAAGGAGTTCATCGAGAGTCGAGGCGCCGAGACCGGCGCGTGGCGAGGCGACGTCGACGCCTGACGACCGGTTCGAGACGGGGTCCGCCATGCGCTACGGTCAGCGTATGGGTTCGATTCAGTACGGCGGGTCAGAGGACCCGATCCACATCGAGGACCGCGCATTGGCGCACCTCAAGATTGTCATTGCGACGAAGCTGCGCCGCCAGGAGTCGTTCACTCTCTCATGGAAGCACCCCGAAGGTGACGCCGTCGGGCGCTCCACCATCTGGGTGCACCCCTCGATCCCGTTGCGGTTCACCTTCGATGATCCGGAAGCCACACCGCTGAACGCGAGGTGGATCGAAGAACTCATGCACACCGCCAACTCGACAGGCGGTATCAGCCTGGTCGATGAGGTGCTCGAGACACAGGACTGAGTTGGAGCGGGGCGCGGGCACTGTGTCAAGGGGCATGGTGCTGCGGCGGCGAAGCAAGAGGGTGTGCGGATGACTACGCGCTCATGGACCTTCGTCTTCAGGCGGATCTTCCGCGCGTTCCTGGCCGACGGCTGCGCCGACATCGCGGCAAGCCTGGCGTTCTACGCGATCCTCGCGCTGCTGCCGGCCACGATGGTGGGATTCTCGATCCTCAGCGTCCTCGGGCGCGATGACGAGACGGCGCAGATCCTCATGGATGTCGTGCGTGCAGTCGCCCCGGAGGAAGCGGCGGCCGGGCTCGGTGACTTCCTCGGAGAACTCTCCGAGCTGCGCATGTCCGGCCTTCTGCTCGTGTTCGGCCTGCTGCTGTCGATCTGGTCGGTCGCACGCTACGTCGGCGTGCTCGGACGGGGGATGAACCGCATCTACGGCGTCGAGGAGGGGCGGCGCATCTGGACGCTCAAGCCGATCCAGCTCGTGATCGCCCTGGTCACCATCGTCTGCGCCGTGATCGCTGTCCTGTTCATCGTGGGCTCAGGGCCGGTGGCGCACGCCGTGGGGAACGCGCTCGGACTCGGAGAGACCGTATTGTTCGTGTGGCGGATCGCGAGATGGCCACTGCTTGTCGTGCTCGTCGTGTTCGTCATCGCGTTCCTGTATTACTTCAGCCCGAACATCCGGCCGCCGCGGTTCCGCTTGATCAGCCTGGGCGCGGCGGTGGCGCTCGCCGTGCTCGCTGTCGCGTCTGCCGGTTTCGGCCTCTACATAGCCAACTTCGCGAACTACGAGCGTGTCTACGGTTCGTTCGCGGGAGTCATCGTCTTCGCGCTGTGGATGTGGATCGCGAACATGGCCCTTCTGGTCGGGGTGCAGTTCGACACGGAGTTGGAGCGTGTTCGTGAGCTTCGCCGGGGCGTGCCCGCTGAGACCCAGGTGCAACTGCCGCTGAGGGATGCCAGCCGGATCGCCGCAGTGGTGCGCAACGATCGGGCCGATACGGCGAAGGCTCGCCGGATACGAGCAGAGCGGGCGGCTGACGATCAGCGTCCATGAGCGCTGCCGCGTTGTCAAGGGCTGTGAGAGCGCTCCGGTCGGCCTCTAGGTTTGGCTGATGACCAAACAGACAGAGGCGCCCTCGCGACTGCGTCGGGCCATCACGGGACCCATGCTCTTCGCCTTCATTCTGGGCGATGTGCTCGGCGCCGGGATATATGCCCTCATGGGAGTGCTGTCCGAGCAGGCGGGCGGGATGCTGTGGGCACCACTATTGCTCGCGCTGCTGCTCGCTCTGCTCACGGCCGGCTCTTACGCCGAGCTCGTCACGAAGTACCCGCGCGCCGGGGGCGCGGCGGTCTTCGCCGAACGCGCGTTCCGCAGCCGTATCGTCTCGTTCCTCGTCGGCTTCAGCATGCTCGCAGCCGGAGTCGTGAGCGCAGCCGGACTCGCGATCGCGTTCGCGGGGGACTACCTTCAGACGTTCCTTCCTGTTCCCCCGATCCCGGCTGCGATGGTCTTCCTCGTCATCGTCGCGGCGGTCAATGCTCGTGGCATCCGCGAATCGATGGGTGCGAATCTCGTGATGACGGCGATCGAGCTGAGCGGACTGGTGATCGTGATCGCCGTCGTCGGCTTCTTCGTGGCCGGCGGTGGAGGAGACGCGTCCCGCGTGATGCAGGTGCCGGAGAACACCGGCGTCGGAGCGGCGGTGCTGGGAGGCGCGATCATCGCGTACTACTCGTTCGTCGGCTTCGAGACATCGGCGAACGTGATCGAAGAGGTGAGGGAACCGTCGAAGACCTACCCGAAGGCGCTGTTCGCCGCCCTCCTGACCGCGGGTGCTGTCTACGTTCTCGTGGGGTTGGCCAGTGCGGTCGCGCTCCCCGCCGATGAGCTGCAGCAGTCCAGCGGGCCCCTTCTCGCCGTCGTGGAGGCCACCGGTGTGGGAGTGCCGTCCTGGCTGTTCAGC
Source organism: Microbacterium profundi (assembly GCF_000763375.1). Classification (NCBI taxonomy): domain Bacteria; kingdom Bacillati; phylum Actinomycetota; class Actinomycetes; order Micrococcales; family Microbacteriaceae; genus Microbacterium; species Microbacterium profundi. The sequence continues at coordinate 966,444 of NZ_JPSY01000001.1, read as the reverse complement.
CTGATCGCGCTGATCGCCGTCGCCAACGGTGCACTGCTGACGATGATCATGGCGAGCCGGCTCGCCTATGGGATGGCGGAGCAGAGCCTCCTACCCGATGGCCTCGGACGGGTGCTTCCCCGCAGGAAGACCCCCTGGGCCGCGATCGTGGCCACGACCGTCGTGGCGATGCTGCTGACCTTGATCGGCGATCTTGCCACGCTCGCCGAGACGGTGGTGCTTCTGCTGCTGTTCGTCTTCCTCAGTGCCAACGTCTCGGTACTCGTGCTGCGAAGGGATCGCGTCGAGCACGACCACTTCCGGGTCTGGACGTTCGTGCCGGTGCTCGGGATCGCCTCCTGCATCCTGCTCATGACCCAGCAGCGCGGCATCGTGTGGCTCTTCGGCGGCGGACTCCTTCTCGTCGGCCTTGGACTCTTCGCACTCGCACAGTGGGCGCGGCGGCGCAGCGGGGTGCGTCATGGCGAATGATCCGGAGGTCGTCCTTTCACGGATCTCGCCGGCCGACGCGGGCGAGGTGCTCACCGTTCAACGAGCCGCCTTCGTCTCGGAGGCACTGATCTACGGCACGGCCGACATGCCGCCGCTCACACAGACGCTGGCGGAGCTTGAGGCTGAGCTGGTGGACGCGAACGGCTGGGTGGCCCGCGTCGGGTCGAGACTGGTCGGCGCGATCCGCGTCAGGGAGACCGCTGACCTGCTGCTCATCGGGCGGATCGCCATCGCCCCGGATATGCAGGGCTCCGGAATCGGCAGGGCACTGCTCGAGGCTGCCGAACGTGATGCCGATGCCCCGGAAGCCGAGCTGTTCACGGGCAGTCTGAGCGAGGCCAACGTGCGTCTGTACGAGAGTTGCGGATACCGGGTCACGGAGCGCGTGGACCAGGATGACGGGACTGCCCAGATCTTCATGCGCAAACGCCTCGGCGACGAGGTGGGCTGAACCGTATACTCCCGCAGCGGGTGCTGGTCAACCCGCTCGGACACGACCGAGGAGGGCGTTAGCGTGAGCGCATCTCACGAAAGGATGCAATCATGTCGAACCCGAACATGGCGTCGGTTCCCGTGCCTGATGACGACGGTGGCGAAGACGCGACGATGGAGGTCGACGGCGACGCCGTGCTCGATCCGGACATCGATGACGGTCTTGTGGACAGCGCGAGCGCCGACCGGATGGCGAGCGGAGATGACTCCGAGACATCGCTTTCCGAGCCCGCGGTCGCAGACGAGCCGGACGTGCTCGCCGCTGACGTGCCTGCCGGCGGCGCTGGTGCGGACTCTGGGTCGGTCGATGCGGTCCAGATCGATCCTGAGGACGAGGCCACGATCCCTGACCGGTCGCCCATGAACGACGAGCCCGGCGTGGGGACGCGACGTCAGGGTCAGTGATCGCGCGCATCGCGATACCATCGCCGGTTTTCGGCGTCAACCCCTGCGACTGCGGCCAGGAGCCGTGACAAGCTGAGTTCCATCGAGGCCGGCCACCGCCGGTCTCGCCACAGAGGTCAGGAGTACCCGCATGAATATCGCACTCATCATCATCATCGTCGTCGCGATCGTCTTGGCCATCGTCGGAGGACTGTCCTCGGCGCTCAACTGGCTGCTCTGGGTGGCCCTCATCGTGGGCGTGATCGCCCTGATCGCCTTCCTGTTCCGCGTCATCGGCGGACGCAACCGTGTCTGACAGTAGTCAGAACGCCTCGAGCGTGCAGGTGAAGGCACTCGTCATCACCTGCACGCTCAAAGCGTCACCCGCGGCATCGAGTTCAGAGCTGCTGGGCTCTCAGATGGCGACCTTCCTCACCGAGAACGGGGTGGCGTGCCAGAGTGTGCGCGCCGTCGACCACCTCATCCTCCCCGGCGTCGAGAAGGACATGGGTGAAGGCGATGAGTGGCCCGCACTGCGGCAGCAGGTGCTCGACTCGGACATTCTGGTGTTCGTGACGCCCACCTGGCTCGGGCAGCACTCCAGTGTCGCCCAGCGCGTGCTCGAGCGCCTCGACGCCGAACTGAGCGAGACGGACGCTGACGGCCGCCCCATCCTGTTCGACAAGGTGGCCGTGACCGCCGTGGTCGGCAATGAGGACGGCGCCCATCACATCACCGCAGTGCTCTTCCAGGCGCTCAACGATGTGGGCTTCACGGTACCCGCGCAGGGATCCGTGTACTGGAACGGCGAGGCGATGCACACCACCGACTACAAGGACCTGGAGCAGACGCCGGAGAAGGTGAGTGCGTCGATCAAGACGTCGCTGACCAATGCGCTGCACCTCGCGAAGCGGTTGCAGGACTCGAAATATCCGGTATCCGCTTGACCTAGCCCCGGCGGTGCGGCTCAACCACCGACTTGATCGTGTCGGGGCCGGTCGTCGATCCGAGTGCGTCCTCGACGCGGTCGAGTGAGAACGTGCCGGTGACCATCCCGTCCAGATCGACCTGTCCGGAGGCGACGAGAGCGATCGCCGCCGGCCACGTGTTCGCGTACCGGAAGACTCCTGTCAGTACGAGCTCCTTGTTCTGGATGTGAGTGATCGGCAATGCCAGCTCCGGCAGACCCATGCCGACGAGAACAGCTCGCCCGCCGGGTCGGAGCGCGTCGATGCCGCTGCGCACGGCGGCTGCCGCACCGGAGGCGTCGACGAAGGAATCCGCCCCGGCCGCACGGATCGCATCCGCGTCGGTGATCGGATCGAGAGCCGTGGTCGCCCCGAATCGCAGGGCGGCGCTCCGCCGCGATCCGCTGATGTCCGACACGAGCACTTCCGCGGCACCTGACGCCCTCGCCACCTGCGCGACAGCGAGCCCGACCGGCCCCGCTCCGGTGATCAGCACTCGGTCGCCGACCGAGAACGCAGCCTTGCGTCCGGTCGCCACGGCCACCGACAACGGCTCGAGCAGTGCGGCCGCCCAATCGCTCACCGAGTCCGGAATCGCGAAGGCGAAATGGCTCTGGATCGTGACGTACTCCTGGAACGCGCCGTCCGTTCCGGGCACGGCGTAGAAGCGCATGTGCGGGTCGAGGTTGTAGTCGCCGCGCATCGTCTCTGCAGATGTTGTCGACGGATGCTGTGGCTCGATCGAGACTCGCTCGCCGACGCGTTCCTGCGAGACATCCGCACCTACAGCGACGATCACGCCGCCGGACTCGTGGCCGAGCACGAGCGGCTCGTCGACGACCCAGTCTCCGAGACGCCCTTCGTGGAAGAAGTGCACGTCCGAGCCGCAGACGCCCACCGCTGTGACCCTGACGAGAACCTCGTCCGCTGCCGGCGTCGGCACACGACGCTCCTGCAGTTCGACGTGGCCTGGCCGGGTCAGGACGCTTGCGAGCATGTGCTCCGGAATATGCGTCGTTGCGGTCATGATGCGATCTCCTCGTCTTCGCTGCGGTCTCGTGCCGCCGGGCTTCTTGACACTCGATATTACCGCGACGTATGGTGAATGTAACGTAGTCATGTGATTTGATCACAGGAAAGTAACACGAGAGCGTCGCGGGAGACGCAGGTCGGGAGCAAAGATGCGAGCAGTTGTATTCACGGCGGAGGGGCAGCTGTCCCTCGAAGAGCGGTCGAAGCCCACGCCCGGTTACAAAGAGATCCTGATCGAGACGGCGGCGGTCGGTATCTGCGGAACCGACACGCACGTCTTCGACGGCGAGTTCGAGGGCACCGTCTTCCCGCTCGTTCCCGGTCATGAGGCGACCGGCACGATCGTCGCGCTCGGCGAAGGCGTCAACAGCGGCGTGTTCGATTTCAAGGTCGGCGACCACGTCGCGATCAACCCCAGCACGACCTGCGGCGAATGCGAATTCTGCCTCAACGGGCACCAGAACCTCTGCCGATTCTGGAACGGTCTCGGCGTCGTCGCCTCCGACGGCGCATCGCAGGAGTTCTTCACGGCCCCAGCCGGCAACGTGTACAAGCTCAAGCCGGAGACCGACCTCTACCAGGCCGCCCTCATCGAGCCGCTGGCCTGCGCGATCCGCGGCTGGGACGTGCTGCCCCGCCGCATCGGAGACCACGTGCTCGTCTACGGAGCCGGCACCATGGGACTGCTGATGGCTCAGCTGGCCACCCGCGCCGGCGCAGCATCGGTGAGCATCGTCGACCTGAACGTCGACCGCCTCGCGGTCGCGGAGGAGTGCGGCATCGAGCTGCGCTACACATCGGCGGACGACGCCGACCGCGAGAAGTGGGACGTCGTCATCGACTGCACGGGCAACCTGCGCGCGATCGAAGACGCCCTGACCCGCGTCAAGCCGGCCGGATTCTTCCAGGACTTCGGCGTCGCTCCCGCCGACGGCACCGCGAAGTTCTCTCCATTCCGCGTGTACCGCGACGAGATCTCGATCGTCGGGACGATGGCCGTGCTCAACTCCTTCGGCCGCGCGGTCGAGATGTTCGAGGCCGGCGCGATCAACGCGAAGGCCATGATCAGCCATTCCTTCATCCTCGACGACTACGAAGAGGCGTTGGAGCTGTTCCGTCGTGGTTCGGGCCGCAAGCTCCAGATCCGCCCGAACGACACCGAGTCCAGGGTGCTGATCCCGTGAGCGCGTCGACCACCGCAAGCGCACCGGTGAAGAAGCCGCGGCGATCGCTGTCGACCGGCGCCAGGCGCGGCATCTGGATCGGCGTCGTCGTACTCGTGATCCTCGGTCTGGTGCTGGGGACGCGTGTCGTTCCGGCCGATGACCCGCTCGCGCAGGGCACGCAGAAATTCGACCCCGCCACATACGGCGCTGAGGAGTTCCCGACGGTGCAGTCCGAGATCGTCGATCGTGCCGTCGAGGCTGACGTCCTCGCCGCGGCCGTCGCAGCCGACCCGGCAGCGGCTGCTGAGGAGTATGCGGTGCAGAGCTCCGGCGGCCCCGTGTACAGCACGACGTTCACCGGTGTCGTCGGTGAAGGTCAGTCCGGCATCTATGAGGTGGCGGTCGAGGGCTTGCCCGCGGACCTGCTGATCCGAGTGCAGACCGGCCCGGCCATCAACGGAACCGAGCTGCGCGACGCGACGGGCGAGATCGAGTTCGGGCAGTTCGTCAACCAGATCGACTTCCAGAACGCCGCGGCGGCACTGAACGAGGAACTGAAGACTCAGGTGCTCGCCGACATCGATCCCGCCGCGCTCACAGGCAAGACGATCGAGGTCACCGGCGCATTCACTCTGATCAATCCGAGCTCCTGGCTCGTCACCCCGGTCGAACTGAGCGTGCAATGAGCGACGACTTCGACGACGTCGTCCTCGAGGCGCGCAACGTCGTCAAGACATACGGCGGCACCAGAGCGTTGAAGGGCGTGAACTTCGAGATCCGTCGTGGGACGGTGACGACCCTCTTCGGAGAGAACGGCGCCGGCAAGTCGACGCTGATGAAGATCCTCTCCGGTGTCGAACAGCCGACCTCCGGTGAGATCGTCCTCGACGGTGAGCCGGTCGTGTTCCATTCCACTAACGACGCGCGCGAGCGCGGCATCTCGATCATTCACCAGGAGTTGAGCCTCGCCCCGAACCTCTCGGTGCGCGACAACATCTTCATGGGACGCGAGATCACCGGTCCGTTCGGGATCGACTTCGCAGAAGAGGCGCGGCAGACGCGCGAGCTTCTCGCCGACCTGCTTCCCGGCGTCGAACCCGACACGCATGTCAACGACCTACGCGTCGGCCAGCAGCAGATCATCGAGATCGCTCGCGCGCTCTCGGTGAACTCGCGCATCCTCATCATGGACGAGCCGACGTCGGCTCTGGCGGCAGCGGAAGTGGAGATCCTCTTCGGGATCGTCCACGATCTCACCGCCCGCGGTGTCGCGATCGTCTACATCTCGCACCACCTCGAGGAGGCGCTCGAGATCACCGATCACGCTGTCGTCCTGCGAGACGGAACCATGACGGCGAAGGATGAGCGGGCGAACATCGATCTCGAGTGGATCGTGCGGAACATGGTCGGTGACAACTTCGACCTCGGTTCGCCGCCCACCGGATACGATTTCGGCGACACGATCCTCAGCATCCGTGATCTGCGCGTCCTCGATCCGGAGAACTCGGAGCGATCGATCGTGAACGGCCTGAGCCTCGATGTCAGGGCGGGCGAGATCGTCTGCCTGTACGGGCTGATGGGCGCCGGGCGCACCGAGCTGCTCGAGGCGGTCGCCGGGCGCGATCGGATCGACGGCGGCGAGATCCTGCTCGACGGCACTTCCCTCGGCGACGACACGATCGCGGAGCGCATCGCTCTCGGGATCGGACTCGTGCCGGAGGATCGCCAGCGCGACGGTCTCGTGCAGACCTTCGACGTCGGCACGAACCTCACCCTCGCGAGCCTGGGCGATTCCCTGCGGAACGGGGTGCTCTCGCGCCGCACCGAGAAGAAGATCGCACAGGACCTCATCCGTTCGGTGACGGTGAAGACACCGGGACCGGAACTGCCGATCGGCTCACTCTCGGGAGGCAACCAGCAGAAGGTCGTGATCGGGAAGGTCATCGCGACCGACCCGCGCGTGATGCTCCTCGACGAACCGAGCCGAGGCATCGACATCGGCGCAAAGGGCGAGGTCTTCCGACTTCTCGCCGAGCGTGCCCGCGAGGGACTCGCCGTCGTGTATTCGACATCTGAGGTCGGCGAATGCCTCAGCATCGCCCACCGCATCATCGTCCTGCGACGCGGCCAGATCTCCGCCGAGTTCGGTCCGGACGCCACGAAGGAAATGATCATGGCCGCCTCCGGCGAGGCCGTGGCCGCGTAGAGAACTTGAGAACGGACCGACAATGACGACGACAACGACCGCCATCCTCGAGAACAAGAAGAAGTTCTCGCTCACACGAGTGCTCATCGAAGGCAGGGCCTTCCTCGCCCTGATCCTGATCATCGTGGTGTTCTCACTGATGTCACCGAACTACCTCACCTTCGACAACGTCCTGATCATGGCGTCGCACGTCGCGATCTACGCCATCCTCGGACTCGGGATGCTGCTGGTCGTGCTCAACGGCGGCATCGATCTCTCGGTCGGCTCGACGCTGGGCTTCTCCGCGGTGATCGCCGGCTTCCTCATGCAGGGCGTGCCGATCAACATCTTCGGCGTGATCCTCTACCCGAGCATCCCCGTGGTCGTGGTCATCTCCTGTGCCGTCGGCGCCGCAGTGGGACTCGTCAACGGCATCCTGGTGTCCAAGTTCAAGGTCGCGCCGTTCGTCGCGACCTTGGGCATGCTCTACGTCGTGCGCGGTCTCGCGCTCCTCATGACCAACGGCCTCACGATCAACGACCTCTCGGGTGACGAGGCGCTGGGTAACACCGGCTTCAACTGGCTCGGCTTCAACCGGGTGCTGAACATCCCGATCGGCGTCATCATCATGATCCTGATCGCGATCGTGCTCGGCTTCGTCCTCGGGCGCACGCGCTTCGGTCGCTGGCTGTACGCATCCGGAGGCAACGAGCGTGCGGCCGAGCTCTCGGGTGTGCCGGTGCGCGGCGTGAAGATCTGGGTCTACGTCATCTCCGGCATCTGCGCGGCGGTCGCGGGTCTCATCCTCGCCTCGACGCTCACCAGCGCCAGCCCCACGGCCGGCAACACCTACGAGCTGACGGCGATCGCTGCGGTCGTGATCGGTGGCGCATCGCTGATGGGCGGCCGGGGCAATGTGCGCGGCACGCTGCTCGGCGCTTTCGTGATCGGATTCCTGTCCGACGGCCTCGTCATCGTGGGCGTCTCCGCGTACTGGCAGATGATCTTCATCGGCGCCGTGATCGTCGTCGCAGTGCTGCTGAACAGCCTGCAGTACGGCCGCCGTCGTCGCCCCGCTGCGGCGACGCCGCCCGCGAAGGCGACCCCGCCGGTCGCGGAGCCGACCCCGCCGGTCCCGGAGCCGGCCGCGAAGAACTGATTCGCATTCACACGACCTGCAACACCCACCAAGAGAAAGGACGCATCAAATGATGCGCAAGAAGGCAATCGCCTCGATCATCGCCACAGGCGCGCTGATCATCTCGCTCGCCGGATGCGCCGGAGGCAGCACGGACGCTCCTCCGACGGATGCCGAAGGCGGAGATGCCGGCGGTCTCATCACCATCATCGTGAACGACCCCGCGAACCCGTACTGGAAGACAGAGGGCGACGTCGCCGCCGCAACGGCGGAAGAACTCGGCTACAAGTCCAGCGTGGGCGCGCACAAGGGCGACACGAACACCGAGAACACCCTCATCGACACGGCGATCTCGAACAAGTCCGTCGCGATCATCCTCGACCCTGCGAACGCCGACGGTTCGGTCGCTGCGGTCAAGAAGGCCGAGGCTGCGGGGATCCCTGTGTTCCTCGTGAACGCCGAGATCAACGAGGTCGGAATCGCCAAGGCGCAGCTCGTCTCGAACAACGCTCAGGGAGCCGCTCTCGGCGCCCAGGAGTGGGTGTCTCAGATGGGTGAAGCCGGTGACTACGTCGAGCTGTTCGGCGCTCCTTCCGACAACAATGCTCAGACCCGCTCCAACGGCTTCCAGACCGTGATCAGTCAGTACCCCGGCCTGGTCGAGGTCGGCGAAGAGGTCGCCGATTGGGACCGCACCAAGGGGCACGACAAGATGCAGTCGCTGCTGCAGTCGAACCCGTCGCTTACCGGTGTGATGGCGGGCAACGATGAGATGGCTCTCGGTGCCATCGCAGCCCTCAAGAAGGCCGGCAAGCTCGAGGGCGTCGTCGTGGGCGGCTTCGACGGCGCGCCGGATGCTGTCTCCGCCGTCATCGCGGGGGAGATGGCGTACACCGTCCTCCAGCCCGTCGCGGTGTTCTCGAAGAAGGCCGTCGAGCTCGCCGACGAGTACATCCGCACCGGCACCGCACCGGAGACCGAGAAGCAGTCGTTCGACTGCATCCTCATCACGAAGGACAACGCCGACAAGATGACCGAGCCCTTCACCTACACCGAGTAAGCCGCACGGCGGTGAATGCGGGGCGGATGCTGAACGGCATCCGCCCCGCCCCGATACTTCGCCCGATCTCAAAGACGGCCCGATCTCAAAGAGGGCGCGATCTCAAGAAGAGACTGACGAGAGGCAACATGAGTTACGTTCTGAACGACCCCGCTGATTTCGCGGACGAGTCCGTGATCGGCTTCGTCGCCGCGCACGGCACCCTGGTGCGGCGGGTCTCCGGTGGTGTCGCGCGCGCACAGGCCACGCCGTCCGGACAGGTCGCGATCGTCATCGGAGGCGGGTCGGGGCACTATCCGGCGTTCGCGGGGCTCGTCGGTGCCGGTCTCGCCCACGGTGCAGCGATGGGCAACGTCTTCGCCTCGCCCAGTGCGCAGCAGATCTACTCCGTTGCCAAGTCCGTCGCGACGGATGCGGGCGTGCTCCTCAGCTACGGCAACTACGCCGGCGACGTGCTCAACTTCGATCAGGCCGAGAAGCGGCTGCGCGATGAGGGCATCCCGTGCCGCACAGTGCGGGTGACCGACGACATCTACAGCGCCGCATCCGCGGAGAAGTCAAAGCGGCGTGGCATCGCCGGCGACCTCGCCGTGTTCCGTGCCGCCTCATGGGCCGCAGAGCAGGGCATATCGCTCGACGATGTCGCCGAGATCGCAGCCCGTGCCAACGACCGGACCCGGTCGATCGGCGTCGCGTTCTCCGGGTGCACGCTCCCCGGTGCGTCGGAGCCGCTCTTCACCGTTCCCGCGGGACACATGGCCGTCGGAATGGGCATCCACGGCGAACCGGGCATCTCGGTCGTGCCGCTGCCAACGGCTCGAGAGCTCGCCGCCGTCCTCGTCGGAGGGCTCCTCGGCGAGGTGCCCGACGGTGTCGCCGTCGACGGTGCGCACGCCGCTGTCATCCTGAACGGGCTCGGCGCGGTCAAATCCGAAGAGCTGTTCGTGATCTACGCCACGGTGATCGAGCTCCTGGCGGAGGCCGGAGTCACGATCGTCGAGCCGGAGGTCGGCGAATACGCGACGAGTTTCGAGATGGCGGGGGTTTCACTGACACTGTTCTGGCTGGACGATGAGCTCGCCCGGGCCTGGGCTTCGCCTGCTTACACTCCGGCGTACCGCAAGGGCGCCGTCGAGACATCCGCCGCGGATGCCGTGGCAGATGCCGTCCAGGACACGGCCGTCGATGCCGAGGTCATCCCTGCTGCATCGCCGGACTCCGTCGAGATCGGCGCGGTCACCCTCGCGATCATCGACGCCATCCGCGACATGATCGATCGCGATGTCGACGAACTCGGCCGACTGGATGCGATCGCCGGCGACGGTGATCACGGCATCGGCATGCAGCGTGGCGCGCGCGCCGGAGCCGCCGCCGCACGCGCGGCGGTCGACGCCGGTGCGGGAGCGGGAACAGTGCTCTGCCGTGCAGGAGACGCGTGGGCAGACAAGGCCGGCGGCACGTCCGGCGCACTCTGGGGTGCGGCGCTGCGAGCCGCCGGAGAGCGCCTCGGGGACGAGATCCGGCCTGAGGCGGGCGACGTCGCCGAGGCGGTGGACGCCGCACGCGCGGCGATCCAGGGATACGGTAAGGCCTCTGTCGGCGACAAGACCATGGTCGATGCGCTCGTGCCCTTTGCGGAGGGGCTGACCGCGCGCGTCGCGGCCGGCACGCCGTTGGCGCAGGCCTGGGTGGCTGCAGCCGCCGACGCCACGAGCGCGGCAGAGGCGACATCCGCTCTTCTTCCCCGATTGGGGCGCGCACGACCTCACATGGAGAAGAGCCTCGGCACTCCCGACCCCGGCGCGATCTCGCTCGCGCGGGCGATGACCGTTGCGGGCCTGGTGCTCGCAGATGACAGCAGTACAGAGAAGGACTGAACATGACACGTGAATGGCGAATCGTCGTCGGATCCGACGACGCGGGGTTCGAGTACAAGGAAGCACTCAAGAAGGACCTGTTGAACGACCCGCGGGTCGCCGAGGTCATCGATGTCGGCGTCGACGCGAGCGGGGGCACGGCGTACCCGGTCGTCGCGATCGCGGCGGCGGAGAAGGTCCGCGCGGGAGAAGCAGACCGGGCCCTGCTCGTGTGCGGCACCGGTCTGGGCGTCGCGATCGCGGCGAACAAGGTGCCGGGGATCCGTGCTGTCACGGCGCATGACAGCTATAGCGTCGAGCGCAGTGTGCTCAGTAACAACGCTCAGGTGCTGACATTCGGACAGCGAGTCGTGGGCCTGGAACTGGCACGCCGATTGGCGCGCGAATGGCTCGGATACGAGTTCGACGAGTCCTCCGCATCGGCGCAGAAGGTCGCCGTCATCGAGGGCTACGAGGCCACGGGGACCTGTGGCTGACGACGACGGACGGCCTGTTCTGCTCGGCGCGAGCCTCAAGCTCTATCTCGACATCGATACCAGCGTCGCGTGGGCCGAATCTCTCGCTGTGATCGCTCGTGCGCACCCCGCTGTCATCGCGGGGGAGGTGCGCCTGTTCATCCTGCCCTCGCTTCCCGCCCTGGATCGCGTGATCGCGGCCGTCGCGGGCTCGCCGATCGCCGTGGGCGCCCAGGACCTGTTCTGGGCCGATCGCGGCGCCTATACGGGGGCGGTCAGCGGTGCCGACCTCGCGCGGCTGGGATGCCGGTATGTCGAGGTCGGGCACGCGGAACGGCGACACGTCTTCGGTGAGGACGACGCGATCATCCGGCGCAAGCTCACGGCCGCTGTGCGCAACGGGCTCACCCCGGTGCTGTGCGTCGGCGAGGAGACACGGCAGGACGCGGACCTCGCGGCCGAGACCTGCATCGCTCAGATCGAATCGGCGATCGCCGACAGCGGAGACCTCAGCGATCTCGTCGTCGCATACGAGCCGGAATGGGCGATCGGACAGGCCGAGCCGGCCTCGCCCGACCACGTGACAGAGGTCGTCGCACGGCTGCGCGCTCATCTCGCACAGCGGGGCCTCGGTGCCGCAGCGGTGATCTACGGCGGCAGCGCGAAGCCCGGACTGCTGAGTACGCTCTCCTCAGGTGTCGACGGATTGTTCCTCGGTCGATTCGCCCACGAGCCGCAGGCATTCGCGAGCATCATCGACGAGGCCGCCAGGGCACGTTGAGAGGGAGAAGATGAGCAGCAGTTCCCCAGCAGTGCCGTCGCGGACGGACCGGCAGCAATCTCGTCAGCTGGCGATCAGCGAGGCCGTGATGGCCGCGGGATCCCTGCGTATCGAGCAGATCGCAGAGCGGTTCGGCATCAGCGTCATGACCGTCCACCGCGATCTCGACGAGTTGGAGGACCGAGGGCTGCTGCGTAAGAGCAGGGGAGTGGCGACCGCCAGTTCCACGGCGCTGGTCGAATCCAGCGATGTGTACCGGGTGGGGCGACAACAGGCCGAGAAGGAGGCCATGGCGCTCGCCGCCATGGAGTTCGTCGAGCCGGGGCAGGCGATCATCCTCGACGACTCGACCTCGACGATGCACCTGCTTCCGCACCTGCACACGAAGACGCCTCTGACGGTCATCACCAACACGCTGACGATCATGAACGACCTGCGCGGTATGCGCGGCATCGAGATGATCGGCCTCGGCGGAGAGTTCTACAACTGGTGCAGCGCCTTCATGGGGCGCATCACCGTGCGGGAGATCGCCGAGCTGCGTGCCGATCTCTTCGTGATGTCGACCTCGGCCATCGTGGACGACATCTGCTTCCACCAGACGCTGGAGACCGTCGACGTGAAGCGGGCGATGTTCGAATCGGCGAGCAAGCGCGTGCTGCTGGCGGACAGGACGAAGTTCGACAAGCGAGCGCTGCACGCGATGCTGCCGCTGGCCGACTTCGACGTGGTCGTCGTCGACGCAGCCACCGATCGTCGGCACATCGACCGGATGCGGGACGCCGGCGTCAACGTGCACATCGCACGCCGCCCGGCCGCCGCCCGCTGAGCGGATCTGGCGCGCTTCGCGACGCGGTCATCCGGTCTGAGGTAACGTCTCGGGCATGGCCACCGCAACGACGCAGACCCGCAGACGTGAGGCGTTCGGCTCACGCAATGTGTTCATCCTCTCGGCGATCGGCTCAGCCGTCGGCCTGGGGAACATCTGGCGCTTCCCCTACGTCGCGTACGAGGGCGGCGGTGGCGCGTTCCTCATCCCATACCTGTGCGCGCTGCTGACCGCAGGCATCCCGCTGCTGTTCTTCGATTACGCGATCGGGCACCGGTTCCGCGGCTCCGCTCCGCTCGCCTTCCGCCGGATCCATCGCGCGGCCGAGCCGCTCGGCTGGTGGCAGGTTCTCATCTGCGTGGTGATCGCCGTGTACTACGCGGTCATCATCGCCTGGGCGGCAATGTACACCTGGTTCTCCGCCCAGCTCACGTGGGGGCCGGGGAACGAGAACGACTTCTTCTTCACCGACTTCCTGCAGTCCGCCGACGTCGCTGAAGGCGGCGTCTCGACGGACTTCGTGCCGCAGGTCGGCATCCCGCTGGTCGTCGTCTGGCTCGTCGTGATCGTGATCATGGCTCTCGGAGTCAAGCGCGGCATCGGCCGGGCGAACATGATCCTCATGCCGCTGCTCACGGTCATGTTCGCGATCCTCGTCGTGCAGTCGCTGTTCCTGCCGGGTGCCATGGAGGGCCTCAACGCCTTCTTCACCCCGAACTGGGAGGCACTGGCCGACCCTGGTGTGTGGGCATCCGCATACGGCCACATCTTCTTCTCGCTCTCGGTCGCGTTCGGGATCATGGTGACCTACTCGTCGTATCTCAAGCGCAAGACCGACCTGACCGGCTCAGGACTCGTCGTCGCATTCGCCAATTCGGGTTTCGAGATCCTCGCCGGCATCGGCGTCTTCGCCGCGCTGGGCTTCATGGCGCAGGCGCAGGGAACAGACGTCTCCGGCGTGGCGTCGTCGGGGATCGGACTCGCGTTCGTGGCCTTCCCGACCATCGTCTCGCAGGCGACCGGCGGCTCGATCATCGGCGTCCTGTTCTTCGGAGCGCTCGTGTTCGCGGGCATCACCTCGCTCATCTCCATCCTCGAGGTGATCGTCGCAGCCCTCCAGGACAAGCTCGGCTGGAGCCGCGTGCGCACCACTCTCACGGTGTCGATCCCTCTCGCGGTGATCTCGATGGCGCTGTTCTCCACGACCACGGCACTGACGGTGCTCGACACGGCCGATGCCTTCGTCAATGCCTTCGGCATCATGGCGGTCGCCCTCGTCGCGGTGATCGTCGTCGCCTGGGTGTTCCACAAGCTGCCCGTGCTGAAGGACCACCTGAACCGGCGCTCGAGCTTCCCCGTGGGACGGATCTGGATGCTGCTGGTCGGCGTGCTCGCCCCCGTCGTGCTCGGCTACCTGCTGATCAGCGAGCTCATCACGAAGATCTCCGAGCCCTACGGCGGGTACCCCGCCTGGTTCCTCGGCGTCTTCGGATGGGGCATGGTGATCGCCCTCGTCGTGATCGGGGTGCTGCTTTCGCTCATGCCGTGGAGCGGACGCTCGCACGCCAAGGATGACCCGGACTACGACGAGTTCCTCGTCGACGAGCACTACGATCCCGACCCGGAGACGGATACGATCCGGATCGCGGAGACGCACGAGAAGGGAGCGGGTGCATGACCACCACAGCCATCATCATGATGATCATCGCGATGGTCACGGTCTGGGGCGGCCTGATCGCCGCGATTGTGAACCTCGCACGCCATCCCGAGGTCGCCGAGTCCGAACCGGAGGTCCTGCGCGTCGAACTCTGAGGACTTGTCTCACTCCGAAGCCACGCTGCTCGTGTGGTGCGGCATACCGACCGGCTTCGACTCGCTGGATCCTCGCTGGCGCAGATAGATCGAGAAGGCGACCATCGCCCCGACCGCGAGGAACTCCGATTGCCAGTTCTGCAGCGTGCGGTTCCAGAACTCCGGTGAAACCAGGTAGTCGCCCCACGTCTCAGGAGGCAGCCCGTGCTGCACGTTCTGCTCGTTCACCACGATGTGTCCCGCGAGTGACTGCGCAAGCCAGGAGAGCAGGAAGACCGAACCCATCATGAGCAGGAGTGAGTTCGAGTAGATCCACAGTCGCACGCCTTGCGCCTTCGCCCAGCGCGGCGAGTCCGCTCGCGCGTAGGTCCCGACGTGCTGTTCCTCATCGCTGCCGACGCCTTCGTCGCCGTACTTCTTCGACTCGGGCGATCCGCGCTGGATCAGCCAGATCGTCGCGAAGATGAAGAGGAAGAACTGGAGGAACTCGGACTGCCAGTTCTCCGCCACATCGACGAGGAAGTCCGACGAGGTGACGAACTCGATGTACGTCACCGGCGCCTGCCCATGCTGCATGAGTTCTTCGTTGTTGTACGCGTGACCGGCGAAGGACTGGCCGAGCAGCGCGAGCACGAAGATGATCAGAAACGCCACGCTGAGACTGCTGGTCCGGAGGAAATGACGCACGACGATCACCGGCCCGTCAGCGGCAGGATGATCATGATCGCGAGCCCCACCACGATGATCACCGTCCACGACCAGAATGCGGCGCGCATCGCGCTTCTTGTCTCACCGTCACCTGACATGTCGGCTCCTCTCGGTCTCGGAGACGATCCTGTCGCACTGGTGGGCGCAGGGATGCACCCTTGACAACAGCCCTCTGGGTCGGCATCTGCAGCGAGGAGGCTTCAACCGATCGAACGGCCCGCATTCGCTACGCGCTATAGACCCCGTGGCCGCTGTCCGACATACTGACGCGCATGGATGCCATCAATGAATTCGTGTTGTCCGGCGGCAATCTGCTCTAGACCTGGATCGTCCTTCCCGTCCTCGTCCTTCTGGGCCTCTACTTCACGATCCGATCCGGTGTGGTGCAGTTCCGGCTCATCCCCGAGATGTTCCGCACGCTCACCGACAGGACTCCACGTGACGAGAACGGTGAGCCGCAGTCGGTTTCGGCGTTCCAGGCCTTCACGATCTCCGCAGCATCCAGGGTCGGCGTCGGCAACATCGCAGGCGTCGGCACGGCGATAGCCATCGGCGGCCCCGGTGCGATCTTCTGGATGTGGGCGATGGCCTTCGTCGGCGGAGCATCGAGCTTCATCGAGTCGACCCTCGGACAGCTGTACAAGGTGCGCGACAAGGACGGCTTCCGCGGCGGCCCCGCCTACTACATGCAGCACGGCCTCAAGGCTCGCTGGATGGGCATCGTCTTCGCCGTGATCCTCATCATCTGCTTCCCGTTCGCGTTCAGCTCGCTGCAGGCCAACACGATCAGCGCGACGATCTCCTCGAGCTTCGGCGGCGAGGTGGGATGGATACCGTGGGTGGTCGGCGTCGCACTGGCGATTCTGACGGCCATGGTGGTGTTCGGCGGACTTCGCCGCATCGCGAGCGTGACGCAGGCCGTCGTTCCGGCGATGGCGCTCGGCTACCTCCTGCTCGGCCTTGTCATCGTGGGCATGAACATCGAGGCGCTCCCCGGTGTTTTCGCATCCATCTACACGGAGGCCTTCGGATTCAACGAGGTCGTCGGAGCGACGATCGGCGTCATCATCATGAACGGCGTGAAGCGCGGCATGTTCTCGAACGAAGCAGGCCTCGGTTCCGCCCCGAACGCCGGCGCCAGCGCCGCCGTCACGCACCCGGTCAAGCAGGGACTCGTCCAGACCCTGGGCGTCTACTTCGACACGTTCCTGGTCTGCTCCATCACCGCGTTCATCATCCTCGTCTCCACACCGGATCTCGCGAACGCGGCACAGGGGATCGGTTTGACGCAGAACGCGATCGTCTCGAACCTCGGTGAATGGTCGAACGTGCTTCTGAGCATCATCATCTTCCTGCTGGCGTTCAGTTCGATTCTCGGCAACTACTACTACGGCGAGTCGAACATCGAGTTCATCACGACGAACCGCACGGTGCTGCAGAGCTATCGCACGCTCGTCGTCCTGGTGATCCTGTTCGGTTCGGTCGCCTCCGCCGACCTCATCTGGAACACCGCCGACGGCATCATGGGCCTCATGGCGCTGGTCAACCTGATCGCCATCGGACTGCTCTCCGGTGTCGCATTCAAGCTGCTGCGCGACTACACCCAGCAACGGCGAGAGGGCAGGGATCCGGTGTTCACCCGAGACAGACTGCCCGAGGTCACCGGCATCCAGAGCTGGATCGACGAGCTCAGCGTCACCGGTCCGCTGCAGGTCGTGAAACGCGAGTCGCGGAGGTGACGCGCGACGTCATCCGGCGATCTGCGCGCATCCGTCACGGCATGATGGACGGATGACACTCACAGGCGGCGACGCGATCAGCAACTGGGCGGGCAACGTCGTCTTCACTCCGACGGCTGTCCTGCGCCCGAGAGACGTCGCCGAGGCGCAGCAACTCGTCGCGGATGCTCCTCGGATCAGAGCGCTCGGCACAGGCCACTCCTTCAACGACATCGCCGACGCCCCGCAGCTCATCTCGATGCGAGATGTCTCGTCGTCGTTCGAACTGGACGAGACGGCCCACACGGTCACGGTGCCAGGAGCGGCACCGTACGGGGCGGTCGCCGCGTTCCTGCACGAGCACGGCTGGGGCCTGCACAACCTCGGCTCGCTGCCGCACATCTCAGTGGCGGGCGCGACCGCGACGGCCACTCACGGTTCCGGCGACGGCAACGGCGTGCTGTCGACAGCCGTGCGGGGCATCGAGCGCATCGGCGCAGACGGCGAGCTGAGTTGGGTGCACGCGGGAGACTCGGATTTCGCCGGCAGCGTCGTCGCGCTCGGCGCTCTCGGGGTCATCACCAGGTTGCGGCTGGCGATCGAACCGACGTACGACGTGACGCAGCAGGTGTACACGGGGGTGGGCTGGGACACCTTCCTTGCGGAGTTCGACGAGATCATGGCGTCGGCGTACAGCGTCAGCGTGCTCGGGAAATGGGCGGAGCCGACACTGTCGACGCTGTGGCTCAAGCATCGCGCTCCCGCAGATCAGGACGGATCAGTGGATGCTGCGCCGCGGGCGTTCGGCGGAGAAAGAGTCGCCGCGGAGGTGCACGCCATCATCACCGGCGACGCGCCCGATGACAACATGACGCTGCTGGGTACTCGCGGTGCCTGGTCGACGCGGCTCGCGCATTTCCGATTCGACCGCGACCCCAGCGCCGGTGGAGACGAGATCCAGTCCGAGTTCTTCGTGCCGCGAGCGGTGGCCGTCGATGCGCTGCGCGCCATCCGGCCGCTCGGCGCACGGATCGACCCGCTGCTGCACGTGAGCGAGTTCCGCACGTTCGCGGGGGACGACCTCTGGCTCAGCGGGGGCGAGGGAGGCGCACGGGTCGCCATCCACTTCACCTGGCGCCGGCGTCCCGCCGAGGTCGCAGCCGTCCTGCCGGACATCGAGGCGGCGCTTCGGCCCTTCACTCCGCGCGCGCACTGGGGAAAGGTGTACACGACCGGATTCGATCAGGCGGCGGGCTTCCGTCGACTCGGTGACTTCGCTGCGCTCGCCGCGCGCGTCGACCCGACGGGGAAGTTCCGCAACGCACACCTGGATCGCGTACTGGCGATCAGTGGTTCCGAAGCGCCTCGATGAGCTCGGACTTGCGCTTCTTCGAGTAGCCGGTGAGGCCCAGCTCCTTGGCGCGCCCGCGCAGGTCGTCGACCGTCCAATCCTCGTAGTCGCCTGCCTTGCCTCCTCGTCGGCCGACCTCCGAGCGTCCGCGTCTGGTCCCACCGGTGGCGTTCGATATGCGGGCGGCCTTCTCCTTGGAGGCGCCGTCGTCGCGGAGTTCCTCGTAGAGCTCCGGGTCCTTCAAACGTGAATTCGCGCCGCGTGGCATGTTCTGCTCCTTCGTGGTTGAAATCGTGCATCAGGTGGGATGGTGGTCACTGAAGTCCTCTGTGCGCTCACGCAGCAGACGGACGCCGGCCTCGACGGTCGCCGAAAGCACGGCATCCGGATCACCCTCGAACTGGAGGTGCTCGTGGCCGCGCTGATCATGCATCGCCCAGCCCAGATACACCGTGCCCGGCGGATGACCGTCTTCGGGGTCGGGTCCGCCGACGCCTGTCGTCGCGACGCAGACGTCTCCGCCGAACAGCTCGAGACCGCCGACTGCGAGCTGTTCGGCGCACTCGGCGGAGCACGGATCGACTCCGGCCGACACATTGAGAAGGTGCTGTTTGACGTCGGTCATGTACGCGACGATGCCGCCGGCGAACCAGCTGCTGGCGTCGTCGCCGGCACCGATCGCGTGCGCGAGGCCACCGGCCGTGAGCGACTCGACCACCGCGACGCGAAGCGCGTCAGCGATAGCCACCCGACTGAGCCGGTCGATCTCGTCGCTGAGCTGCACGGCAGGCCTCCAAGTTCTAGCGTGAGATGCTCTCGACGGTCTTGCCGGTCGTCTCGGGCGCCAGCGCCCGTGCCACATCGGCTTGGCTGATGATTCCCACCAGGAGGCGATCCTCGATCACGGGAAGCCGGCGGATCTGATGCTCCCGCATCTTCTCCAGCGCGATGTGGATGTCGTCCGCGGCATCGACTGTCACCGGCTTGCCCAGTGCGAGTGCGCGTGCCGGCGTGCTCTCTGGATCGAGCCCCTCGGCGACGGCCCTGACCACGATGTCGCGGTCGGTGAGCATGCCCTTCAGTTTCCTGTCCTCGCCGCAGATCGGCAGCGCTCCCACGTCGAGTTCGGACATCAGGGATGCGGCGATGCTCAGTGAGTCGTTCTCGCCGATGCACCGCGGTGCGGGGGTCATGATGTCCCGCGTCATCGTCATCGTCATTCCTCTCTCCTCCTTCGTCTTCTTCGCGTCACGATAGGGGCGCGGCACGGCGGGCGCAGAGGGGGTTGACAGCGTCAGCCGTCCTTCACCTCGAGTCCGCCCTCGGGGCCGTCGCCGTCGGACAGCGAGTAATCCGGTCGTGCGGGTTGCGGCGGCTGATCGTCCAACTCGCCGCCCTCGCGCCCTCCGAACGGACGGCCGTGATCGGCGAACTCCTCCCTGCTGAACACCAGGGTCCACGGCCCGGCGGTGAAGCGTGCACCGGTGCGCAGGACCTCCGAGCGGTCGCCGCCGTCGGTCTCGGCGGACAGCGGATTCGCGTTCATCTCGCCGGCACCGTGCAGTGTGAGCACGTACTCGTCCCGCTCGTCATGGGCGATCGTCGCGTGCACTGGATCCGTGTCGGCGAGACGGAGCTCATTGCCCTCTGCGCTGCCGACGCGCACAGTGTCGGTCGTGATGTGATGCACCGAGCGATCGTCCTCGCGCGAGATGAGCAGCCGCGGGTCGCCCGCGCCCCATCCCGCGTGGGTCGTGGTGGGCTTGTACCCCGGCGCGGTCTGATCGGTCATGTCCGGCTCCCTTCGAACTCACTGGAACCGCAAGGCTATGCGGCACCGGAACCGCAGGGGAGGGGCTTGACCCCTGGCGTGCGCGGGGCTATCGCGCAACGTCACGGCGATGACGGCTTAGGCTACTGACAGGTGCGAGAGCATGTACGCGCGCACGAACACGGAGCGGCACGGAAGCGGGGGACCATGGGCAAGTTCATCTACGAGGGCGGCGTCAAGGTCGAGATCGAAGACCGCGCCCTGCTGCACATGCAGCTCGTGATCAGCGCGAAGCTGCGGCGAGGTGAGCCGTTCGCATTCAGCTGGCGCGAAGATGCCAGCGTCGGAGGCGGCCGCACGACGGTGTGGGTGCATCCGGGCAGCGCGATCGTCTACAAGTACTACGGCGGGCGGCAGCCCTCCGTGAATCGTGCATGGGTCGATGCGCTGGCGTTCACGGCGAACTCGCCGGCCGGCCTCTACCTCGTTCCCGAGCCTGCAGACGCGGGCGCCGCAGCGGGAACAGCGGAGATGTCGACGGTCCCGCCGATCAGCTGATCCTCGTCGATGGGGCGTTCGGTGACCGAATCGACGCTCGTCATCGTGATCCACCCCTGGGCGAGGCACGCGGCGTCGCTGTCATCGGTGGGGATGTTCGGCAGCTCCTCGACGGCGAGGCGCACGTAACTCTCGTCGCTCTCCGCCACGGTCGTCTGCACGATGCCGAACGGCGCCAGCGTGCACTGGCGGATGCCGCGGGGGTCGGTGCGGTTGGGCGCGTTCACATTGAGTGCTGTGCCTCGCGGCTGCGCTGTCAGCGTGGGAAGCAACGTCATGGCCGCGCGGGCGGCGGTGTTCCAGTGGAACGCCTGCGGATTCATTCCGACGTCGAGTGACACGGCCATCGCCCAGGCCCCGTTCAGCGCTCCGGTGAGGGCGGCGCCCACGGTACCGGAATGCAGGATCGCCCGTCCGACGTTGGCTCCGTGATTCACACCGGAGAGCACGAGGTCAGGGGCGGGTCCGAACGCACCGCGTGCCGCGATCATCGCAATCAGCCCAGGGCCGCCATGCACGGCGAAAGCATGCACATCCGGCAGTGCATCCAGCGTGCGGCGGTCCACGGCTATGCGCCCATCGGACTCGCTCGCCATGATCGACGCGCTCGACCCGCTCGACTGCGCAGCGGGCGCGGCGATCGTGACCTCGATCCCGGCCTGGATCGCAGCATCCGCCAGTGCCACCAGGCCCGGTGCGTCGATACCGTCATCGTTGGTGATCAGCGCCCGGTGCGTCATGATTCCTCCGTCTCGGTCTCCGCCAGCGCGGCCAGCCCGTCGGGGCTGACTCGTCCGTGCGGCGCTTCATCCGCATCACCCTGCGGACGCTCTCGTACCTGCACGCGCTCGCGCAGCTGTGCGATCGCATCGGCGTCGCCGGTGCCGAGCCCGTGGCGCGTGACGTTCAGCGCACCGGCGGCCGCGCCGAGCGTGACGGCATCTCGCAGTCGCTCGCCGCGGGTGAGTGCGGCCACGACGCCTGCGGTGAGGGAATCGCCGGCCCCGCGCGTCTCGTTCTCCTCGAACGGCGGAAGGGACACCTCGATCAGGCCGTGATCGTCCAGGACCAGCAACGGCTCTGATGACCGCGTCACGACCACCGCGCCGGCGCCCTGCCTGCGAAGCTCATGCATCGCGTGGGTGATCTCGGGTACCGTCGTCTCGCGCACGAGACCGTCGCGGCGCAGTTCCTCATGGCTGACCTTGAGCACATCGACGCCCCCTTCCACGACGGCCTCCAGACGCTCACCGGCGAGATCCGCGATGACCAGGCGCCCGTCGCTGCGCAGATCGATCGTCAGCCGACGGTAGAGGTCGGACGGCACTGTGGCGTCGCCGGCCGGCCCGCTGAGGAGGACCGCCTTCGAGTCGGCGCTGCTGTGCAGCATCGCACCGTAGAGATCGTCTCGTGCATGGCGGTCGATCGCATCGCCTTCCTCCTCGGCGATCACGAGTCGCTGGCCCTGACGGCGGTCGTGCAGATACGCGGACCCGCGACCCTCGCGCTCGACGGCGACGACAGTGAACCCCTCGTCCTCGAGCAGGTGCTTCAGGGTCCGACCGACCTCTCCGATCAGGACGCAGCACATCGTCACCGAGACGTCGAGTCTGCGCAGCATCCGGGCCTGCCACACGCCCTGCCCGCCCGCGTGCACGTGGATCTCGGAGCCCTGGGGGTGGTCTTCGACGGTCACCGTCAGGGTCGGAGACGGGGCGAGTATCGTCACGTCGCTCATGATGGCTCCCTTCGTTCACAGTTCACGCATCCTCTCAATGAGATCGGTGCGATGCCTCCCCGTTGACATCCGCACGCGATCTCACTAGCCCGTCGAAGTGTCAACCCCCTAGGCGTGATCTCGTGAGCGAAGGAAGCTCGGATCACACTCACCTTCCCCAGAGAGGAGTGCTGATGCACACCGAGGATCCCCGCTACGCCCACCCCGACGATGGCTTCCCCGCACAGCAGCAGGAGCAACCGGGACAGACCGAGCAGATGCGACCGACGCCGGATCACGGCGAGGACAGTTACGAAGGACACGGGCGCCTGGACGGACGGCGCGCGCTGATCACCGGAGGAGACTCCGGGATCGGACGTGCGGTCGCCATCGCGTTCGCACGTGAAGGCGCCGACGTCGCCATCGTCCACATGCCGGAGGAGCAGAAGGATGCTGACGAGACCCTGCGCCTGGTGCGTGAGGCCGGACGAACCGGGCTCGGCCTCGCCGGCGACGTGCGCGACGAGGAGTTCGCCACCGAGTGCGTGCTGGAGGCCAGGCGGGCGCTCGGCGATCTCGACATCCTCGTCCTGAATGCGGGCTATCAGCACGATGTGCCCGGTTTCGCGCACCTGGACACCGAGGCGATGCGCCGTGTGTTCGACACGAACCTGGCCGGGATGCTGTTCTCGGCACGTGCGGCATTCCCCAACCTGCAGCCGGGCTCCAGCATCATCGTCACCGCATCCATCCAGTCGTTCGAACCCTCCTCCGGACTCATCGACTACGCCATGACCAAGGCCGCTCAGGTCGCGTTCGTCAGAGCGCTCGCCGAAGAGGCCGGCCCCCGTGGCGTGCGGGTCAACGCGGTGGCACCCGGCCCGATCTGGACGCCACTGATACCGGGGACCGGATGGGACGAGGAAAAGATCCGCAAGTTCGGCGCTGACACACCGCTCGGCAGGGCCGGACAGCCGGCGGAGCTCGCCGGCGCCTATGTATACCTCGCTTCGGGCGAGGCATCGTACGTATCCGGAGCGGTTCTGCCGGTGACTGGAGGGAAACCACTATGACGATGACAGCCCCGGAGCCTCCGAGGCCCGAGACGACGACCTGGGAGATCATCCCGCTCGGACACGGCGCCTGGCGCATCAGCGACGGCTCCAGAAAGCAGACGGATGCGGGACGCCTCGTCGCTTACGTCGACCGCAACGACACCGGCACGCTCGAGGTCCTCTGGTTGCGGAGCCCCTGCCCGAACCGGTCGCGGTACCGGAGCATCGATGAGCTCCTGTCCGACCTCGATGCCGCCGTCGCACAGGGCACGGCGCCGGCTCGATCGACGCGGCCGAACGAGATCCCGCATTTCCCGCCCGCCTGACCGAGGCGGCTCGGCGTGATCCCGAGGTCGGGCGTGATCCCGATCAGTGAAGTGCGTTCCCGTCAACGACGCGCGAACACGGCCCCGGGGTTCAGGATGCCCTGCGGGTCGAGGGCGTGCTTGATCCGCTCGTTGAGTTCGAGCACGTCCGGGCCGAGGTAATCCTCCAGCCACGGCTGCTTGAGCCGGCCGACGCCGTGCTCTCCGGTGATCGTCCCGCCGAGCGCGATCGCAAGATCCATGACCTCGCCGTACGCGACGTGCGCACGCTGACGCTGTGCGTCATCGGCCGGATCGAACACCAGTAGCGGATGCGTGTTGCCGTCGCCCGCGTGGGCCAGCACCGCGATCGTGATGTCGTGCTCCGCGGAGATCGCCGCGATGCCGAGCACGAGATCGCCGAGGCGGGGGATGGGCACGCCTACGTCCTCCAGCAGGATGCTTCCCTGCTTCTCGACGGCGGGGATCGCCATGCGCCGCGCCTGCACGAACGCCTCGCCCTCGTCGGCGTCCGCGGTGAGGTAGCACTCGCTTGTGCCGTTGTCGATGCAGATCTGTTCGATGATCGCGATCTCGGCCGCGGCCACTGCCGGATCGTCGTCCGACTGGATCACCAGCATCGCGGCGGCGTCGGTGTCCAGGCCCATCCGCGTCGCGGCCTCGACGGCCCGGATCGTCGGCCGATCCATGAACTCCAGCATCGACGGACGAGTGGCGCGGGTGATGGCGAGCACCGCATCCGTCGCCCCGGTGAGCGTCGGGAAGGAGGCGACCAGTGTCGTCGGGGGCTTCTGCGGCGGCACCAGGCGCAGGATGACCTCGGTGATGACGCCGAGGGTGCCCTCGCTGCCCACGAAGAGCTTCGTGAGCGAAAGCCCTGCGACATCCTTGACGCGAGGCCCGCCCAGGTTCACGGCGCGCCCGTCGGCGAGCACGACGGTCATCCCGAGCACGTAGTCGGTCGTCACTCCGTACTTCACGCAGCACAATCCGCCCGCGTTCGTGGCGACGTTGCCGCCGATGGAGCAGAACTCGAAGGACGACGGATCCGGCGGATACCAGAGCCCCTGTGCGGCTGCCGCGGCCTTGACCTCGGCGTTGAACGCCCCCGGCTGCACGACGGCCATGCGGGTGGCGGGCTCGATGCGGATCTCTCTCATGCGATCCAGTGAGAGCACGATCGCTCCATCCATCGCCGTGCTCCCGCCCGAGAGCCCTGAGCCCGCTCCGCGTGGGATGACGGCGGTGCCGGTCGCGGCGGCGAGCCGCACCGTGGCCTGCACGTCCTCGGTGCACGTCGCCCGCACCACGGCCAGTGGAGTGCCGGCATTCGGATCGTTCGCCCGATCCCATCGGTAGGCGTCCATGGAAGCCGGATCGGTGATCACCGTGTCGGTCGGCAGCTCGGCGATGAGCCGATCGATGAGCAGAGCGCCAGTGCTGTGCATGGGTTCCTTCCCTCTCGACACACACTAACAACAGCCGCGGATGGCGCACCCGCCCCGACGCGCGTAGCGTTCCGGGTATGGACGATCACCGACCCGACCCCGCCGAAGAACGACACCCGGAGCACCCCGCCGCGCACGAAGAAGGGGGCGCACCTCTGGGTGGCGACGAGACCACCGAGCAGGAGCTCGACGCCGACAATGCGGTCGAAGAAGACGCGCTGAAGGCGCTGAACCCGGACGACTCTCCCGCCTGACCCTGCCCCACCCGCCTGACCTGGACGTCTTGGGCGCCCTCGGCGCGCGTGCGGGTGAGAAACTTGAAGCATGAGCGCTTCCCTCGATGTCACCTCGCTGGCGGATGCTGAGATCCACCGCCTCCGCGAGGACTTTCCGATCCTGCAGACGCAGGTGAACGGGCATCCGCTCGTCTACCTCGATTCCGGTGCGACCTCGCAGCGTCCTGTGGCGGTGCTGGATGCCGAACGCGAGTTCCTCACGACCCTCAACTCTGCAGTCCACCGCGGCGCGCACACCCTCGCAGCCGAGGCGACCGAGGTGTTCGAAGACGCCCGCGCCTCCGTCGCACGCTTCGTCGGCGCCGACGACGACGAGATCGTCTGGACGTCGAACGCCACCGAGGCGATCAACCTCGTCGCGTACGCGTTCTCGAACGCATCAGTGGGCCGCGGCGGATCGGCTGCCGAGAGGTTCCGGCTCGGCGAGGGCGACGAGATCGTCACGACCGAGATGGAGCACCACGCGAACCTCATCCCGTGGCAGGAACTCGCAGCCCGCACCGGCGCGACACTGCGGGTGATCCCGCTCGACGACGACGGCGCACTGCGTCTCGACGAAGCCGCAGCGCTGATCGGGCCCCGCACCAGAATCGTCGCCGTCACGCACGTCTCCAACGTGCTCGGCGTCATCAACCCCGTCGAGCAGCTGATCGCCGCAGCACACGAGGTCGGGGCGCTCGTGCTGCTCGATGCCTGCCAGTCCGCACCGCACCTGCCGCTCGATGTGAAGGCGCTCGACGTCGACTTCGCGGTGTTCTCGGGTCACAAGATGCTCGGCCCGACGGGCGTGGGTGCGCTCTACGGACGTCGTGAACTGCTCGAGGTCATGCCGCCGTTCCTCACCGGCGGATCGATGATCACGACCGTCACCACCACCGGGGCCGAGTACCTGCCTCCGCCGCAGCGCTTCGAGGCCGGCACCCAGCGGGTGTCGCAGGCCGTCGCGCTCGCCGCCGCGGTCGATTACCTCTCCGCGGTCGGCATGACCAGGATCGCCGAGCACGAGGCCGCGCTCGGCCGCCGCCTCGTCGAGGGCCTCTCCGCGATCGAGGGCGTGCGCGTGCTCGGTGCGGGCATCGATCTGCCGCGCGTGGGACTTGCGAGCTTCGACATCCCCGGCATCCACTCGCATGACGTCGGGCAGTTCCTCGACGACCAGGGCATCGCGGTGCGGGTCGGACACCACTGCGCGCAGCCGCTGCATCGACGACTCGGAGTCACCTCGTCGACGCGGGCCAGCACCTATCTCTACTCGACAGAGGATGAGGTCGATGCGTTCCTCGAGGGCGTCGCAGCGACGATCGAGTTCTTCGGGGTGCGCTCATGACCTCCAGCGATCTGCAGAATCTGTACCAGGAGCTGATCCTCGATCACTCGCGCACCCCGCACGGTTTCGGGCTGCGCGACGAGGTGGAGGCCCAGTCGCATCAGCTGAACCCGACCTGCGGCGATGAGATCACGCTGCAGGTGCATGCGGCTCCCGACGGCACGATCGAGGCGATCGCGTGGGAAGGGCACGGCTGCGCCATCTCGCAGGCGTCGGCGTCGCTGTTCGCCGAACTGGTCGAGGGCATGACCGTGCCGGAGGTCATGACCCGCATCGATGCGTTCCGCGAGGCCATGCGCTCGCGGGGCAGGATCGAGCCCGATGAGGAGCTGCTCGGCGATGCGGCGGCCCTCGGCAGCGTCTCACGCTACGTCGCCCGAGTGAAGTGCGCCATGCTCGGCTGGGTCGCCGCAGAGGACGCCATCCGCAAACTGCGCTGATCCCCGGCGACGCGCACATGTGACGTCGTGTGTCGCTTCATGAACGAGCGTGTCGTCATCGCGTGACCTGCGGCGCCCCGGTGCGGATGCTGGGGACATGAGCCACCTCGTCAGCGTGGCGCAGCTGATCCATCTGCAGCGCGCCGAAGAGCACGGCACCGGCCCGGCCGTGCGGCTGCTCGACGTGCGCTGGAGACTCGATCGCCCTGAGGGGAGGCCGGAGTATCTGGCGGCGCATCTGCCTGGAGCCGTCTACGTCGACCTGGAGCATGAACTCGCTCGCCGCGGCGAGCCGGCGGAGGGGCGGCATCCGCTCCCGGAAACCGACGATCTGCAGCGCGCCGCACGCGGGTGGGGCCTCGACGACGGCGACACCGTCGTCGCGTATGACGACAACCGGAGCGTGCCCGCGGCACGACTGTGGTGGCTGCTGCGCCGGTTCGGCGTGGACGTGAGAGTGCTCGACGGTGGCATCCGCGCCTGGGCGGGCGAGGGAATGCCGCTCGAGCGCGGCGATGTGCTCCCCGAGCCCGGCAGGATCACTTTCGCAGGCGACGCTGCCGGAGTGATCCTGCTCGACCAGGTCGAGGCGTTCCGCGATCGCGGTGTGCTGCTCGACGCGCGCACGCCAGAGCAGTACAGCGGAGCGCAGACCGCGACCGATCCGGTCGGCGGGCACATCCCCGGCGCCGTGAACCTGCCGGCGATGGCGACGGTCACCGGCGACGGCCGACTCCAGCATCCTGATGCTCTGCGCCGCATCTTCGCAACCGCAGGAGTGGATGCCGGCACCGAGGTCGCCGTCTACTGCGGTTCAGGAGTGGCGTCGATGCACACGGTGCTCGCACTCGAGCAGTCGGGCATCCGCGCGCTCGTGTACCCGGGATCGTGGAGTCAGTGGTCGAACACCCGGGGGCAGCCGGTCGCCGTCGGGATCCTTCCCGATGGCAGGCTCACGAAGGTGTGATGTGCGAACGACATCTGCCGTCATGAGGGAATAGCGCCGGAGAGGACAGGTTCCCACTGACATGACCCACCTCGAAGGTCGTCAAGCGTTCAACCCCATCCGAGCTCGCAGATTGGGATACCAAATCTCACGCCGTTCTCAGAAGAGTGAGAGAATGCGCGAATGGGGGCGGAAAACGGAGAGCTCGAATCTGCGCGCGTGGCACGGGTGCTGCGCGACGACATCATGCTGGGGCGCCGATTGCCGGGCTCGCGGTTGGTGGAGCGGGATATCGCGGCGGAGCTGAACGTCTCGCGTCTACCGGTGCGCGAGGCGATCCGCGCTCTCGTCGGCGAGGGCGTCGTCACTCCCCGGCCGCGCAGTTGGGCGGTCGTGCGCAGCTTCACCCGAAAGGACATCGAGGATCTCGCCGAGGTGCGGGCCACGGTCGAGACGCTGCTGTTCGTGTATGCGGCGCAGCGTCACGACGCCGAGGGTCTGCAGACGCTGCGCGAACTGCTTGAGCGCGAAGAGCGTGCCGCGATCGCCGGCGAGGTCGATGAAGCCATGGCGCTGGCGGGCAGATTCCACGAGTACATGACGGTGCTGGCAGGCAACGAGATGTTCATGGAACTCGGGGCGGTCTTCGTCACCAGGTTGAGGTGGTTGTTCGGGAGGCACGAGGATCTGATGGCCGAGGCCGTGGAGCATCGCGCGCTGTATGAGGCGATCCGGGCTCGTGATGTCGAGCTCGTGCGCGAACTCGTGACCCGCCACCTCGAGCTCGGTGCGCTCACCGCACTCGAGCGATTCGGAGTCGCCCGGGCGTGAGGCCGGGCGTCAGCCCACCGGCGTGGTCGTATCGGTCGCCTCTCGCAGCGAACCGCGCATCACACGCCAGTACCTGGCGGGCATCAGACGTGTCAGCACGTCGATCAGCCGGGCCTCTCGTCCGACCATCGTGCGGATGCTGCGCCGTTCGACTGCACGGATGATGCGCGCCGCGGCATCCGTCGGTTCGGTGTGGTACATCGCTGCCTGCGCGGATGCGGCACGTGCGGCGACTGCCGGATCGATCGCCGCGGCGTATCGGCCGTGCAGGATTATGCCCGTGCGCACGCCTGCAGGATAGACCGCGCCCACGGTGACCGTGCTGCCCTCGAGTTCGTGACGCAGTGCTTCGGAGAACCCTCTGACCGCGAACTTGCTCATCGAGTAGGGGATTCGTCCTGCGGGCGCTGCGAGGGCGTAGACGCTGGCGAGATGCATGATGTGCGCAGCCGGACGGGATCGCAGTGCCGGCAGCAGCGCCTTCGTGATCGAGACGGTTCCCCAGAGGTTGACGTCGACCAGCCAGCGCATCTCCTCCATCGTGAGCTGCTCGAGGCTGCCGAGCATCGACGATCCGGCGCATGTGATCAGCGCGTTGATCCTCGGGTGTGCGGCGGTCACCCCGGCGGCGGTCGCGGCGACGGCGTCGTCGTCGCGCAGGTCGACGACGTGCGTCGTCACCGTGCCTGGCAGATCCGATGCGACGGACGCCAGCGCCTGCGCGTTGTGATCGAGCAGCGCGAGGTGCACTCCGGCCGCCGCGAGCTGAACGGCGAGCTGTGCACCCATGCCGCTGGCGGCGCCGGTGATCACGGTGGTGTTCCCGGCAAGGGTCAGCCGGCTCATGCATCCTCCTCCTGACACGTTTCGGGTTCGTGCCGTTCGCTTCATCGCAGGTGGGGAGAACCTGTCGCGTTCTATTCTGGCCCCCTCTGGCGTCAGTCGGTGACGGTACGATCTCCAGAGGAGGTTGTGGTGGGACGAACTGCGGATGCTGTGGCCGAAGGCGTCGCCATCGGGACGGCTGCTGCGCGCCTGACGGTGAAGAACCGCATCCTTGTCGGCACGATCGCCCAGGGCGGCGTGTTCGACGCCGAGCGCTACCTCGCAGCCGCACGCGAGGCGCTGCTGGCGATGGCCGATGAGTCCGAGCAGGCGGCCGAACGGGTGACCACGTGGCGCAAGCGCGCTCGGGGACGGCACTCCGATCCGTCGAGCACGCACGATTACCGTGACCGCGATGTGCGCAACCTCCGCCGCCGGGCCAAGCAGTCGGCCGGCGTCGCCGAGAAGCTGCGGGCCATCGCCGAAGACCCCGAACAGCTCGGCGCTCTCGTCGAGGGCGCACGCGAGGCGGCGTGGGCGGATGTGCGCGGCAACCTCGACCGCAGGCTCCATGTCGAGGGCATGCGCCCGGATCAGGATCCCGACTACGAGGTCATGCGTGAAGCGCGGATGCAGGCGCTGCGCCTCGTCGATCTGCAGGCTCTATCGTCCGAGCAGCGTGCGCGGCGCAAGCGCGAGCAGCAGGCCTGACGCTCGGTTTCGCGTTGGGGTGCTTCGTCATGTATTCTTGCTGAGGCCCACTTCGAGAGATGTGGGCCGAGATATGCGCCCGTAGCTCAATGGATAGAGCATCTGACTACGGATCAGAAGGTTAGGGGTTCGAGTCCCTTCGGGCGCACACTGTGTTGAGACAGCAATCTACGAAAACCCGCGGATTTCCGCGGGTTTTCGTGTTTCCGGGAGGTACCGGGTTCGTTCTGATTCCGCTGACGCGCCGTCTGATCGAGAGTCAGAAAGATTCGATGGAGTGGCGCGATATTCCGCGGAATCACGCGAGTCATTGGTGGTGAGATCGCGCTCGGCGTCGACCACATGTGTGCACGCATGTGTGCACCGGGTCCGGCGCGATTCTGTGTCCTACGATCGTCTCCACGACCTGACGGCAGACGAGCCGGCTGGCGACCGCAAGGGCGGTCGAGCTCATCCGAAGCGCCCCTGTAAGGGCGCGAACTCGAAATCGCCCGACCGGGGTTGATCCAAGCGGTCGCGAGGTGTGAACAAACGGGGTTGGCCCCATTGACACCCACGGGCGGCTCGCGAAGGCGAGTTCGAGTTCGGGGCACCAGCCTGCCTTAAGCCGTCCACACGCTGCGGCGGTCTGCGTCGGCACGCCTGCCGAGGCATCGCGCAACTCGTGTGGTGGCGTACCGAGATACGGTCGAGGAGTGGATGGTAGCGGCCGGCTGGCAGAGGCGCGGGAGCGTGTTCGTCAGCTCGAACAGGAACTCGCGGTCGCGCGTCGCGCCCTCGAGGAGATCGAGCAGGAGGCCGTGCCGCGAACTGAGTCTGCAGCGCTCGGACTCCGCGACGCGGTTAACGAGCGGGTGACTGCGGTGACGGCTGCATCCTCGCCCGAGCAGAAGCTTGCCTTGTTTCGCGCCCGATTCGCCGGTCGCACCGACGCCTACGCGCTGCCGTGGGTGAGTCGTCGCACTGGTAAGAAGGGTTGGAGCCCGGCCGTGCGGGGCGGGTTCTTCACCGACGCGACGGCTGATGGTGACTTGCTCCCGTTGACGGATGCGGTTCT
Source organism: Microbacterium profundi (assembly GCF_000763375.1). Classification (NCBI taxonomy): domain Bacteria; kingdom Bacillati; phylum Actinomycetota; class Actinomycetes; order Micrococcales; family Microbacteriaceae; genus Microbacterium; species Microbacterium profundi. The sequence continues at coordinate 934,691 of NZ_JPSY01000001.1, read as the reverse complement.
TGAGCAGCATCTTCGCGGCGGGCGGACAGGTGATCGTGAGTTTCACGTCGGTCTATACCGCTCCTGCCGGACGACCATTGTCGACTTCTCGTGTGCGACTTCGATGATGGCGGCTGGCGACAGGATGCCCGGGCGTATGCCGCCGCGTGCAAAAAGGCTCGGATCGGTGCCCTTGCCGAGATCTCGCGCTCGGGGGAGGGCGCGCATGTCTGGGTCTTCTTCGAAGCAGCGGTGCCCGCCGCGACCGCGCGGGCGATGGGAGCGGCGATGCTGCGCGCGGCGATGGCAGAGCAAACGTCGATGCCGATGTCGAGCTACGACCGGTTCTTTCCTTCCCAGGACACCCTTCCGGCGCGCTCTCCTGGACGCCTGCGTCTCGGAAACCTCATCGCACTTCCGCTCCAGGGCGACTCTCGCCGCCGAGGGACGACGGTGTTTGCCGACCCTGAGACCTGGGAGCCATTCGCGGATCAGTTCGCTGCGCTCGCTGCTGTCAGCCCTGTGCCGGCCGAGCGGGTGGGTGAGTTCGCGACCAACTCGAGTCGATTGTCTGCCGGGCCGCGGGAGTCGCTTGCGACGAGGCCTCGCCGGGCGGCGGTCAAGGCTGAGGCTGCCCGCATCGCGGGACGACGGATCGTGGTGCGTCGCGATGCGGTCGTGCATATTCCTGTGGAGGGTCTTCCCGGCTTGGTGATCACCGAGCTCAAGCACGCAGCATCCGTCTCGAATCCGGAGTTCTATCGTCGGCAGGCGCAGCGATTCAGCACGTTCGGCATCCCACGACTCGTCACATGCTTCGAGCATGATGAAGGCGAACTGCGCCTACCCCGCGGCCTGCTCGACGAGGTAACCAACGTGCTCGCGGATGCTGGTTTCCAGGTCGAGGTGTCGGTCGACGTGGCGGCGCGCACATCTATCGATGTGGTGTTCACGGGCGAACTGCATGATCACCAGCGGGACGCGGTTACGGCCCTGCGGCGTCACAACACAGGAGTGCTGGTCGCCCCGCCAGGTTCGGGCAAGACCGTGATCGCATGTGCGCTGATAGCCGAACGCGCGACACCGACCGCGATTCTCGTCAACCGTGCCGAGCTGCTCCAGCAATGGCGAACGCGACTGACTCAGTTTCTCTCCATCACCGACAAGGAGATCGGGCAATTGGGTAACGGGCGCCGTAAGCGTCGGGGGATCGTCGACGTCATCATGATGCAGTCGATCGCCCACCGTAGCGGGGACCCGACGGTGCTCGAAGAGTATGGGCAGGTCATCGTCGACGAGTGCCATGCGGTCGCCGCGCCTGCCGTCGAGGCTGCCATCCGTGCGGTGAGTGTGCGGCAGTGGGTTGGTCTCACGGCGACTCCCTATCGTGCCGACCAGATGGACGGGCTCATCACGATGCAGTGCGGACCGATCCGGCACACCATAACGGCAGCACCCGCTGAGGCGCGCAGTTTCATCGTGCACGAGACCGCGTTCACCACCGAAGAAGTTGGAGCAGATGGACCCTCGATTCAGGCGATCTATTCCGAACTTGCGCTCGACGAGGTCCGCAATGCGCTTATCGTCGAGCACGTCGTCCGTGCAGCGGAGGAAGGCCGTCGGTCGTTGGTGCTGACGAACCGGCTCGACCACCTCGATGTGCTTGCTGAAGGGATCGCTTCGCGCACCGAGGTCCCGGTGCTGTCTCTTCACGGTCGGCTGAGTGCCGCGGAGCGGCGGACACTGCGTGACCGGCTCGCATCCTTGGACGCGGCGCGTGAGCCGTTCGTACTCGTCGCGATCGACAAGATCGCCGGCGAGGGGATCGACCTGCCATCTCTGAATGCCTTGTTCCTCGCGGTGCCGGTCTCATTCAAGGGTCGCATCATCCAGCAGGTCGGTCGGGTTACGCGCGGCGTCGACGCGGATGTAGCCGCCGTTGTTCACGACTTCCGCGACGCTGCCGTACCGATACTGGAGCGGATGCACAATCGTCGTCGGCGCGTGGTGGCGAAGGAAGGATTCTCGGTCGTGAACGACTCAGGCTGAGAGGAAAAGTCCCCCGACGCGCGCTCGGTTCGAATGGATAGCGAATCGCCATGCCGCGAGGCACTTTCTCTTTAGGGGTATGCGTAAACTGAAAGCCATGTCTGAGTCGAGCGATCTGGTTCCCTTTCAGCCGGGCACGGAACTGCTCGCCGATCGCGCCCGCGCGGAAGACGCGGTCGAGCGATGCCTCGCGCAGATCCGCACGGGGGCGCTGCCCGACGACGTAGAACGCCAGCGCGTCGATATCAAAGAAGAGGCAGGGCGCCGCGGGTCCGGCGGTCGGCTGTTGCCGGGGAACCGCGAGAATACGAAGGCGGCCGACCATCTCGCCGACGAGATTGCCGCGATGGCAAACACTCCAGGCGGCGGGGCGCTTATCGTCGGGATCGAAGACAAAGCGGGCGATCTGCTCGGTACGGAATTGGATGCGGAGTGGCTGCGACAGCAGATCTACCGTCGGATCGACATCGCCCCTGATGTCATCGAACGCGTCGAACAGGGCATCCGACTGCTGGTTCTCTATGTACCCGAGGCGCGGGAACCGGTCGAGGACACCAGCGACAGGCTCCGATGGCGCGTCGGGCCAGCATCAGTGCCGATCGACCGTGGTCAATGGTGGTTGCATCGTCAGGGGCGAGCGGGGTGGGACCCGATGTCGCGACCCAGCTCGCTGACCACCCATCACGTAACTCCGGGCGCGATCGCGGTCGCGCGAGGCTACCTGGGGCGGCGGGACCTCAAGGATGCCAGCGCGACAGACATCGCGGATGCTTCGACCGAAGACATGCTCCGCCAGCTCGGCCTCTTGACCGTCGAGGGTTTCCTCACGGAAGCTGGCGCATTGTTGTTCTGCGCTGCACCGCGTCCCTGGCTGAGCTGGACTCGACTTGATGTCGAAGGTGGGGATGTGCTCGCGCGCGAGGAGAGCTTTCAGGGAGTGAGTCTGCTCGAACAGGTCGCGCGGGTCGAGGCACTGATGGATGCTGCCAACGATCGGGTGACGATCGCGGGAGAGTTCGCTGAGCGGGTTGTCAGGCTCATTCCGACCCGCGCAGCACGTGAGGCAATTCTCAATGGGATCGTGCATCGGGACTGGAACCAGCACGCACCGACAACAGTCACATGGGTTGAGGAGGATTACTCCCTCACCGTGGTCTCGCCGGGCGGGTTCGTCGGCGGGGTCACAGCTGACAACCTCCTTACACAACGGTTCAGCCGGTCGCCGGCGCTTGCGGACGCTGCACTTGCCCTCGGGCTTGTTGACAAGCAGGGAATCGGTGTCGACCGCATGTATCGCGAGATGGTGGCGCTCGGCCACCAGCCGCCGAGGATCATTGAGGACTCTGGCCCTCGGGTGCGTGCCAGGCTCGTCGGCGGCGCGCCGGTGGTGCCCATCATGCGGCTGACAACACGCCTCCAACCCGCAGCGCGACAACGTGACGTTCAGGTCGCTCTCGTCATCCACGCACTCCTCCACAACCCCTTTACAACAGCGACGGAGATGGCCACGCTCCTTCAGCGGTCGGCGAGCGAAGCCGCCGAAGCGCTCGAAACAACGGCCATGTGTGTGCTCGATGCACAGCCGATCATTGAATCCCACAAGGACGTGTGGGTTCTGTCGGCGATGTCACGCAAGGCCGTGCTCAGCGGAGTCGCCGATGCAGCCGGACTAAAACGGCGCGGAGTGCTCTGGTACGTGGGACCGAGCGCCGACGATGCTCGAACTATCGTGCGTCGCTGGCTCGACCACCACGATCGCATCACGTCGGGGGACTTCGCAGTGCTGACAGGAATGACACCCCAAGGCGCGCGCGGGGCGCTGGAGAGGCTGGAGGGCGATCTGCTGGCCCGGGGCGACGCCGCGGGCCGCAACGCGCACTTCGTGTTGAGGTAGTAGCACTCTGCGAGGAGAGAGTGCGCTGCTGAACGAACGCGATCTTCTGCCCACTTCGATCCGGCGTCGGTCCGTCGTCATGGCAACACCGTGGCAACAACTGAATCAAATCGAGGCCGATCCGGCTGATCGAATCGGAACCCTGACCTGATCGAATCCGCGTGGAACCGGGGTGCCTGATCGAGGTAGCTGGCGGTCTTTGTGGGTTCAAATCCCACCGTAGGTAGGGAGATGTCTCCCGTTGCGGCCTGGCACGGGGGTGTGTGCACCAATGTGTGAACCATGCCAGAACTCCCCCGGAATCACGCGGATCTCGGCGAAGAACCCGATTACTACGGATCAGAAGGTTAGGGGTTCGAGTCCCTTGTCGGATCTCACGACAGTTGTCGACCTACGTCATGGCTGATCTGGGGTTCTTCACGTCGAGTTGTCTTGCACTTGACGCGATCTGTCTCACAGAAGGTGTCACGAACCTCTGAGAGATCTATCGCCGGACTTTCGCCCCATCGCGAGAACCTTGGCGATGTCCGAGCCTCGCCGAGCTCTCGCCTTCCGCAACGCGGAAGCAAACCGTACTGCAAGGCTATGGCTATTCCACCCGTCTCAGCAGTTCGACGTTTCGTTTGACGATCAGCCGACGGAGATACGGCAAAAGGATGAGGCGCTCCGCGAGGAGCCCGAAAATGGGTGAGGCAAATGTGATGTCGTCAGTCATACGGCAGCCACCACCCGGGGTTGCCTCGAAGAAGTGCTCGTGGCGAAAGGCACGAAAGGGCCCGGACGTCTGTTCATCTACGAAGTGTCTAGGCCGCGAGAGTTCAGTCACGCGCGACGACATCGTGAACCAAACCCCGAGATGACGGCCGCGCCACGTAACTTCTTCCCCGAGGCGGATTCGTCCATCCGTGACGCCATCGATGGCGCGCTCGCGAGTGCCAGCCATCGATGCAACATGTACCTCGATATCGAGCGAGATGTCAAAGAGCTCCGAGGGTGCGGCGCTCGACTGAGTGGTAACGGTGAAACGGGAGACCATCTACTTGCCTGCGTGTTCGACTCGGGCGGTCCTGCGGTCGCGTGACTCAGCACGGCTCGCCAGAATCCATGAAACACGCCAAAGAAAAGCCCAAGCAAAGAACACTGGCCCGAAAAACGCTATAGACGGAACGACAGCTAACCAACCGCCACTCGCGAACGCGGACATCACCACCACGGATACAAGTGCAACGGCAGGCACTGCGACTGCCCACCATGTACGAGGCCGTATCGCCGCGAGCCATACTGCCACGCCCAGAGCCGACACCGCGGCCGCGACGATGCCAACCATCAATGCCACTCGATCAAGGGGAATCGTTCCCGGCCTCATCAGCGAAGCAACAACCCACCAACCCAGGAAGGAGAGGACAAGCGACGCGAGGCCGACAACGCCAAAACACACGGTCCTGGCGCGATCGGCCTCGCGAGCCCCACGCAGCATCACAATTCCGGCTCGCCGCAGTTAGAAGTTTCGTGAAGCAGTGTAGGACTTGTCACACCAAGCCATCCATCCAACGAGACACGGGTAACTCGCGTCGCTGAAGTTCCAGACCTTCGTGTAGACCTGGTTGCCCAGGGTGTCGTAGTTGTATGACGCGTAGGACTCATGGTTCGGAACGTTGTTGTGGCGGCCATTGACGGCCACCGCTCCTGATTTCCAGAATTGCACCGTCTCGCGATACTTCACACTGCCGACAGAGCAGAACGGGTCAGCGACGTCATGTCGGATATCGAAGTGAGCAACGCTGCCGGTCATCCAGGTGTCCAGGACCTGAATACCGTCCGTGCTGGCCTGCTTTGTCTCTGTTACAACGCCGTTCACGACCTTCCGGGTGACACCGGTGCTTTTTTCCCAGTACATGTTCCATGGTTCCGGGTTCTGCCAGTTTGCAGCAACGCGGATCGCTGTACGGTGCGAGGGAAGGGAAAAGTCGCTCGGATAAGTGTCTCCGCGATTGTCGCCCTTGAAGGCGGTCGCGCCACTGCAGGCCATTCCCTCGTACCACGCAATCGGCACTGTCTCCTGTGGAATGTAGGTCATGTGAATCCACTGGTTCAGCTGCTGAGTGGGAACAGCGTACGGCGTGACCGCAGCGTCCAGGTTGCGCAGTGACGGTGCCTCAGCAGGCATAGTGTGCGCCACCAAGGAAAGCGACATGGCCTCGGGGTCTGCTACCGGCGAGGATGCATCTAGCGGCTCGTCAACCACCGAGTCACGTTTCGTGGAGACTGACTCGATGGAGTAGCTGTAAGCGGTACCCGGCTCGACTGAAATGTCACGGTAGACACCGCCGGTAGTCGTCCCGACAGGATGCCCGTCACGAAGAACCGTGGCTTCGGCCGGGTACAGTTCGCCGAGGGCAATCTGTACTTCGGACGACGTGCTAAGAACGGCAACGAGAGGCTTGCTGCCCACCTGAGCGGGCAGCGTGGTCTGGTCAGGAGTTACGCCACCAGTAGCCACGAGATTGCCATCGGCATCGATATGGGTCGGTTCGTTTTGTTGCTGGCCGCTTCGATCTTCTGCGTCCCCGCTCTGCCGCTCCAACCACTCCAGTTCAAGCAGAGTCGCGACTTCACCGTCGTCACCCTGAACGTATGACACTGTCTGGCCAGCCTCTTCGTTGGCCGAGAGCGTCCGAGCCTCGAGATCGTCGCCCGAAACTACTGAGAAGCCCTCTGATGTCGACTCAATTGTGAAGTCTGACGGCGACGGCGCCTCAGCAACAGCGAAGGCTGTGGTGGCGGTCCCAGAGCTGATAGCAAGGGCTAGAACTGCGACAGTGATCGTGGCGCGTGAGCGCCGACTTGCAAGCTTCATGAATCTCTCCAGTTCCGCATCTATGAAGCTCCAGTGTGTCATGAGACTCGATTCGTTGGTACGAGACTGGGTTCAGGACCCCCTGCTGGCGGCGGCCCGAGCCCTATGCCGTTCAGCCGTCTCCACCGCTGTAAGTCAGGACCAGCGCGCCCTCGATAGTTCTTGGCATACGGATGCCCGTCCCCTCTCATGAGTGGGTCGAGAGCTGTACTTCACGTCAGTGCAAGCTCATCGACCAGAACCTGCCACTTGCGGATGACACGAGACGGCGGCGCCGCGTCCATCGGCTTGCATGCGAGGTCCGGAAGGGACTGCGGGATCGCATGGCGGAGAAGACACGCGCGCTGTCTGTGGGCGGCAACGATAAGGGCACGGTTGAGTGGGCACAGTTGATACTTCACCTGCGGTGTCCTGCGGAGCCCGTACATGTACAGCATGGCCCGGTGGGCGTAACCGACGACGCTGAGAGTGAAGGCGCACAGGGCGTCGTTGAGTTCGTCGCCGATCGCGTTCGCAACCGCGGGTAGCAGGCGGTCGGTCTGAGTGAGCGCGGATGTCCTCACGTCTAGGATCAGGGTGATCGTGCGCGGCGATGTGAGCACGCAGGCCAAGCGAATGATCTCGGGGTACGCGCACAGCAACACTTCTTCGTAGGTGTCGAGGCAGCGGATACCGAATCGCGCCATGCGGTCGTCGATGCGGGACGGGGCTTGTGTCCCTTCGTGCCAGGCGTGGACGAACGCTGCGGCAAGGTTCAGTTCTCCGGTGTGGAGGGCGACGCCACGCTTCCAGAGCTGTGATCGCAGCAGCAGTTCCGCACTCTCGTAGCCGGGCATGCCGGCTACGTCGGCGCGCAGGGCTCGGTACGCCCAATGGTGATGGGTGAGGCAGAGCGCCCCACCGCGGCCGATCGTCGTGGTGGCCAGGCCGCCGGAACATTCCGGGCATGCGGTGCGGGGTTCGGCGAACCGAGCGCACCGACTGCATTTCTCTGGTCGCCAACTGTGGTGACCGCATCTGACCCACATGCCGTGCTTCTCGAAGTCTGCGCTCAGGGCGCCCGGTGCCAGATCCGCGAGTTGCTCGATGACCTCGACGACACACTGATCCGCTGCAGGCCACCAGCTGCGACCGAGGTGCTCCAAGACGATTCGACGGATGTCGCGTTCCTCGCACTGGTGCGCCTGGGCGATCCGCTTCGTGAACCCGTCGACGGTCTCGCCCTCGACGGGTTCGAGTCGAATCGGTAACGTGCGGAGCCGCGTGCTCACAAGTGTCCATGCCTCGATGAGAGGCGCGGTCGCCGTGTGGGAGGCTTGCGGGCGTTGGTGTGACGCAGGAGTGTGGCTCGGACCCGCGGGGCGAACGTCAGGATTCTCTTACCGAGTTCATCGAGGCCCGGAATTTGTCAAGGCGAGTGAGGCCGGTGGGTGTTAGGCGGCGAGTTGGATCTCGTCGGTTGGTGGCTGGTTGATCCACGCGGCCGGGTCTCGGTCGAGGATCTTCGGTCGCGTCTGTCGCGTCGTGAACCGTTCGGGGTGGGCGCGGCGGGCGGCCTCGAGTGTGGCGTCTCGGTCGCGGTCGATGGCGTCGGCGTGCCCGTAGTGCACGTCGGCGGGCGTGTGCATGCCGATGCCGGTGTGCCGGTGGTGGTGGTTGTAGGCGTGCACGAATTCGTCCAGGAACTGCCGTGCGTGGGCGAGGGAGACGAACCGGTCGGGGAAGACGGGCAGGTACTTCATCGTCTTGAACAGCGCTTCGGAGTAGGGGTTGTCATTGGACACGTGCGGTCGGGAGCGGGACGCGGTCACGCCGAGATCGGCGAGCAGGGTGCGGACGGTCTTCGACGTCATCGAGGGGCCGCCGTCGGAGTGCACGACCTCGGGGGTGCCGTGGATCCCGAACGCGTCGGTCATCATCTCCTTGGCGAGTAGGCCGTCCTCGCAGGCGTGCACGATGGCGCCGACGATGTAGCGGGAGAAGATGTCGATCATCACGTACGCGTCGTAGTACGTGCCTTTGACAGGGCCGGCGAGTTTCGTGATGTCCCAGGTATAGACCTGCCCGACGGCGGTCGCGATCAGCTCCGGCACCTTCCGCGGCGGATGGGTCGCGAGCCGGCGCCGCTCCCGTACCTGCGTGTGCTCGCGCAGCACCCGATACATGGTCGAGACCGAGCCCACGTATTCGCCGCGCTCGAGCAGGATGGGATAGATCTGCAACGGCGGCTTGTCGACGAACTCGTCACTGTTGAGCGTGGACAGCACCAGCGACCGCTCGACGCTCGAGAGCTTGTTCGCTGGGGCAGGACGAGCCGACGGCGGCTCGGGGTCCGGTCGGCGTGCGCGGGAGGCGGCGCGGGTCGCGGTCGCACGCGCCACGCCGGTCAGGGCTGCCGCCTGCCGGGTCGGCACGTCCGCGGCGGCCAGTTCGACGTAGGTGTTCATGAGCGCTTCCCGCGCCGCGGGTCGGTGTCCGCGCTCTCGGAGATCTGCCCCAAGAGCGCGTGCGCTTTTCCCATGATCTCCAACGCCGTCCGCGTCATCGACAACTCCACCTCGGCCTTCCGCAGTTGCGCCTTCAACCGGGCGTTCTCGGCCTGCGCGGCGCTGGGACGACCGACCGCTTCGCCGGGGTTCTTGCCCTCCAGCAGACCCGCGTCGCGCTGCTTGCGCCACTCCGAGATCAGCGACGAGTACAGGCCATGTCGGCGCAGGTATCCCGCGCCCTCACCCGTCTCGCACGCGACCTCGTACTCGGACAGGTACTGCAACTTCTGGCCCGGCGAGAACGAACGCCGACGCGTCGGCCCGTCCGGGATCGAGGGTGCGCTCACGACTCCATCATCGGCCGCGACGACCGCGACCGGGGAACTCAAACTCATCAGATTGGTGATCCTTCAACTCGCCCCACGAGGCGGACTTGCTATAAACCGGTGGACTCACTCAACCCTGACACGTAGGGGCCCGGGGACCGCCCGTGCCGAAGCCGCACGGGTCGGTCAAGACCGATGACCGTTTCGCGGCCTTCGACGTGAAAAGATGCGCGGACAGCGTCGACGTCGTGCGACGTGCCCGCGGTCACCGCGTTCACCGCTGCTTCAACGAGCGCGGCGACCTGGATGGGTCCGACGTTCGTGTTCGCGAGGAACTGCTCCGCCCACGGCTCTGTTGTCAGCGCGACGAGACGCACCGCTTCGGGATAGTGGCGCGCAAGCGCCGTTCGATGAGACACGCCCTCCTGTCCGAGATCGGTGGCGCGAAGAAGGGTTGTGGCGAGTTCCAGTTCGCCGGTGTCGGGTCCGATGCCGCGTTCCCAGAGCGTGCCGGTGAGGCATCGTTCCGCGCGAAAGAAGTCGGCGCTTCGCGCGAGGTCGCGGTCTGCTCCCGCGTAGTGCCATCGGCGGTGTCGCGCACACACCGCTCCGATCCGGGTTCGCACTTCAACGGATTCGCCGCCGGTGCAGCGCCTGCATTTCGTGACCGCGGACGGCAGGGGGGCGCACGTCGGGCAGTTGCTGTGTCGCCAGTCGGCGTGAATACAGCGGACGAACAGGCGGTCAGAGCGGCGACCGTCGAAGAATCCAGTCGGGAGGTCGGCGAGTTCTTCGACCAGCCGCGGCACGAGCTCGGGTGTTGTACGCAGAGGAAGCCGCGGGCGCTCGTAACGGATAGTCGTCCACAGTTCCCCGGCCGGCACGGCGTTGCGGCTGGTAAGCCTGCGGTAGACGCTGCCGACGGTTTCACCCGTGAAGGGTTCGATGAGCACGGGGAGCGGCCTCATCATTTCGCGCGAGCAGGTCGGCCTCGTTTGGGCCGCGGTGAGGGCCGGTTCTCTTCTTCCTCGACCCAGCCTTCCGCCTCACGGATTTTCGCCAGCGACGCGAGCACGTCGTCAAGGTCGAGGCGTTCAGTGTGCAGCTCGATGGCGCGGCGCGCGCCTCGGCGGACCGCTCTGGCGACGCGGCCGATGGAACCGCGGGACAGGTCGCGGAGCTCCGCAGCGACCGTGAGTATCTCCGCGTCAGGTTGCGAGATCAGACACAGTGAGTCTTCGAGGTCGACGAGGATGCGACCCCACACCGAGGCATCAGCTGTCTCGCCAGTCCCGTACGTGTCGAACTTGACCAGCTCGAATCGGGCCATGATCTGCTCGCCGCGCGAGCCCCAGAACAGGCCGTTGCGGGCGACGTCGACCCCGGCGTAGACCATCGTGCCGGGACACCTCTCGGACAGTTCCTTCAGAGCGTCGGCGACTTGTTCGTTGCCGCGGTAGTGCAGATCGAGCCGGTGGATGTCGTCGATGATCACGAGTTCCGTGCGGCATTCGCGCATCACATGGCTCACGCGGCTGAGGAGGACCTCGTAGTTCGCGTTGCGGGAGTACGGGATGGCGTAGAAGTCGGCGAGCTTGGTGATCATTGTCTTCGCCGTCGCGTGCGTCGGCACGGGCACGTATGCGACGGGGATCAAGTTGCGTTGCGAGGCCGTGGCGCGCTGGCGTCGGGCTCGCTCGAACGCCCTGCCGAACTCCTGGACCGCGGTGGTCTTCCCGAGACCTGGCCGGCCGGAGATGATCACCCCGGACTTGCTGGCGTCTGGGGAGCGGTTGTCGGTCATCGCGTGGCGGATCGCCACCGCGACCTGCCGCAGCGATGGCGTCGCGACCCGGGCGCCGAGCGTCATGAACCGTTCGCGTGCAATGTTGAACAGGGCACGGTCTGAGGAGTCCATCGCGTCGTACTCGGCCAGTGTGATCGAGAGTGGCCGTTGCGCGACGAACTCGACGAACTCGCGCCATCCTTCCTTTGTGGCGTAGTCGAAGTCGGTGGACGGGGCGTCGAAGTCGAAGTCTCCCAGCAGGTCATCGAACATCGGGGTCACGTCTCATCCGGCGACCGGGTCATCCCGAACGGTGCCGCGACCGGCCACGCCGGCTTCGCCGCGACAACATCGGTTTCCTTGTCGCCGACGTCACCAGTAGCCGAAAGCTCGCCGCCCGGTGGGGCTGCGGGTGCCATGTGTGGGAGTTGGTTGGTGATGGCCAACGGATCCGTCCGTGCGCTGATCGCACGCTTCTTCTGCCGAGCCGTCGGCCAGGCGTTGCCTTTGTACATGAACCGGCGCATCACCTCGTTGAGGTCGTCGGTACTCGGCTCGCTCTCGCCGCGAGCGGCAGCCTGAGCACGCGCGACCCGCCACACCTCGTCAGCCATCGGAGCGCCGCTGTACGGGGACCGCCAGTCCAGCGGGAGGAACTGGTTACCGAGCTCCAGCCACACCGTCATCGGGTTGTAGGGGTCGACGTGGAACGGCCACTTGCCTTGCCGCCGATGGTGCGGGGACCGCTTCTTGCGCAGCGGGCCGAGTTCCGTGGAGTCGTAGACACGCAGGTCGATGTCAACGCCGTAATGGTTGATCACACGCCACTCGGTCGGGAGAAGCGCGATGTACTTCTCGGCCGTCAGCGGCACCTGCAGCTCCGGAGCGACTTCCCGGTACGCGGCGACCATCTGGTTCGGGGTCAGCATCAGCCGAGGGTTGCGGGGGTCGCGCAGCGCCTTGTGGGGCCGGTTCTGCCAGGTCACCGCGACCCAGTCCTCGAAGAGCTCCTGCAGCTGCTCGAGGGTGAGCAGCTGGCTCGTCGCGATTACCTCGTCACCTCGCATATCGGGGCTCTGCCCGAGGAACGCGATCGCGTACTGGGTGAACTGGTCTTTGACGGTGCGGAACATCCGCTCGATCTTCGCCTTCTGCGTCGGCGAGTACCCCGCGCTGACCGTCAATGAGATCCCCAACGTCCGGCACGCATCCGAGAAGTGCCGAGAAACGTACGACGCACCACGGTCGGTCGTGATCGACTCCGGGAAGACGTACGGCTGCGCGTCACGCATCGCCTCGAACCTCTCAACCATGAGCCCGTCCGCGCCGGTCCACGCTTCCGACACCTGACGCCGGTTCGCACGCACACCATCCGGGCGGGACGCGTACGGCACGAGAGCGCGGGCAAGGACCACCACCAGGTCGATGCTGCGAGAGCCGACGGTGACAATCCCGGAGAGCACCGACCTCGACGCCTCACACAGCAACAGGGTGAGGTCGGGGCGGACGGGTTCACCGTCGCACTCGACGAGGATCTCCATCGGCGTCGTGTCGATCAGCACCTGCTCACCTGGTCGAACCCCCGACCGCACCCCGTGCATGTGATCAGGCTGATTCGCCGTGGTGCGCCGGGTACGGGCCGTCCCGAGCGTGTGCTTGCCAGCGTCGAGCTCGCTCAGGAGCCGGTACATCGTCGCGCGGCTCGGCATCGACACCACGCCCTCGCCGAAGCGGTCGTCCAGCTCTCTGCGGACGAGCCAGATCAGTCGCGTTCCGGTGCCCGTCGATTTCCGTTCCTGGCCGGCCTGGACAGTCAGGATCGCGTCGATGAGGCGCTCGTCGTAGGAGCGACCGGGCATGTCAGCCAGGCCGTGGCGACGTCGATCGAGAAGACCGCTCACCCCGAACTCCTCGAGAGCGCGTTGCTGGCGCGAGACCTTGACCGGGCCGTAGTCGGTTCCGAGACGACGGTTGACGTCGTCGATAACTTGCTGCCGCGCCTCCGGCTTCGTCACGCCTGCCGCCACGAGCTTGTCGAACCGCGAGAGCTCCTCCAGCCACACGTCGACGATCTTGCGGTCACGCGCGTCGAGGTCCTGCAGGCTGCGCATGTCCAGCAGTGAGCGGAGCGATGCCTGTGCGGCAGGTTCCCCCTCATGCTGCAGATCGGCCGCGAGCACCTCCACGTCGTCTCCGTCGCCGTCGACGGCGCGCAAGGTCAAATAGGTGGGTCGGATCGCGACGACCTGATGGCTTCCGCCCTGCCACCGGATGATGTCGCCCGGGTGAATGCTCATGATGCCGCTCCGAGGTCGACGACGGTCGTCATCGACAGGGGACGTCGTAGATCCGCCACGGCAACTCCGCTCCACACGAGTGCATACGCGGCGCCGACACCTGAGCGGGCAACGCCACCGAGGGTCGCCGCGAGCGAGCCCAAGCTCATCTGACCGGTGAGCCCGAGCGCGGCGATGTCGACGCCCTCCAGCCACGCAGGCTCGCGGTACCGAAGCAGGAAGCGCAGGTTCGCCTGGGTGGCGCCGGGAAGCTGATCGAAGACGAGATAGGACCATCCCAGTGCGGCAGCAAGGCGACGAGTGAGTTCAAACTTGATGCTGTCTTCGGGCTTGATCAACTCGACCGGCCTCACGTCGACGAGCAGCGCACTCCCATCGGAGCGGCGCACGAAATAGTCGGGCGCGTGGGAGCGCTTCGGTGACCGCCAGCGGATCCACATCGGCTGGCTCGCCACCCCGACGACATCCCCCGTCCGGTCCAGCGAGGTCAGGAACGAGCGCTCCCAGAACGACTCGAACGGAACGTGCCGGCCCGTCGAGGCCATCCACAGCTTGCCCTCGAAGTTGCGCTTGCCCGGCCACGACGGGAACTCGCGAACCGGATCCGCATCCTCGAACATCACGCGCGCCGCGTCAACGGGGTCTGCGTGCTGGAGGAGGCCGTGTCTAGAAAACTCGATCGTGGCCGCGAGTGCGTTCGTCCCATCGATCGCGGCGAGCCAGTCTTGGGTCAAGGTCACGGAGAACTCTCCCTTCCGGAGAATCCCGCACCCGATCAGAGCGCTCGTGTGGAACCTCCCGGCTTAAACCGCAAGCTACTCCCGCCTCGGAGCAGCGCTACGCGGCGCGCCGCTCTCCCGACAACTGGAGTGAGAATCCGACAACCGGAGTGAGACGACTCGACAGGTCCGTGAGAATCGGACAACTGGAGTGAGACACGACATCCCTTCGGGCGCACAGAGTATTGAAGTAGCGAACGAAAAGAGTGCCGGAATCCCGGCACTCTTTTTGTTTCTGCGCCTCTTCCGAGCGCGTCTGATGCGAATCAGAGGAGCTTGAGGTCGTCGTTGCCTGTTCGTCCGCGTGATTCTGCGGAAACGGGATGTGTGGGGTCTCGGCGACCGGTCCCACCGACAAGCAGGTGGATGCTGCCCCCGAGGCGTCGGCTTGTCGACAGCGAGCATCGCGGAAGAGGGGGCGTGGAGTTGAGCGCTGGCAACCGATGTGGAAAGGCGCTGATCGGCAAGGCCATGGTTTACGACCTCGAGCAGTTGATCGAGGCTGACGTGACAGAAGTCCTCGTTACGGATGTCGTGGAGGAGCTGAACTTCGCGGGTCGCTGGAACCGATCCATTACCGGTGGACCCACACGCCGCCAGGCAGCAGCGTGCCGATCGGGAACTCACCATCGACGATCCGGTGTGCGAGCCGGTCGGCGACGCGGCGGTAGAGCGGCACGTCGGAGGTCATGTCATCAGTCTGGCGCAGAGCGCGGCGAGGGGCGGCTTGCGGGGCGTAGCCTGGACATGTGACTGCGTACGTCTCGGCTTTCGACTTCTTCTCCATCGGGGTGGGGCCGTCGAGCTCGCACACCGTCGGACCGATGCGCGCGGCGCTGGACTTCGCCCGACGCCTGAGCTCTGGTGGTTCGCTCGGCGAGGTGAGACGGGTGACGTGCACCCTGTACGGCTCTCTCGGAGCGACCGGCATCGGGCACGGCACACCGGATGCTGTCGTCGCAGGCCTGCGCGGACTCGCCCCCGAGACCTGCACCCCCGCCGAGGTGCGCTCGGCTTGGACGGACCTTCCCGCCGGCGCGGCGCTGCTCATCGATGGGACGCACGCGGTCGCGTTCGAGAAGGACGACATCCAGTTCGCTCCGCGCACGCGGCTGCCGGGGCATCCGAATGCCATGACGCTCACTGCGCTCGGGATCGACGGGAACGCTCTCGCTGAACAGACGTACTACTCGGTCGGCGGCGGCTTCATCCGGCGTGAGGGAGAAGACGCGCAGGTCGCCGCCGGATCCCTGCCGTTCGGCTACACCGACGCGGCCTCGCTGCTCGCACTCTGCGATGAGCACGGCTTCTCGATCGCCGATGTCGCGCGGGAGAACGAACTCGCGATGCGCTCGGAAGAAGAGCTCGCCGCAGGCCTCGACGCCATCTGGGACGCGATGGCCGGATGCGTGGACGCCGGCCTGCACGCGGACGGTGTGCTCCCAGGCATCCTCAAGGTCAAGCGTCGCGCGGGAATGATCCGCGAGCAGCTCGAGAGCGTTGAAACCGAAGGCGGACGCGAGATCCCCGGCGAATGGCTCGGCGCGTTCGCGCTCGCGGTCAACGAGGAGAACGCCGCGGGCGGCAGGGTCGTCACCGCGCCGACGAACGGTGCCGCCGGCATCCTCCCCGCCGTCGCGATGTACTGGTGGCGGTTCCTCGCCGACTCCGGGCTCGGCTCCGGCAACGCGGTCACGCCCTACGGCGAACTGGTCGGTAGCGCCCTCCTCAGCTTCTCGGCCGGGGACAGCCGCCGCGGATCGTTGAGCGAGGAGCGCAGCGACGAGACGAAACGCGTTGAGCGCCGCGGGTCGTTGAGCGAGGAGCGCAGCGACGAGACGAAACGCGTTGAGCGAGCCGAAGGCGAGTCGAAACGTCGCGAGCCCGACCCGGCCCTCGTCGCCGAGGCGAACCGTCGCCGCGGCATCCGTCGGTTCCTCCTCACCGCCACGGCCCTCGGCTCGCTCTTCAAAGCCAATGCGTCGATCTCGGGCGCGGAGGGCGGCTGCCAGGCCGAGGTCGGCTCCGCCTGTGCAATGGCAGCGGGCGGGCTGACCGCGGTGATGGGCGGCACCAACCGGCAGATCGAGAACGCCGCCGAGATCGCCATGGAGCACCACCTCGGCCTCACCTGCGACCCGATCGGCGGGCTCGTGCAGATCCCGTGCATCGAGCGCAACGCGATCGCCGCATCCACGGCCGTCACAGCGGCGCGACTCGCGCTGCGCGGTGACGGACAGCACTACGTGTCGCTGGATGCCGTCGTCGAGACGATGCGTCAGACCGGCGCCGACATGTCGACGAAGTACAAGGAGACCAGCGAGGGCGGTCTCGCGGTCAACGTCATCGAGTGCTGAGTCACCGGTTCTCCGCGGCGCGGCGCTTCGTGTGCCGGGTCGGGACGGCCGACCATGGGTCCTCGGGCCATGGATGCTTCGGGTACCGGCCGCGCATCTCAGCACGCACCTGCGAGTAGGGACCGGCCCAGAACGACGCGAGGTCGTCGGTCACAGCGAGCGGGCGTCCGCCGGGGGAGAGCAGGTGGAACAGAACAGGCACCCGCCCTCCGACGAGGCGCGGGGTCTCCGCCCACCCGAAGCACTCCTGCAGCTTCACCGCCACGACGGGACGCGCCGACGGGTCGTCCATGGGTGCGTAGGTGATGCGGATCCGCGATCCGCTTGGTACCTCGAGCCGTTCGGGAACCAGCGCATCGAGGTCGACGGCCGCGGGCCACGGCAGCAGTCGCCGCAGCGCCGAGGTCAAGCCGATGCGAGAGGCCGGAGTGCCGGTCGCGAGCGTCGCCAGCTCCGGACCGAGCCAGGAATCGAGCGCACCGAGGAGCGCAGCATCCGACACGTCCGGCCATGGAACGCCGATCTCGCGGTGCAGCAGCGCGAGACGTCGCCGAAGCGCATCGGCCGAATCCGACCAGCTGAACACCCCGAGTCCCTGGTTCTCCAGCGCACGACGGACAGCATCCCGGCCACCCTCGCCGGCCTGAACCCGAACGGGGACGGACGACCGGACGATCGCGCCGATGCGACGCTCGCGCCGGGCGACGACGCGCCCGTCCGTGAACTGCGCTTCGACGCGGTCGGTGACCAGATGGGTCGCCGCCTGTTCCGCTTCGTGCTCCGAGATGGCCGCTGCCGAGCGGATGACCGCTCCAGTGCCGGCAGCCGCTCGGCCCTGTGCGCGAGCGACGTCGGCCACCGCCAGCCATTCGGCGCCGGCGAGCGGGCCGGTCAATCCCGCGCGGGTGCCGGATGCGAGCAGGAAGGTCGCCCCGTTCGCCGAATGATCGACGCGGCGGGCGATCCGCTCGGGGAAGGCGAGCGCGATGACGAGTCCGGTCAGGTCCGCGTCTGCGCGTCTCGCGCGCCCGTCGTCGGTGAACTGCATGAGGCGGCGCACCTCCTGCTCCCAGCGACGCGCGTCGGTGCTTCTTCTGTTCCGCAGCGCGGTGAGAGCAGTCGCGACATCTCCGTCGGCGACACGGAGTTCGCCTCCGATCAGCGCGACGACCTCGGCCGCCGCGCGTGCACCGACCCGTGTGCTGCCGTCACGGAGCGCGCGAGCGAGGCGGGGGTCGACCGGGATGCGGGCGAGGCGTCGCCCCTCATCGGTCGCGCGTCCGTCCGAATCGATCGCGCCCAGACCGCGCAGCACGGTCGTCGCGTCGTTCAGGCTGTCGCTCGGGAGCGGATCGACCAATCGGAGCCCCGCTCCGCCTGGGGCGCCCCAGCAGGCGAGGAGCAGCGCGGCGTCGGTGAGATCCGTCGTGGCGATCTCGGGAGCCGGCCGCGCGGGTGCCGCGGCGAATGTCCGCTCGTCGACGCAGCGCACCACGACGCCCGGTCCTTCGCGCGTCGCGCGACCAGCGCGCTGAGTCGCAGAGGCGCGGGATGCCGGACCGGTGACGAGGCCGCTCATGCCACGGGCCGCATCCCGCTGCGGGGCCCGGGACAGGCAGGTGTCGACGACGAGACGCACGCCGGGAACCGTGAGCGACGATTCTGCGAGGGAGGTGGTGACGATGATCCGCGCCGCGTCACCTGCGCGGCCGCCGATCACGGCATCCTGCTCGGCGGCGGGGATCTGGCCGTGCAGTTCTCGTACATCGAACTCCGGCGCGAGGTCCCGGATGCGGCGCGCGATCTCGGAGACCTCGCGCGCGCCCGGTGCGAACACGAGCGCGTCTGCGGTCGGGATGCTGCGCGCCATACCGCGATGCGCGTCGACCGCGGTGCGTGCGACGTGATCGAAGAAGGCCCAGGTGACGCCGCGCTCGTCCAGCCGAGGCGAAGGACTCGGCGCCCAGCGCACGTCGAGCGCGTGCGCCGGCACCGTCTGGGTCACGATCGGAGTGGGGGCGGCATCCGTGCCGAGAACAGTCGCGAACCGATCGGCGTCTAGCGTCGCCGACATCGCGATCAGCACGAGATCATCGCGCAGCTCGCGCACCTCGCCCAGCAGACCGATCAGCAGATCCGTCTCCAGCGCGCGTTCGTGCACCTCGTCGATCACGACCGCGCCGATGCCTTCGAGGCCCGGGTCATCGAGCAGTCGGCGCAGCAGCACGCCGGCGGTGACGAACTCGATCATCGCCGACGACTGCACCTGGCGCTCGCCGCGGACGGTGAACCCGACACGGGAGCCGAGGGGCGATCCGTCCAGGTGCGCGAGG
This sequence comes from Microbacterium profundi, assembly GCF_000763375.1. NCBI lineage: Bacteria > Bacillati > Actinomycetota > Actinomycetes > Micrococcales > Microbacteriaceae > Microbacterium > Microbacterium profundi. The sequence goes on along the minus strand of NZ_JPSY01000001.1, from coordinate 915,545 downwards.
CGTCGGGCGGCAGCGCGGGCGGCCACACGGCGAGGCTGTGTCACGATCACGCGACCCCGAACGCGACCGGCGATGATCGGTGGGACGAGCGTCGTCTTGCCTGTGCCCGGCGGCGAGCTGACCACGACGGAGGCGCTGCGGTCGAGCGCCGCGCTCAGGTCATCCACTGCAGAGGCGAACGCGAGTCCGCGACCGATCTTCGACAGGTCGAACGGAGCAATGGTCACCCCTCCAGTCTCTCGCGTCCGGCGCACGACTCGGCGCGTAGGCTGAGCGGCATGGCCACGGTGAGGCGGCGCGGGCGTCCGCGCGGAGAGACGGATTCGCGCGAACGGATCATCTCGGCCGCCGTTGACGAGTTCGGTGAGCACGGCTACGACGGATCGACGATCCGCGCGATCGCGACCAGGGCCGGGGTCGACAGTGCTCTGGTGCACCACTACTTCGGGACCAAGGCCGATCTGTTCGCCGCGGCCATGGGCATGCCGATCCGGCTCGACGTCGCGATCCCGGAGATCCTCGCAGGCCCGCGTGACGAGGTCGGCGAGCGCGTCGTGCGGTTCGTGCTGCAGGCGTTCGAGCAGCCGGATGTGCGCCGCCGCGGCGTCGCACTCATGCGCGCCGCGATCGGCAGCAAGCTCACGACTCCGGTGCTGGCCGGATTCCTCTCGCGCGAACTGCTCGGCCGCATCGCACGCGCGCTCGACACCGACGATGCGGCGCTGCGTTCGACGCTCGCGGCCTCGCAGATCGCCGGTCTCCTGATGGCGCGCTACGTGCTGAAGCTGGCGCCCATCGCGGACGTGGGTGTCGACGAGCTCGTTGCGAGGATCGGCCCCACCGTGCAGAGGTACCTCTTCGACTGAACGCCGTGCTCATCACGGGGCCTTGACGCCGCGGCATCCGAAGCGCACAATTCATCACATGATGAATAACTCGAGCGTGGAGGTGTCGCAGTTGCGCGTGCGACGCGGGAAGATGCGCGTCTTCGACGGCGTCGACGTGTCGATCCCGCGCGGACAGATCACCGGTCTGCTCGGCCCATCGGGGTGCGGCAAGACCACGCTGATGCGCTCGATCGTCGGGGTGCAGCGCGTCGAGTCGGGCACGGTGACGGTGCTCGGCGAACCGGCCGGATCGCGCGTGCTGCGGCACCGAGTCGCCTACGGCACTCAGGATGCGTCGGCCTACGACGACCTGACCATCCGGCAGAACCTCCGCTATGTCGGGGCGCTCCTCGGCGCACCGCGCGATGCCGTCGATCGCGTGATCGCCGACGTCGGGCTCACAGGACAGGCGGATCAGCTCGTATCCTCGCTCAGCGGCGGTGAAGGAAGCCGCGTCTCACTGGCGATGGCACTGGTCGGATCTCCGGAGCTCGTCGTGCTCGACGAGCCGACCGTCGGCCTCGACCCTTTGCTGCGGGCGGAGCTCTGGGGCCAGTTCAGAGGTCTCGCCGAGCGCGGCGTGACCCTGCTCGTGTCGAGTCATGTCATGGACGAGGCGCTGCGCTGCGACCGGCTGCTGCTCATGCGCGCAGGCCGCATCATCGCCGACACGACACCGAAGGGGCTGCTCGCCGACACTGGGGCGGAAGACCCGGATGCCGCGTTCCTCGCCCTCATCGAACGGGATCAGCAGCAGCATCTGGACACACGCAGGTCGCGCCGAGAGGAGACGGGAGAATGAACGTCATCAGGCTCTTCGCGACCGCGGGTCGCGTGCTCTCCCAGCTGCGGCACGACCCCCGCTCGATCGCGCTGATGCTGATCGCCCCGAGCCTGCTGGTCGGCCTGTTCGCGTGGCTGTTCAGCGATCAGGAGGGCGTGTTCGACCAGTTCGGCGGCCCGATCCTCGCGCTGTTCCCCTTCATCGTGATGTTCCTGATCACATCGATCACGACGTTGCGCGAGCGCCGTTCGGGAACGTTGGAGCGGCTGATGACGACGCCCTTGGCGAAGAGCGACTTCATCCTCGGCTACGCGCTGGCGTTCGGGCTGATGGCGCTGCTGCAGGCTGTGATCACCGTCTCGTTCGCGGTGTTCGTCTGCGGACTCGAGACCGACGGACCGCTGTGGCAACTCGGGCTCGTCGCCGTCGTCGACGCGCTGTTGGGCACCGCGCTCGGACTGCTCGCGAGTGCCTTCGCCCAGACCGAGTTCCAGGCGGTGCAGTTCATGCCGTTGCTCGTGTTCCCGCAGATCATCCTCGGCGGGCTGTTCATGCCGCGCGATCAGATGCCCGACGTGCTGCACGCGATCTCGGACTGGCTGCCGCTGAGCTACGCGATCGACACGATCAACGCCGTCTCCGCGGGGGAAGAAGGGTGGGATGTGTTCGGCCCGCTGCTGATCGTGGTCGCATTCATGCTGGGAGCGCTGGTGCTGGCATCGCTCACTCTGCGACGGCGCACCCCATAGGAGCGAAAGATGAAGAGCGGATGCCGCGGCCGATGTGGCGCGCGGCATCCGCTCTTGGCACTTCTGGTTATTCGGCCGACGCCGGCGGGGGCGGGGGAGCGGCAACCGACTCGGCCGCCTTCGCCTTCGGCTTCTTCGTGGCAGCAGGCGCCTGAGCGCTCGCCATGCTCTCCCCGATGCCGCGACCGACGGCCTGGCCCTGGATGATGGCCGCGAGGTCGAGGCCGGTCGCCGAACTCACGCTGTCGAACACCGACTTCAGCGCCTTCGCGCTGTCGGCGCCGACCACGCCCGAGGCGCCGTCTTCGCCCGAGCTGCCGATGATCGACACGCTTCCGATCGTGGCGTAGCCCTTCGAGAACTCGGCCATGATCGTCGGCAGAACGTCGAGCACGCGCTGAGAGAGGAACGCCTCCTGGTTGGATGCGATGGCCTTCGCCTCTGCCTCGAGGGCGGCGGCTCGCGCCTCACCTTCGGCGCGGATGGCGTCCGCCTCGGCGTTGGCGCGGAGGCGGCGGGCTTCGGACTCGGCTTCGGCGAGGGCGCGGAGGGCGTTGGCCTCACCGGTCGCCTTCGCCTCGGCGGCCGTGGCCTCACCGGCCGCGCGGGCCTTGTCGGCCTCTGCCTGCTGCTCGGCGATGCGGGTCCGTGCCTCTGCCTGCTTGACCTGCTCGATGGCGCCTGCTTCTGCAGCCTTCTCGCGCGTATAGAGCTCGGCCTGGGCGCGGGTCTCCGCCTCGTAGCGCTGGGCGTCGGCGACGCGCTTGACGTCGGCATCCAGCTGCGCCTGGCGGTTCTCGGCCTGCTGCTGCAGCACGGCCTGCTCGGCCTGCGCCCTGGCGAGGTGCTCCGCCTGCTCGGCCTCGGCGCGTGCGCGGCCGATACCGGCGTTCGAGTTGGCGGTGTTGGTGTCGAGGGCGGTCTGCTCGACCAGGTTGGATTCCTGGTTGGCGATGTTCTTCTGGTTGATCGCTCGGTCGGCGTTCGTCTGCGCGATCTCGGCGGACTGGCGTTTCGCGTGGATCTCGGGGGCACCGAGCGACTGGATGTACCCGACCTTGTCGGTGATGCCCTTGATCTGGAACGAGTCGAGGATGAGGCCCTGTTCGGCCAGATCCTGCGAGACGTCGGCGGCGATCTGGTCGGAGAACTTCTTGCGGTCGCGCATCAACTCGACGACCGAGAGAGTCGCTACGATACCGCGGAGCGCACCCTCGAGCTGCTCGGTGGTGAACTGCTCGATCGCGGCATCCTGCGAAGCGAAACGCTCGGCGGCGCGGCGCACGTAGAGCGGGTCGGAGCCGATCTTCACGATCGCGACACCATCGACGTTCAAGGTGACGCTGTCCAGCGACTGGGCTTCAGCGTTCAAGGAGACCTGGCGCGAGCGCAGCGAGATGATCTCGTGGCGCTGCGTGATCGGGTTGACGAGCGACTTGCCGTTCACGATCACGGTGACAGGCGAATCGACGCTCTCGGAGCTGCTCGTCCCGTCGGCAGACAGGATGGCGCGCTGCACCTTCTGCTTGCGACCCGAGATGACGAGCGCCTCATCCGCGCGGGCGACCTTGATCCAGCTGCGCGCGAACAACAGCACGATCAGCCCGACTACGATCAGGACGACGACTGCGATGCCGACGAGAATCAGAATGCCGACAGCTCCGGCGATCTCCATGAAAGTTCCCTCCCTGCCCCCGCATCTGCGAAGACTGCTTCTGCATCGACTATGTCAGAAATCGATGCAGACCCGAGGGGGCAGTAGTCCCCGTCAGTCGCCGCGGAGCTTCTCGGTGAGCGAGTGCAACGTGCGCAGTTCATCGTCGTCGAGCTTCGACATGCGCTGCGCGATCGAGCGCCCATGGACTGTCGCGACCGCGCGGAACGCGCGGGCGCCGTCTTCGGTCGCACGGATCAGTGCACCGCGCCCGTCTTCGGGATCGGGGCACTTCTGGATCAGTCCGCGCGAGACCATGCGGTCCACGAGCCGTGACACGCTCGGCTGGCTGATGAGCATGTTCGCTGTGACGTCGCGGAGCCTGGCAGTCATCTCCGGGGAGCGGACGACCGTGAGCAGCACGTCGTACTCGGCCTGAGTGATGGCGGCGCCGTCGAAGTCGGCGGCCATTGCCATGAAGAGCTCGTGCTGGGCGCGGAAAAGGCTCTCCCAGGTCTCGAGCGCGAGCTTGCGATCCGTCATGAATACAGATTAGTGGGAACGGTGAAGGGCCGGTCGGAGAGGCTCCCGACCGGCCCTTGTCCCTTGCACCAAGAGTGTCCTGCAATCACATGCGGTGGATGCCACAGCAAACATTCACCGTGTGATCACTGTATAACGGGGCGGTAACGAATGCAACGGTTTGGTTACGGAAAGTTTGAGGAGCGGCAAATGATTTCGACAGGGACTCTCTGCCTTGCCTCGCGGAAGGTGTCGGACGAGGTACGGCGGCGGAGCATCTCCTCGCCGGAAACGATCGTTTCCGGTGCGAGGTGGCTTCTTAGTTCCAGGAAGCGGTCGATAAGGCCAGTCGTAACCGCCCTTTGGCGGACTGTTTCGGCACGTCTACCGGTGGTTCCCGACCCCGCGTAGGCCGTATATACGAAGAGCGAGCCGTGGCCGAGGCCTACGGCTCGCTCTTCGTGGGTCTCTGATTTTTACGGCACGGTTTTGATGGAATAGCCCAGGGAACTGGCGATGTCTTTCGCTCGCGTTACGATTCCGATGTGGCTGCACTGGCGATCGTTGGGGTTGGTGCTGTTGGCCGGGCCGGACCCGGGGATTCCTTGGCAGTTTGCGCTCTTATTGTTGCTGGGTATCGCCGAGATGATCGTGGATGCGGAGATCCGAAGCGTACCGTCGGTGTGCTGGAACACGGCAATACCTGGCCCTCCACTGTCTCCGTTCCCAAAGGCAGGGAGGCCTTGAGGGTTGGCCGTCATCAGCCCAGTGATGTTGCCTACGCCCGTGAGACTGTAGTTGTAGATGGGTTGACTGACGATATTCCCGCAGGTTGTTCCGCTGAAGGAGCCGGAGTAGCAAATCTCTGTGCCATTGACTGGTGTGTTGACCGTGGTGATCCCGACGTAGGCATCACTCGTATAGCTACCGATGTAGACCGCAGGATTGAAGAACGTACCTGTGAGAATTGCTCCATCGCGATTGTTGATCTCGGCTCCGGTGCTTCCCATCGAGACGTACGTCCCTGAGGTTGGTGTCGGCTGTCAATGGCCAATAGGAACTGCCCGTGGGCGGCCAGCAGAAATGCCCGCTGGTGGCCACGGAAACTGCCCACTCATGGCCAACAGATCTGCCCACCAGGGTGTTGGTGGCGTTGGCCATGTCGAGGGCGTCGTCGTTTAGTTCATCGCGGTGACTCCTTTCCCGGCGAGGGCCTGGGTCAGCCGGATGGAGTCGCCCGATGTCTGGCAGACGTGCGCGTGGTGCAACAGCCGGTCGACGGTCGCCGTCGCGAGGGTCTTGGGCATGAGTTCGTCGAACCCAGCGGGGTGCAGGTTCGAGGACACCGCGATGGAACGTTTCTCGTAGGCGGCATCGACGAGTCGATAGAGGCCCTCGGCGGCGTCCGCACCGACTTCGAGTAGCCCGATGTCATCGACGACGATCAGATCCGCGCGGAGGATCCGGGCCACGACCCGGCTGACGGAGTCATCGGAGCGGTGCGCGCGGACCAACGCGCCGAGATCCTCGAGCCGGAACCACGCGACCCGCATCCCGGCCTCGACAACCTGTTGCCCGAGGGCCTCGAGGAAGAACGTCTTCCCCGTGCCCGATGGCCCGCAGACGACGACGTTCTCCTTCCGGCCGATCCATTCCAGGGTCCGCAGTGCCTGTTGCGTCGGGACCGGGATCGAGGACGCGGACTCGTCCCAGGTGTCGAAGGTCTTCCCGGTCGGGAACCCGGCGGCCTTGCGCCTCGTGGCGAGCATGGACCGGGCCCGGCCGGTGACCTCCTCGACGAAGAGGGCCTTGATGACCTCGGCCGGTTCCCACCGCTGGGACTTCGCGGTCGCGATCAGCTCCGGCGCCAACGCGCGAGCGTAGGGCATCTTTAACTGCCGCATCAACGCTTCGAGGTCAGCGGGGAGGACGGGCGCGGCAGCCTGGGTGACGCTCACGCGCTCTCCTCCAGATCATCCGTGACGGCAAGGTCGACCCCGGGCGTGACGGGCTGCCCGATCGCCGCCCAGCCGGCGGTGCCCTGCGCCAGCGACGCTTTCTCATCGGCTCGGTGCGCCTTGCCCTTGGAGACGGCCGCGTTGAGGATCGACGCGAGGTCACCGGTCGCGAACCGCCCGTAGGTGGCCGCCTCACCCAACGCAGCGTCGACCTGGGCTGTGCCGCTGATCTTCGCCACCGCGACCGCTTCGGCCATCTTCACGTTCATCCGCGCCGTGCCCACCGCGGCCGCTTCCAGCAGCCAGGCGTGAGCGCCGGCGCCGATGCCGAGGAACTCGGCCTCCGCGGCGCTCCTGGCCTTGATCGTGTAATCGCCCGGGACCTTCTCCCGATGGTCGGGGAAGTGCGCGTCATCGATCGCGGGACTGCCCGGCCGGGCCCGGTTATGCCGCGCGACTTCGACGGGGCCGTCGGAGCCGACGTGCACGACGATGACCTGCTCGTCGGTGCCGACACCGTGGGAGCGGACGAACACGCGGCCGCCGAGCAGGTGAGCGGGGACGGAGTACTGGCCATTCTCGAACGTGACCATCGGGGTGTTGTCCGGGACGCTGCGCGAGAGCCCGAACGCGACCGTGTGCGCGGTGTCGGGGACCCGGTGCAGCCGGAGCTGTTCTTCCTCGAGCATCGCCGCGGGCTTCCGCCGGGTGGCGCGGTGTTCCCGGTTGTTGACGTGGTCCATGAACGCGTCGCACGCCGCTTCCACCTCGGCGAACGAGGCGTACTCGGGTAACAGGTTCGTGTCCTTGGGGACGATGTCGGCCTTGGCGAGCTTCACCGAGGACTCCACCCCGCCCTTGGACGCCGGATCCGCCGGCTGACAGGTCAACACTGTCACCCCGTAGTGGCGGGCGAAGTCCACCGTCTGCTGGTTCCGCACCGGGACCCCGGCGATGTGCGACACGGTGACCGTTTTCTCGTTGTCGGTCAGCACATAGGTCGGGGCGCCGCCAGCGGTCCTAAACGTGCGATCCAACGCCGCGAACACGCTCGGCGCGGTCCGGTCCCGCAGCGGAATGACGATCCGGAACCGACACCACGCCAACCACGCCACGAACAACACCGTCTTCTTCCCGTCGATCACCGGGCCGTCGCCAAAGTCGTACTGTAACCACATCCCCGGCTCCGTTATCCAGGGGCGGTGCACCCGGACGTGGCCGAGCCGGTAAGCGGCGCGGACCTGCGCGACCGCCCGGCGGGTCGAGCGTTCAGAGCCCTCATAGCCCAGCGCGACGAGCCTGTCGTGAGCCTTATCAGCCCGGATCTTGCCCAGAGACTTCTCGACCCATTCCTCGATCTTGGGCAGGAACGGGTCCGTGACCCGGCCCCGGAACGCCGGCTCGGCGATCGGTCTCCCGGCATCGCGAGCGGCAACATGCCGCGCAACGGTGTGGTGCGAGCAACCGGTCAGCTCCGCGGTCGCGCGCAACGATCCAGTCAGATCGTATGCCTCAAGTATTTCCATGACTTCTCCGTCTAACTTCATTACAGGACCTCTTCCTGGGTGACTTTGGTGCGTCTAGGTGCGTGGGTCAGATCCTTCCGTTAACGCGCCGGGGTGAATCCGGTGGATAGCGCGGGGTGCTGGGAGAATCGATTCATGACGGTGACTGCCAGCCTGGAGGGTCTGTTCGAGGTCGAGCCGGGTGAGGCGCGGGCGCCGGGATCGGCTGCACCGGCGGGTGCGGGCAAGACGTTCCGTGGGTATGACCAGGGGCAGTGTTTCCTGCTCCCGCCGAGTCTGGATGACTGGCTGGACGAGGATGATGAGGCCCGGTTCATCTCCGAGGTCGTCGAAGAGCTCTTGGATCTGACGCCGGTCTACGCGTCGTACGCGTCCGCCTCGGGTGCGCCTCCGTATGACCCGCGGATGATGTTGAAGCTGCTGCTGTTCGCGTACGCGACGGGCGTGACCTCGTCTCGTGAGTTGGAGCGGCGCTGCAAGCGCGACATCGCCTTCCGGTGGCTGTCGGGCAACCAGGCGCCCGACTACCGGTCGCTGGCCCGGTTTCGTCGGCGTCACCTGGATGCCCTGCCGGGGTTGTTCCTGCAGGTGCTGCGGGTCTGCGCGGAGGCGGGGCTGGTGCGGTTGGGGCGGGTCGCGCTGGATGGCACGAAGCTGGCTGCGAACGCGTCGCGGCATAAGGCGATGAGCTATGACCGGATCGTGCCGAAGATCGATCAGCTCCAAGCCGAGGTCGCTGCGCTGCTCGCCGAGGCGGAGGCGGTCGATGAGGCCGAGGATCAGCAGTTCGGCCAGGACCGGCGCGGGGACGAGGTCGCCCCGGAGCTGGCCCGCCGTGAGGGGCGCCTGGTAAAACTACGTGCCGCGAAGGACGCGATCGAGGCCGACGCCGCCGAGAAGGCGGCAGCCGTGGCGCGGAAGAAGGCCGACGCCGCCGGTCAGCCCCCTGAGCAGGCCGACGCGGCCGTCAGATCGTCGAAGGACACGGCGGCGCCGAAGCCGAAAGCGCAACGCAATTTCACCGATCCTGAGGCGCGGATGATGAAGACGGTCCGCGGCTTCGATTACGCGTTCAACGCGCAGGCCGTTGTCGATGAGGGCCACCAGATCGTGTTGAGCGCCGAGGTCACCCAGCAGGCCACCGATATCCAGCAGTTCGTCCCGATGGCCGAGCAGACCCTACGGAACCTCGATGCGGCAGGAATCGAGCGTTCCCCAGAGGTCGTCCTCGCTGACGCGGGCTACTGCTCGGAAGCCAACCTCGAAGCCGCCGACGATCTGGACGCACAGGTGTTGATCGCGACGGGACGGCAACGTCACGGCGAGAGCTTCCCTACCGCCGGCGCCCCGGACCCGGCCCCAGAGGACGCGAGCCGGCGGGAGCGGATGGCGCACGCGCTGCGCACCGAGCAGGGCCGCACCGACTACGCGCGCCGCAAAGCCATCGTTGAACCCGCGTTCGGGCAGATGAAGACCCGGCAAAACGCCGGACAGCTCCGGCTACGCGGACTCGCCGGCGCCCAAGGCGAATGGCTACTCCACACGATCTGCCACAACCTCCGCAAGCTCCGCGTCGCTACAGCCGCCGGGCTGGCGCCCGCATAGGCCTCCCCAGGGGTCCCGGGGCGTCACAGCACGCACCGACAGTCGCCACGAGCCCCTCGCCGTGCGATCCCGCACGCTCTCACACCGCAACGGCCCGCCCGTTCCCGTTCGCGACCGTCAGCGCGCGATGCCAGAGTCAACGCCGCGCGCCACGCCACCCGATTCTGACCCGCGCACCTAGACACCGCAATCAAACCCCGGGAAGAGGCTCCCGCCGCATAACCGGGCGGGGTTCCGAAAAGGAAGTGGGCAGATCTCATGGCCACCAACGGGCAGTTCTCCTGGCCGTCAGTGGGCAGTTCCGTGGCCGCCTATGGGCAGTTTGGCATGGCCGCTAACAGTCGGCCGCAGCCACGCGTCACCCACGTTCCCACAATGTGCCGCAAACATACCGCCATCAGTGGGACTGGAAGCTGTGGACTGCACAGAGAACCCCAGAGAGCAGCGGCCTCCAGTGGAGGCTCTCACTAGTCTGGATCCACCCAGATGGAGGTTGTCGTCTTGTCGACCGATCGCAGCTGCCGCTTCTCCTTCGCTGACCTCAACTGGGAATCCTTGGTACTCGGTCGCGCCAGTGCCACGGTTTGCGGACATATCGTCGATCTGGACGCCGAGACCGCTACCGTCGAAGTCCGGCCAGGTAGCGGTAACCGCAGAGCCATTGAATTCGCCCGCATTCAGTAGGTCCAATGCCGCGGTGCGGAGCTCTCCTGGCTCGTACAGCGTAGGAACCACGGTGACCGCGTATTCGGCGGGCGCCGCAGTCAATGCTTCGTCTAATGCGTCGGTTGCGGCTCCGTACCAGTAGATCTCTGCGGACTTGCGATCCTCAGACAGGCTTACGGTGGAGAACTGATTGACGCTCTCCAGGCGATCCTGTGTTTCAGACGCCCAGTTCATGAGGCCTTCCGGTACAGGAGGTAGAAGCGTCTTCAGGTCGGTAGTGACGGGTATATCGATCGAAGTCGGTTCATCATCTTCGACGACATTGGATGTTGCCGTAGCGGGCGTAGCAATAGCCATGACCCCTAGTGTGAGAACTCCGGAGAACGCGAGAGTGGATCGAACGAGCATTTTTCGCATGGATCTTCCTTCTGTTGGTCAGCGAGATGGCGTCAGATAGAGTTCGGTGTCGGTGTATGTGCCGACGATTTGGATGCCTGGATCCCATGACTTGGGTCGCGTGATTGTGGAACTAGTGGGGCTGAGGTCGGCCGAACAGACAGCGTTTCCTCCGTCATCACGCCCTAGGACAACCGTGTCGTGGTGCTCCCCGTCGAGCCGCAGAGGTACGAGTGGGCACGAGGAGCTGCCTTCGGTGGTGATGATGAGCTTGGTCGTGTCGTCGATCCACGTAATAGTGACGCCCTCGGCGCCAGAGGCGACAACTTGCGCGGTGAAACCGCTTGACGGGGCGGAGAACTGAGATCGATCACTCTCCATCGGCGGCTGCTCTGGTGCGCATCCACAGGCGGACCCTAGGCATAGCGCGAGCAAGATGGCTACAAGCCCGGGTCTTCTCATCATTGCCCTCCGACCTCGAACATAGAGGGTTCGCAGCGAAAGCACAGCTTGTGACGCTGCCGCCGTTCTGGTACATGCACAACTGCCGAAATCGATCGTTATCGGGCTCTTGTGACGTATCCGTGGGTGTTTGGGCGGGTTTGAACGGGCGCACGCCGTTCTCTCGTATAGGTTTCTGGACTGTCAAGGAACAGGAACCAGTGAACGGGGAACGGCGTGCGGAATGTCAGTCTATGGTCGGCGTTGCTCGGGGTCGAGAAGACGGTGATCGAGGATGTCGAGTTCGACGAAGACGAGCAGGCGCTGATCGTGCGGGTGAGGCCACGGAAATCGGCTCGTGGCCGGTGCGGGGCGTGTGGGCGTCGCTGCCCGGCGTATGACCGTGGTGAGGGTCAGCGGCGGTGGCGGGGCCTGGATCTCGGCACGATCCGGGTATATCTGGTCGCCGACGCGTCGCGGGTGTCGTGCGCGGTGCACGGGGTGACCGTGCGGCAGGTGCCGTGGGCTCGTCATGGTGCCGGTCACACGTATGCGTTCGATGATCAGGTTGCATGGCTGGCGACGAGATCGTCGAAGAGCACGGTGACGCAGTTGATGCGGATCGCGTGGCGCACGGTCGGTGCGGTCATCGCCCGCGTCTGGGCAGATGCCGAGGCTCTGCATGACCGGTTCGACGGGCTGCGGCGGATCGGGATCGACGAGATCAGTTACAAGAGGGGCCACAAGTATCTGATGGTCGTCGTTGACCATGACACGAAGACCCTCGTATGGGCTGCGCCCGGGCGCAGCAAGGACACGCTGCGAGAGTTCTTCGACCTTCTCGGGGCGGAGCGTTGCACCCTGATCACGCATGTTTCCGCGGATGGAGCGGACTTCATCGGCAGCGTCGTGGCGGAGAAATGTCCGAACGCGGTCCGCGTCGCCGATCCATTTCATATCGTGATGTGGGCTACCGAGGCGCTCAACGAGGTGCGGCGCGAGTCGTGGAACGAGGCCCGTAAGCTCGCTCGGGCCGAGCCGAGCAGGCCACGGGGCCGCCCGCCCGCTGACGCGCCTGGCCGGCCGCAGTCCGAGCGGGCGACCAGGCTGAAGGGCGCCCGGTTCGCGCTACTGAAGAACCCGGACACCCTCACCGAGCATCAGAGCGAGAAGCTCGCGTGGATCGTGAAAGCTGACCCGCGGCTCTACCGGGCGTACCTGCTCAAAGAAGGGCTGCGGGCGATCTTCAAGATGCCGCTCGAAGCGGCACGAGACGCCCTCGACGGGTGGGTGTCGTGGGCGAGACGATCCCGGATCCCCGCGTTCGTGAAGCTTCAACGCAGCATCGTGAAACACCGTGACCGGATCCTCGCTGCGATCGAGCACGGCCTCTCCAACGCCCTCATCGAATCAACGAACACGAAGATCAGACTCATCACCCGAATCGCATTCGGCTTCAAATCAGCTGACGCGCTCATCGCCCTCGCAATGCTCACCCTCGGACCCCACCGACCCGCACTCCCCGGCCGATGACCCACGGAAGGAGCAGGAGAGCCCGTTATCGGCAGCCGCGAAGAGGTTGACGATCATGGGTACGACACGCCGATCGAGCGCCTGCCGAAACACCCTGCCGGAACCGCATCCGCCGAAACGGTCCGCGCGACGTTTCCGGCAGCCAGCGGAGACGTCAAGCTGACACGCGACTGCCGGCTGTTGGTGACCGGGCTGACCTTCACCACACAGCATCCGATGAAGGTCATCGTGGGGATGTCTCGTCTCATAAGCCGCTCTGAGGTTCAGCGGTTCAGCAACTTCAAGTAGCAGCGACACATCACGACACTTCTTTGACGAGACGGTGAATTCGTCGATGATCAGATCAAGCATGGTGGTCTGTTCGAGCACTGGTGGGCGATCGGGTTCGTGACGATCCCTGGCACTGATTCGACGCCCGTACGAACGCCCGGGGTCAGTTCGCCGTGGCGTTAGAGATCAATGGGCCCGGGCGAGGGAACTTCCGTCGGCAGCCCGCCCTCGAGGATTCGCTGGACCATGCCAATCGCACGATCGGTGAGGCCGTCGCCCGGATAGAAGTCGTCGTAGTGCGCCTCAGCATCCTCCAGCGTGGTGACACCGCAGAGAGCGAGTAACTGGCGCATGTCGTTCACGTCGCGTCCTGGCCGGTTGGCGCGGAGCTTCATGGCGAGAAGCGCGTCCTGCTCCACAGCGAAATTGAACCAGCCCGCGCTCCACCCTCGTCGTTCTCCCACGCGCGAGGCCGCGGCGAGGACAGCGTCATCACTTCCGGGCTGGACGTGCAGTGAGCCGAGGTCTCCGGTGGTACGCCGGTCGAAGTATCTGATCGCAAGCGCAGCGCCGCCGACGAGGCGTATGCCCGCGACTTCGCCAGCCGCATGAAGTTCACCCACCAGTTCGCGAAGGCCGGTGATGATGTCGTCGCGATCGAGCGCGTCTGCCATCAGACACTCGCCAGCGTGTCTCGCCAGACCAAGACGCCACGCTTGAGGAACTCTCGCGGTACATCTGCTGGCTCCGGGATCGGATCGGCGGGATCTACGTCGAGAGTGCGAGGCGCCCGGAGTCGCCTGTTCGGGGCATCGACCCATGCGGGAGGGGCAGTCCTTCTTCGCTGAGGCGAAGGTCCACGAGCGCAGCACGCAGGTATCTGCGGATCGCCGCCGCGATGGTCGCCGCGTCATCCCGCCTCGTGGGCGCGGAGTAGAGGCGATGGCCGGCGCCGCTGAGGAATCGTTCGATGGTGCTGAACTCAGCCTCGCGACCACTTTCAAACCGAGAGACCCGCCCCTGGTCGACGTTGGTTCGTTGGGCGAGATCGCGCTGAGTGAGGCCCCGGCTCTTTCGTGCAGCGCGCACGAGCACCGATGCATTGGTCATCTCGTCGCTTTCCAAAAAATGTTCTCAGAGCCATATTCTGAGGACATGTTCGGAGCCGGTATCGTCGCTGCTGCCATCGGAGCAGTGCTCTTCCACACTGCTCTCGGAAATACCCTCCGAGCGAACGCGAATGCGACGATCCCATTCGGCCGTAACCCAAGGGTGAGTACCCGCGGATCGGTGGCGTTCTGTGTGCGCGGCGGCCGCGGCGCCGAGCAACGTTAGTGGGGGCTCGCGTGCTCCTGGCGGACGTCGACTCGATTGCTAGTGTCCTGCGCCGTAAATTCGGTTGGTAAGTTGTAGAATTGGGGTATGGCACGAACTGGGCGTCCCAAGGCTGAGCTGGTCCTCACGGATGAGGAGCGGGAGCAACTCACTCGGTGGGCGAGGCGGCGGAAGTCGTCGCAGTCTCTGGCGTTGCGTTCGCGTATCGTGCTGGCCTGTGGTGACGGGCTCACGAATAAGGATGTCGCCGCGCAACTGGGCTGTTCGGCACCGACGGTCACGAAGTGGCGGTCTCGGTTCGTGGAGCATCGCCTGGATGGGCTCGTCGATGATCCGCGGCCCGGCCGACCCGCGACGGTGACCGCTGAGCAGGTCGAGGATGTCGTAGTGGCGACGCTGGAGACCACGCCGGAGAACGCGACGCACTGGTCAAGGGCGAAGATGGCCGAGCGCACAGGGTTGTCGAAGTCGACGATCGGGCGGGTCTGGAAAGCATTCGGCCTCAAGCCCCACCGCACCGACGGGTTCAAACTCTCGAACGATCCGTTGTTCGTAGAGAAGGTCTACGACATCGTTGGCCTCTACCTGGACCCACCCGAATCCGCCGTCGTTCTTTCGGTGGATGAAAAATCTCAAGTGCAGGCGCTGTCGCGGTCACAGCCCGCGTTCCCGATGATGCCGGGCATGCCCGAGAAACGCACCCACGACTACTTCCGGCACGGCACGACGAGCCTGTTCGCGGCGATGAACGTCGAGGACGGCACCGTGATCGCATCCACCCATCGTCGTCACCGGGCCACAGAGTTCAAGAAGTTCCTGGCCAAGATCGACCAGAACGTGCCCGAACACCTTGATATCCACGTGGTCTGCGACAACTACGGCACCCACAAGCATCCGACGGTGAAGACCTGGCTGACCAAGCATCCCCGGTTCCACATGCACTTCACCCCGACGTATTCCTCGTGGATCAACCAGGTCGAACGGCTCTTCGCCGAAGTCACCCGCGACCTCCTCCAGCGCTCCGATCACCGCAGCGTCCAAGCACTCGAGAAAGACCTCCGCAACTGGATCAAGGCATGGAACGAGAACCCGAAACCCTTCATCTGGACCAAGACCGCCGAGCAGATCCTCGAGTCCCTCGGACGACTATTGCAACGAACTAACGGTTCGGGACACTAGGCGTCGAACCACGCCGTGGAGTTCGACATCGACGTGATCGATCAGAGGACTCCGCACCCGCGCGGCGAGAGACGAGCCGCGCACAGGAGATCGTGCCAACTTCGAATGGCACTGCTCCTGCGCGCGGCTCGTCTCTCACTTCATGAGAGACCTCATGAGACCGAACGGGTCAGCTGAACTGGTTCATGGTGTTGTCCTTGCCGCCGGCCTTCAGCGCGGCGTCGCCGGCGAAGTACTCCTTGTGGTTGTCGCCGATGTCGCTGCCGGCCATGTTCTGGTGCTTGACGGTGGCGATGCCCTCACGGATCTCGCGGCGCTGCACGCCCTGCACGTAGGCGAGCATCCCCTCGTCGCCGAAGTAGCCCTTGGCCAGGTCATCCGTCGACAGCGCAGCCGTGTGGTAAGTCGGAAGCGTGATGAGGTGGTGGAAGATCCCGGCCTGGGCGGACCCGTCGCGCTGGAAGTCGCGGATCATCTCATCGGCCAGTCGTCCGAGCTCGGTGCCGTCGTACTCGACGCTCATGAGCGCCGCGCGATCGTATGCCGAGACATCTTTGCCCTCGGCGGCGAACCGGTCGTAGGCCTGCTGGCGGAAGTTGAGGGTCCAGTTGAAGGACGGGCTGTTGTTGTAGACGAGCTTCGCGTTCGGGATGACCTTGCGCACCTCGTTCATCATTCCCGCGATCTGGGCGACGTGCGGCTTCTCGGTCTCGATCCACAACAGGTCGGCTCCGTTCTGCAACGACGTGATGCTGTCGAGCACGCAGCGCTCCTCGCCGGTTCCTGCACGGAACTGGTACAGGTTGCTCGCGAGGCGCTTCGGGCGCAGCAGCTTGCCGTCGCGCTTGATGACGACATCCCCGTCGCCCAACTCGGCCGCGGAGATCTCTTCGACGTCGAGGAAAGAGTTGTACTGGTCGCCGAGGTCACCGGGGGCCTGGGAGACCGCGAGCTTCTGCGTGAGGCCCGCACCGAGCGAGTCGGTGCGCGCCACGATCACGCCGTTGTCGATCCCGAGCTCGAGGAATGCGTAACGCACGGCGGTGAGTTTCGCGATGAAGTCCTCGTGCGGCACCGTGACCTTGCCGTCCTGGTGGCCGCACTGCTTCTCGTCGGAGACCTGGTTCTCGATCTGGATGGCGCAGGCGCCCGCCTCGATCATCTTCTTGGCGAGAAGGTAGGTCGCCTCCGGATTGCCGAAGCCGGCGTCGATGTCGGCGATGATCGGCACGACGTGAGTCTCGTAGTTGTCGATCTGCGACTGGATGAACTCCTCCGTCGTCTCGTCGCCTGCCGCGCGGGCGTCATCGAGCTTGGTGAACAGCAGGTCGAGCTCGCGGGCATCGGCCTGGCGGAGGAAGGTGTACAGCTCCTCGATGAGCGCGGGCACGGAGGTCTTCTCGTGCATCGACTGATCGGGAAGGGGCCCGAACTCGGAACGGAGGGCTGCGACCATCCACCCGGAAAGGTAGAGGTAGCGCTTGTTCGTGGTCTTCAGGTGCTTCTTGATCGAGATGAGCTTCTGCTGACCGATGAATCCGTGCCAGACGCCGAGCGACTGCGTGTAGAGCGACGAGTCGGCGTCGTACTCGCCCATGTCGCGGCGCATGATGTCGGCCGTGTACTGAGCGATCTCGAGCCCGGTCCTGAACCTGTTCTGCGCCCGCATGCGGGCGACGGACTCGGGGTTGATGGCGTTCCAGCTGGAGCCGTTCTCGTCGGTGAGAGTGCGGATGGCGTCGATGTCGTCTTGGTACGCAGTCATTTCGATTCCTTTGCGGTGTGGGCTGTCAGGAACCACTCTGCGCCAAGAAATGTGCCTCTTCCCGCCATTGAGCTTGTGAAGACTCGCGAAAATTCTGTTATTTGAAAGACTCTGTGTGGGGCGTCGCGATAATCACGATCGCCGTACTGACCTACCGACGATTCATGCCATTGCGCTCTGGCTCGGCTGAACCGGTCGTCAGCGCAGGCTCTGCGCGAGTCAGCTTGATGCGGGCGCGTCCAGTTCGGCTGCGCGAGCATGCAGGGCCTTCCGGTCGATCTTGCCGACGTCGTTGCGCGGCAGATCGCTGACGAAGGTCCACCGATCGGGAACCTTGTAGGCCGCGAGTCGTTCGGATGCGTAGGCGACGAGCTCATGCTCTGAGGGAGCAGGCGCCGCCGGAGTCGGCTGCACGAAAGCGTGCACGAGCGCGCCGAGCCGCGGGTCGGGCGTTCCCACCACACCGCTCAGCTCGACATCCGGGTGCGCGTTCAGCACGTCCTCGACTTCACCGGGTGAGATGTTCGAACCGCCCTTGATGATGACTTCCTTGATGCGTCCCTCGAAGTAGTAATAGCCGTCCTCGTCGCGCCGCCCGAGGTCGCCGGTGCGGAGCCAACCGTCGACGAACACAGCCTGAGTGTTCTCGGGATCGTCCCAGTACCCGGCCATGACGGACGTGCTGCGGATCAGGAACTCGCCGACTTCGCCGTCTGGGACCTCTCGCCCATCGTGCACCAACCGGATCTCGATGCCCTGACGGGCCTGGCCGATGGAACCACGCTTGATGATTCCGAACGGCGGATTCATGCAGCATCCCTCGCACTCGGTCATGCCGTACGCCTGATTCAACTCGAGGTCCTCGATCTTGGCGAACTGCGCGTACAAGTCGGGCGAGATCTGATCGCCGCCGCACTGCACCTCGCGCAGGCTTGCGAAGTCGACGCCCTCTGCCCGAGGAGAAGCGACCGCGTCGAGCAGCTGCGCAGGCAGGAGCAGAGTGCGCGTCGGCCTATGCCGCGTCACGGCTTCGAGGAAGAGATCGGGTTCGCTCTCTTCCAGGATGACCACGCTGCCCCCGGCGTACAACGTCGGGAAGGTCACGCCGATCGATCCGCCGCCGTGGCAGATCGCGGTCGCGGCGAGCGAGACGTCGTCTGCAGTGAGCTGCTGCGTCGCTGCGCGTCCGGCGGCCGTGTCGAGGATCGAGCGATGGGTGTGCACGACGCCCTTGGGCTTGCCAGTGCTTCCGGACGTGTAGAGGATCATGGCCGGATCGTCATCATCGATCGGCGGCCACTCCGATCCGCTCGAGGCGTCACCGTCCACCTGATCCCAGGTGTTCCCCGCATCCGCCGGCACGTCGCCGTAGAGGTAGATCGACTCGAGCGTCGGGATCTCCGCCTTCACATCCTGGACGCGCGAGTAGAGCGGTCCATCCGTGAGCAGCAGCTTCGCTCCGCAGTGGTTGCATGCGAACGCGACCTCGTCGGCCTGAAAGCGATGGTTGAGAGGCACGGCGACCGCGCCGATGCGGAAGCACGCGAGATAAAGTTCGATGAACTCCGAGCGATTGCGCATGAAGATCGCGACGCGATCGCCGTGCGTGACGCCGACCGCCAGGAGCCGACGCTGAGCGGTCGACATCGTCGGCGAGCGTTCGATACGGCGTCACCGCGTCCCTGAAGATCAGTGCGGTCTTGTCTGGCGTGTCTTCGAGGGATTTCGTATAGAGCGCACTGAGCGACATGCTCCAGGTATATACCAACGGCGCCGGCTGCGACAGGGGTGACTTCCGGACGGCGGGTGACGTCCCGCGCCCCGCGCGCCAGACTCGTGTCATGGCTGCATGGGTGCTGCACGTCGACATCGATCAGTTCATCGCCGCGGTGGAGGTGCTGCGGCGATCCGAACTCGCCGGTCATGCGTTCGACGACTGCGCGGCTGACGGGTCCGGATCGTCGGTGGCGCGCAGCGTGACGCGCACCCTGGCGATGCGCCGACGATCGAGCTCGGCTACCTGGATCGTCGCTCCAGGCACGTCGACGGCATCTCCCACGAGGGCAAGGCGGCCCAGACGTTCGGTCACGAACCCGGCGATAGTGTCCGACGAACCTCGCGGCAATTCGAGGCCCGTCGCCTCTTCGAAGTCCTGCAGGTTCAGGCGTCCGTCGATACCACCGCCCGGAGCATCCAGCACTGCCGTGTCGTACTCGTCGAATATCTCGCCGACGACTTCTTCGACCAGATCCTCCAGCGTGACAAGCCCGTCCGTCCCGCCGTACTCGTCGACGACGACGGCGATCTGGTGTCCATCCGCACGCATTCGCGACAGTGTAGGCAGGACCCGCGCTGTCGATGGGATGTAGGGGATCTCGCGGATGAGAGCAGCGAGCGGACGCCCTGGATCGTCGGCAACCGCTTCGAAGAGATCGCGGACATGGACGAACCCGGTGATGTCGTCAATGGACCGGTCCGAGATGGGGTAGCGGGAGAACGGGAGCTCTCGTATCTGGGTCATCACCTCGGCGATGCTCGCCGTCTTGTCGAGCGCGATCACCTCCGGGCGAGGGCGCATGACCTCGCTGATCTGGCGCCCGCGGAGGGAGAGCACGTCATCGAGGATGCGCCGCTCGTCATCAGGGAGGCCCTGATGCGTGGCGACGATGTCGCGGACTTCCTCGTCGGTCAGCTCATCAGACGTCTTGTGCGGATCTCCGCCCAGGAGACGCACGATCGCGTTGGTCGAAACGGACAGAAGCCAGATCACCGGCCGCATCACGGTCGCGAAGCCATCCAGCGCCGGGGCGACCGCGTACGCGAACTGGGCGTTTCGCTGGATGGCGAGCCGCTTCGGTACCAGTTCACCCAGCACGAGGGAGAGGTACGCGATGATCAAAGTGAGAACAAGCGTCGCGATCGTGAGGGCGAGAGGCGGAGCAAGCCCCCACGATTCGAGCAGGGGCACCAGGGACGGCGCGATCGACGTCGCTCCATACGCGGCCGAGGCGAAGCCGGCCACGGTGACGCCGATCTGCACTGCAGAGAGGAAGGTGTTCGGGTTGCGAGCCAGCGCCGCCACCTTCGCGCCACGGCGACCACGCTGTCCAATCGCGTTGATCTGACTCTCGCGCAGAGTGACGAGCGCCATCTCGGTGGCAGCGAATGCCCCACCGATCAGGACGAACGTGAAGACTAGAGCGATGTTCCAGAGCAGGTCTGCCATCAGTGAGCATTCTTCTCTGCCATGGGGTGCGCGCCCGGAGTGAACCGGGCGCTCGTACTGTCAGGATCCGAAGAGTCAGAACAGCGTTGCGGCGCGCTCAATAGTGCTCCTTGTGGGTGATGGTTTCGGACGACCGAGAAACTGATGCGGGTGAACGACGTGTCTTCAAGAGACTCGCGATGGTCGCCACGGCGACGGTCGCAGCGATGAAGAGCAATGAGAACCAGATCGGGATCTCTGGGGCCCACAACACCGCCTCGCCTCCGTTGATGAACGGAAGCTCATTGACGTACAGGGCGTGGAACACGAGCTTGACCCCGATGAAGGCGAGGATGACCGCGAGCCCCTGCGCGAGGTAGACCAGGCGTTCGAGAAGCCCGCCGATGAGGAAGTACAGCTGGCGCAGTCCCATGAGCGCGAAGGCGTTCGCGGTGAAGACGATGTATGCCTGATCGGTCAGACCGTAGATCGCGGGGATCGAGTCGACCGCGAACACCAGGTCGATGAAGCCGATCGCGATGATGGTGAGGAGCATCGGGGTGACGAAGCGCTTGCCGTTCTTGACGACGGTGAGCTTGTCGTTGTTGTACTCGTCGCTGACAGGAAGGTGGCGACGCACGAAGCGCATGAAGCGACCGTTCGCCGGGTCGCTGTCGTGGTTGCCGAATGCCTGCCGGTAAGCGAGCACAAGGAGCAGCGCGCCGAACAGGTAGAAGATCCACGAGAAATTCTCGATCAGCGTGGCGCCCACGGCGATGAAGATGCCACGGAGGATCAGCGCGATCACGATGCCGATCATCAACACCTTCTGCTGATAGATCTTCGGCACGGCGAAGCCGGCCATCACGATGAGGAAGACGAAGAGGTTGTCGATCGACAGCGCCTTCTCAGTCAGGTACCCCGCGAAGTACTCTCCGCCGAAGGTCCAGCCGGAGACGACGCCGATGCCGACGCCGAACAGCAGCGCAAGGCTGATGTAGAACACCGACCAGCGGGCGGACTCGCCGATCGTCGGCTCGTGCGGTGTGCGCACATGCGCGAAGAACTCATAGACGAAGAAGGCGATCGTGATCGCGATCGTGATGACCCAGATGAGCGGGGTGATTTCCAAGAGAATCTCCAGACGTGGCGTGGCGATGCAGCGCCAAAGTCTTCTCCATTCCTGAGATCAGGAACCGGTGATCCGGGATGCGACGTGCATCCGTAATGACGAACCGTCCGTATCGGAGTACTCCCCTTGGAGGTACCAGTGTACGAGAGGCGGATGACGTTTCCTGATGATGCGCCGAGAGCCGTCGTCGGGAGGGAGGGTCAGTACCAGTTCACCGACTGCGACTGGCCCCACGCCGAGCACGGGCTGCCGTAGGCGCGCTGGATGTAGTCCAGGCCCCAGCGGATCTGCGTGGTCGCGTTGGTCGCCCAGTCCGCACCGAAACTGGCCATCTTGTCGCCGGGCAGCGACTGCGGGATGCCGGTGGCGCCGCCGTCCTGGTTGTAGGCCTCGTAGTTCCAGCCCGATTCCTTCTCCCACAGCAGATTCAGGCATTCGAACTCGCCGCTGCCCCAGCCGTACTGGTCGGCGGCGATGGCTGCCGCCGTCGCCTTGGCAGCGTCGGGCGTGTTCGCATTGGCGAGAGCGGCAGCGGCGGCTTCGGCGGCCGCCGCCTGCTTGGCGGCTTCGACTGCAGCGAGGGCGGCAGTCTGACGCTCGCGCAGCGCGGCCGTCTGGGTCGTGACGGAAGTGATCTCTGCGCTGGCCTTCACGCGCACGATGGGCAGCTCCAGCGCGGAGAGCGCATCGACGTCGTCCAGGTCGTCCATGGCCTCGAGCAGGCCGGAGGTGTCGACAGCGGTGCTCGCCTCGCCGAGGTCGAGGCCGCTGTTCTGTGCTGCGGAGACCGCCGCAGCGGCGTCGGTCAGCGCTGAGCGGCCGGCGACGACAGCCTCAGCCGCTGCGGCGGTCTCGACGCCGGATGGCTTGGCATCGGCGACGGAGGTCTGCGCGGTCATGGCCGCGACGGCGGGGGCAGCGACGGCGATTCCGGTGGCGACGAGGACGCCGATCGCGAGGCTGATGCCGGCTTTGCGCCGACGGGCAGGGGACTGCAACTGGTTCTTGAGCATGACGAACGTGTGATCCTTAGGGTAACCACGCCGCACGGAGCGGCAGGCGCGCCCTTTCGGGTCGGACGCGCAAAGTAACGATTCTGCATCAGTGCTTCTGTGCAGAACCTCCGTGTCCCCTGGATGCGCGGTGTGAACGCGATCGCGTCAGTGCGTCGTGCGGCCCGCCGTTCGGCGCTGCCTGGTCGCCTCATAGAGGATCGCCGCGGTCGCATTCGCGGCGTTCAGCGAAGAAGCGTGACCTGTCATCGGGATGCGGGTCAGCACATCGCACGCTTCCTTCCAGGCCGCCGACATGCCGGAGTGCTCGTTGCCTGTCACGAGAAGCGTCGGCTTCGTGAGGTCGACATCCCACACGTCGTGCATACCGTCTTCAGCCGTTCCCACGATCTGGATCTCGACGCCGTCGGCGCGCAGCTTCTCGATCCATTCGAGAGCAGGATGGATGCCGGGGATCCGGACGGTCGGCGTCATGATGGCTGATCCGGTGGAGGCGCGCAGCGCGCGTGGGTCATAAGGGTCGGCGGCATGCCCGGTCACGATCACGCCGTGGCCGCCGAGTGCATCCACCGAGCGCACGATCGAGCCGATGTTGCCGGGGGAGGCCGGGCGGTCCAGGGCGACGAAGAGGGCATCGGCCGAGATTGGAAGCCGGGACAGGTCGTCGGCGGGAATCGCGACGATCAGCAGAAGCTCCGGTGGCTCCTCCTCCTTCTCGCCGAGTTCAGTCATGAGTTCAGGCGCGACCAGCCACGACGCGGCGCCCGTCGCCTGTACGGCGGCGATCGTCTCGGACGCCCAGGGTGAGCGCCTGTTCGTGTGCGTGATCAGCACCGCCCGCACCTCGAGGTCGGATTCGAGCACGAGGTTGATGGGGCGCACGCCCTGCACGATCATCTCGCCAGCGCGATTTCGCTTCGTGCGGTTGCCGAGCAGCGTCTCCCAGTACTGGAATGTCGCGTTGCGAGTGGAGACCGCCTTGGTGTTCGAGACCGGCTTCGCGCGCTGCTGGCGGTGTTCGTGTGGCATGGATTCGAGCGTACCGGGAGACCTGAGAAGAACCTCGGTACTCACTGTTGCCAAGTACCGGTACTTGGTTTCGAGCAGCGCGGTCTCGTGGACGTGGAGAAGGTCCCTTCCGAGAAGGGCCCGCCGCGCAAGGTCTACTCCATCAACCCGCAGGGGCGAGAGCAGCTCGTCGAGTTCTGGGGGACGTGGCGTTTCCTCGCCGAACGCCACGGCTATGCACCGGTACTTCTTGTATTACGGCGGCATCACCAGCGGCGACACCATCACTCAGATGTTCACGGAACTCGTCGACCTCTGGGAGCGGGCGTCCGTCGACGGCACCCCTGTGCGCGACATCGTCGGCGACGACCCGGTCGACTTCACCGAGACGTTCGCCAAGTCCTACCAGGGCAAGGAATGGATCGACAAGGAGCGCGCCCGCCTCAACAAGGCGTTCGACCAGGCGATCGGAAAGGAGACCCGCTCATGACCACCGCGGCCATCCAGGTGCGCGGCATCCGCAAGTCCTTCAAGGACCTCGAGGTGCTGCGCGGCGTCGACTTCGACGTCCGAATGACGCACGCCAGTCGATCAGCCTGACCGGTCAGTTCGCCGCGGTGGACGAAGTGCTCACCGGCCGTGAGAATCTCATCCTCGTGGCAAGACTGCGTCACCTGGAGAACCCGGGTGCGATCGCCGACGGCATGCTCGCTCGGTTCTCGCTGACGGATGCCGGTGGGCGAAAGGCCGCCACGTATTCCGGCGGCGTGCGACGCCGACTCGACATCGCGATGAGCCTGATCGGCAATCCGCCGATCATCTTCCTCGACGAGCCGACCACGGGCCTTGACCCGCAGGCGCGGATCGAGGTGTGGCAGAGCGTGAAGGATCTCGCCAAGGCCGGCACCACTGTGCTCCTCACCACGCAATACCTCGATGAGGCGGAGCATCTTGCCGACCGCATCGCGATCCTGCACAAGGGCACCATCATCCAGAACGGCACGCTCGCCGAACTCAAGCAACTTCTCCCCTCGGCGAAGGTCGAGTACATCGAGAAGCAGCCGTCCCTCGAGGACGTCTTCCTCGCGCTCGTCGGCGACCCTTCGACAGGCTCAGGGAGCGCAAACTCGATCGCTGAGTCTGTCGAAGCGCCCCAAGGAGAGGACCTCTGATGGCCTCCCACGTTCTCAGCGACATGCGCGTCCTCACGTGTCGGTCGCTGACCCACATCCTCCGCAGCCCCGACACGATCATCACCACCGCGGTCACCCCGATCGCGCTGATGCTCCTGTTCGTGTACGTGCTCGGCGGGGCGATCGACACCGGTTCGGATGAGTCGTACATCAACTACATGCTCCCCGGCATCCTGCTGATCACCATCGCATCCGGCATCGCGTACACGGCGTAGCGACTCAGTCGGACGACGTCGCGAACGAATCCTCGATCGCGACCATCCACGAGATGCCGAAGCGGTCGACGAGCATGCCGAACTCGCCGCCCCAGGGGGCTTCGCCCAGCGGAATGGTGGCGGTTCCGCCATCGACGAGGCCTTCCCATGCGCGGTGCAGGTAGTCGGTGTCGACTGAGCCGCCACTGAGCGAAACCGAGATCCCCTGCGGCGTCTCGTACTCCATGCCGGTGGGGGTGTCCGACGCCATGAGCACGAGCCCGCCCGGAGCGTTCAGTTGCGCGTGCATCACGAGGTTCTCCTCGCCTTCGGCGGTCCCGCTGTCGGGCATGTCGCCGAACGTGCTGACGGCGAGATCTCCGCCGAGGACGCCTTGGTAGAACTGCATCGCCTCACGGGCGGTGTCGCGGAAGGACAGGTAGGGGTTGAGATTCGGCATGATCGCTCCTTCGGATGGGTGCGCGGATGCAACCAGTCTGCGCCGCGCACCGGCGATCCTCAATGGCGTTCGGCGACAGGTCACTCCACGAGCTTGCCCTCGGACGACACCTCGCGCATCAGATCCTGGATCTCGGCGGGCACCGGCGGGATCTCCTCGCGCGTCACGCCGGTGCTCGGTGACCAGACCAGGTTCACCTGCAACGTCGGATCCTCGTCCGGGAAGTCGCTGCGGTTGTGGGCTCCTCGGGTCTCGCGGCGCTCCAGTGCTGCTTCGAGAGTCGCGCGCGCGGCGACAGCCGAGCCCTTGAGATCGAAGGCGTGCGCGAGGTCCTGGAACCCTGCGATGTCGGGGTGGATGCCGATGTCATCCATCCGTCCTTCGATCATGTCGAGCTCGGCGAGGCCGGCGCGCAACCCTTCCGCGGAGCGCACCACACCGGCGTGCTCGGTCATGGTGTTGCGGATCGCGCGCTGCAGCGCGCGCACGTTCTCCCGACCGTCCGAAGCCAGCAGGTCGTCGATCTCGGCCCGCGCCTGCGCGATGGCCTCAGGAGATCTCCGCTGTGCATCCAGAGATGAGGCGTGCGCGATCGCCGCCTGACCGACGATGCGCCCGTACACGAGCAGCTCGATCAGGGAGTTGCCGCCGAGGCGGTTCGCGCCGTGCAATCCGCTCGACGCCTCGCCGATCGCGTAGAGCCCGTCGACGTCGGTGCCGTGATCTTCAGGGCGCACCCACACGCCGCCCATCGAATAGTGCGCGGTCGGGGCGATCTCGATCGGGTCGGTCGTGATGTCGAGCATCTGCAGCTCCATCATCGTCTGGTACACGCGGGGGAGCCGGGTCATGATCGTCTCGCGGGGCAGGTGCGAGACGTCGAGCCACACGCCGCCGTTCTCGGTGCCGCGACCCTCCTTGATCTCGGTGTACGCGGCCAGTGCGACGCGGTCGCGGGTGGAGAGCTCCATCCGTTCGGGGTCGTACTTCGCCATGAAGCGCTCGCCGAGGGCGTTGCGCAGGAGGCCGCCCTCACCGCGGGCGGCCTCCGAGATGAGGGTGCCCGCCGCGCTCTCGGGCTCGATGATCCCGGACGGATGGAACTGCACGAGTTCCGGATCGCGCAGGCGCGCGCCGGCGTCGACGGCCAGCCGGAACGCGTCGCCGGTGTTCTCGTCGCGTCGTGACGAAGTGCGGCGCCAGATGCGCGTGTGCCCTCCCGCGGCGAGGATCACGGCATCCGCGTGGATGAGGTAGCGCGTGCCGTCGCTCTGATCGAAGCCGTATGCACCGAACACGACGTTGTCCTTCACGAGGATGCGCGTGATGTAGATGCCGTCGAGGATGGGCACGTCGAGCTGCTCGGCCCGCCGCACGAGGGTCCGCTGGATCTCGAGCCCGGTGTAGTCACCGGCGAATGCCGTGCGACGGAAGGTGTGCGCGCCGAAGAAGCGCTGAGAGATGCGCCCGTCGTCCTCACGCGCGAAGTCCATGCCCCAGCGCTCGAGATCGCGGATGCCGCGCTCGGCGCCTTGCGCCACGACCTCGACTGTGTGCGGGTTCGCGAGCAGGTAGCTCTCCTTGATCGTGTCGGCGGCGTGCTGCTGCCAGGTGTCGCCTGGATCCATCGTGGCGAGCGCGGCGTTGATGCCGCCTGCCGCGAGCGCGGTGTGCGCGTCGGCGCGAGGCCGTTTGCCGACGGCCAGCACGTCCACGCCGCGCTCTGCGACTTCGATCGCGGCGCGCAGGCCGGAACCGCCCGTGCCGATGACGAGGACGGTGGTGGAGATCTGTCGTTCGCGAGTGCTCATGCATCCACGCTAAGAACTTCTCATCGATAACTCCAATGCATAGATTGACTTGTCCTGATAGCGTGAAAGCATGAACCTGGAGCAGTTGCGCGGCTTCGTCGAAGTCGCCGATCTCGGACATTTCACGCAGGCCGCGGCGAAGCTGCACCTTGCGCAGCCGACGCTGAGCCGCCAGATCTCGTCGCTCGAGATCGAGCTGGGCGCCGAGCTGTTCCATCGTGCTCGTGGCAACATCACGCTCACCGACGCGGGTGAGACGTTGCTTCCCCGTGCACGGCGGATGCTGGCGGATGCGGACACCATCCGCGCCGAGATGGGTGAGCTCGCCGGGCTTCAGCGCGGCCGGGTGCGCCTCGGAGCCACCCCCACGCTCTGCATCAGCCTCGTCGCCGAGGCGATGGCGGCCTTTCATGCGACGCATCCGGGCGTCGAGTTGCTGCTCACGGAGGCGGGGTCGAATGTCCTGATCGAGCAGCTCGCCGCCGGCACAGTCGACATGGCGCTCATCACACTGTCGGATGCCCTCCCGGTGTCAGTCTCGGCGCTGGTACGCACTCCGCTGCTCACTGAGGAGCTCGTGGTCGTCTCTTCTGCCGAGCACGCACCGGTCGCAGACGAAGGCATCGACCTCGAGGCGCTATCGCGTCTGCCGCTCGTCTTCTTCGCCGAGAGCTACGACCTGCGAGGGGTGACGGATGCTGCGTTCCGTGCGGCCGGGCTCGCGCCGACGCCGGTGGTGGAGGGCGCGGAGATGGATGCCGTGCTGCGGTTCGTGGAGCGAGGCCTCGGGGTGGCGGTGGTGCCGGCGATGGTCCTGCTCGATCGGCCGACGCTGCGCTCGACACGGCTCATCGATCTGCGGTTAATCCGCACGATCGGTCTCGCCCACCGCTCCGACGTCAATCCCACTCGCGCCGCAGCGGCCATGCGCCGGGTCATCACCGCGACTGCCGGCGAGCTCGTCGATCGCGATCCGGCGACGATGGAGCTGGTGACGGGGCCCTCGGGTGGTGCGTCCGCGCGCTGACCCCGGTGGGTCGTCGCCTCGCATTCGCCAGCACGATGCTGCCGAGCACGAGTGCGATGCCCATCAGCTGCAGTGCGCTGAGTGTCTCGCCGCTGATCAGCACCCCGAGCGCGACACCGGTGACGGGGTTGAGCAGCCCGATCACACCGACGACACCGGCAGGCAGATGACGGAACCCGCTGAACCAGCAGAAGAAGCCGAGAGCGGTGGCGATCAGGCTGATGTAGGCGAACGCCGCGAACTCGGTCGGGGTCACGGCGGACGGAGCGCCTTCGATGAGTGCGGCGACGATGCTCAGCTCGATGCCGCCGACGAGCAGCTGCCACGCGGTGACCGTGAGCACGGGGGTGCCGTCGTTCCACCGCTTCATGAGGATCGCGCCGAGAGCCGACATCGCCATGGACGTGATGGATGCCGCGATGCCCCAGGCGTCCAATCGTCCTGTGGCGGTGCCGACGATGAGCAGGACACCAGCGGCGCCGATGCCTGCGCCGATGAGCACACGTGCCGTCGGTGGTTCGCGGAGGATCAGCCAGGCGAACGCCGCGATCATCAGCGGCGCCACTGAGGTCACGGATGCGGCCACGCTGGATGGAAGCAGCTGTGCTGCGACGTAGACCAGGCAGAAGAACAGGCCCATGTTCAGCGTGCCGAGGACGATCGAACGCCACCACCATGCGCCGTGCGGGAGCCGCCGCACGACCAGTAGTAGAACGAGTCCGGCCGGCAACGCGCGGATGGCCGACCCCCACAGCGGTGAGTCGGCGGGCAGGAACTCCCGGGTGACCCAGTACGTCGATCCGAACACGATGGGTCCGATCGCTGCGATGAGCGGCCAGCGGGCACGGTTCCAGAGCCGCATCCGGCGCGACGTAACAGTTTCCATGGAAACGAGTATATGTTCCACGGAAAGTAAGATGGGTCGCATGTCTGAGATCGATCGTGTGGCGCGTTTCGTCGAGCAGTGGCGTGAGCAGCGACCGGAGCTGGATCCCAGCCCGATGGCCGTCATCGGCAGGATGCGTCGGATCTCGGACGACTTCACCGCTGCGCTCATCGAGAACTATCGCCGCTTCGGGATCGGCGAGGGCGAGTTCGACGTGCTGTGCGCGCTTCGTCGCGCAGGGGATCCGTTCGCCCTGCCGCAGGGCGAGATCGCCGAACATACGATGGTGACTGCCGGGGCGACCTCGAAACGTGTGGATCGCCTGATGGCCGGCGGCCTCGTCGCCCGGCATCCGCTCGCCGAGGACGGAAGAGGCCGGGTCGTGACGCTGACGCAGAGCGGCCGCACGCTGATCGACGAGATGTATCCCGTTCATCTGGCGACAGAGGAGGCGCTGCTGCGCCCTCTCGACAAGGCCGAGCGGGCGCAACTCGAAGCTCTGCTGATCAAGCTCGCGATCGGCTGAACAGGTCCGAATCAGGCCGGCTTCGCCGCTTTCGGGTGCAGGACGCCGGATGCTGCGCCCAGCGCCGCGCCGACGAGTGTGTCGATGATCCGTTCCAGCGCGACGTCCATCGATCCGATCTGCCCGGTCGCCGCCCCGGTGAGCAGCAGCACGAGGGGTGTGATGATCATCAGGGCGAGTGCATAGTGGCGTACGACCACGAGTTCGACCGAGAACTGCATGATGCCGAGCATGAGCGCGATCCACAGGCCTGACGGATGCAGCAGGGCAAGCAGTGCGTACACGCCGACGCCCAGTACGGTCCCCAGCATCCGGTGCAGCCCTCGCTGGAACGCGGCTCGACGATCTGCGGCGACACCGATCACGGCGATGGCCGCTCCGACGATCCAGTAACTGCGGTCAGGGTCGACGAACATCCCGATCAGCACGCCGAGTACGGCGACGATGGCGACACGCAGCAGCAGTAGGCGGGAGGCATCGTCGAAGGATGGGCCCGGCAGAAGCTCGCGCAGCGGGCGCGCCGGATGCGAGCGCACGCGATGGATGACGAGCGGCGACAGCGCCACCAGGTACGAGAAGAGGCAGCCGGCCGCGATCGTCGCGGTGTAGGTGAGCGGTGCGATCGCGGCGTGCGCGGTCACCTGGGCGGAGAGACCGAAGACGAGTACGAAGAAGATCGGTCCCGGCGGGCCGAGGCGGAATCCGAATGCGAGCCCGGCCGCGGCCAGGGCGATCACGACGATGCCGATGGCGACCAACCAGGTGTTCGCACCGGCGAGTGCCCCGAGCGCTGCGCTCACGATCAGCCCTGCCGCGATGATGGGCAGTACTCTGGCCCGCTCGACCACGGGAGCAGCGCCGGCGAAGAGCACCGTGAAGGCGCCGGAACCGGCGATGTAGCCGAGAGTCGGATGGCCCAGCAGGGTCATCACGGCGATCGGCACCGCCATCCCGATCGCGGCCTGCAGCCCCAACTGCCACCGAGGGCCACGCGACGGACCGAAGGCGAAGAGACTCACACCTCTATTGTCCTCTTGTCCCTCGGCCGTTCTCGCCGAGGAGCTGCCACAGTCGTGCCCATTGTCCGGGAGTGAGGTCCCTCGGCAGTGCCGCGCGCGCGATGCCGGCGCCGTTGAGCGCGCGGTCGATGCCCACCGTCGGATGTCCTTCAGCCCGAAGAATCCGGCGGATGCCGTTGCCTCGGCTTCGGAAGACCGCGCCGACGAAGCGTTCGAACCGTTGCCGATCGCGAAACGGGAGGAGCGGCGTCGTGCGGCGCTCGATCGTGAGGATGCCGCCGTCCACGGCCGGCATCGGCCGGAAGTGGCGAGCGGGCACGCGCTCGTGCAGGCGGAACTCGTACCAGGGTCCGGCCTGCGCGGTCATCATGGTGGCCCCGCCCACACCGGCGCGCTTGCGCGCGACCTCCCACTGCGTGAGCAGGATCGCGTGCTGCCATTCGTGAGTGGACAGCAGTCGGCGCAGCAACGGCGTCGTCAGATGGAAGGGGAGATTGCCGACGATCACCGGACGATCCAACGGCTCGAGCATGGCATCGGCAAGCTGGATGCTCGCGCCGCGGATACGTGTGCGCAGGTGATCGACACGCTGCGCATCGATGTCGATCGCGCGCAGGTCTCGTCCCAATCGAGCGAGGTGGTGGGTGAGGGCGCCATCGCCGGCGCCGATCTCGAGGATCGCTCCGTCGGTGGCAGCGGTGAGCGTCGTGAGCCGTCGGAGGGTCGGGCGATGGGTGAGGAAGTTCTGGCCGAGTTCGTGTCGGCCACCGGTATGGGATCGAGGTCGCAAGGTGCGCTCCAGTCGTGAGGAAGGAGCACCCGGGAGCGGGCGTGCGAGGGCAGGGCGAACGCGCCTCCGGGTGCAGGACATCCGGAACGACGACGCGCAGTGGCGTTATTCGACCATCAACGCGCCGTCAGGCGCGGCGGTCGCGGAACGTGAAGCAGCGCGTGTCGAACAGCGCACTCTTGACTATCAAACCCATGGCCGACAGTCTACGGGTCGTGTCAGCGCGCCGCGAGCCACTGTCGTGCGCGACCCGGACAAGCCGACGCTCTGGCGCTGCGTGCAGTCGATACGATGACGGCGTGACCACCGTCACCGTGCGCCCGGCATCGCCGACCGGCTCTCCCGGATGATCCGGCTGCCGACCGTATCGGCCGAGCTCGACGAGCGCGGCGCTGGGCCGTTCGAGGACTTCGTGGCGCTGATCGCCGAGCTGTACCCGCTCACGTATTCGATGCGGCCGAGGTGACGCCCGTCTTCTCGTGAGTCAGCCGGCGCGCGACGGGGTGCTGCTGATCCGGTTCAGAACAGTGCCGTCGGAAGTGCGCCCTCGAATTCCAGCAGCCACCGCTTGGTCAGAAGGCCCTGTCCGCTGTCGCCTCCCGAGTACCCGCCGAGCCCGTCGCTGGCGACGACGCGGTGGCAGGGCACGATGATCGGCACGGGGTTGGCGCCCATGACCGCGCCGACGCCGCGCGCGGGGATGCTGGTGCCGCTTCTCGCAGCGAGCTCGCCGTACGTGACAGACTCGCCGTGATCGACGGTCTCGGCCAGTGCGGTCAGGACGGCGTGGGTGGTCTCGGTCTGGTGCCCGAGATCGAAGGGCACGTCGAAGCGCGTGAGCCGGCCGTCGAAGTAGGCGCGCAGTTGCCGCATCGCCTCGAGCAGTACCGGGTCCGGTTCTGCGGCGTCGCTCTCGGGCGGCGGTGCGCCGCGCCACGACACACGGGTGACCGACTCGCCGTCGCTGAACACGGTGAGCCTCCCGACAGGGGTCTCGAGGATGCCGGTCGACATGCGCTCGACTGTAGTCGCAGTCTCAGACATCGCTCGGGGGCGTCAGAGCTCGATGCCGTTGGATTCGTCGTTCACCCCGGCGTTGCCGCCCTTTCGCGATTCGACCGCGATGAGCCACACGAGTGAGACGACGGCGGCGAGCAGCAGCCCGAGCCAGACGTTCTGCAGGATGAGCCCGATCACCACGCCCAGCACGACGAGGACGACCGTGCCGCCGAGCCAACTCCACCGCTGCTTCTTCGTCGCCGCCATGCCCTCAGCATAGGGTCGCGACCTGAACACGAGTCAGCGTCGCCGGTGATCCTCGGGCGCCAGTCGAGGGCCGCGGCGCGCTTCGAGCAGACCGCTGGCGAGGATGAGCCGGATGACGCGGTGCCGGTGACCCGTCCAAGGTGCCAGGAGCTCCAGCATCCCGTCGTCGTCGACACGTGCACCGGTGAGCGCGTAGCCGACCTGGTGAGCGAGGTGGTAGTCACCGACGCTCACGGCATCTGGATCGCCCAGGGCGCGGCTTCGTGTCTCGGATGACGTCCACGCCCCGATGCCGGGAAGGCTGGTGAGGATGCGGTCGCGCTCCGCGCCGGTCTGCGCAGCGAGCACGACGGCGCTGATCCGCTCACCGCGTTCGGCGGCACGCACGATCGCACGCGACTGCGGAGGTTCGACTCCAGCACGGTGCCAGGCCCAGGACGGGATGAGGCGCCAGCCGTCGATCGTCGGCGGCGCGAACATCGGCCTCGGGCTCGGACCGGGTGCGTGTTCGCCGAACCGGGTGACGAGGGTGCGCCATGCACCGAACGCCTGGAACGATGTGACCTTCTGCTCGATCACCGAGCTCGCGAGTGCGTCGAAGACGAGATCGGTGCGGGTCAGGCGGGTGCCGGCCGTACGGCGAGCGACGTCGGCGAGGTGCGGATGCCCCGCCGCGATCAGGCTCGAGACATCGAAGCCGCTCGCGTCGTCGTCCGCGCCGCAGAGCGCGGGCAGCTGCATGAGTGCCCAGTCCGACCCAGGGCCCCACGCGGTCGCGTGAATCCCTTCGCTGCTCTGCCGCAGCGCGAGGGTCGCGACGCCGGCGGGCGTGCGGCTCGCGCGCCACAGCGCCATGCCGTCGACGAGCATGGTCGGATCCTTGGGCCCGCGCATGAGCACGCCGACCGTGCGGAACAGATTCAACGGGTGCGCAGGACGGTACACGGTGGTGCGCGGCGACTCGATCGGAGCGTGTGCTGCGGGTGCGGCATCCGCTGTCGTCGTCATGCGAACACCCTACGTCGCGCCGCTGACACCGCGGTGTTCACAACTCCTCACAGATCGCCGATCCTGCCGCGGAACCGCGTCATTCGTGCTGATCCCGGCTGTTTCTTGAGGAGTTATGAACGAGCGCGAGCTGGAAAATCAACCCCTCAGAAGCGGTCGGGCGAAGGCGTGCCGTGCCCGTAGCGGATCACGACGTCCGCGTGACGGTCGAAGCGGTAGCCGACGCCGCGGACCGTGCGCACGATGTCCTCGTAGCGGCCGAGCTTGGCGCGAAGGCGACGCACGTGCACGTCGATCGTGCGCTCGCCGGGGGTCTCGTCATCCGGCGACTGCCAGAGGGCACCGACCAGTTCAGTGCGCTCGATCGTGCGCCCCTCGCGGAGCACGAGGTACTGCAGCAGTTCGAACTCCTTGTATGTGAACGCTGCCGAGTCTCCGTCGATCAGCACGCGCTTGCGGGAGATGTCGACGGTGACGCCGTAGTCCTCGTCCTTCTCCTCTTCGTCCGCGGCCTTGGTGCGGGCGATCGCACCGGGCTCCTGAAGGGCGAGGCGCACGACGTCGAGGTCGCGTCCGCCCGAGCCGTGCGGCGCGAGGGCGACGGTGGCGTGGGTCTCGGCGCCGGGGGCGAGTTCGGCGAGTGTGCGGCGGAGGGCGTCGACGAGCAGCGGCAGGCTGACGCCGGCTTCGGCGGCCTTGATCTCATCGAGTCCGACGTAGAGGGCGAAGCCGCGCGGTGAGCGGGTCGCGGGAAGGTCTGCTGGTACGGCCGGTGCGACCGCGGCCGGTGCCTGCTCGATGAGCGGCGGAACAGCACGGAGATGAGGGGCGCGGGTGGCAGAACGCTCGAGGGTTGCGATGTTCGACATGATGATGGGTTCCTTGCGAAGGGTGAGCCGATACGGCTCGGATGTGTTGCGTGAATGACCGAGAAGGCCGGGAACGAGCACGCAGGTGGGTGCTCGGGCTCCTTCTTCGCAGATCGCGAATACGGGGAGCGTGGCGGGGCGGCTGGGGTCAGCTACACATTCGGCAACACATGCCAACGCAGCCGGGCATCATCATCCCGGCAGTCCTGTTCGCCTCCTGGGCGGACGAGGGGCGCGCGTTGGTGGTCATGGGTGGATTATTACTGAGAAAGTCGTGTCGTGTCAAAACGTAACCTTGTGTCCGCGGGTGGGCTTACCGTGGAATGATGACTGGTTCGCACATCGTCGACGGCTTCATCCTCACCGATGAGAAGGATGCTTCGCGATACACCCTCACCCGTGACGGAGTGCTCGTGAGCGCTCTCGACTACCGCGACGACGGCAGCACGATCGCCTTGACCAGGGCCTTCACGATCCCGACTTTCCGCGGAAACGGGCATGCGGCGCGAGTCGTCGAGGGTGCGGTCGACGACATCCAGAGCCGCGGCGATCGCAAGGTTGATCCGGTCTGCTGGTACGTCGCCGAGTGGTTCGCGCAGAACCCCGAGCACGCAGGGCTGCTGCGCCGTCGATGACCGCTGCGGCGTGTGACGCTCTGTTACGGATCGTGTCGCACCTGCAAGGATGAGGACACAAGCCCCGCCGGAGGGTCGAATCCGGCCCTGCAGGGCGGAGGGCAGCCCAGATCTCGCATCGCGCAGCCCCGCACGCCGCACAGGTGAAGGTGCATCTCGCACACTGCATGACCGCGTGTCGATCGTCATGGTGAGGGTGGGTCAGGGGACCTTCCGGCTCGAATCCACAGGTTCATATTCGATACAATGGAATTCTGCTCAGCACCGTTCGCTGAGGCGGTCAGCGCCCAGAACGGTGGCTGGTCCGAGGCTTGAAACCTCCGGCATCCTCATACGACACCGGAGGTTTTTCCATGTCTGCGACCCTGCGCGCTCACCCCAAGGCCAAATGGTGGGCGCTGTTCATCATCTCGCTCACCCAGCTCGTCGTCGTCCTCGACGGCACCATCGTCAACATCGCCCTTCCTCAGGCACAGGTCGCCCTGAACATGGACGACCACCTGCGACAGTGGGTCGTCACCGCCTACGCTCTGGCGTTCGGGGCGCTGCTGCTGCTCGGCGGCCGCATCTCGGATTACTGGGGGCGCAAGCGCACCTTCATGGTCGGCATGATCGGCTTCGGCCTCGCCTCGCTCTACGCCGGTCTGGCGATGGCCGGCTGGGAGCTCATCCTCGGTCGCGCTCTGCAGGGCGTGTTCGCGGCGATGCTCGCGCCCGCCGCCCTCGCGCTGCTCACGACGCTGTTCCCGTCCGGCAAGGAGCGCAACACCGCGTTCGCGGTATTCGGAACCGTCGCCGGTGCCGGCGCGGCCGTCGGCCTCGTGCTCGGCGGATTCCTCACGGAGTTCCTCGACTGGCGGTGGTGCCTGCTGGTCAACCTCTTCTTCGTCGCGATCGGCCTCATCGGCGGTGCGCTGTTCCTCAGCGAGAGCAAAGCCGACGGTGACAACCGCTACGACATGTGGGGTGCGCTGTTCGTCACCGCAGGTCTCGGGGCACTCGTCTACGGCTTCAGCCTCGCCGAGACCGGTTGGGCCAACCCGATGACCATCACCTTCATCGCGCTCGGCGTGGTTCTGCTGGCCGTGTTCGTGTGGGTCGAGACCCGGGTGAGCAACCCGTTGCTTCCGCTGCGCGTCGTCACGCACAAGGTGCGCGGCGGTGCCTTCCTCATCCAGGCCGTCGCCGGCAGCGTGATGATCGGTGCGACTCTGTACCTGACGTTCCACCTGCAGATCGTGCTCGGGCAGGGAGCGTTCGAGTCTGGGCTCGCGAGCCTTCCGCTGCCGTTGGGCACCATGCTTCTCGCTCCGCTCGCCACGAAGATGCTCGGCACGGTCGGTCCGCGTCCGCTGCTCATCGGCGGCCCGCTCATCGTCGCCGCCGGTCTCGTCTACCTGTCGTTCATCACGCCCGGTGGCAACTACTTCGTCCAGGTCGCTCCGGCACTGCTCGTCATGGGCTTCGGCATGGCGTCGGTGTTCATCCCGCTGCAGAACGTGGCCCTCACCGGCGTGAAGCCGCATGACGCGGGTGTCGCATCCGCTGTGACCAACTCGGCCATGCAGATCGGCGGATCGATCGGACTCTCGGTCTTCACGGCCGTCTACGCGGCCGTCGTCGGCGGGCAGAGTGCAGTCAGCCTCGACGTCCTGGCGGACGGTTACAGCGCGACCTTCATCGCCGCCGCGATCGGAATGGTGCTGGCGTCGATCATCGCAGCCACGATGGTGCGCGGTCGCAAGGAGGATCTGCTGCCGCAGGGCGCAGCGGACGCGGAGAGCACGCCGGTCCTCGTGCACTGATGTTCGCAGAAGGCACCGCTGCGCGTTGGCAGCGGTGCCTTCGGTGCCGCTGCGTCCTTCGCGGTTTCCGAGCCTGTCGAAGGGTGCTGCGGCACGCCTCGACGTGAATGTCGGTGGCCGTCCGTACCGTGTGAGTATGCGAATCCTGCACACCTCCGACTGGCACATCGGCCGCACGTTCCACGGCACCTCGACCATGGATGCGCTGGCCGAGGTACTGAGCGCGCTGGTCGAGCAAGTGCGTGACAATGCCGTGGATGCTGTGATCGTCGCGGGTGACGTGTTCGACTCCTCGACGCCCGCCGGCCCCGCATACACACTGCTCGGCGACACGCTGGTCGCCCTCCACGACACCGGCGCCAAGGTCATCGTCACGAGTGGCAACCACGACTCCGCAGCGCGCCTTGGATTCCAGGCGCGGCTGCTGCGCGACGGCATCCATGTGGTCACCGATCCGCGTGCGATCGGCACGCCGGTCACGATCTCCGACTCCGACGGTCCGGTGCACTTCTACGGCATCCCGTACCTCGAACCGGCGATCGTGCGCCAGTACTGGCCAGATGCCACTCTCCGCACGCAGGCGCAGACGATGGCGCATGCGATGGGGCTCGTCCGTGCGGGAATGGCTGCGCATGACGGACGCTCGGTCGCGATCGCGCACTGCTTCGCCGCCGGGGTCGATGCCACGGCAGGGCTCGAGCGCGAGGTGCGCCAAGGGGGCCTCGATGTCGTGCCGCTCGATGTCTTCGACGGTCCCGACTACATCGCGCTCGGGCACATCCACGGACGGCAGCAGCTGAGCGACCGTGTCAGGTATGCGGGGGCGCCGCTGCACTACAGCTTCGGCGAGCAGCACAAGGAACGCGGTTCCTGGCTGGTCGATCTCGATGCCGCCGGCCTCGCTTCCGTAGAGTGGCTGCCGCTGCCGGTGCCGCGCCGGCTCGTGACGCTCACGGGAACGCTCGAAGAGATCCTCTCGACTGAGAACATCGCGGCGCACGCCGGCGATTGGGTGTGCGCGGTGTACACCGACGCGCTGCCGCAGTCCGAACCGATGCGCCGCCTGAAGGCGCACTTCACGCACTGCGCGATGGTGCAGCACGCTCCGGTGGGTGGGGCCGAGCGCGCGGAGCGTTCGTACGCCGAGCGTCTGAAGTCCGCCGTCACCGATACAGAGCGCATCGAGGCGTTCCTCGAGCACGTGCGTGCGGGGCAGGGCCCGAGTGAGCGCGAGCGCGAGCTCATCCGCGAGATCCTCGACGAGCGCGTGGCCGCCGAGGCCCTCGTCTAGTGCGCCTCCACCGTCTCGAGATCGAGGGATTCGGTCCATTCCTCGATCGACAGGTCGTCGACTTCGACGGCTTCGCCGACGACGGCATCTTCCTGATCGCCGGTCGTACGGGAGCAGGCAAGTCGAGCATTCTGGATGCCGTCTGCTTCGGCCTGTACGGCGGCGTGCCACGGTACGAGAGCGGAGACAAACGGCTGCGCAGCGACTACTGCGCTCCCGAAGACGTCAGTGAGGTGGTCGTCGAGTTCAGCACGACCGCCGGTCGGTTCCGTGTCACGCGTTCGCCGGAGTACCAGCGCCCGGCAAAACGAGGTGGGGGGCTCACGAAGCAGGCCTCTGGCGTGCAACTGGACTCTCTGGGTGACGACGGCTGGGTGACTCTCGCTGCCAAGGAGAAACGGGTCGCGGACGAACTCGACGAGATCCTGCAGCTGAGCCGAGAGCAGTTCCTGCAGGTGATCCTGCTCGCCCAGAACCGGTTCGCCCGCTTCCTGCTCGCCGACAGCAAAGAGCGGCAGGCGCTGCTGCGCCGGCTCTTCGGCACGGAGCGATTCGATGACGTGCAGTCGCGGTTCGACGAGCGGCGCCGCTCCGCCGAGCACGCGCTCGCCGGTCTGATGGCCTCCGTGACGGCACGGATGGAAGAAGCGGAGCGCGTCGTCACTGTCGCGGCCCTTTGGGGAGATCGTCCGATCGACGACGAAGCCGTTCCTGCCGCGTCCGGTTCCGGCGGCACGGAAGCGCGTCTGGAGTCGCTGCGTCTCGCGCTCACCCGCGCCGAGTATCAGGCCGAGCGCCGCATCGCCGAGCAGGACGATGCCGAGAAGACGCTTACGGCGGCGGATGTTGCACTCGTCGCCGCGCGCGAGGAGAAGAAGGCGCAGCAGGAGCGCGACCGCGCACGCGCTGCACTCGCTGCGCTCGACGCCGAGGAACCGCAGATCGTCGAGGCGCGACAGTCGCTCGAGCGCGCGCGGGCCGCCGAGGCGCTGCGCGCCACGATCACGGCGACGACACGTGCGGAAGATGCGCGCGCTGCAGCTGCTGCCGCAGAGGAGGCTGCGCGGTCGGCGTGGGAGGCGACAGGCACAGAATTCCCCGAACCAGCGGCCGAGTCCGGCCAGGGTGAGCACGGTGCTGAGGTATCGCGCGATGGCGGATCAGGCACCCGCCCCGATGCGATCGCAGCACTGGAGACCTGGGCCGCTGACCGCACCCGCGAGAGCGGCGCATGGGCGCGTGCCGCCGAGCTGGAAGCCACGGCTCCGGTATTGGCCGCGGAACTCGCGTCCGCCGAGAAGCAGGTGTCGACGGCATCCGAGCGCGTCGATGCAGGGGAGGGGGAGCGCGCTGCGCTTCCTGGCCGTCGTGTCGAGCTGGCAGCGCAGCGAGATGAGATCCGGCGCCTCGCCGACCGTGTCGAAGATCTCGCACGTTCCCACGACGCGGCGAAGACGAGGCGCGACGCTGCTGTCGAGAGCGCGCGGCTCAGCGGTGAGCTGGAGACCGCAGAGCGTCGACTTTCCGAAGCCAGCACTGCGCTGGCCGCCGCCCAGACCGAGCTCGCCGAACT
Source organism: Microbacterium profundi (assembly GCF_000763375.1). Classification (NCBI taxonomy): domain Bacteria; kingdom Bacillati; phylum Actinomycetota; class Actinomycetes; order Micrococcales; family Microbacteriaceae; genus Microbacterium; species Microbacterium profundi. Next base: position 875,564 of record NZ_JPSY01000001.1, on the reverse strand, counting down.
GCGTCGTCGCCGCCTCGACGGCTTCGCCGGGGAGCTCGCGACCGCTCTCGTCGAAGGCGAGCCCTGTGCGGTGTGCGGATCGACCTCGCATCCCGCTCCCGCCGCGCACACCGACCCCGTCTCGGCAGACGACATCGAGTCGGCCGAGGCGGTTCGGGATGCCGCGACCGAGGCAGAACGCGGCGCCGCAGAACGGTTCGCCGCAGTGCGTGCCGAGCTCGCGGCGGCAGAGGCTCGAGCAGAGAAGCGCACGATTGAAACGGCGGAAGCCGAGGTCGAGACTGCCGCGGCGGCTCATGCCGGTGCTGTTGCGGCGGCCGACTCGCTGCCCGCACTCGAGGCCCGGCTATCGGAGGCGGACGCACGCGCCGTGCAGCTCGAGAACGAGCGCACGGAATCTGCTGCCGCGCTCGCCACCGCTCGCGAATCGCTCGCACTGATCGAGCAGCGCAGCCGCGAGGCGCAGGAGTCGATCGCCGACGCCCGTGGTGCGTTCGGCTCGGTGCGGGAGCGTCTGACCTCTGCGGAAGCGCAGATCGAAGCCGCGCAGGCGTTGGCTGCTGCTCTCGCCGAGCATGCCCGACGTGCGACTGTGCTGATCGAGGCGCAGGCAGAGCAGCACGCTGCCCTCGCGGCCTCCGACTTCGACGATGCCACGGCGGTGCAGCACTCTCTGCGCTCATCCGCAGAGCAGGCAGCGCTCGATTCACGCATCACCGCGCACAGCGTGCAGCGTGCGAAAGAGCGTGCGACCCTGCTCGAACTCGAACTGCGCACTCTCCCCGAAGACCCCATCGACCTGGCCCCGGTCGAGCAGTCGGCAACCGATGCGCGTGCCACCTGGAAGACAGCCGTCGATACCGCCAACCGTGCGCAGAGCACGGCGGAGCAGCTTGCGGGACTCATCGACTCCGCAGCGTCCGAGCACGCGCGGAGCGCTGATCAGCAGGCCGAGTACCAGGTGATCCGCGGCCTCGCCGACACGATCGCCGGTCGCGCAGGCAACACCCACAAGATGACGCTCGAGACATTCGTGCTCGCGGCGGAGCTCGAAGAGATCGTCCAGGCAGCGAACCGGCGCCTCAGCGACATGTCGACGGGGCGATATCAGCTGCAGCACTCAGACGCGCTCGCGGCTCGGGGCGCAGCATCCGGTCTCGGCATCGTCGTCTTCGATGCCTTCACCGGACAGACGCGGCCCGCGCAATCGCTCTCGGGAGGGGAGACGTTCCTCAGTTCGCTCGCGCTCGCCCTCGGTCTCGCCGAGGTCGTCACGGCGCGCGCCGGCGGCATCCAGCTCGACACCCTCTTCATCGACGAAGGATTCGGATCCCTCGACGCCGACACGCTCGACGTCGCGATGCGCACTCTCGACGAACTGCGCTCCGGTGGCCGCACTGTCGGGATCATCAGCCACGTCGAGTCGATGCAGGAGCAGATCCCCGCTCAGCTCGTGGTCGAGCAGACCGAGAACGGTCCGAGCCGCATCCGCACCTGAACCCCGGTTTCGACTCTTCGCTGCGCTCATCGCTCAACCCGTTTCGTCTCCGGCGCTTCGCGCGTCCGCTCAACGACCCGCGGCGCCTGTGGGGCGTTGAGCGAGCGGAGCGAGACGAAACGGGTTGAGCGAGCGTCAGCGAGTCGAAACCTTCGCCGAGCGACCCGCCTCAAGCGTTCGCGGGGCTCCAGGCCGAGACATCGTCGAGGGCGCGCAGCTCCTCCGTCGAAAGCTCCAGCCGCGCACCGGCCAGCAGATCCGCCACCTGCTCGACCCGCGACGCGCTCGCGATCGGCGCGGCGACCGTCGGCTGCGACCGCAGCCACGCCAGCGACACCGAGGTGATCGACGCGTCGTGGGCCGCGGCGACGCGCTCCAGCTCGTCGATGACGCGCAGCCCGTGCCCAGTCGCGTACTTCGCGGCTCCGCCGGCGCGTGCCGAGTCCACCGCCGAGGCGTCCGTCGAACGGTACTTCCCGGTGAGGAAGCCGCTCGCCAGCGCGTAGTACGGCACGAGGCTCAGACCGAACTCCTGAGCGACCGGCACGATGCTCTCCTCGACATCGTTACGGTGCACGAGGTTGTAATGCGGCTGTACGGCAACGGGAACGGCGGTCCCGGCATCCTGCGCGAGTGAGATCCAGGAGCGGATGCGGTCCGCGGAGTAGTTCGAGACAGCGGTGTGGCGCACCAGGCCGTCCGTGACGAGCTGACCGAACGCCGCGACAGTCTCCTCGAGCGGGGTCTCGACGTCGTCGAAGTGCGCGAAGTACACATCGATCGTCTCGACGCCGAGCCGCTTGAGCGATGCCTCGGCGGCGGCGCGGACGTTCTCGGCCGACAGCCCCTTGAACTGCGGGTGGGAGCTGACCTTCGTCGCGATCGTGATGTCAGACGGCCTCCGAGCAGCGAGCCATTCGCCGATGATCGTCTCACTCTCGCCACCGCCGTTGCCGGGCGCCCAGGCGCTGTATCCGTCGGCTGTGTCGATGAAGTCGCCACCGCCTCCGACGAACGCATCGAGAATCTCGAACGAGGCGGCGCGGTCGGCTGTCCAGCCGAATACATTGCCGCCGAGGGCGAGGGGGAGCACGTCGATATCGCTGCTGCCGAGAAGAGTCATGAAGGCTCGCTTTCTGTCGTCTGTCCCAGTCAAGCCGATGTGCGCCGGACATACTCCATCCGTGTCACGAGCGCGTAACAGTCAAGGGGGATACTGGACGCATGACGCTTCAGCAGGAGATCGCTCAGACACTTGGAGTGCGCGCCGAGATCGACCCGGCCGTCGAAGTCGAACGCCGCGTGCAGTTCCTCATCGACTACCTGACCAGGGCCGGCGCGAAGGGATTCGTGCTCGGCATCTCGGGAGGGCAGGATTCGACGCTCGCCGGCCGGCTCGCGCAACTCGCCGTCGAGCGCGTGAGATCAGGCGGCCACGAGGCGGACTTCATCGCTGTGCGCCTGCCCTACAAGGTGCAGCACGACGCGGATGACGCGACCGCCGCGCTCGGCTTCATCGCAGCGGATCGCACGGTCGAGGTGAACATCCGCAATGGCGTCGACGGCGTCGAGAAGGACATCGAGCAGGCGGCAGGCGCCGACATCACCGACTTCAACCGTGGCAACATCAAGGCCCGTATCCGCATGGTCACGCAGTATGCGCTGGCCGGACACGACGGTCACCTCGTCATCGGCACCGATCACGCGGCCGAGGCCGTGACCGGCTTCTACACGAAGTTCGGCGACGGCGCTGCGGATGTCCTGCCTCTCGCAGGCCTCACGAAGCGGCAGGGCAAGGCGCTGCTGCGTTCACTGCAAGCTCCGGAGCGGCTGTGGATGAAGATTCCCACCGCCGACCTGCTCGATGACCAGCCCGGACGCGCAGACGAGGACGAACTCGGTCTCACCTACGAGCAGATCGACGATTATCTCGAGGGGAAGCCGGTGGATGCTGCGGCAGCAGCCCGGCTCGAGGGAAAGTACCTCGCCACTCAGCACAAGCGCCACCTGCCGGTCACACCCGACGACGACTGGTGGCGCTGAGCGCACTGCCCGCGGCTGCTACGCGGGGTGTTGAGCTCGCGACTGCTACGCGGGGCGTTGAGTTCGCGACTGCTACGCGGGGCGTTGAGTTCGCGACTGCTACGCGGGGTGTTGAGCTCGCGACTGCTACGCGGGGCGTTGAGTTCGCGACTGCTACGCGGGGCGTTGAGTTCGCGACTGCTACGCGGGGCGTTGAGTTCGCGACTGCTACGCGGGGCGTTGAGTTCGCGACTGCTACGCGGGGCGTTGAGCGAGCCGTAGGCGAGACGAAACGGGTTGAGCGAGCGCAGCGAGTCGAAGCCTCGAAGCACCCGCAGCATCCGCTGTCTGAGCCCCCGGCTACGCTCGAGACATGCGGATCGACACTCAGGCGCAGCGCGTCATCTTCAGCGCCAGCGACCTGAAGGCGGCCGCCGAGTGCGAATTCGCCTGGGCGCGAGCGATCGACGCGAAGCTCGGCCGCGTGCCTCGAGTAGTAGAGCCGGAAGACGCCACCCTCGCACGCGCGGCCCAGCTCGGTGATCTGCACGAGGTGAAGGTCCTCGAGGCCTATCGTGAGCGCTTCGGGACGGATGCTGTGCACGAGGTCCCCAAGGTTTCGTCCGCAGAGGCGTCGTCTCTCGCCGCGGCCGTCGCCGAGACCGGCAATGCGCTGCGTTCCGACGCGAAGGTGCTCTTCCAGGCAGCGTTCTCGACCGACGAGTTCGTCGGCTTCGCCGACTTCCTGCTGCGAGAAGACGACGGATCGTGGCGCGTTCAGGATTCGAAGCTCGCTCGGACGGCGCGTGTCACCGCTCTCATGCAGCTTGCGGCATATGTCGATCAACTCGACGGTCTCGGCATCCCGCGCTCCGACTGGGTCGACCTCATCCTCGGTGACGGAACCATCAGCACGCATGAGGTGGACGACCTGCTGCCCCTGTTCCACGTGCGCCGTGCGCGCCTGCGCGCGCTGATCGCGGACCGGCGGGTCGAGAGCGGCGGCGAAGGCGAGGCCCTCGCCTGGGGCGATGACCGCGGTGACCTCGAGATCGTGGCGTGCGGGCGCTGCGCCACGTGCACGGAGCAGGTGGATGCGCACCGCGACCTGCTCATGGTCGCGCGCATGCGTCCGGTGCAGCGCGCACGGCTGCGAGCCGCCGGCATCGAGACGATCGATGACCTGGCCGAGGCGGTCACCACTCCTGCCGGCATGAACGTCGACACCTTCGAGTCGCTGCGTGCACAGGCGCGCCTGCAGCTGCGTGCCGATGCCGACGATGCGCCGACGTTCGACGTCTATCATCCCGGAGCCATCCACACGCTGCCCCGACCGAGTCGCGGAGACATCTTCTTCGACTTCGAAGGCGACCCGCTCTACACCGAGCCCGCGGGCGACGGACACGCGCAGTGGGGCATCGACTATCTGTTCGGCTGGGTCGACAACGAAGACCAGTACACACCGCTGTGGGCTCACACCTTCGCCGACGAGAAGATCGCACTCGAGCAGTTCCTCGACTTCGTCGATGCGCGCCGCGCCGCTCATCCCGACATGCACATCTACCACTACGCACCGTACGAGACCTCGCATCTCGTCGCGATGGCCGCGCGCTACGGCGTCCGCGAATCCGACGTGGACAGGCTGTTGCGCGAGGGCGTGTTCGTCGACCTGTACCCGCTCGTGCTGCGCACCGTGCGGGTCGGCTCGCGCTCGTACTCGATCAAGAAGCTCGAACCGCTGTACATGGGCGAAGAGGTGCGCACCAGCGACGTGCAGAAGGGCGACGACTCGATCGTGCAGTACGTGGCCGCTCGAGCCCTCGCCGAAGCGGGGGAGAGGGCCGAGGCCGAGTCGGTGCTCGACGACCTCGCCGACTACAACCGCTACGACTGCGTGTCGACGCGGCGGCTGCGCAACTGGCTCATCGAGATCGCGAAGCAGAAGGGCGTGAGCCCCGCGCCGCCCGACGAGACCGAAGATCTCGTGTACGAACCGTCGCATCGATCCGTCGCCCTGCTCGCCGATGCCGAACGAGACGTCGAAGCCGGTGGCGACGGTGAGGTGCATCGCGTCGCAGCGGCCGCGATCGACTACTACCCGCGCGAGGCGAAGAGTTTCTGGGTGGGGCATTTCCAGCGTCTCCGCGAACCTGTGTCGATGTGGGATCAGACCCGTGACGTCATTCGGGTGGACGCAGGACAGAGCACCCTTCGTCGCGATTGGACCGTCGAAGAGGGGCGCCGCGTCGCCTCACGCGAGATCGAGATCCGTGGCGAGATCTCACCGGGAACGACGCTCGGCGCAGGGGCGAATCCCTTCGCGCTGTACCCGTTCCCTGCGCCGTTCGACATCGAGGCGCCTTCGCGCGCCGTGCACGTCGCACGTGCGATCACGGTCGCCGAGGTGCTCGATGACGGCTACGTCATCACCGAGACCGCGGTGGGCGGGCAGACCTGGGACGAGTTCCCGGTCGCGCTCACTCCGGCGGCTCCGCCACGTGTGGTGTCGCTGCAGGGTGCGATCGACGAGTGGGCGGATGCCGTGCACGAGGCGGCACCGTCGTTCCCGGCGGATGCGGCGGCCGACATCCTGCGCCGCATCCCGCCACGCACGCGGTCGGGGAACGGCCTTCCCGTAGTGGCCGGTGGCGCAATGGGCGCTAACGGTGGCGCGGGCATCGATCGTGGCGCGGGCATCGACGGTGGCGCGGGCATCGAAGGTGACGCGGGCATCAAGGGTGGTGTGGGCGGCGTCGACAGGATCGACGCGATCGTGCGGGGTGTGCTCGATCTCGACCGCAGCTATCTCGCGGTGCAGGGCCCCCCAGGCACAGGCAAGACCTATACCGGATCGCGCGTCATCGCCCGGCTCGTGAACGAGCACGGGTACCGCATCGGTGTCGTGGCGCAGTCGCACGCGATCATCGAGACCCTGCTCGACCGCATCGTCGCAGACGGAGTACCGCCAGGGCAGGTCGCGAAGGCGCCGAAAGACAAAGACAGCGATCCGAAGTACACCGCGATCCCGAAGACCGGCATGGCGTCGTTCCTCGCCGAGCATGCGGGGCAGGGCGTCGTCGTCGGCGGCACGGCATGGGACTTCAGCAACACCGCTCGCGTCGAACGGGACGGCCTCGATCTGCTCGTGATCGACGAGGCAGGGCAGTTCTCGCTCGCCTCGACGATCGCCGTCGCGGCGGGAGCGAAGAGCCTGCTGCTGCTCGGCGATCCGCAGCAGCTGCCGCAGGTGAGCCAGGGTGCGCATCCGGAGCCGGTCGACACCTCGGCTCTCGGCTGGGTGATGGACGGCGATGCGGTCATCCGCCCCGAATACGGGTACTTCCTTGATCGCAGCTGGCGGATGCATCCGGCGGTCGCCGCGCCGGTGTCGCGGCTGTCGTACGCCGGACAGCTCGCGTCAGCGCCCGGCACCGATCAGCGCGCAGTTGCGGGCATCGAGCCGGGACTGCACGTCATCTCGCTGCGTCATCGCCGCAACGCGACCCAATCGCCGGAGGAGGCCGCCGAAGTCGTGCGGATCGTGCGCGATCTGCTCGGGCGGGAGTTCACCGAACCCGATGCTGCGCCGCGTCCGCTGTCAGAGGCGGACATCATCGTGGTCGCGCCGTACAACGCGCAGAAGCAGCTCGTGATCGACGCGCTCGCAGCCGAGGGTATGACCGGTGTGCCGGTCGGTACCGTCGACAACTTCCAGGGCAAGGAAGCGGCGGTCTCGATCACGACGCTCGCGGCGTCCAGCGGTCGGGACGCCCCGCGCGGGCCGGAGTTCCTGCTGCTGCAGAACCGTCTGAACGTCGCGATCTCTCGCGCGCAGGTGGCGGCGTACCTCATCCACTCGCCGGCGCTGCTCGACGATCTGCCCCGTACACCGGAGGGCGTCGCGCGGATGAGTGCGTTCGCGCGCCTGGTCGGCGCCGATCAGGCGTGAGTGCGGGGAGCGCTCGTGGCCGTGGCGCGTACCGTGCCGTGCTGGCTGAGAGGCTGCGTGCGAGCGCCGAACTCGGCGCGACGACGGCCATCGTGAAGGGCCGCATCGCCACATGGGCGCCGATTCTCACCAGAGTCGGATTCGAGCGGTTCGGTGACGAACGCGCCTACCGCCTGACGGTGACTTAGACGATCTCAGACCGTGCCGTACAAGCGATCACCCGCGTCGCCGAGGCCGGGCACGATGTAGCCCTTCTCGTTGAGCCGCTCGTCCAGCGCGCCGAGCACGAGAGTCACATCCCGATCGCCGACCATCTTCTCGATGGCCTCGACGCCCTCCGGGGTGCCGAGCAGGCAGATCGCCGTGACATCCTGCGCGCCGCGCTTGAACAGGAACTCGATCGCGGCACCGAGTGATCCGCCGGTCGCGAGCATCGGATCGATCGCGAAGCACTGGCGATCGCTGAGGTCGTCTGGCAGGCGCTCGGCGTAGGTCGTCGGCTCGAACGTCGTCTCGTCGCGCACCATGCCGAGGAACCCGACCTCTGCGGTGGGGAGGAGTTTGACCATGCCCTCCAGCATCCCGAGTCCGGCACGCAGGATCGGGACGACGATCGGGCGCGGCTCGGAGATCTTCACGCCCATGGTGGTGGTCACAGGGGTGGTGATCTCGACCGGTGACACCTTGACGTTGCGCGTCGCCTCATAGGCGAGCAGCGTCACCAGCTCTTCGGTCAGCTGCCGGAAGACCGGCGAGGGGGTGCGCACATCGCGCAGCACCGTGAGCTTGTGGGTGATGAGGGGGTGGTCCGCCACGTGAACACGCATAGGTCAAGGGTAATGCGTCACGCGGTCGGATCCGGATGCTCGATATCGAGCCGCACGCGCTGAGCGGCGAATCGTGTGACGAGGTGCTGCAGAGGCGTGCCGTCCGGCAGGGCGTCGAGCGCTTCTGTGACCAGCACGATCGCCCCGGAGCAGAGTCCGAGCAGCCCCGACTCTGTGGCGGTGGCGTGCCGCGCGGAGACCACTGTCGACACGCGCACATAGTCGTCCACCCCGCTCGCGCGCAGCGCCGCCGTGATCGACGAGGTGCGTCGCAGCGACGCGGCGATGTCGGGAAGGCGAGCGGCGTCGAACCAGCGTGATCCGAGAGCGAACGGTTCGCCGTCGACGGTCCTGAGCGATTCGACCCGAACGGCCAGGCCGTCATCGGCGATGCCGAGCCTGCGGGCGATGTGTGCCGGCGCGGTCTCCAGCGCACTCTCGATCACTCGTCCGGAGGGCTGATGACCGTTGCCGAGGCTCGTCGAGAGGCGTGTGCGCATGCCGATGCGGTGCACGTGCACGGCGCTGCTCGTGACGAACGTGCCACTGCCCCTGCGCGATTCGATCAGGCCTTCGGCCGCGAGAGAAGCGAGAGCCTGCCGCGCGGTGTGCCGATTGACGCCGAAACGCGTGGCCAATGCGCTCTCCGGCGGAAGCCGATCGCCGGTCTGCAGCCGGCCCTCCGTGATGTCGGCACGCAGTTCCTCGGCGATGAGTCGCCACGCCGAGTACCCGGTCGGCCGGGTCGGTGTCGCATCACTCACGGCAGCCTCCTCGTGCTCGTTCATGGGAAGTTCACGCGATCGTCGCCGTAGCGACCCGTCTGCCGCTTCCCTTTCTCACATCCTGCCATTAGCGTGATAGTTGTCTAGACCAATAGACAACTTTAGGAGGCGCGATGGATCGGCATGACGAGACGGGGCCGGACGAGGCGGGGCCGGACGAGACGGGGCCCGATGAGACGGCACGACGGCGCACCGCACGCGTGCTCGCCAATGCTGCGGAAGCCGACCTGGCCGCGCTCTGGGGTGCGTGGCCGGACCAGCCGGAGATCGAGTTCGTCCGCGGCCCCGAGTCTGGGCTGGTCATGGCGCAAGGACGCATCGGCGGCACCGGCGACCGGTTCAACGTCGGCGAGGCCACCGTCAGCCGCGCGACCGTCGTCGCACGCGGGCTCGGCCCGGAGACGGTGGGGACCGCGTACGTGCTGGGGAGTCATCCGGAGCACGCGGGTCTCGCCGCGATCTTCGATGCGCTGCTCGCGGGGGACGCGCGCCAACGCGTTCTCGACGAGGTCATCGTGCCGCTCGAGCGGGCACAGGTCGAGCGCGACGCCCGCTCGCGCGCCGACGCCCGCAGCACGGTGGTGGATTTCTTCACCGTCGCGAGGGAGAACTCCGGACCGGACTTCGGCCTCGAAGAGGAGGACGACGAATGACCACGCGAATCGAAGCGCGCACGACTGCCCTGATGTCGGCCGGCGAGCGGCACCTTCCGGGGTTCGCCGATCCGGTACAGGATGCGCAGCACGTCTTCAGGGCAGTGCTCGGCGCATTCGCGCGTCCGACGCTCCCGCAGCCCCTCGAACCGGGAATCACGGACCGCGTCGCGCCATTGAGCCCCGGCGCGGGAGCGCTGCTTCTGGCACTGTGCGACGAGCAGACCCCGATCTGGCTCGACCCTGCGCTGAGCGCCTCGGATGATGTGTGCGCCTGGCTGCGCTTCCATACCGGCGTTCGCCTGGTGGATGCGCCCTGTGATGCCCTGTTCGTGGTCGCATCCTCACCGTCGACTGTCCCGCAGCTCGGCGATCTCGCATCCGGAACCGACGAAGAACCGCACCGCTCGGCGACCGTCGTGATCGACGCGACCGGCGCTCGGGGTACCGGCGACTTCGTGGCGACCGGTCCCGGCGTGAACGGCTCGGTCTCCTGGGACGGCGCCGGTCTGCCGTCCGGCTTCCTGGCGCAGTGGCAGCAGAACCACTCGCACTTCCCACGCGGCATCGACCTCATCCTCGTCGCCGACGATTCCGTACGAGCCCTGCCCCGCAGCATCCGCCTGCAGGGCGCCGAGAACCGGAGCGCCTGATGTACGTCGCAGTCAAGGGCGGAGAGAAGGCGATCGCCAACGCGCACGCCCTGCTCGCCCGACGGGGACGCGGCGAGGAGTCGTCAGCGCGCGTCGACTACACGCAGGTACGCGATCAGCTGGGCGTGCTCGTCTCACGCGTGATGGCAGAGGGCTCGCTCTACGATCCCGACCTCGCGGCGAAGGCTCTGCTGCAGGCGCAGGGCGATGTGCTCGAGGCCGTCACCCTGCTGCGTTCGTACCGCACGACGCTGCCGCGCTTCGGGGTCACCGTCGCGATCGACACCGCCGGGCTGCCGCCCGAGCGGCGGGTTTCCGCGACGTTCAAGGACATTCCGGGCGGCCAACAGCTCGGCGCCACGTTCGACTACACGCACCGTCTGCTCGCCGACGAACTCGCCGACGGCATCCCCGACGATCCCACGACGTCCGAGACGTCGGCATCCGGTGGCGACGAACAGGACGCCGACACCGAGCGGATGCCGCGCGTCACCGACCTGCTCGGTGTCGACGCGCTCATCGAACCGGATCGTGCGGACGGCGAGGACTGGACCGATCCGGATCCGGCCGACCTCACCCGCGAACCCACCGTCTATCCGATGAGCCGCGCCGAACGCCTGCAGGCGCTCAGCCGAGGGGATGAGGGCTTCCTGCTCTCGCTCGGCTATTCGACTCAGCGCGGCTTCGGGCGCACGCATCCCTTCGTGGGCGAGGTGCGCGTGGGCGAGGTCGAGATCGATTTCGACGCACCGGAGATCGGGCACCCGGTGCCCATCGGGCGCATCGAGGTCACGGAATGCCAGATGGTCAGCCAGTTCGTCGGCGGGGCCGATCGTCCCGCGCAGTTCACCCGCGGATACGGTCTCGTGTTCGGCCGCGCCGAGCGCAAGGCCATGTCGATGTCGCTCATCGACCGTGCCCTGCGGCACGAGGAGTTCGGGGAGCGGGCCGACGCACCAGCCCAGGACGAGGAGTTCGTCATCAGCCACGCCGACAACGTGCAGGCTGCGGGGTTCGTGGAGCACCTCAAGCTCCCGCACTACGTCGACTTCCAGGGCGAGCTGGTGCTCATCCGCCGGCTGCATGAAGAATTCAACGAACGTGCACGGGGGCAGCAGCCATGAGCGAGCCGCGAATCGTCTACAACGAGGGCTACCTCGACGAGCAGACCAAGCGCGTCGTGCGCAGGGCGCTGCTGAAGGGTGCAGCCATCCCCGGCTTCCAAGTACCGTTCGCCTCACGCGAGGTGCCGATGCCGCGCGGCTGGGGCACCGGCGGCGTGCAGGTCACCGCCTCGATCATCGGTCAGCCCGACACGCTCAAGGTGATCGACCAGGGCGCGGATGACACGACCAACGCCGTCTCGATCCGGCAGTTCTTCGAGAAGGTCGCCGGCGCCGGTGTCACGACGCGCACCGATCACGCGACGATCATCCAGACGCGCCACCGCATCCCGGAGACGCCGCTGGCCGAGGGTCAGATCATCGTCTACCAGGTGCCGATCCCCGAGCCGCTGCGCTTCCTCGAACCGCGCGAGACCGAGACCAGACGCTTGCACGCGCTCGAGGAGTACGGTCTCATGTACGTCAAGCTCTATGAGGACATCGCCCGATACGGGCACTTCGCGACGACCTACGACTACCCGGTGCTCGTCGGCGGACGCTACGTCATGGCCCCATCGCCGATCCCGAGTTTCGACAACGCGAAGATGCACCAGAGCCCGGCCCTGCAGCTGTTCGGCGCCGGACGGGAGAAGCGCATCTACGTGATCCCGCCGTACACCGACGTCGAGAGCCTCGGCTTCGAGGACTTCCCGTTCGAGCCGCAGAGCTTCGACACGCCGTGCGAGATCTGCGCGTCGGAGGGCGTGTACCTCGACGAGGTCATCATGGACGATCGCGGCACCGTGATGTACGTGTGCTCCGACACCGATCACTGTGAGCGGACCGCCGCCACGAAAGGGGCCCTGCTGTGAAAGACGACACCGGCACGGACGACGAACAGCCGCTGCTGAGCGTGACCGACGCCGGGCACGCCTACGGCGATGTCTTCGGATGCCGCAGCGTCGACTTCGACCTGTGGCCGGGTGAGGTGCTCGCGATCGTCGGCGAGTCCGGCTCCGGCAAGTCGACTCTGCTCGGAATGCTGTCGCAGCGACTCAGCATCGACGAGGGGAGCGTGCAGTACCGCACCGCTCCCGACGGCGGTCCGGGCCACGCGGCGCAGCTCGTCGACCTCTCGACGCTCAGCGAGCGCGAAGTGCGCCGTCTCTGGCGCACGGAGTGGGGCTTCGTGCACCAGAACGCCACCGATGGCCTGCGGATGCACGTGAGCGCCGGCGGGAACATCGGCGAGCCGCTCATGGCCAACGGGTGGCGTCACTACGGCCGCATCCGTGAGCAGGCCGAGCAGTGGCTCGCCCGCGTCGAGATCCCGGTGCACCGCATCGACGACGCGCCGACGACGTTCTCCGGCGGCATGCGCCAGCGCCTGCAGATCGCGCGCAATCTCGTCTTCGGCCCACGGCTGGTGTTCATGGACGAACCGACGAGCGGGCTCGACGTCTCAGTGCAGGCGCGTCTGCTCGATCTCATCCGCTCGCTCGTGGCCGACCTCGGCCTCGCCGTCGTGATCGTCACGCACGATCTCGCAGTGGCCCGCCTCATCTCGCACCGCACGCTCGTCATGAAGGATGGCGTGGTGATCGAATCCGGGCTGACCGATCGCGTGCTGGATGATCCCCAGGCCGCGTACACCCAGCTCCTCGTCTCATCGATCCTCCAGGACTGACATGAACCCGAACAGCGATATGAACCCGGATGCCGTGTTGAGCGTGCAGGACGTCTCGAAGAGCTTCACACTCCACCTGCAGGACGCACAGCGGCTGCCTGTGGTGAACGGGCTGACCTTCGACGTGCGACGGGGTACCTGCGTGGTGCTGGGCGGCGAGTCGGGATCGGGCAAGAGCTCGGTGATGAAGATGGTCTACGGCAGTTACGGCGTCGATGCCGGAAGCATCCTGCTCGCTCACGACGGCGAAGTGCTCGACCTGGCGACCGCGCAGCCACGACAGGTGCTCGCCGCGAGGCGCTCCACGATGGGCTACGTGAGTCAGTTCCTCCGCGCCGTTCCGCGCGTACCGGCGATCGATGTCGTGGCCGAGCCGCTGGTCGAGCGAGGTGCGGGTCGTGATGAGGCACGCGAGCACGCCGGCGAGCTGCTCGCGCGTCTCAGCATCCCCGAGCGCCTTTGGGCGCTGCCACCCGCCACGTTCTCCGGAGGTGAACGGCAGCGCGTGAACATCGCGCGCGGTTTCGTCGTCGAGCGATCCCTGCTGCTGCTCGACGAGCCGACGGCATCCCTCGACGCCCGCAACCGCCAGGTCGTGATCGAGCTGGTGCGCGAGAGCGTCGCACGCGGCGTCGGCATCCTGGCGATCTTCCACGACGCGGACGTGCGCGAAGCGGTCGCGGACGTGACTGTCGATGTGCAGGCTTTCGCGGCTCCGCAGGAGCCGGACTCCGACGCGCGCCGCGAAGCCGACCCGAGTCGAGAGGGGATCGCCGCATGACACGGTATGCCGTGTACGCCGTGCCCGGACTGCTCGGCGAGAGCGATGATCCGATCGCCGCGGGCCTGCGGAGCACTGTCGAGGCCTGGTACGCGAGGCCGGAGTTCCACGACCTCACCGTCGACGCGCGCCGCTACGGCTTCCATGCGACCCTCAAGGCGCCGTTCCGCCTCGCGGGCGGACGCACCGAAGCCGATCTGCGGGCGGCCGCCGATGCGTTCGCCGCCTCTCACCACTGCGTGCTCCTCCCCGCGTTGCGACCCGCGAACCTCGGTCGCTTCCGCGCGTTGCTCCCGCACGGCGATGACTCGGCGATCCGGATGCTGGCCGACGAGGCCGTGCGCTCATTCGATGTCTTCCGGGCGGAGCTCGACGATGCCGATATCCGGCGCCGACGACCGGAGACGCTCTCAGCGCGCGAGCGCGTGCTCTTCGAGCAGTGGGGCTACCCGTACGTGTTCGAGGAGTTCCGCTTCCACCTGACGCTGACCGACCCCATCCCGCCGGCGCGCGAGAGCGAGATCGACAGTGCCATCGCTGCGCATTTCGCGAAGGACGGCCACGGTTGCGACGTCCTGCTCCGCTCGATCGCGCTGTTCATCGAGCGCGAGCCTGGTGCGCCGTTCGAAGTGCTCTCCGCCCATCCCCTCGCCACCCCATCCGCTGACGCCGACCTGCAGGAGACCGCCTGATGCCCCTCGCGTCCTCATCCCTCACCAACGCCCGCGTCGTCGTGGGCGACGAAGTGATCCACGGTTCGCTGCGCATCGAGGACGGGGTCATCGCCGAGATCTCCGACGACCCGACGCGTGCCGGCACCGACCTGAACGGCGACTTCCTCATGCCCGGCATCGTCGAACTGCACACGGATCAGGTCGAGACCCACTTCCAGCCACGGCCGAAGCGCTACTGGGACCCGATCACCGCAGTGATCGCGCATGACGCGCAGATGGCTGCCTCCGGCATGACCACGGTCCTCGACGCACTGCGCATCGGCACCGGCCCGACCGACGGCAATCGCATGGCGGCGAACGCGAAGATGCTGATGGATGCTGTCATCCATGCGGCCGAGTCGGGTCTGCTGCGCGCCGACCACTTCGTGCACCTGCGCTGCGAGGTCTCCACTGCCGATGTCGTCGAGGTCTTCGATGAGGTCGGAGGCCACGACCGGGTGCGGATGATCTCGCTCATGGATCACACGCCTGGGCAGCGTCAGTATGCGGATGTCGAGGCGTTCCGCACGTACATGGTCGGCAAGGGGCGGCTGCTCGAGACCGAGTTCGACGCGCACGTCGAAGAGCTGCATCGGCTGTCCGGGCTCTACGCAGGCCGGCATCGCAAACAGATGGCAGAGCGCGCCGGGGTGCGGAGCATCACCATGGCCGCGCACGACGATGCGACGCAGGCGCACGTGGACGAGGCCTCGGCACTTGGTGTGCGGATCTCGGAGTTCCCGACGACGGTGGACGCGGCGCGCGCCGCTCGCGCAGCGGGGCAGCTGGTCGTGTCCGGCGCGCCGAACATCGTCCGCGACGGGTCGCACTCGGGCAACGTCGCCGCCGTCGAGCTGCTCCGCGCGGGACTTCTCGACATCCTCTCGAGCGACTATGTGCCGGCGAGCACGCTCCAGGCCGCGTTCCTGCTGGTCGCGCGAGGAGAGACGACGCTGCCGCAGGCGTCGCGCCTGCTCAGCGCGAACCCCGCACGCGCGATCGGCCTCGACGACCGCGGCGTCATAGAGACCGGCCTGCGGGCAGACCTGATCCGCGTGCACGCGTACGAGGGGGCGTCGAGCGAGCAGCATCCGCTCGGGTCTCCGGTGCCGATCGTGCGCAGCGTCTGGCGCGAGGGCGAGCGGGTCGCGTGAGCGGCGCCTTCGTCGCGGTGGTCGGGGCGAGCGGATCGGGCAAGGACTCCGTCATCGGCGCCGCCCGTGATCTGCTCGCCGATCAGGACGAGGGCTTCGTCTTCCCTCGCCGGCTCATCACCCGACCCGTCGGTGCGGGCGAGGACCATCTGCCCGTCAGTGAAGCCGATTTCACTCGGATCGAGAGCGAGGGCGGGTTCGCGCTGAGCTGGCGAGGCACGGCCTCGCCTACGGGCTGCCCGCCGCAGTCGTCGACGCCGTCCGGGCTGGTGATGTGGTGGTGGCGAACATCTCCAGGGGAGTGCTGAACCGGCTCACCGAGCGCTTCGAGCGTTCCGCCGTGATCAGAGTCTGCGTGCCGGAGGAACAGCGTCGCGCGCGCCTCGCCCGCCGCGGTCGAGAGGCGGATGCCGAGATCCAGGCCCGGATGGACAGACCGGATCCCGCGCCTGACACCCGGATCGACCTCGAGATCGTCAATGACGGCGCGCTCGAGGATGCCGGCCGCACGCTCGCCGACTTCCTGCGTGGCATCTCGCCGGCGCGTCAGTCCGCGCACATCGGACGTGCTGCTGCTACGCCCGACGGAGGCTGCGACGCCTGACGGAGGCTGGGAGGCTGCGACGCCCGACGGAGGCTGCGACGCCTGACGGAGGCTGCGACGCTTGACGGAGGTTGTTACGCCTGACGGAGGTTTTCGGCGAATGGCTCCGCCAGGCGTGACATGCTCCGCCAGATGCAACGCGACCAATAGGCTCGACACATGCGAGAGACCGACGGCGACGGGATGCGGCGCGCACTCGCGCTCGCCGCACAGGCCGCTGCCGCCGGTGAGGTTCCCGTCGGCGCGGTCGTGCTCGATGAGTCCGGCCGCATCATCGCCGAGGGGCGCAACACGCGCGAGCAGACCCACGATCCCACCGGACATGCCGAGATCGTCGCGCTGCGGCAGGCCGCAGCATCCGTCGGCTCGTGGAATCTCGAAGGGCGCACGCTCGTCGTCACCCTCGAGCCGTGCGTGATGTGCGCCGGGGCGATCCTGCAGTCGCGGATCGGGCGCGTCGTGTTCGGCGCATGGGACGACAAGGCGGGAGCCGCCGGATCGATGTACGACGTTCTGCGCGATCGCCGGTTGCCGTACCGCGCCGAGGTCGTCGGCGGGGTGGCGGAGGACGCTGCGACCGCACTGCTGCGCGACTTCTTCGAACAGCGCCGCTGACCCCGCCACCCCCGTACCCCCGCGCCCCTCTGCGCCGGCAGGTGGCGCGATGTGTCGTGTCTGCGCCCTTTGAGCGGCCACACGCGACACCTCCATGCGCCGACGCAGCCGGTCTCAGTCGGAAGACTTCAGCACGAACACATCCGTCGGCGGGGTGGGGTCGATCGCCGGACGGTAGACGTCGGGCTCGATGTAGATCGCGCGCGCGACGGGAACGGCATCCCGGATCCGCTTCTCGATCTCGTCGATGTCGGCGGCAGCCTCGCGCACGCTCTTGTCCGAGGTGAGCGCGATCTTCGCCGCGACGAGCATCTCGTCGGGGCCGAGGTAGAGAGTCTTCAGGTGGATGAGCTTCTCGACGTCGGGGCCGCCGACGATGGCATCCATGATCAGGTCGAGGTCGGCCTGGTTCGCGCCCTCGCCGACCAGAAGGCTCTTGGTCTCGATGCCGAGGACCACGGCGATGAGCACGAGCAGCACGCCGATCGCGAGTGTGCCGAGCGCATCGAAGACGCTGTTGCCGGTGATGATCGTCAGGCCGACGCCGAGCAGGGCGAACGTGAGTCCGGTCAGAGCGCCGATGTCCTCCAGCAGCACGACGGGCAGTTCCGGCGCTTTCGCGCGCCGCACGAACGACACCCACGACTGGCCCTCCTCACGCACGAGGTTGCTCTCTTTGACGGCGGTGCGCAGCGAGAACGACTCGAGGCCGATCGCGATCACGAGCACGACGAGCGGCAGCCACCACCAGACGGGGTCGAGCGCGTACGGATGGGTCAGCTTGTCGACGCCCTCGTAGATCGCGAACAGGCCGCCGACCGAGAACAGGATGATGGACACGACGAATGCGTACACGTAGCGTTCGCGTCCGTAGCCGAACGGATGCTCGCGATCGGCGGAGTGCTTGGCCTTGCGTGCGCCGAGCATCAGAAGCAGCTGGTTTCCGGAATCCGCGACCGAGTGGATGGCCTCCGCGAGCATGGACGCGGACCCGGACAGGGCCCACGCGATGAACTTCGCGATCGCGATCCCCAGGTTCGCCAGGAACGCCGCGACGATCGCCTTGCTGCCACCGGATGCACTCATGGGCCGAGTCTAGTTCCGCCGGTCGCGATGCACACGAGCGCCCTCGGCGCTGTCGAATGGGGTGCATAGGATGGCGGCATGGCTGAATCACTTCCGTCCCTCGCGTTCCTCGGTGCCGGCTCGATGGGAGGCGCGATCCTCCAGGGCGTCGTCGCCTCGGGCATCGCCGTCGACGGTGGTATCACGGCCACCAATCGCACCGCGGCGAAATCCGAGAGCCTCACAGATCTCGAGGGAGTGACGGCGATCGCACTCGAAGATCAGCCGGACGGCAACACCGAGGCTGCGGCGTCAGCCCGGATCATCCTCGTCGGAGTGAAGCCCGCCATGGTCGCCGATCTGCTCCGCGAGATCGCGCCCGTTCTGCGTGAGGATGCCATCGTCGTGAGCCTCGCCGCCGGCATCAGCCTGGCGAGCTTCGCCGAGGTCCTCGGCTCGGATGTCAGCGTGATCCGCTCGATGCCGAACACTCCGGCGACCGTCGGCAAAGCCGTCACCGGCATCGCTGCGAACTCGGCCGCCTCAGAAGACGAGGTCGCCGTGGTCCGTCGGCTGTTCGAGCTCGTCGGGTCGGTTGTCGAGGTGCCAGAGGAGAAGATCGACGCGCTCGGCACGATCTCAGGCTCCGGCCCTGCGTACGTCTTCCTCCTGATCGAGGAGCTGACCAAGGCCGCGATCGGCAAGGGCTTCGGCGAGGCCGATGCCCGTCTGATCGTCGAGCAGACCTTCATCGGCGCCACGGCACTGCTCGACGTGTCAGGAGAGAATCCCGCCGAACTGCGCCGTCGGGTGACGAGCCCCAAGGGCACCACCGAACGCGCGATCGCCGTGCTGCAGGACGCGCACCTCGACGAGGTCTTCGCCAAGGCGACGGATGCTGCGCTGGCGCGCTCTCACGAGCTCGCCGCCGGCGCCTGACTCAGCGGTCGAGGCTGGCGAACCGCTCGATGTCGCTGTTGGTACCCGACACGATGATGAGGTCGTGGTTGGTCACCACGGTGTCCGCCTCGGCGTAGCGGAACGGCTTGCCCGGACTCTTCACACCGACGACCGTGACCTTGTACTTCGACCGCACGCCCGACTCGTTCAGGCCGACGCCGCGGATGAACTTCGGCGGATACATCTTGGCGAGCACGAAGTCGTCGTCGAAACGGATGAAGTCCAGCATCCGTCCGCTCACGAGGTGGGCGACGCGCTCGCCGGCCTCGCGCTCCGGGTAGATCACGTGGTTCGCGCCGACGCGGGCGAGGATCTTGCCGTGCGATTGTGAGACGGCCTTGGCCCAGATCTGCGGCACCTTGAGATCGACGAGGTTCGCGGTGATCAGCACGGATGCTTCGATGAGCGAGCCCACCGCGACCACGGCGACCTGGAAGTCCTGTGCGCCGATCTGCTTGAGCGCGTCGATGTTGCGGGCGTCGCCCTGCACCGTATGAGTGACGCGATCCGACCACTTCTGGACGAGCTCGAGATTCTCGTCCATCGCGAGCACCTCGCGATCGAGGCGGTCGAGCTCACCGGCGCACGCGGCGCCGAAGCGTCCGAGTCCGATGACCAGTACGGGCGCGTCGCCCCGGAGGACTTCAACCAACGATCGGCCTTTCCACGGGCAGCGAGTAGAGCTGCGAACGCGATGTCGCGGCGACCGCCGCGGCGAGAGTCACTGTACCAATTCGTCCCATGAAGATGGTGGCGGCCATGACGTAGACGGCCGAGTCGGGCAGCTCCGCCGTGAGGCCGGACGAGAGTCCGACGGTGCCGAAGGCCGAGATGACGTCGAAGAGCACGTCGCTGATCGGAGCCTTCGTGATCTGGGCGATGACGATGGTCGACAATGCGACGATCGTGGCACCCCAGGCGACGACCGAGAGGGCGACACGCTGCACGTCGCTGGGGATCCTGCGGCCGAAGGCCTCGACGGACTGTCGACCGCGCGCCTCGGACCACACGGCGATCGCCAGCACGGCGAGGGTGGTCACTTTGATGCCGCCGGCGGTGGACGCGGAACCGCCGCCGACGAACATCAGCATGGACGCGGCGAGCATAGAGGAGCCGTTGAGGTCTGAGATCTCGACCACGCTGAAGCCGCCGGATCGCGTCATGGCCGAAAGGAAGAAGGCCTGGAACGTCGTGTCGCCGGCATCCATCGAGCCGAAGGTCAGCGGGTTGTTGTACTCGAGGATGAGGAACACGGCCGCACCGAGGACGAACAGGATTCCGGTGGTGATGAGCGTGAGCTTGCTGTGCAGCGACCACCGCTTCACATGCCAGTGATGCTTGGCCAGTGTGTAGATGACCGGGAAGCCGATGCTGCCGAGGAAGACGCTGATCATGAGGACCGTCAGCACGAAGTAGTCGTCAGCGAACTCCGCGACACCGCTGGCGTTCGGGGCGAATCCGGTGTTCGTGAAGGACATGGCCGCGTAGTACGGCGCCTCCCACAGGGCGGCGAGCGGGGGGATGCCTGCCATCACGAGCCCGGGGTAGAGCAGCAGGGCGACGACGAGTTCGATGAGGAGCAGCGAGAATGCGACCGTCTTCAGCAGCTGACCGACTTCGCCCAGTCGCACCGTCTGCCCCTCGTTCACCACGCCGCCGTGCGCGCGCAGCGGGTTGCTGTCGCCTGCCGCAAGCAGCTTGGCGCGCAGCCCGAGCTTCTTCGAGATGACCAGTCCGAGCACTGACGTCAGGGTCAGCACTCCCATGCCGCCGATGTTGACGCCGAGGAAGATGAGCACGTGCCCGAACGGAGACCAGTGGGTGGCCATGTCGACTGTCGAGAGCCCTGTGACGCAGATCGTGGAGACCGCGGTGAACAGCGCATCGCTGATCGGGGTGACGGTGCCGCTGGCCGAGGCGAGCGGCAACGAGAACAGTGCCGTGAACAGCAGGATCAGCGCGGTGAAGACGAGAATCGCGAAGCGGGAAGGCGATGACGTGATGATGTGGCGCGCGAAGCGCCAGAAGTCGCGTGCGCGCGTGCGCGGGGATGCCGATGACCCGATGCTCGACATCGACGCCCTCCTGAGTCCGCTCCGTGTTCGCTCGCCCCAGTCGTTCCGGCGAGCCTTCGTCATGGTACTCCGCGCGTGGGACGACTACCCTGATCTCATGACCGACATCTTCGACGTGATCGCAGACGGCACGAGGCGAGACATCCTCCAGCTCCTCCTGCGGCGGGCCGCAGACGGGGATGCCGGCACCAGCGTCTCGCAGATCGTCAGCGAACTCGGCATCAGCCAGCCAACGGTCTCCAAGCACCTGAAGGTGCTGCGCGAGTCCGAACTGGTCAGTGTCCGCGAAGATGGACAGCGCCGCTTCTACAGCATCGAGGTGGAACCGCTCGAGGTCGTGGACGACTGGCTCGTGCCGTTCCTCGTCGATGCCTTCGGAGACGGCGCCCCTGACATCGATCTGTCGCTCGCTCCGCTGCCTGACGGTGCCGCGCACGCGGCCGAGGTCTTCGGCCGCGCCGCGGCATCCGCCAAGCACGTGGTCGCCACCGCTATCAAACGGCTCGGCAACTGAGACCGGCACCTCTGATTCCCACAGGTCACATCAGTCACTCGGGTTTACACGCGTCGCAGGTTCGCCATAGAGTGTGCTTCAGCAGAAAGGGGTACAGGGGATGCCCGAAGTTCCAGACGTCCGGTTCCTTACGGTTGCCGAAGTCGCCGAGATCATGCGCGTGTCGAAGATGACCGTCTATCGTCTCGTCCACGCGGGCGAGTTGCCCGCGATCCGATTCGGCCGCAGCTATCGCGTGCCCGAATCCGCCGTCACCGACGCCCTTCAGAGGCCGATCGCCGACGTCGGCTGAGCCCATCCGCCTCGGTGATCAGCGAAGGTCCGCTGGTTTGCTAGACTGACCCGAGGCATTTTTTCCATGCCCGTACCCGGGCGTCCGACTTCGTGCGACGCCCAGCCACTGACGTAGTGAGGTTTCCGTGGGTTCTGTCATCAAGAAGCGCCGCAAGCGCATGGCGAAGAAGAAGCATCGCAAGCTGCTTCGAAAGACTCGCCACCAGCGCCGCAACAAGAAGTAAGCGGCTGGACACGAGCGCCTGTCTTCGGACGGGCGCTTTGTGTCTGTGGCCACGTATCTCCAGACCCAGACCTCGAATTTCAGGGAGAATCCATGAAGTCGATCAGTGTCGCAGAGCTCGCTGCCCGCACGGGAACGCCGCTCATCGATGTGCGCGAGCGGGATGAGTTCGCCGGTGGCCACGTGCCCGGTGCGGTGAACATCCCGATGTCCGAGCTGGGAAGCCGTCTCGAAGAGCTTCCCGCCGAGGCGTTCGACGTGATCTGCCAGGTCGGCGGTCGGTCGGCGCGCGTCGTGCAGGCGCTCGAGGCCCAGGGCCACGACGCCACGAACGTCGATGGCGGCACTGGCGAGTGGATCGCCTCCGGCCACCCGGTCGCGGTTCCTTCGGCGTGACGACCATCACGGTCATCGGCAAGGCCGGGTGCCATCTGTGCCCGACCGCGCTCGGGATCGTCGAGACCGTCGTCGCGGATCTGCCCGATGACATCGGCGATCGCATCGAGATCGTCGAGAGGTCGATAGAAGACGACCCCGCCCTGTATGAACTGTGGTGGGAGAAGATCCCCGTCGTGCTCATCGACGATGAACTGCACGCGCACTGGCGGGTCTCGCCCGCCCGGCTGCGCCAGAAGCTGGAGGAAATCTGATGCTCAGGCACGTGGTGAGCTGGAAGCTCGCGAGCGAGGATGCTGTCGAACGCGCAGAGCAGGCCGCAGAGGTCGCCCGCCGGCTGAACGCGCTGGGCGGTGTCGTGCCCCAGCTGCGTTCGATCTCGGCCGGCGCGAACTCCGTGTACCCGGATGCGAACTGGGACGTCACGCTGATCGCGGATTTCGACTCGGTCGAGGCTTTGGAGCAGTACGTGGTGCATCCGGCCCACGAAGAAGCCGCGGTGTACATCCGCTCGGTAGTCGCCTCCCGCGTCGCCGTCGATTTCCAGATCTGATCAGACTCGAAACGCAAACGTAACCATCCTGATCGAGGCATCGCCGTCGCTCCGTGTCAAGATGATCTGCATACCTGTTCGTGGGCGAGCTCGCCCCAGTCTCCGTGGAGCGGTCATGCCCCGTCGTCGTAATCTCACCTTCGGTATCGCGCTCGCCGCGACCGCCATGCTCGCTCTCTCCGGCTGCGCCAGCGGCGGTGGCGACGCGGGCGGCGGCGAGACCGCCGCCGGTGACGACTACGGCCTCACCGAGGCGGGAACGCTGACGGTCTGCTCCGACATCCCCTACGCGCCGTTCGAGTTCGAGGGGGGCGACAACGGCACCGGTTACACCGGTTTCGACATCGACCTGCTCGATGCGATCGCCAAGAGCCTCGACCTCAAGCTGTCGGTGCAGGATGTCGGCTTCGATGCCCTGCAGTCCGGCACCACGCTCGCGGCGGGCACGTGCGACATCGGAGCATCCGCCATGACCATCACGGAAGAGCGCGAGGCGAACCTCGACTTCTCCGACCCGTACTACGACTCGCTGCAGTCGCTGCTCGTGCGCACCGACTCCGGCATCAAGTCGATCGATGACCTTTCGGGTCGTAACGTGGGCGTGCAGCAGGGCACCACCGGTGAGACCTATGCCTCGGAGAACGCCGAGGGAGCCGAGCTCGTGCAGTACCCGTCGGACGGTGAACTGTGGCCGGCGATGCAGGCGGGCCAGATCGACGCGATCCTCCAGGACCAGCCGGTGAACCTCGAGCACGAGAAGGCCGATTCCGCCTACAAGATCGTCGAGGAGTACAACACCGACGAGCAGTACGGCTTCGCCTTCGCCAAGGGCGAGAAGGACGAGCTGCGCGAGGCGATCAACGGCGCCCTGCAGGAGCTTCGTGACAGCGGCGACTACCAGACGATCTACGACAACTACTTCACCGCAGAGTAGTCGGCAGGGCGAGCAGGACAGGAGTCCTTGACGATGGCGTTGAGGCGCACGACCAAGAGCAAGCTCTACAGATACATCGTCTATGCGGTGCTGATCGCAGTCGTCGTCTGGCTGGCCGTCAGCACCGACTGGGCCCGGATCGCGAAGCTGTATTTCAATCCGGAGATCGCCGCGAAGATGCTCCCGGGCATCATCACGACCGCCCTGGTGAACACGCTCTGGTTCACCGCGGTGGCGTTCGTCGGAGGCCTGCTGCTCGGGATCGTGCTGGCACTGCTCAAGCTGTCGAGCATCGGACCGTTCCGGTGGATCGCCACGGCGTGGATCGAACTGTTCCGCGGTCTGCCGGCGATCCTGACGATCTTCGCCATAGCGTTCATCCTGCCGATCGGGCTGGGCGTGCCGGGCACGAAGCTCGGCGGGCCGGTGGTCCTCGGCCTGATCGGCCTCATCCTGGTCGCCTCGGCGTACATGGCCGAGACGATCCGTGCGGGCATCCAGGCGGTGCCGAAGGGGCAGACCGAGGCCGCCCGTTCGCTGGGCATGTCGCCGATGAAGACGACGTTCTGGATCGTCGTGCCCCAGGGGTTCCGCATCATCATCCCGCCGCTCACGAACGAGTTCGTGCTGCTGCTGAAGGACACCTCGCTGCTCTTCGTCGCCGGGACGTTCATCTGGTCGAAGGAACTCACCAACTTCGCCCGTGACGCGAGCACGCAGAATGCGAACGGAACACCGCTGATCATGGCGGCGGCCCTCTACTTGATCGTGACGATCCCGCTCACGCGCTTCAGTGCGTGGCTGGAGCGACGAATGGCGAGGCAGCGATGAGCACTGATCTAATCGATGTCCACGCCCCGGCGATCGACATCCAGGGGCTCGTCAAGAGCTTCGGCGACAACGAGGTGCTCAAGGGCATCGACCTGACCGTCGCGGCGGGCGAGGTCGTGTGCGTGATCGGACCGTCGGGTTCCGGCAAGTCGACCCTGCTGCGATCGGTGAACCTGCTCGAGGAGCCGACCGGCGGAAAGGTGCTGATCGAGGGGATCGACATCACCGACCCCGACATCGACATCGACCGCGTCCGCACGCGCATCGGCATGGTGTTCCAGAGCTTCAACCTGTTCCCGCATCTCGATGTGATGGGCAATCTGATGATCGCGCAGCAGCGCGTGAAGAAGCGCTCGAAGACCGAGGCCGAGAGGGTCGCCCGCGAGATGCTCGGCCGGGTGGGTCTCAGCGAGAAGGCCGACGCCTACCCCGGTCACCTCTCCGGCGGTCAGCAGCAGCGCGTGGCGATCGCCAGGGCGCTGTGCATGAACCCCGACATGATGCTGTTCGACGAGCCGACCTCCGCGCTCGACCCCGAACTGGTGGGCGAGGTGCTGCAGGTCATGCGCACTCTCGCCGACGAGGGGATGACGATGCTCGTCGTCACGCACGAGATGGGCTTCGCGCGCGAGGTCGGATCCCGCCTGATCTTCATGGACGGTGGCGTGATCGTCGAGGAGGGCGACCCGCGCCAGGTGCTCGCGAACCCGCAGCATCCGCGCACGCAGGACTTCCTCGCCCGCGTTCTGTAACGTCACCACGCGCCAGAGTCAGGCGAAACAGCTACACCTTCCAGCATCCGCCACATCGATCGATGCCGCGGACGCTGAAAGGTGTAGCGCCAGCCTCGCTGGGGCCGCCGAGAGGCGACCGGTTCACACTCAGATCATGCGGCGACGGTGAATCGTGTAGCCGCCGACAGCGATCATCGCGACAGCGATCGCCAGCAGCACGTACGGAACGGCCGCACCGGTGATGGCGAGTCCGCCGCCGGCGCCGGCGCCACCCTGTCCGCCGGGCAGAGCGCCTGCGCCGCCGTCAGCCGGGTCAGTGGGTGCCGGCGTCGTCGGAGTCTCAGTGACGGTGATGTCTGTCGTGAGAACAACGCCCGTCTGCGCTCCGGTCACCGTCACGCTGTGCGTTCCGACCTCAGTAGGGGCCGTGACGGTGAACTCGGCGCGACCAGACAGCACGTCGCGCTGCGGGCTCGAAGCGGCTGCAAGCTTTGCGGCAGCCGCATCCGATGCAACGCTCGCCTGCCAGTCCGCGTCGAGACCATCAACGCTCACGGTCACAGTTGCACCGGGTGCGACCTCCGCAGCACTGGCCGAGATCGTTGCGTCAGCGCTGAGCGACTTCAGGTCGCGGTTGAGTTCCAGTGCGCCTGCCGAGGTGAAGAAGAGGTCTGTCTGGTCCGTGAGCCCGAGCAGGTTGGCAGCTCCGGGGCCGTACCCGGCGACGCGCACCTGCGAACCGGTGTGCTGCTGTGATCCGCCCGCCTCTGCCGTGCCGTAGGACACGATCATCGATCCGCCCTCGACGGTCTGCAGGTTGACGCTGAGTCCAGGAGGGGTCGAGCCGACGATCTGGCTCGTGTGAGCGTGATCGGCGGTGACGACGACCAAGGTGCCCTGGTTCTGCTGTGCGTATGCCAGAGCCACCTGCGTGGCCTCATCGAGGTCGACAGTCTCACCGATCTGAGCACACGCGTTTGCGGCGTGGTTCTGCTTGTCGATGCTCGCGCCCTCCACCTGCAGGAAGAAGCCGTTGTCGTTGTCGAGGAGCTCGATCGCCTTCTGCGTGAGCGAACCCAGCGAGAGACCGGTGTCGAGACGCTCGGGGTTCTCGGTGCACGCGGTTGGGGCTGCATCGCCACCGCCGACGGTGGCCTCAGGGCCCTGCCAGCGCACGGGGAAGTTGCCCGGCGTGAAGAGGCCGAGCAATGGCGCGTTCTGGTCCGCCGCGGTGACCCCGGCAAGCCCTTCAGCGTCGTCAACCACCTGGTAGCCGCGGTCCGCGGCCTGTTCGAACAAGGTTGCGCCCTCCCACGGACCCGCCTTCGCAGTCTGCGTGAAGCTTGCCGAGCCGCCGCCGAGCGTGACGTCAGGACGAAGGTTCAGCAGCTGCTCGCTGATCGAGCCGAGTCCGCCGTTCTCGAGCGCCTCCGAGGCGCAGTTCGCCGACGTCTTGTCCGGTCCGTAGCATCCGCGCTGGGAGATGTGCGAGATCTGGGCACCTGGGGTCGCGTCCTGGATCTCGGCGGTGGAAACGTCGCCCGTCCTCATCCCGTTCGCCTTCGCAAGCTCGAGGAGGGTCGCCTGTGCCACGCCGTTGATGTCGATGCTCAGCTGACCGTTGATCGCCTTCGTGCCGGTCGACCATGCGCTTGCGGTCGAAGCGGACTCGGAGGCGTAGTTCGCGGTGCCGTCCTCGCGCAGGGAGTAGGTCGTGTAAGAGCCCGTCAGCGGGAGGGCATCGATCCCGGCGAATGCTCCGGATGCGCCTTCGGCGTAGTTGCGCGCGACTGTGATCTCGGAGTCACCCATGCCGTCACCGATGAGAAGGATGACGTTCTTGGCGGGGCCGTCGACGAGGGCCTCGCGCACGGCGGCCGTGCGGTCTTCCGTGTTGCGTGTCGCACCTCCGTTCTCAGTGATGTCGGTGGCGCCATCGTCCGCGGCCATCGCGATCGTCGGAGTCATCAGCGTGGCTGCCATCAGCGCAGTGATGCCAACGGCCAACAATGTGCCGCGGCGGCGTTCTCTGGACACGAGCATGGGTATCTCCTCGGTAGCTCTACGGGAAAGACGCCGCAGTCGGCATCAGATTCAGCCAAGGGGGAGAAGAAGACGAACGCGTGAACTGTCGATGGATGATGTGAGAATTGTGCCGCGGGATGCGCGACACAAACCTGAGGTCTCGATTCTCGGTCACCCTAAGCCCGTGGCGCGCACCGCCACCGGCACCGGCTCGATCGCGAGGTGCACGCGGTCTCCGAAGGACGGATGCTGGTGCGCATCGTGCTGCACGCGGACCAGGTCGCCGGCATCCGTCTTCACGAGCGTGCGGCGGATGCTGCCGAGGAACGTGCTCTCCTCCACGACGCCGCCGATCGCGGCATTCGCCTCTCCGGAGAACCGCAGGTTCTCGGGCCGCAGGTGCACCTCGACCGGCCCATCGGCGGGCGCGTTCGTCGGCAGCTCGCGGCCCCACACCGTCACGTGCCCACCCGACGCGACACCGGGGACGACGCTGGAGAGTCCGACGAAAGCGGCGACGTGCGCGGTCGCGGGGCGCAGATAGAGCTCTTCGGGGGTGTCGATCTGGTCGATGCGACCGGCATCCATCACCGCGATCCGATCCGAGACGGCCAGCGCCTCCTCCTGATCGTGAGTGACGAACACCGTCGTGATACCGAGCCGCAGCTGAATGCGGCGGATCTCGTCGCGCAGCTGCACTCGCACCTTCGCATCGAGCGCCGACAGCGGCTCATCCAGCAGCAGAACACGCGGCTCGGTGACCAGAGCGCGGGCGAGAGCGACGCGCTGCTGCTGACCGCCGGAGAGCTGGTGCGGATAGCGATCGGCGAAACCCTCGAGTCCGACCAGCGCCAGAGCGTCGAGCGCGCGCTTCGCCGCAGCGGCCTTGCCGACGCCCCGACGACGCAGCCCGAACGCGGTGTTGTCATCGACGCGCAGGTGCGGGAAGAGCGAGTACGACTGGAAGACCATGCCGATGTCGCGCTTGTTGGTGGGGATGCGCGAGACGTCCTGCCCTCCGAGCAGCACGGCGCCGCCGTCTGCGCTCTCCAGACCCGCCAGCACGCGCAGCGCGGTGGTCTTGCCGCATCCGGACGGCCCGAGCAACGAGACGAACTCGCCAGGTGCGATGTCGAGATCGACGCCGTGGAGCACCTGATTGGAGCCGTAGCTCTTCTCGATGCCCTGGAACTGCACGCGCGTGCCCTCGCCGGCCTCGGCGAGCAGCACGTTGTCGGCAGTGGCGGGAAGAGCGGTCATGAGCGGGCCTTTCCGTTGCCGCGTGCAGCGCGGCCGATGATGAGCAGCAGGAGGAAGCAGAACAGCAGCGCGAGCAGAGTGAAGATCGCCGGAGCGTAGGCGTCCTGCTTCTGCACCACCACCATCGCTGTCTGGAACACCTGGCGGTTGAGCAGCGACGCGATCGTGAACTCGCCGAGCACGACCGCGATGGAGATGAGGGATGCCGCGAGCAGACCCTGACGGATGTTCGGAGCGAGTACCTTCACGACCACGACCGGCCAGCTCGCGCCGAGGGAACGGGCAGCTTCGGCCAGTGTCTTCAGATCTGCGGCGTCGATGGACGCCTGGATCGAGCGGAATGCGAACGGCAGCACGGTGACGCCGTAGGCGAAAGCCAGCGTCCAGGTGCCGGTGCCGAGTGCGCGTCCGATCTGCAGGTAGATCGGCGCGAGGCCGACGACGAGCACGATCGCCGGTATCGAGATGGGCAGCAGCACCGCGAACTCGAAGAACGGCTTGAGCTTCGGGAACCGCAGGTTCACCAGGATCATGGTCGGCGCCAGCAGCAGCAGCACGATCAGCACCGTGATGAGAGCGAGCACGAGCGAGTTGCCCAGGCCCGTCCAGATGGGCTTGATGGCCGCGGATGCCGCGGGGTCGAACAGCGCGGCCCAACGCTCGAACGACAGGCCGCCGTCCGTGCTGCGCAACGTGTAGAGCAGGGTCGAGATCAGCGGGATCGCGAAGAACGCTCCCACCACGACACCGATGATCCAGCGCGTGGCGAGCGAGGGTCCGAGCCGGTTCATGACTGCCACCTCGCTGCCCGGCGCTGCACCAGCGAATACAGCGCCATCACGATGCCGACGACGACGATCATGCCCAGTGCCAGGGCGCCGGCGAGGTTCTCCCTGCCGAGAACGGTCTCGCTGGTGAGGGCGGCACGGATCTGCAGCGGAACGATCTGCGACCCCTGGCTGGCGAGGGCGGCCGCCGTCGCGTACGACGAGAACGCGTTCGCGAACAGCAGCAGCAGGCTCGCGAGGAACGACGGCGCGAGCACGGGGATGCCGATGCGCAGCCAGAAGCTCGCGCGGGTGCCGCCGAGCGTGAGGTTCGCCTCGGTCCACTGCGGCTTCAAGGCGGCCAGGGCAGGCATGAACGTGATCACCATGAGAGGCACCTGGAAGTAGATGTACGGCATGATCAGGCCGGGCACCTCGTAGAGCCACATGCCGTTCTCGTAGATGTTCAGCCCGAACGCGTCCTGCAGGAACAGCGTCATGACGCCCTGCGCGCCGACCGTGGCGATGAAGGCGAACGCGAGCATGACGCCGCCGAACTGGGCGAGCACACCGGCCGCGGCATCCACGCTCGAGCGCACCGCACCCTGCGGGTTCATGCCGAGCAAGGCGTAGCAGACCAGTGCACCGGCGACGGCGCCGACGACGGCGGTCAGCAGCGAGAGGCCTGCGGAGTTCGCGAACGTGTTCAGCACGACCGGGTCGGCGAGGGCGGTGACGTTGGTCCAGGTGAATGCACCGTCGTCGGTGAAGAAACCCGAGCCGACGGCGAGAATGGTCGGCACCGCGAGGAAGAGCAGCACGTAGGCGGCGAAGGGCACGAGCCCCAGCCACGCCACGGACATGCCGGATCGCCGGGCCGTGCGAGACGGCCCGGCGATCGAGGGGGCGGATGCCGTAGCATCCGCCCCCGGAAGCACAGTGGTCACTGGACCGCCGCTGCCCACTTCTCGCCGAGCAGGGTGCCGGCGTTCGTCGACTGCTCCTCGGTCGGGACGACCGTCTCTGACGGAACCTCGGGCAGAGCAGCCGCGAGGTCGGCGTCGATCGTGCCGGCCTCGGTCATGGCCTCCATGCGTGCCGGACGCGCGCCGCCCTTGAGCCACAGGTTCTGCACGTCGTCGCTGTAGAGGAACTCCTGCCACAGACGGGCTGCCGCGGGGTTCGGGGCGTCCTTGTTGATGGCCTGGTTGTAGTAACCGGCGTAGCCGACGCCGTCGAGCACGGCGACCTTCCAGTTCTCGTTGTCCGCACCGGCCGCAGCGTTCAGGTAGTCCCAGTCGAACACGACGGGCGTCTCGCCGCTGGTGATCGTGGCCGGAGTCACGTCGACCTTGAGGAAGTTGCCCGCCTTCTGCAGTTCGCCGAAGAAGTCGATGCCGGGCTGGAAGTCGTCGAGCGTGCCGTCGGACTGCACCGCTGCGAGGCCGACCGCAGCGAAGGCGGCGCCTGCCTGCGTCGGGTCGCCGTTGATCGCCACGGCGCCCTTGTAGTCGGCGCCGAGCAGGTCGTCGAGCGAGCCGGGCTCGTCGAACTTCGAGGAGTCGTAGCCGATCGACATGTATCCGCCGTAGTCGCCGACGAACAGGCCGGTCGACTCCTTGAGAGCGTCGGGGATCTCGTCCCAGGTCTGCACCTGGTACGGCGCGAACTGGTCGGTGCTGGAGAGCGCGACAGCGAGGCCGAGGTCGAAGACGTCCGGAGCGGTGTCGAGGCCCTCGTTCGTCTCCGCCGCGGTGATCTCCTCGGCGCTGGAGATGTCAGGCGACTGCTCGTTGATCGTGATCTCGGGGTACTGCTCGGCGAACAGGTCGAGGATCTCGCCGTAGTTCGCCCAGTCGCGCGGGAGGGCGATGACGTTCAGCTGGCCTTCGGCCTTCGCTGCGGACTCGAGGTCTTCGAACGAGCCGAAGTCTTCGATCGAGGTGGCTGTCGCGGCATCCGCTGCGGCGTCATCGGTGCTGTCGCCGGTGGCGGCCGCGCACGAGCTGAGAGCGAGCGTCGCGGTCGCTGCGAGGGCGATGCCGGCGACGAGTCGCGCGCGGCGGGGAATGGTGGCCATGGGTATCCTCTCGGCGTCCGGCCACGGGTAGGCCGGAATCGGGTTGCGATAGCAAACTATCAGTCGGGGGTGACGTGCGGGCGCGGAGCCGGTAAACGGAACGTGTCCGACCTGTGGCAGGCAGGGGGGCGCAGGTCGCGGCCGGCTCGACCGGTTGACAAGCCATCGGCGCCCCCGCCATGGTGAGAGCCATGGATTCGAACCTTCTGTCGGAGCAGATCTTCTCGACGAGCTCCTCCGTCCTCTACGTCATCTACTACGTCATCTATGCGATCACGATGTGGAAGGTATTCGTGAAGGCGGGCTACCCGGGTATCCTCGCGCTGATCCCGATCGTGAACTGGGTGTTCCTGGTGAAGATCGCAGGCATGTCGGGGTGGTTCGCCCTGCTCTACCTGATCCCGTTCGTGAACATCATCTTCGCGATCGTCGTCGCCTTCAAGGTGGGCGCCAACTTCGGCAAGGGCGGCGTGTTCTCGTTCTTCCTGCTCTGGCTGTTCCCGTTCATCGGGCACCTCATCATCGGCTTCGGCTCTGCGCAGTACCGGAAGGTCTGACGCTCTGACGCGGCTTCGACTCCCTGCGGTCGCTCAGCCCGTTTCGTCTCGCTGCGCTCGCTCAACGACCCGCGGGGTAGCGTCTCGCTGCGCTCGCTCAACGACCCGCGGGGTAGCGTCTCGCTGCGCTCGCTCAACGACCCGCGGGGTAGCGTCTCGCTGCGCTCGCTCAACGACCCGCGGGGTAATGCCTCGCTGGTTCGACTCCCTGCGGTCGCTCAGCCCGTTTCGGGTCGTTGAGCGAGGAGCGCAGCGACGAGACGAAACGCGTTGAGCGAGCGCAAGCGAGTCGAAACGTCCGACAAGAACAGCCTCAGGCCTCGTCGTCCTCAGGGACGAAGTCCACGCCGGCCTCGGCGCGCTGCGCGTCGGTGATCGGCGCAGGTGCAGCGGTCAGCGGGTCGAAGCCGTTGCCGGTCTTCGGGAACGCGATGACCTCGCGGATCGAGTCGGTCTTGGTCAGGTGCTGCAGCACGCGGTCCATGCCCAGCGCGATCCCGCCGTGCGGCGGGGCACCGAACTTGAATGCGTCGAGCAGGAAGCCGAACTGCTCGTCAGCGACGGCATCCGAGATGCCCATGACCTCGAACACGCGCTTCTGCACGTCCTCGCGATGGATGCGGATCGACCCGCCGCCGAGCTCCGACCCGTTGCAGACGATGTCGTACGCATAGGCGAGCGCGGATCCGGGGTCGGTGTCGAACGTGTCGGCGAACTCCGGCTTCGGGCCGGTGAAGGCGTGGTGTACTGCTGTCCACGCGCCGGCGCCGACGGCCACGTCACCGGATGCCACGGCATCCGCCGCAGGCTCGAACATCGGGGCGTCGACCACCCAGGTGAACGCGAAGACGTCGGGGTCGAGAAGGCCGAGGCGGCGGCCGATCTCCACACGGGCGGCGCCGAGGAGTGCGCGGCCGTCTTTCGCTGAGCCGGCGGCGAAGAACACGCAGTCGCCCGCTGCGGCGCCGACGAGGTCGGCGAGGCCGGCCTTCTCAGCATCCGACAGGTTCTTGGCGACGGGGCCGCCGAGCGAGCCGTCCTCGTTGAAGAGCACGTACGCGAGACCGCGAGCTCCGCGCTGCTTCGCCCAGTCCTGCCAGGCGTCGAGCTGCTTGCGCGGCTGCGATGCGCCGCCGGGCATGAGAACGGCGCCGACGTAGTCGGACTGGAAGACCCGGAACGTCGTGTCCTTGAAGTACTCCGTCGCCTCGACGAGTTCGAGACCGAAGCGCAGGTCGGGCTTGTCAGAGCCGTACTTCGCCATGGCGTCGGCGTAGGTGATGCGCGGCAGCGGAGTCTGAACCTCGACGCCGATGGTCGCCCACATCGCCGGGATGAGTTCCTCCATCAACGCGATGACGTCTTCCTGGTCGACGAAGCTCATCTCGATGTCGAGCTGCGTGAACTCCGGCTGACGGTCGGCGCGGAAGTCCTCATCGCGGTAGCAACGGGCCATCTGGTAGTACTTCTCGACGCCGCCGACCATGAGCAGCTGCTTGAACAGCTGCGGGCTCTGCGGCAGGGCATACCAGCTGCCGGGGTGCAGGCGTGCGGGGACGACGAAGTCGCGGGCGCCCTCCGGAGTTGACTTCGTGAGCGTCGGGGTCTCGACCTCGAGGAAGTCGCGATCGTGCAGCACGTCGCGGATCGCCTTGTTCACATCGGAGCGCAGACGAAGAGCGGATGCCGATGACGGGCGCCGCAGATCGAGATAGCGGTGCTTGAACCGCACATCCTCGCCGATGGTGTCGGCGTCGCCGAGCCCGGTGGAGACCTGGAAGGGGAGGGGAGCGGACTCGTTGAGCACCTCGACCTCGGTCGCGATGACCTCGATCTCGCCGGTGGGCAGGTTCGGGTTCTCGTTGCCGGCGGGTCGGGCGGAAACCGTGCCCGTCACCTTCAGTACGAACTCACTGCGCAGCGGATGTGCCGTCTCCTCGTCACGGATGACCACCTGCGCGATGCCCGACGCATCGCGGAGGTCGATGAATGCGACGCCGCCGTGGTCACGACGACGATCGACCCAACCCGAGAGGGTGACGGTCTGACCGATGTTCTCGGCTCGCAGGGAGCCTGTCGTGTGTGTACGCAGCATTCCGCCATTCTACGTGGGCGCTCGCGGGCGTCAGCGGACGGCATCCCTAGACTGGGGCCATGCCAGCCGAACGTCTCCATCTGGTCCGCCACGGCGAAGTGCACAATCCGCAGCGGGTGCTGTACGGACGACTGCCGCACTACCGGCTGAGCGAGGACGGACGGCGGATGGCCCGGTCGGCTGCGGAGTACGTCGCGACGCTCGATCGGGCAGTGACCTCGCTGCATTGCTCGCCGCTGGAGCGCGCGCAGGAGTCGGCCGAGCCGTTCGCGGAGATGTTCGGGCTGGAGCCGGTCATCGATGAGCGGGTCATCGAGCCCACGAACGTGTTCGAAGGCACGCGGATGAGCAGATCGCTGCGCGATCCGCGCAACTGGTGGCATCTGCGACGGCCGTCGGTGCCGAGCTGGGGCGAGCCGTACCTCACGATCGCCGACCGCATGGAGAAGGCGATGAACAGCGGGTGGAACGAGGCAGACGGCGGGGATGTCGTGATCGTCTCTCATCAGGCGCCGATCTGGATCACGCACCTGTACGTTGCGGGCCTGCCGCTGCGTCATGATCCCCGCACCCGCCGCTGCGCGCTGTCGAGCGTGACATCGTTCGAACGGGTCGGCGACGTCTGGCGCGAAGTGGGATACGCCGAACCCGCCGCGACCGGCGACGCGGTCGATGTCGGAGCGGTCTGAGCGCCGGCTCGCACCCAGATCACCCATAGATTCCCGTGTCTAGACTGGGAATGTGCCACTCGCCTCGATGATTCGACCGATTCGCAGCGGCCGCTCCTCCCGTACCGGGCGCCCCGCTCGTCTGGTCGGAGCCGCGCTCGCCGCGCTGTTCGCCGTCGCTCTGACCGCGTGCGCACCGGATCCGGTCGCCCAGCAGTACCTCTCCGGCGACGGCAAAGGTTACATCTCGGCCGACGGTGCGGTCGTGGAGATCGCTCCGGAGGACCGCGGTGAGCCGATCGTCTTCGGCGGAGTGACAGAAGACGGTGAGAAGTTCAGCAGCGAGGACATCGCCGGCGACGTCACAGTCGTGAACTTCTGGTACGCGGGCTGCGCCCCGTGCCGCGTCGAGGCGAAAGACCTCGAATCCGTCTGGCAGGCGAACGAGGATGAAGACGTCTCCTTCGTCGGCATCAACATCTACGATCAGGCCGACACCGCCAAAGCGTTCGCCGAGACGTACGGCGTGACGTACCCGAGCATCATCGACGTCGACAGCGGTGCGGCGAAGCTCGCCTTCGCGGGCGACGCTCCCCTGCAGGGGACTCCGTCCACACTCGTACTCGACAAGCAGGGGCGTGTGGCGGCCCGCATCGTCGGACCGCTCGACGGCCCATCGATCCTCTCCACGCTCGTCGAAGACGCGCTCGCGGAGAGCGCGTGAACACTCAGGAGCTGATCGGCTCCGGTGCGCTCTGGCTCGCCATCCCGGTCGCGATGCTCGCGGGACTCGTGTCGTTCGTCTCACCCTGCGTGCTTCCGCTCGTTCCGGGATATCTGGGGTTCCTCGGGGGAGCGGTGGCCCCGCGGTCAGCGAACGGGACCGCCCAGGCCGGGCGTGGCCGCCTCGTGCTCGGCGTGCTGCTGTTCATCCTCGGCTTCGCCGTCGTGTTCGTCGCCTACACCGCGCTGAGCGGAACGGCCGGCGTGTTCTTCCTGCGGTGGGGCGACATCATCACCCGCGTCCTGGGCGTCGTGATCATCCTCATGGGGCTCGTGTTCCTCGGACTGTTCGGCTTCATGCAGCGCGAATTCCGCTTCCAGGTCGATTCCAAGGCCGGAATCTTCGGTGCGCCTCTGCTCGGAGTCGCACTCGGCATCGGGTGGGCTCCGTGCATGGGGCCGACACTCGCGGCCATCGTCGCGCTGTCGATCAACGTCGGAGATCCCGCTCGCGCCGGCTTCCTCGGCCTCGCGTACAGCCTCGGTCTCGGCATCCCGTTCCTGCTCGTCGCGCTCGGTTTCGGCTGGGCGACCAGGGCGATCGACTTCCTGCGCCGCCACATCCGCCTCATGAACATCATCGGCGGCGTGCTGCTGATCCTGCTCGGCGTGCTCATGGTCACCGGAATCTGGACCGACATCATGTCGCGTCTCGGGGCGGTGATGAGCAGTGTCATCCTCCCGCTCTGATTTCCGCACCGATTCACCTGCCGACCAGAAGGATGCCGTGACGTCTTCCGATCCGCTCCGTCCGTCCGACCACATCGACGGCGACGACTCCGCCATCACCCAGCCGCGCCTCGGATTCGTCGGGTGGTTGCGATGGGGCTGGCGGCAGCTGACATCGATGCGCACGGCGATCATCCTGCTGCTCGTACTCGCGATCGCGGCGATCCCCGGGTCGATCTTCCCGCAGCGGATGGCGGACCCGAACGGCGTCACGCAGTGGGAGGCCAACAATCCCGATCTGTTCCCGGTGCTCGACTCGATGAAGATGTTCGACGTGTACCTGTCGCCGTGGTTCTCAGCGATATATCTGCTGCTGTTCATCTCGCTCGTGGGCTGCGTCATCCCGCGCATCAAGCATCACCTCAAGGCGCTGCGCGCACGTCCGCCGCGCACTCCGGCGCGGCTGGGGCGACTCGAGGACCACCGTGAGGTGACGCGCGAAACTGCGGATGCCGACACCGAGGCTGCCCGGTCGATCGATGTCGCGCAGAAGCAGCTCAAGGCGCTCGGATACCGCGTCGAGCGCTACGACAGGGGTCGCACGTACTCGGTGTCTGCGGAACGCGGGTACTGGCGCGAGACGGGCAACCTCATCTTCCACCTCGCGCTCGTCGGCGTGCTGCTGACGGTCGGCATCGGCGGCAGCTTCGCATACACAGGGCAGCGCGTGATCGTCGAGGGGCAGACGTTCGTCAACACGCTGCTCGATTACGAGTCGATGAACCGCGGTCGCTTCGTCAGTGACGATGTGTTGCGCCCGTACGCGATGACGCTCGATTCGTTCGACGTCACGTACCAGAAGTACGGCACCGCTGCGTCCGGCCAGCCCGGCGACTTCTCAGCCAACGTATCGGTGCGCGAGAACGGCGAGACGCGACAGGAGTCCGTGCGCGTGAACTATCCGCTCGGCATCGCAGGAGACAAGATCTACCTGCTCGGCAACGGATACGCGCCGACCATCACGGTCCGCAACGCGGACGGCGATGTGGTGTACAACAACTCAGTGCCGTTCCTCCCGCAGGACAGCAACCTCACTTCGCTCGGTGTCATCAAGGTGACCGACGGCATGCCCGAGCAGCTCGGCATCGCAGCCTTCTTCTACCCGAGTGCCGCGAAGCTGGACAGCGGGGCCTTCACCTCTGCGCACGGCGACCTCTTGTCGCCGCTGCTCACGGTCGACGTCTACGAAGGTGATCTCGGCATAGACGAGGGCACGCCGCGCTCGGTGTACGTGCTCGACACCGAGAAGCTGACCAAGCTCACCGGTCGTACAACTGATGTCGACTCCATCGAGCTCGTACCGGGCGAGACGGCCGACCTGCCGAACGGGCTCGGGACGATCACGTTCGAGGATGAATCGCCGGTCGGTGCGACCGACTCCAGGGAGTCCGTGAAGCGGTTCGCCTCGCTCCAGATCCACCGCGACGACTCGGCCGTGTGGGTACTGGTGTTCGCGTTGCTCGCGCTCACGGGTCTCATGCTCGCGTTGTTCGTTCCTCGACGGCGCATGTGGGTCAAAGCGACATCCTCCGACAGTGCCGTGAACCTCGAGTACGCGGGTCTCGCCCGCGGTGAGGATCCGACGCTCGCTGCAGCCGTCGACAATCTGGTCGCGGGTCATGCCCGTCTGCTGGATGCGCCTCGTACTTCCACCACACGCTCGGCCCCTGAGCCTGTCGAAGGGTCCGACCTTCCTGACGAAGACCTCAGAAAGTAGACTGGCACCATGCCCGACCTCGATTCCCTCTCGATCCTGTTCCTCTGGACGGCGATCGCGATCTACGCCGCAGCCTTCGTCGCCTACGCATTCGATCTCGCGCGTCGCTCAGAGGCCACGTCCAACGCCCGCCTCCGCGCGCGCGAGACCGCGCTCGTCGGTGCGGGGGGCGTCGGTGCTGCCGACGCATCCGGTGCGGCCGATGACGCAGCATCCGCTGAGACGGCGAAGCCGCGCCACGTGATGGAGCGCATCGGTACCACGCTCACCGGGCTCGCCTTCGTGTTCCATCTCGCCGCGACCGTGCTGCGCGGTATCGCCGCCGAGCGCGTGCCGTGGGCGAACCTGTACGAGTTCGCGATGATCGGCACACTCCTGATCGTGTTCGTCTACCTGCTGGTGCTCACGCGCGTCGACCTGCGATTCCTCGGCACGTTCATCACCGGCCTCATCGTCGTGCTGATGGGTGCTGCAGCGGTGAGCTTCTACGTCGGCGTCGTACCTCTGATGGACC
Source organism: Microbacterium profundi (assembly GCF_000763375.1). Taxonomy (NCBI): domain Bacteria; kingdom Bacillati; phylum Actinomycetota; class Actinomycetes; order Micrococcales; family Microbacteriaceae; genus Microbacterium; species Microbacterium profundi. The sequence goes on along the minus strand of NZ_JPSY01000001.1, from coordinate 836,746 downwards.
CGCTCAAGAGCGTGTGGCTCGTGATCCACGTGTTCGTGGCATCGCTCGCCACCGCTTTCTTCGCCCTGACAGCAGCGCTGTCGATGCTGCAGTTGATGCAGCATCGCCGCGAGCGCCGCATCGCCGAGGAAGTCGAGAAGCCGGGGCCGAGATTCCTCGCGACGCTGCCGGGGTCAGAGCGCCTCGAAGGACTCGCTTTCCGCTTCGCCACCGTCGGGTTCGTCCTATGGACCTTCACGCTCATCGCCGGGTCGATCTGGGCGCAGGACTCCTGGGGCCGCTACTGGGGCTTCGACGTCAAGGAGACCTGGACCTTCATCATCTGGGTGCTCTACGCGGGATACATCCACGCACGTGCCACCCGCGGCTGGCGCGGAAGCCGGTCGGCGTGGCTGGCGATCATCGGCTTCACCGCCGTGATCTTCAACTTCACGATCGTCAACGTCTTCTTCAAGGGTCTGCACGCGTACTCCGGCCTGAGCTGAGCGGGCTCATCCCAGCGAGATCACCGCATGGTGCTCGACACCGTCCGAGTACCAGACGAACTCCGCCTCGCTGACGACCTCGGTCGGACGCTCGTCGTACTCGCGCGTCACTGATCGCGCGAGGGCGGCCCAGGCATCCGCATCCAGTGTCTTGGCATAGACGACCGAGGGTGCGCGGCGGGAGGGGCCGCGGCGGGGAGGGGCCGCGCCGGGAGGTGTCGCGCCGGGAGGGGCCGCGTGCGGGAGGGGCCGCGTGCGGGAGGGGCCGCGGCGGGGAGGTGTCGCGTGGTGCCGCTCCGTCCGCCGGGAGGCGGCGTCAAGGACCACCCGCTGAGGGGACCCGTGTGGCGGGGCGTCGTGGGGTGGTTGTACTTGTCGCCTCTCGCCCAGGGAAGCGGCGTCAAGGACCACCTCCCGCCGGGGCTGCGGCTCAGGCGCCGGCGAGCACGGCCTTCGTCGAGGTCGACCGGCGCACGGCGACGATCAGCGTCGTGGCGATGAGCGACAGCACGCCCCACACCACGAGGCTCGCGAGCGCGCTGCCGTTCGCAGCGATCAGTCCTGTGAACGCCGGGGCGGTCGGCAGCGCCTGGCCGATCGACGCGAGCCACCCCGGCACTGTGGAGACGAGTCCGGTCGCGACGGCGACGACTCCGATGAGGGCGCTCACCCAGCGTCCGATCCCACCGAACAGTGCGACGAGCGCCTGGTTCACAGCGGCGAATGCGACTCCAGCGAGGACCGCCGTGCCTGCGAAGGCCCACCACGCCGCGGCATCGTACGACGCCACGAACTGCACGATGAGTGCGACGAGCACGCCCTGCCCTGCGCCGACCGCGGCCGCGGGGGCGAAGGCACGCAACGCGAGGCCGGCCGACGAGCGCCGCGACGTCAGCGTGCGCGCGGTGTGGGCGCGCATCACGATGAACGATGCGAGACCACCGAACCACAGCACCACCGCTGCGAGCAGCGGGATGGCGGTCGGACCGAAGATCGTGTTCATCGACGAGTTCGACGACACAGGATCGGCGATGACGGATGCGAGCGAAGACGATTCCTGATCGTCGAACGAGGGGAGAGACTCGGATGCCGTCTTCAGTCCGCCGGCGAGGTCGCCGGTCCCGGTCGCGAGCTTGTCCACGCCAGAGGCCAGCTCGGTCGCGCCATCGGACAGCGCAGTCGCACCGTCGCTCAATGCCACGGCGCCCGTGCTCAAGGAGTTCGCGCCGGCAGCGGACTGATCCGTGCCATCGGCAAGTCGATAAAGGCCGTCAGCGAGGGAGAGTGCGCCGTCTCCGGCGGTTCGCAGCTGCCCGGCGAGTGCGCTGGGGAGAGCGCTCACGCCCGTCGAGACGTTCCCCGCGTATCCGTTCGCGTATCCGGCTGCTTCGGCGGCGGAGCCGGCGGACTGGGCGTCAGCGCCGATCGCCTCGGCGTCAGCGCCGATGCTCTGCGCAACCCCGGCGAGCCGGTCGCAGAACGCCGTGTCGGGGTTCGAGAGGTAGCACTCCTGGACGAGCGCACCGAGGTCTTCGGCGTTCGTACCGAGGCTCGCGACATTGCCGCCGAGGGACTGCGCCGTGGCGAGCGTGCCATCCGCCGCAGTCTTCGCGTAGCCGGCACCAGTCGCCGCCGCACCAGCCAACTTGTTCAGATCGCTGTCCGGCGCCTCGAGCGCAGACGCCCCGGAGGTCAGCCCCGAGCCCAGCGTCGAGGCGCCGTCGGCAGCACCACGCGTCCCAGAAGCGATCGTGCCGAGCCCGCCTGCGAGCTCCGACGCACCGGTGCCGAGCTGCGACGCACCGTCGGCGAGCTGAGTCGCACCCTCGGGAAGGGCGGCCGCGCCATCCGCTGCGCTTCGTGCACCTGTCGCCAGCTCCCGCGCACCTGTCGCGGCTTCGCCGATCTGGTCGCCGATCGTCGTGAAGCCGACCAGCACATTCTCCATGGTCGCCTCAGACAGCATCGTCCCCATCGTGGACGTCGCGACGGATGCGATCTGCTGGGTGATGAGGTCATCGGCGACGAGTCCGTCATCCGGCGTGGTGACCTCGATCGTCGCCTGCTCAGCGGTGCCGCCGCCGTCGGAGATCGCCTGTCCGGAAGAGGTGGCCGCTGCAGAGAACTCCGCGGGAATCGTGATGACGGCCTGGTAGCTGCCGTCGGCAAGACCCTCGGCGGCGTCGTCCTCGTTCGAGATGACCCAGGTGAGGTTGGAGTCGAGTTCGTCCGAACCCTCCACGAGCCCAGACGCCAACTGTCGCCCGAGCGGCGTGTACTGGTCGTTGATCGTGACGGGCTCGTCGAGGTTCACGATGGCGGCGGTCATGGTGTCCAGCCGCTCGGTCGGGTTCTGGAGGGCCGCGACCAGGATGCCGCCGACAGCTGCCGGCAGCAGCACGATGCCGAGAATCGTCAACCAGGTGATGGGCTTGCGCGAGCGGGCGCGCTCGATCGGGAGGGTCATGCGTTCACCTCGGTGATGTCGGTGGGAGCGTCGATGAAGGGGCGGAGGTCGACGAGCTGGGCGGCGGGCCAGGCGGCTTCCGCGAGGATTGTGCGTGCGAGCGCGGGGTCGGATGCTGTCGCGAAGACCGCGAGCGGGCGCGAGGTCCCCGCTTCCACCCGTGAAGCGGCTGCGGCCGCGGCATCCTGCAGCATCGCCGTCGCCTGATCGCGCTGAGCACCGGTGAAGCGGTCGATGCCGTCGATCACGACGAGAGTCGGGGCGCCGCGCAGGGCTTCGCGAAGGTCGATGAGCGCAGCATCCGCATCGTCGACCAGCACGCAGCCGACGTGATTTCGCACCCAGGGCGCCCGGCCGGGCAGCAGATGTCCTGCGACGCGGAGCCTGCCGGCATCCGGTGTCAGCCTGCCGGCGACCGCCAACGCGAGTGCACGCCGCACGCGGCCGTCGAGACCTGTGGCGATGAGTGCCGCGCCGGGGGCGATCCGCAGGGTCACGCCTTCGAGGATCGGCGCATCCGCGCTCAGCACGAGATCGTCCGCCGCGACGATCGAGTCATCGCCAGGCCAGGAGAGAAGGTGCCGCTCACGCTCGACGGCTTCGCCCTCGATGTCGACGCTGGGCAGGATCTTCTCCAGCCACTTCGGGATCTCCCAGGCGCGCTCGCCGAGGATCGCCATGAGCGCGGGGATCAGCGTCATCCGCACGAGGAACGCGTCGATCGCGATGCCTGCAGCGAGGCCGAGCGCGATCGGCTTGAGGGACGAATCGCCCTCTGGCACGAACGCCACGAACACCGCGAACATGATGAGTCCCGCAGCGGTCACGACCTTCGCAGAGCCGGTGAAGCCGCTGCGCACGGCGCGCAGAGCTGCCGCACGGCGCACGCTTCTGTCGGGTGAGCGACCGTCCCGGTCGTGCACGAAGTCCTCGCGCATGCGGGAGACCAGGAACACCTGGTAGTCCATCGCGAGCCCGAAAAGCACACCCATGAGGATGATCGGCATGAAGCTGATGATCGGGCCGACCTTCGCGACGTGCAGCGCGTCGGCGAACCAGCCCCATTCGAACACCGCGCCGACGACGCCGAACGCCGCGACGATCGACAGCAGGTAGCCGAGGGCGGCGGTGATCGGCACCCAGAGCGAGCGGAACACGATCGTCAGCAGGATGAGCGACAGCCCGATCACGAAGACGCCGAAGGGCAGCAGGGCGTTTCCGAGCTGGTCGGAGATGTCGATCGCGACAGCGGTGAAGCCGGTCACCTTGACGTCGATGCCGAATTCCTCGAGCCACTCGTCGTGGTGCGAGCGCAGCTCACGCACGAGGTCGCTGGTCGCCGGGTCATCCGGCGCGGTCTCTGGGATCACCTGCACGATCCCGGTGTCGGCAGTCTCGTTCGGAGTGGCGAGCGCGACCTCCTTCACCCCGTCGATCTCGGCCACAGCATCGCCGAGGTCCTCCATCAGCGTGAGCGGGTCGGTGGACGTGACGATCGTGCCGGTCAGCACGAGAGGGCCGTTGAAACCGGGGCCGAACTCGTCCGCGACGAGATCGTAGCTCTGCCGTGCCTCGTCATCGGCGGCGAGAACGCCGGCGTTCGGCAGCGCGAGATTGAGGCTGAGTGCGGGGACGGCGACGACGCCGAGACCGATCACGACCGCGAGCGAGGTGAGGATCGGATGCTTCGTCACTCCGCCGACCCAGCGCTCGCTGAATCCGCGCCGCGGACCCTTCGACGAGCCCTGGGCCGGTCTATCCGATCCCTGAGCCTGTCGAAGGGTCGCGCGCACCTTCTTCGGGCGGCCCACGATGCGCCCCTTCAGGAATCCGAGCACAGCAGGTGTCAGTGTCACGGCGATCGCGACGGCGACGGCGACCGCGACGGATGCGGCGATGCCCATGGTCGTCAGGAACGGGATGCCGGCGAACCCGAGGCCGATCAGGGCGATCAGCACGGTGATGCCCGCGAACACGACAGCGGATCCCGCGGTGCCGACGGCGCGCGCGGCCGATTCTTCCGGGTCGACGCCGTCGCGCACCTGGTCCTGATGTCTGGCCATGATGAACAGCGCGTAGTCGATGCCGACCGCGAGCCCGAGCATCAGCGCGAGCAGCGGCGTCGTCGATGACACCGAGGCGAAGGCGGTGGCGGCGAAGATGCCGGCCATGGAGATGCCGACGCCCAGCATCGCCGTGAGCAGGGGGAGCCCGGCGACGACGAACGACCGGAACGTGACGATGAGCACGAGCAGGGCGATGACCACGCCGACGGCCTCCGTGAGGGTCACCCCCGGGATCGAGATGGCGAACAGATCTCCGCCGAGCTCGGTCTGCGAACCGTCGGGCAGTTCGCCTACGAGCGTGTCGACCGAGGCGGTCAGCGCATCCTTCGTCTCGGCCGAGACGTCGGTGGCCTGCCCGTCGAACTGCAGCTGGACGATCGCCGCGGTCTCGTCCTCGTTGATCATCCCGTCGATCATCTCGTCGTAGGGAGAGGTGACGGCAAGGACGCCGTCGAGGTCGCTCAGCTCGTCCACGGCATCCGCTATCGGGTCGCGGTACTCGTCATCCGTGATCGAATCGCCGTCCGCGGCGACCACGATGAACTGCGCGTTCGTGCCGCTGACCTGCGGGAACGAGCGCGAAAGCTGCTCGAGACCGTCCTGCGACTCTGTGCCGGGGATGCTGAACGAGTTGTCCGTGCCCTGGTTGAGCACGAGCGCGCCGCCGCCGGCGACACCGAGGATGATGAGCCAGGCGACGAGCACGCGCCACGGGTGACGGAACGACCAGCGCCCGAGTGACGACAGGAGAGTGGACACAGGTTCCTCCGAGACGGCGGACGGGAGAATGGATACAGAGATGTATCCGATACACCTGTGTATCCTACGGTGAGTCGGATGTGCGAAACTGTGCCTCGGATGTGAAAGTGAGACCATGACGATCCCCGTGACGAAGCGGCGCGAGAACACGCGAGTGCGATTGATGGATGCCGCCGCGCAGGTGTTCGCCGAGGTCGGACTCGAGGGCGCCAGCGTCGAGGCGATCTGCGAGCGCGCCGGGTTCACCCGCGGCGCCTTCTACTCGAACTTCGATTCCAAGGACGAACTGTTCCTCGAGCTCGCCTCGACCGTGACCGAGCAGCGTCTCGCGTCTGTGCGCGGGCGCATCGAGGAGTTCGTCGCAGCAGGTGTGCTGAACGGCGACGCCGACCCCATCGAACTGGTGCAGAAGGTCATGGACTCCGGCCTGGACGACCGTCTGAGCGTGCTCATGATGAGTGAGATCCGCATCCGCGCGCTGCGTGATGAGGTCTTCGGGAAGGCCTACCTCGCGCAGGATCGGGCGATGACCGCCAGCATCGAGGAGATCATCCAGGGCATCATCGACTCGGGCCTGTTCGCGCTGCGGATCGATGTGCCCACCGCGGCGCAGATGCTCATGGTCCAATGGGAGGGGTGCATGGTGCGCGCGGCGGTGTCCGGCTGGGACGGCGAGAAGCTGCATCGCGCCGGCGCCGAGGCGCTCGGCCAACTGGTCGATCTGCTCATCGCGCCCGCCGCGGTCTGAGTCGCGACGACGCTGTGTGGCGAGACCGAGTTCGTGGCGCGAGACCGACCGTGCCTGGCGCTGTTTCGTGCTGCAGACTCGGTCTCGTGCCGCCCGCCGTCTACTCCGCGGCGAGCAGAGCGTGACAGCGTTCGAGGCGGTCGAGCCACCAGTCGCGACGCTCGACGGATGCCGCGAGCCTGTCCAGTCGCGCCGCGTCAGGGGTGATGCGGCCGACGGGAATCGTGCCGTCCGACGGCGAGAGATCGGCGACGTCCTCGACGAACAGCGCCCCGGTGCCGAGGCCGCAGTCGTAGTCGAGGTGGGGGAGAGCGGCCGCGAGAGCTGCGCCCTGTGAGAGTCCGACGGCGGTGTCGAGTGCGCTGGAGACGACAGCCGGAAGGCCGGCAGCGACGACGATCTGCAGCGCGCGGGTGAGGCCGCCGAGCGGCTGCGCCTTGATCACGATGAGGTCGGCAGCACCTGCGCGGGCGACGGCGAGCGGATCCTCGGCCTTGCGGATGCTCTCATCAGCGGCGATCGGAATGCCCATGTACTTCACGCGCATGCGCAGCTCGGCGAGCTCGTCGACGGTGGCGCATGGCTGCTCGGCGTACTCGAGATCGAACTCGGCGAGTGCGTGGATCGCGTGCTCCGCCTCGTCGACGTTCCATGCGCCGTTGGCGTCGATGCGCACGCGCCCCTCCGGTCCCAGCGCGTCGCGCACCGCACGCACCCTGGCGACGTCGTCGCTCAGCGGTTGGCCGGGATCGGCGACCTTGACCTTCGCCGTCCGGCATCCGGGGAATCGTGCCAGTACACCGGCGACCTCGGCGGCGGCGACCGCGGGAACCGTCGCGTTCACGCCGATCGACTGCCGCAGCGCAGTCGGCTGGGCGTTCCAGGCGTAGTCGATCGCCGAAGCGAGCCAGACGGATGCCTCGGCATCCGCATACTCGACGAACGGCGAGAACTCGGCCCAGCCCTCTGGACCCTCGAACAGCAGCGCTTCGCGCACGTCGACGCCGCGGAAGCGCGTCGTCATGGGGAGGGCGACCACACGGGCCGTGTCGAGCAGCTCTGCGAGCGACGGGGTCATGTCACCATCATGCCCTCATCGAACTCATCGGGCCGGGTGCCGTGCCGAGCCAGGGCTCGCGTCGCGACACCTGTAAGCGCCGCGACACCTGTCAGTTCAAAAGACGGATGTCAGTCCAGAAACGCAGTTCTCGACTGACACCTGTGATCTGAACTGACGAGTGTGCCGTGCCGCGTGTCCGGCGCTCAGACCAGCCGCTTCTGCAGCTCGGCCATGAGTTCGGAGGGTGCGAAGCCCAGGCGGCGGTTGATCGACAGCATGTGCTCGTTGACGCCGGCGTTGTACGTGTACACGGCGCGCACGTCAGAGGCGTGCGCCAGCAGCATCCGCAGATTCGCGATCTTGACGGCCATGCCCAGCCGGTTGCCGCGGGCCTCGCGACGCACGAGCGTGCCCCATTGGTAGGCGTTGCCGTCATCGCCCGACACGACCAGCTGCGTGAAAGCGACGACGCGGCCGCCGCGGTCGCATGCGACGGTTCCGAAACTGCGTCGATTCTGCTGGGCGATCAGCGTCTCGCTTCGGCGGATCTCACTCGTGTCGACCGTGGCCCGCTCGATCTCGAGGTCGCCGACCGGCGCCTCCGTGTCGACGGCGGCGTCGAGCTCGGCCCATCCGTCGACCAGCACCTGGGGAACGCTGCCGATCCATGAGCGCAGCGAGTAGTCCTGGGAGCGAGCGGATGCTTCGGCGCCGAGCGCATCGAGATGCGCTGCTGCGACGGGGAGCGGCAGGCGGCTCTGCACATCGCCGAGTGCCAGCGCGTAGCCGTGCCGTCGAGCGAACTCACGACCAGGAACTCCGGATCCGTCATCGCCCGCACTGCACGGCCACGACGCGTTCGCCTTCAGGATGCTGCGCCCTGCGCTTCGCGCCTCCTCCTCGAGCGCCGTGAGCGCTGCCGTACCGATGCCGCGGCGCCGCAGTTCCGGTGCGACGTGCACGCCGAGCATCGCGACCCGCAGGTTGTCGCGCATCGGCAGCGCGAGGCGCCCTCCCGCGACGACCTCGCCGTCGATCCGGGCGAGGTACGCGCGGCGATCGATCGTCGCGGTGTCGTGCTGCAACTCGTGCCGGGATTCGTCGCGCGTCCACACCGCAGTGCCGGCACCGCGATCCGCACGTTCGGCGGCGGCGTAGATGTCCCACCAGAGGTTCACCTCGCGGCTGTCGAACGGGTCGATCCGCATGAGTTCGAGCATCCTGCAACCGTAACCCGATCGAGGCGGCGCTTCCTGCGTGAGGTACGCGGGCGCGGGGAATAGGGTGGATGCCGTGGCCACCGCATCCGTCTCAGACCTGTTCGATCCCGCTGAATGGGTGCTGGCACCCGGTGCAGAGGATTACACCGACATCACCGCGCACGTCACGCATGACGGCGGCGTCGCCCGCATCGCGTTCCACCGACCGGAGGTGCGCAACGCCTTCCGGCCGCACACGGTCGACGAGCTGTACCGGGCGCTCGACATCGCCCGCCAGGATCCGAAGATCGGCGCCGTGCTGCTCACCGGCAACGGGCCGAGCGCGAAGGACGGCGGCTGGGCGTTCTGCTCCGGCGGCGACCAGCGCATCCGCGGCCGCGACGGCTACAAGTATGTTTCGACAGGCTCAGCAACCGACCCTTCGACCCCTGAGCCTGTCGAAGGGTCAGCGATCGAGAGTCCCGCAGCCGCTGCGTCGTTGGGGCGTCTGCACATCCTCGAGGTGCAGCGGCTGATCCGCTTCATGCCCAAGGTCGTCATCGCCGTCGTCCCCGGGTGGGCCGCGGGCGGCGGGCATTCGCTGCACGTGGTGTGCGACCTGACCGTCGCGAGTGCAGAGCACGGCAAGTTCAAGCAGACGGATGCCGATGTCGGCAGCTTCGACGCCGGATACGGCTCGGCGTACATGGCCCGTCAGACCGGGCAGAAATTCGCGCGCGAAGTGTTCTTCCTCGCCGAGGAGTACTCCGCGCAGCGCGCCTACGAGATGGGCGCCGTGAACCGGGTCGTGCCGCACGCCGACCTCGAGCGCGAGGCGCTGAAGATGGCGCGCACGGTGCTGACGAAGTCGCCCACCGCGATCCGCATGCTGAAGTTCGCCTTCAACGCGGTCGATGACGGGCTCGTCGGCCAGCAGGTGTTCGCCGGCGAGGCGACCCGCCTGGCCTACGGCACGGATGAGGCCGTCGAGGGCCGCGACTCCTTCCTCGAGAAGCGCGACCCCGACTGGACGTCGTTCCCCTGGCACTTTTGACGCGGTTCGGATCAATGCGAAGCGTTGATGCGAACCGGGTCAACATTGAGCGAGCGAAGCGAGTCGAAATGCAAGAGGCCCACCGATGACAGGACTGATCGCCACGCAGGCCGACGACGCCGTGCAGCTGCAGCAGGATCTCGCTCGAGCGCTCGACGGCGGCCCGGCATTGGCACTGGGGATGCTCGGCCTCGGCGCCTCGGACGACGAGCCGGAGGTCGTGGACGAGGGCACGGCCGTTGTGATCGGAACGTCCGGGTCCAGCGGCATCCCGAAGCGCGTCGTGCTGAGCGCAGAGGCTCTGCGCGCCGGAGCCGAGGCGACCGCACTCCGCATCGGATCGGGCAGCTGGCTGCTCGCGCTGCCGGCCGGATACGTCGCAGGTCTGCAGGTGCTGGCGCGCTCGATCCTCTCCGGAACCACTCCGGTGGTGCTGAGAGACGGGTTCTCGGCCCGAAGCTTCGCCGAGGCGACCCTGCCGATGCTGCGCGGCCGGGGCGAGAAGCTGTTCACGTCGCTGGTGCCGGCGCAGGTCGCGACCCTGCTCGATGCGGCCGTCGATGACACGACCGTCCTCGCCGCACTCCAGGCGTACTCCGCGATCCTCGTCGGAGGCCAGGCGCTCCCTGAGCCGGTGCGGGAGCGCGCCACCGAGCTCGGCGTGCACCTCGTGCGTACCTACGGCTCGACAGAGACGAGCGGCGGGTGCGTGTACGACGGCGTCCCGCTCGAGACCGTCGCAGTGAAGACCGTCGACGGCGAACTGCGCATCGCCGGACCCATGCTCGCCGACGGCTACCTCGGTGATCCTGCCCTCACCGGGGCCACCTTCGAGCGCGACGAGCACGGCATCCGCTGGTATCGCACCGGCGATCTCGGCATCGTCGAAGACGGTGTCGTGCGCGTGCACGGCCGCGCCGACAACGTGATCGTCTCGGGCGGCGTCAACATCTCCCTCGACCGGGTCGAGCGCATCGTCCGCGGCATCCCGGGTCTGACAAGTGCCGTCGTGGTCGGCGTCGACGACGAGCGATGGGGCGAGGCATCCGTCATCGTCGCCGAGCGCGGCGAGGCGCTGCGGCGCAGCGAATCCGAACAATTAGGGCATGCGCGCGAGGTCGTCGCGGAGCAGCTGGGCAAGCCTGCGCGGCCTGCACGGATGATCATCGTCGACGAGATGGCGACGCTGAGCTCTGGAAAGCCCGACCGTGAGGCGATCCGTCGCCTGGTCGCCGAACTGCACTGAGTTCCGAGAAGACGAGCTCCGGAAAGGGAGAGCATGGCCACGTACGCCCATGGGCACGGCGAGATCCTCTGCCGCGCCTGACGTCGGCTGGCGTACGCCGTGTTGCGGATGGCGGAGGATGTCACGGACGTCGGAGGTTCTGGACGAATATCTCCGCCAAACGTCGCACCCTCCGCCAAACGTCGCACCCGCGCACGGATCCACCCTCGGGATACATCGCTGGACGGATGCTGGCGCACGGGCGCCTCGCGTAGCGTGAAAGGGTGATCCGCCCGCTGTCCCGCACCTCGCTCGTCCTCGACATCGTCGGGGCGTTCGTGCTGTTCGCGGTCCTCGTGCCCACATCGCTCGCGTTCTACGCGCCGGGAAACCTCAGCACCACAGTCCCCGAGGCTGTCGGCATCGGTGGGCTCGTCGTCGCCGCGGTGCTGCAATGCGGCGCGGTGGCGATCGGGCGGCTCGCGCCCGGCATCGCCCTGGCTGTGGCGTGGGCCGGCGCGCTCGTGCAGATGGCGGCGGGGCTCGGGCCCCTTCCGATCAATGTCGCGATCCTCGGCGTGCTGTACGCGGCCGCCGCATGGGGCACGACCCGCGTCTTCTGGGCAGGTCTCGTCTCGTCATTCGTCGGCGGGGTCATCGCGGCGATCTACATCGCCCTCAGCAACGAGCAGTTCTTCGTCGGGGTCGGACTCTCCAGTACCGTCGCGAGCTTCGTGCTGATCGCCTTCATGAGCATCCTCGCGCTCGGCTCGCCATGGCTGGGAGGGTTCGGCTGGCGCATGGTGCTGCGCTGGCGCGTCAGCCGCGAAGCGCAGACGCGAGCCGAACTCGCCACGGCCGAGGAGCAGGAGCGGGTGCGCATCGCCCGCGACATGCACGACGTCGTCGCGCACTCGCTCGCCGTGATCGTGGCGCAGTCCGATGGAGCGCGCTATGCGGCGGCCTCCTCACCAGAGGTCGCAGTCGAGGCACTGGGCACGATCTCGCAGACCGCGCGCTCCGCGCTCTCAGACGTGCGGATGCTGCTCACTCAACTGCGGCATCGCCAGGGCGACGGACCCCAGCCCACCATCGCCGACCTCGAGCAGCTGTTCGCGCAGGTGCGGCAGGCGGGCGTCGAACCGCGCGTCACGGTCGATCCGATGCCGCCGGGCGAGCCACCAGGTGCCATCCAGCTCGCCGTGTACCGCATCCTGCAGGAGGCGCTGACCAATGCCATCCGGCACGGCTCTGGCGGGGCGGTCGACATCCGCCTGGCGTGGCTGCCCGACCGGGTCGAGGTCGAAGTGCGCAATGCGGTCGCGGTCGCTCAGGTCGTCGGCGCTCCCGGCGGACACGGCCTGGTCGGCATGCGAGAGCGCGCGCAGCTCGTCGGCGGCTCGCTGCGGGCCGAGCGCACCGGCGACGAGTTCGTCGTTCATGCGGCACTGCCCATCGGTGCGACGCAACCATCGGAGGGACGCGCATGATCCGGGTGCTGCTGGTCGACGACCAGGCGCTGTTCCGTGCCGGCATCCGGATGCTGGTGTCGTCCCAGCCAGACATGGAAGTGGTCGCAGAGGCGGGCGATGGGCAGGAGGCGCTCGCCGTCGTGGCGCAGACGGCACCGGACGTGGTGCTCATGGACATCCGAATGCCGGTGATGGACGGTCTCACGGCCACAGCCGGGATCCTCAAGTCGCCGGATGCCCCGAAGGTCGTGATGCTGACGACCTTCGACCTCGACGAGGCCGCAGCACGTGCGATCAGGCAGGGGGCGAGCGGGTTCCTGTTGAAGGATGCCGAGCCGGAGTTCCTGCTCGCCGCGATCCGCACCGTGCACTCAGGGTCGAATGTGATCGCGGCATCCGCCACTCGTGAGCTGTTCGCGCACTTCACCGAGGCGGCGAAACCAGTGCCTTCGGCCTATGCGTCGTTGACCGATCGCGAGCGGGAGATCTTCGCGCTCGCCGCGCGCGGGCTGTCGAACTCGGAGATCGCCGGACGCGAATTTCTCAGCGAGGCCACGGTGAAAACGCACATCAGCCGTATCCTCACCAAGCTCGCGCTGCGCGACCGCGTGCAGCTGGTGGTCTTCGCGTTCGAGCACGGTCTGAACTGACTGCGAAACCGGGTGGTCGAGCTCTCAGACGAGTCGAGCTGGTGAGCCGTATGCGCTCACGGCACGGTCCGAGGTGAAGAGGGTGATTCCCTCCACTCGTGCCTGGGCCACGAGCATGCGATCGAAAGGGTCTCGATGGATCGCAGGCAGATCGGCGATCGCGGCGGCGTGCGCGCTCGTGATGGACAGCTCTTCGTAGCCGTTGTCGATCAGGGCCCTGCGGAACGAACGAGAATCCACTGTGAAGTCGGCGCGGCCCAGACCGGCTTTGATCGATATCTCCCAGACGCTCGCAGCGCTGAACATGGGAAGGTTGGACTCGTCCTCGAGCAGTTCGCTCATGGCAGGCGAAAGCCGGTCCGGCTGCAGCCCGGCCCACAACAGCAGGTGCGTATCGAGCAGCAGTCGCATTCAGGCGTCCTCGCCCTCGAACAGGGCCGCGATATCGGCGCCGGCGATCTCGTCGAAGTCGTCGGGAACCTGTGCGTCGCCGGCGAGGAAACCGAGTCGTCTGCGCGCGGTCGGAGAATCGATGCGCGTCAATTTCGCCACGGGCTTGCCGGCCTTCGCGATGATCACCACTTCGCCGTCGGAGGCGGCATTGACCAGCTTCGAAAGGTGGGTCTTCGCCTCGTGCATGTTGACAGTGGGCATGACATCTCCTGGACTGAGTCCGCTTAGTCTAGTCCATCGGTCGTGTTGTTTCGTGGAACCGAAGGACGCGCAGGATCATCCTTGAGATGTATGCGGATGATGCGCACGGGCGATGCGGCGCAGCATCCGCTCTTCCTAACGTCGTAGGTATGGAGATCACGACCACAGACCTCGGGCTCGCAGCCCGTGTGCAGCACCTGACGAAGTCATACGGCTCTGGCGAGAGCGCCGTCACTGCTCTCGACGACATCAGCGTCGGTATCCGCCGCGGGCAGTTCACCGCCATCATGGGGCCGAGCGGATCGGGCAAGTCGACGCTCATGCACATCATGGCCGGCCTCGATGCGCCGACCGAGGGGCGCGCGTGGATCGGCGACACCGAGATCACCGGACTCGGCGACCTCGACCTCACGATCCTGCGGCGGCGGAGGGTCGGCTTCATCTTCCAGGCGTTCAACCTGGTGCCGACGCTCGATGCGATCGGCAACATCCTGCTGCCTTTCGAACTCGACGGTCGCCGGCCCAGCGCGATCGAACGCGCCAGGATCGACGGACTCGTCGAGACCCTCGGTCTCGGCGCGCGTCTGCGGCACCGTCCGCACGAGCTCTCCGGCGGCCAGCAGCAGCGCGTGGCCATCGCCCGCGCGCTCGCCACCGCGCCCGACCTCGTGTTCGCGGATGAGCCGACCGGCAACCTCGACTCCGCCAGCGGGCGCGAGGTGCTGCAACTGCTTTCGACCGCGAGCAGTGAGCACGGCCAGTCCATCGCGATGGTCACGCACGACGCGATCGCGGCCAGTCACGCCGACCGGGTGCTGTACCTCGGTGACGGCCGCATCGTCGCCGACCATCCTCGCCAGAGCGCCGAGCAGATCGCGGCGCACATGCTCGCCGCGGAGGTGGCGGCGTGAGCGCCGTCGCCGCCGTCGTCTCGGACACGAGTGCGACGGGCCCGCGCCTCACCTGGTTGCGCGACCGCGGGATGGGAGCCAGCGTGCTGGTCGCCGCCCTGTCATCGGCGCTCGGCGTCGTGCTCGTCGAGGCGACGATGTACATCGGTGCGATGCTGCGGGCCGACCCGTACATCGGTGACAGCGGAACGTTGGCCGTCGTGGTCGCACTGCTGTCCGTGCTGCTGATCGGCGTCGCGCTCTACGTCGGCGCGATCGTCACCGCCAACACGTTCTCGACGATCATCGCCGGGCGTACGCGGTACATCGCGCTGGTGCGGCTGATCGGCGGGAGCGCCCGTTCCCAGCGGGTCGAGGTCGCGAATCAGGGGCTGGTCGTCGGCGCACTCGGCGCCGTGGTCGGTCTGGTCGCGGGCTTCGGCATCGTCTGGATAGGACTGGGCGTCGCCGATCGGATGCTGGGCGCGGCGGCCTCGTTCACACTGGCGCAGCCGGCGATTCTGATCCCTGCGCTCGGGGTCGCGCTGACGACGTGGGCGGCAGCCTGGGTCGGATCCCGGCGCGTGCTCGCGGTGACTCCGCTGCAGGCGATCGGAGGGTCGGTGGAGCGCTCGCACGAGGATGCCGCACGGCGCCCCACGCGTCACGTCGGAGCGCTGCTGCTGCTCATCGCCGGTGCGGCGCTGCTGGCGTTCGGCGTGCTCATCGGACTGGTGACGCCGCTGGGCGTGGTCGTGGCGTTCTTCGGCGGACTGCTCTCGTTCACCGGGATCTCACTGGGCGCCGTGCTGGTGATGCCGCCGCTGCTGCGTCTGGTCGGAAAGCTGTTCGGGCGCTCGGCGACGGCACGGCTCGCCGCGGAGAACGCGCTGCGGTATCCGGAGCGCTCCAGCCGCATGGCGATCGGTGTCGTCATGGGTGTGACTCTGGTGACGATGTTCGCGGTCGCGCTGGAATCGGTCAAGGTGCTTCTGGCGAAGGCCGCGGGTGGAGAGGTCGACTCGGAGTTCGCCCTGATCATGGACAGCTTCTCCGCCATCATGATGGTGCTGGTCGGCGTCTCGGCGGTGATCGCCGCGGTCGGGCTGGTGAACCTGCTCACGATCGGAGTCGTGCAGCGGCGACGCGAAATCGGGCTGCTGCGCGCGATCGGGCTGTCGAACGGCCAGGTGCGACGGATGATCCTGCTCGAGGCCCTGCACATCACGATCACGGCGACCGCCACCGGTCTCGCACTCGGCGTCGTGTACGGCTGGATCGCCGCGCAGTCGCTGCTCGGCTCTGTGCGGATGCCGCCGAACTTCGAAGAGACCGCGGGGCTTGTGGCTCCGGCCGTGCCGTGGATCCCGGTGGCCGTGATCGTCGTCGCGACTGCGGTGCTGACCCTCGTGGCTGCCGCGGCGCCCACCCGGCTCGCAACCAGGGTGGCACCGGTCGAGGCGCTGGCCGTGGACTGAGCCGGCTGGTCGCGGCGGTGGCGGGCGGCCGGCCGGCCGATGCAGGTGGCGGGAGGGGTCGCTTGGTGTCGCTTCGGGTCGCGGGAGGCGGCACGTGGCGCCACCTCCTGCAGCGCGGGGCTGGCGCGCGATGGCGCGCGCCGGAGTCTCGTAGGCTGGGGGGATGCCGCAACCGTTCGATCAGTCCGCATACCAGGTCCGCTTCGAGTGGGGTGTCGCGGGACTGCAGCGTCTCGCGCCGTCCGACGTGGTCGTCGTGGTCGACGTGCTCCGCTTCTCATCGACGGTGACGGATGCCGTGGCATCCGGCCGCACGGTCACGCTCACGGATGCCGCTGGCTGGTCGCGCAACGGCGCAGCCGTGGTCGCGGCGGCCGCAGCGGCGGGCGAGCCGACCGTGCTCCTTGGCTCGCTGCGCAACGCCTCGGCCGTGGCGAGGACCGTGCTCGAACTTCAGAACCGACGGCAGCAGCGCACTTCGGTCGCCATGATCGCGGCGGGCGAGCTGACGGATGCCGGAGACCTCCGCTTCGCCGTCGAAGACCAGCTCGGCGCCGGCACGATCATCGCGGCGCTCAGCGACCTGGGCGCCGATCACACCTCGCCGGATGCCGCGGCTGTCTGCGAATCGGCCCGCGGACTGCGACGGGCGATGAGGCATCTGCTGACGGCATCCGGGTCCGGCAAGGAGATCGCCGACGGCGTATCAGCGACCGCGCGCATCGAAGCGGCGGGTCTCGTTCCGACCGACACTGCGGCCGCCGCCGAAGTCGACGCGACCGACGTCGTGCCCGTGCTCAGCGACGGGGTCTTCGTCGCGTTCGCGTGAGACACGCAGGTTTCGACTCGCTGACGCTGCTCGGCAGGTTTCGACTCGCTGACGCTCGCTCAACCCGTTTCGACTCGCTGACGCTCGCTCAACGACCCGTGGCGGAACGGTCCGGCTGACGCTCGCTCAACGACCCGTGGCGGAACGGTCCGGCTGACGCTCGCTCAACGACCCGTGGCGGAACCGTCCGGCTGACGCTCGCTCAACGACCCGTAGCGGAACCCCCGGCGGCTACTGCTCGCGCGGCATCTGCGCGGCCAGCTTCGCCGCCGCCGTGATCTCGCGGCGGGTCCAGGTGAACTCGAAACGCGGGTCGAACGTGCGCGAGCACTTGACGCATGAGGTCGCCCGGCTCGGCCTGCGGTGCCGGTAAGTGACGTGGCCGGCGGGGCAGGTGCCGATCCACGGAGCGAGCTCCTCTGCCGTCTCGCCGTGGTGCGTCGTGCCACCGACGTAGCCGATGTCGCGGGCGATGAGCTTCCACTTCGCCCCGTGCGCGGCCCGGTGTCCGGCCATGGCGTGCGCCACCTCGTGCAGCAGCACTTGATGGATCTCGTCATCGTCGAAGCGCGCAGCGAGATAGCGCGACACCGTGATGCGCTTCGCCCGGAAATCGCACTGACCGGCGCGGCGCTTGGCGTGGTCGAAGCCGAACGACCACGAGTCGTCGAGGTGCAGCCGGATCAGTGCGTCTCCCCAGACGCGCACACGGTCAAGTTCCGCCATGCGCCAAGAGTAAATCATCCCGCCGACAATGGGGATGCCGGACGCTTCGACAGGCTCAGCGACCGTGCAGGTCAGCTCCCGACGAGCTGCCCCGTGCGCCGCTTCTCCGCGGCGTCGATCGCGAGCAGAGCGACCTCGAGCTCGGCATCCGCTGCGCCGGCCTCCCGACGCAGGAAGAGCGCCTGCTTGAAGCTCGTGCGGGCCTGCTCGAAGTCACCGGCGTCGTACGCGTTCTTGCCGTGGTGCTGGTGCGCGAACGCCGCGATCGACGCCCACCCCTGCCCTTCGGCCTCGGATGCGCAGGTCGCCAGTTCCTGTTCGGCTGCGGCGTGCGCTCCGCGGTACTGCAGGATCGTCGCGTGCAGCACGCGTGCGCGAAGAACGTCCTTGCGCGTGCCGGCCATCCGCGCCACTCGCACGGATTCATCCGAGAGCTTCAGCGCGTCGTCGAGCTGATCGAGCACCTTGAGCAGCCAGACCCTCTCGAGCAGCGCCGGCAGGCTGCGCTGCGACTCGATCTCGACCAGTCGTTCTGCGCACTCGACCTTATCGATCAGCTCACGAAGAGTCTCTGGATCGTAACCCTTGATGTAACCCATGTGCTCTCCCTCCGCAGCGCCTCGCTCCAGTCTGCCTGTCGGATCAGCAGACGAGCCGGCGGCACGCCCCGGAGTGCGATTTCAGCGCAGGAAGATCGACGCGTCCGGCTTCGGGGAGGCCACAGCATCCGCATCCGTGACGATCCGCGCACCTTTCGCGAAGGCGGTGACCTCGCCATCCTGCGCGATCTTCGCCGGGTGGGGGCCGGCCGCCAGCATCCGCGGCAGCCATGCGGTCGGCAGGGGAGAAGCGGATGCCGCGATCACCAGATTCCCGAACCGGCGGCCCTTCAGCACCTGAGTGTCGGCGAGCAGCGCGACCTCGGGGAGCACGTGCGCGATCGTGGCGACCTGCCGTCGCGCGAACGCGAGCCCAGGACCGTCGGCGACGTTGACGAGCAGCACTCCGACCGGGGCGAGGAGCTCTGACACCTCGCGATAGAACTCCACGCTGGTCAGATGGGCGGGCGTCTGCGCGCCGGAGTAGACGTCCGAGACGACGAGGTCGCAGGCGCCGGTGAGCGCGGGCGGCAGTTTCGGAACACCAGCGCGCGCATCCCCGATCCGAATGCGGATCGACGCCCCGCGAGGCAGCGGCAGGTGCTCGCGCACGAGAGCGGCCAGCGGCGCTTCCAATTCGATCACCTGTTGACGCGAGCCCGGTCTGGTGGCCTCGATGTAGCGGGGGACGGTCAGCGCGCCGGCGCCGAGGTGCACGGCGGTCAACGGTGCACCCGCCGAGGTCAGCTGATCGATCACTGCACCCATGCGCACGACGTACTCGAAATGCAGGTGCGTGGGGTCGTCGAGGTCGACGTGGGACTGCGGGGTGTCGTCGACGATCAGCTCGAAGCCGGTCGTGAACTCCGAGGGGATCACCCGGGCGATCCCGCCGTGGTCGAGGCGCGCCTCGGGGTGTTCGGCATCCCGAGCTCGTGTCCGTCCCATGCCCCCGAGCCTATGCGGGACGGGCGTGTTACAGGTCTATGACGATCGCTCGCACAAGTTGCAGGCATTTTGTTAGTGGTGAATACTTTTTACTGATCGGCATGCAACCGTTGTGCGCCGAGGCACTTTTCAATGAGGAGATTCACCAGATGAAGAAGCGCATTCTTCCCATCGTGGCGCTGGGCGTCACGGCAGCACTGGGCCTCGCCGCGTGTTCGGGCGGCACGGACACTGGCTCAGCCGACGGTGAGGACCAGACCCTCAGCGTCTGGATCATGCAGGGCACCAACCCCGACTCCACCGCGTTCCTCGACGAGGTCTCCTCGGCGTTCAAGGAGGAGACCGGCGCGACCGTCGAGTTCGAAGAGGTGCAGTGGGCAGATGCCCACGAACGCTTCGTGACCTCGATCGCCGGCGGCACGACCCCCGACATCGCCGAGACCGGCACCACCTGGACGGCGGAGTTCGCCGACGCCGGTGCGCTCGTTCCGATCGACGAGTACGTCGACGCCGAAGACGGCCTGCGCGACGACCTGGTCGAGGGCCTCGAAGTCGCCGGCACCTACGAAGAAGAGCTCTACGGCATGCCGTGGTACGCGGGTGTGCGCTCGATCGTCTACCGCGCCGACATCTTCGAAGAGCTGGGACTCGAGGCGCCGAAGACGTGGGATGACATCGTCACCGCCGGAGAGGCCATCAAGGCCGCGTACCCCGAGATGCTCGCATTCCCGGTCGCCGGCGACTCCGAGTTCTTCGTGTATCCGTGGGTCTGGGGCGCCGGCGGCGAGATCGCCACGGTGGACGGCGGCGAGTGGACGAGCGAACTGGACAGTGAGAAGTCGCAGGCAGGAATCCAGTTCTACACCGACTTGGCCACGAAGTACGGCTTCTCCTCCGCGGGTGCCACCACCTGGAAGGAGACCGACATCCGTGACGCGTTCACGCAGGGCAACGTCGCGATGATGCTGTCCGGTTCGTGGACGCCCAACGCGCTCATCGAGACGAACCCCGACCTCGAGGGCAAGCTCGGCGCAGCGGTCATCCCCGGTGAAGACGGCGGCATCGCCCCGTCGGTGCTCGGTGGATCGCACCTGTCGATCTTCAACACCACCAAGAACGCCGACCTCGCGTGGGAGTTCGTCAAGTTCATGACCACGGGCGAGTACGCCGAGCAGTGGGCTGAGCAGACCGGCTACTTCCCGGGTGTCGCCTCGGCGATGGAAGCGGCTCTCGCCTCGACCGACCCGCTGGTCGCACCGTTCGCCGAGCAGATGGTCGATGGCGGCGCGTCCGTGCCGGTGACCCCGAACTTCGGAGCCGTCCAGGCGAAGAAGACCACCAATGCGATGATCCAGTCGATCCTCAGCGGGCAGAAGGACGTCGCGACGGCGACGAAGGATGCCGCAGCCGAGATGACCGAGCTGCTCAACCAGTAACGACCAGTTAGGCAATACCCTCCATGTCGACGGTGCACGCACCGCTGCCGACACCCACGGAGGCGGGGAACACCCCCGCCTCCGTGGCCGGTGGCCGCCGATCAAATCGGTTCCTCTCCATCGCCAAGGCCCGTCCTTGGCTGCTCCTCGCTCCCGGGCTCGCGATCCTCGCAGGGCTCATGCTGTGGCCGCTGGTGCAGGTCTTCATCTACTCGCTGCAGGACTACGGGCTGCGGGAGATCAACACAGGGGAGAGCAATTTCATCGGCTTCGACAACTATGTCGAGGCGCTGACCGACCCCACTCTGTGGATCGTCGTCCTGCCGAACACCGTCGGCTTCGCGGCCGTCGCCGTGTTCACCACGGTGACCGTCGGCACACTCGTGGCGCTGCTGCTGCAGCGGCTCGGCACGACCTGGCGCCTGATCGTCTCCAGTTGCATCATGATCGCGTGGGCGATGCCGGCAGTCACAGGCACCTACGTGTGGACCTTCATCTTCGACGCCGATCGCGGCGTCTTCAACGACGTGCTGCGCAGCCTCGGCCTCATCGACGACTCGGTGAACTGGTTCACGAATCAGTGGTCCTTCTACGCGATCGTGCTGCTGAACGTCGTGCACCACGGCTTCCCGTTCGTCGCGATCACCGTGCTCGCAGGCCTGCTCGGCGTCTCCAAGGAGATGCTCGAGGCCGCAGCCCTCGACGGTGCCGGCGCCTGGCGCCGCTTCTGGGGCATCATCTTCCCGACTCTGCGTCCGGTGTTCTCGGTGGTGATCATCCTGTCGACCATCTGGGACTTCAAGGTGTTCGCGCAGGTGTATCTGATGCCGGGCGGCTCCGGCTCGAATCGCTCAGTGCTCAACCTCGGCGTCTGGTCGTACGTCGAGTCGTTCGGCCAGAACCGCTACGGTTTCGGCGCAGCCCTCGCGGTGCTGCTGACACTGGCGCTGATCGGCATCACGATCGTGTACATCCGCTCGCTCATGAAGGAGGACGAACTGTGAATCCGAACAACAAGTCCGTCCTGTCGAAGGTCGGAATCGGCGTCGCCGTCGCCGCAGTCCTGATCTTCACCCTCTTCCCGGTGTACTGGATGATCTCCAGCGCCTTCGACAAGAACGCCTCCAGCGGTGGTCGATCGTTCTTCCCCGAAGAGCTCACCTTCGACCACTTCGCCTTCGTGCTCACCGAGGGTGGATTCGGCGTCTTCCTCCGCAACTCCGCGATCGTCGCGCTCGTGACGGTGCTCGTCAGCGCCCTGGTCTGCCTGCTCGCCGCCGTCGCGGTGGCGCGGTTCAAGTTCAAGTTCCGCACCACGATCCTGATGATGATCCTCGTGGTGCAGATGGTGCCGCTCGAAGCGCTGGTCATCCCGCTGTTCCTGCAGGTGAAGAGCCTCGGCCTGCTCAACAGCATCATCGGTCTGATGATCGTGTACGTCGCGCTCTCGCTCGCGTTCGGCATCTGGATGCTGCGCGGCTTCGTCGCGGCGGTCCCGGTCGAGCTGGAGGAGGCGGCGTACATCGATGGCGCGAGCTGGTGGCGCATGTTCCGCTCCGTGCTGCTGCCGCTGGTGATGCCCGGCCTCGTGGCGACGAGCATCTTCAGTTTCATCACGGCGTGGAACGAGTTCATCTTCGCGATGACGATGCTCGGCGGCGCGAGCGACCAGTACACGGTCGCGATCGGTCTGAAGTCGTTCTTCGGCCTGTACTCCAACGACTGGGGCAGCATCATGGCCGCCTCTACGATCATCACGATCCCGGTCATGATCTTCTTCGTGATCGTGCAGCGCCGGCTCGCCAGCGGCATGGTCGCGGGAGCGGTGAAGGGATGACGGACGAACTCACCCGCCTCGCCAACAGCGTGCTGTGGCCGGGGTTCTTCGGGACGAGCCTCGAAGGCGACGGCGCTCCGGCGTGGCTGCTCGCAGCACTCGAGGACGACCTCGCGGGCGTCGTGTACTTCGGCCAGAACATCTCGGCGGAACTTCCCGAGCTGAGCGCCCGGATCCGTGCGGCGAATCCGCACGCGCTGATCGGCATCGACGAAGAGGGCGGCAGCGTCACCCGGCTCGAGGTCGCGACCGGATCGACGCTCCCCGGAGCCGCACAGCTCGGCATCGTCGACGACGTCGCCGCGACGGCGGCCACCGGAGCAGAGCTTGCTCGCCGCGCGCGGGCGGCCGGCATCAACGTCGTGCTCGGCCCCGTCGCCGACGTGAACACCGACCCGCGCAACCCCGTGATCGGGGTGCGTGCGTTCGGGGCGGATGCCGCGCTCGTCTCGCGCCACGTCGTGGCCACGGTCGAGGGCCTGCAGCACGGGGGAGTGGCCGCGTGCGTGAAACACTTCCCCGGCCACGGCGACACCCATCTCGACTCGCACCACGCGCTGCCCGTGATCACGCTGGATCCTGCCGAGATCGAGGATGTGCACCTCGAGCCGTTCCGCGCCGCGATCGCTGCGGGTGTGGACTCGATCATGACCGCGCACATCGTCGTCCCCGCGTGGGGCGAGCGGCCGGCGACCCTGAACCCCGCAGTGCTGGGGCGCCTGCGAGAGATGGGATTCGAGGGCGTCATCATCACGGACGCGCTCGACATGGCAGCCGTCCGCGAGTCCGTCGGCATCGGTGGCGCAGCGGTGCAGGCGCTGGCCGCAGGCGCCGACCTGCTGTGCATCGGCAACCCGACCAACCCGGGCTCTGCTGCCCACGCCGATCAGGATGAGCGCGACTATCTCACTGCGCGCGAGGCGGTCGTCGCCGCGCTGCGCGACGGCACTCTGCCGCGCGAGCGCGTCGAGCAGGCGCGCGATCGGGTGCGGATGCTGGCGGCGAAGCGCGCCGGAACCGTCGAGCATGCGCCCCGTGACGCCGACGACGAGTCCGACACTGCGACCTACGATGCTTCCGAGATCGTGCGCCGCGCATTGCGTGTCGCAGACTCAACAGGCGCGTCGCACGCGACGCCGGATGCCGCGGCATCCGTCCTGTCCGTCATCGACGCGCGTCGGCGCTCGACGCTCGCGGTCGACAGTGCGGCCTCGTACGTCGCGGACGGACTCGCCGGCGACGGCTTCCGCGTGCGTCTGGACGTCGACCGCGCGACGGATGAGGAACGCGATGCTGCCCTGAACGC
This sequence comes from Microbacterium profundi, assembly GCF_000763375.1. NCBI lineage: Bacteria > Bacillati > Actinomycetota > Actinomycetes > Micrococcales > Microbacteriaceae > Microbacterium > Microbacterium profundi. The sequence continues at coordinate 812,858 of NZ_JPSY01000001.1, read as the reverse complement.
GGCCATCGCATCCGATGGGCGACTCGTCCTGCTGATCGACCGCCCAGACGTCGCCGATGCGCAGCGCGCGCTCGTCGAGCTCGCGTCCGTCCGTGACGCGGACGCCGTCGTGGTCAACGTGGGCCTGCCGGCCCGGCATCCGCTGTCCCTTCCGATCGTCGAGGTCGCTGCCGCCAGCCGTGTCGGTGCCGAGGCCGCCCGCGACCTGCTGCTCGGGCGCTGACGCGGCACGGATCGCGCCCGCCCGAAGGACTACTGCGTGGGAGGTGGCGCTTCGTGCCGCCTCCCCGGCGCCAACGCGGCACGAAGAGACACCTCGCGAACGGCTGTCACGGCGGCATCCCGATCCTGAGACCTCAGTTGAGGTTGCCCGCAGAGCAGGTGTCCTGCCCGACATTCGTTCCGGAGACCTCGGGCGGCAGCGTCGCCCGATCGTCCGGCGCTGCCGTGTCCTCTGGGGCTGCGGTGCCGTCCGGAGCGGGCTCCTCCGGCGCGGGCTCGGTGGGTGTCACTTGCTCCACGCCCCCGTTGGGGCTCGCCCCGCCGGTCAGCTCCAGCGATTGATTGGCGGCGAGAGCGTCCCACAATGCAGCGGCGGAGTCGTAGTCCGGTACGACCTTGTCGGGGTCGTTCGGATCGGTGAAGCTCGGATACTGCACGAACATGAAGTCGTCGAACGGCACGTCCTTGACCGCGAGAGCGAGCTGCCCGAGTCTCAGCGGATTCGAGAGGGACTCGCTCGGCACGATGTTCTCCGCCACTGTGCTCGCCAGGCGCAGCACCTTGGACGGGTCGCTGAGCACCTCATCGCTGAGGATCTTCCTCGCCAGGCGCGACATGTACTGCTGCTGGTTCGAGATGCGCGCGAGATCGCTTCCGTCACCGACCCCGTGCCGCGTGCGCAGGAACTGCAGGGCCTCGAGTCCTTTCACGTTTCGGATACCCGCCGGCCAGTCGATGCCGGTCTGAGTGTCGCTGATCCCCGGCTCGGCGATGCACACCTCGACGCCGCCGATCGCATCGGTCATCTGGATCACGCCGTCGAAGCTGAGTTTGGCGGCGAAGCCGATCTTCACCTCGGTGAGCTGGGTGATGGTCTGCGCGACGCACGACAGCCCGGCGCGCTCGTACACGGTGTTGAGGGACTGCGTTCCCTGCGCCTCCGCCACGGTGCCGTCCTCGCGTGTGCACTCTGGCACGTCGACCATCAGGTCGCGGGGGAACGAGACGACCGTCACCCGGCGCGGGTTCTCGGAAACGTGCACGAGCAGATTGGCGTCGTTCAGGATGCCGCCATCGGCCTCCTCGCAGCGCGCGCCGAGCCACTGGTCCGAGATCGGCCCGCACTCGTCGGTGCCGAGCACGAGCACATCGAATGGGCCGGGAAACTCGCCGAGGGCGGGTGGCGCGATCTCGGGGGCTCCCTCGAGGCCGACGGCATCCGCCGTCGCGCGTGTGGCGAGGTCGATCGTGATGAACGCGCCGACGCCGACCGCCGCGACCAGCACGGCGCCCAGCGCGGCGCCCAGCAGCTTCAGTCCGGTCGATGTCCGGCTGGGTGAAGGCAGCGTCGCATGGCGAGCGACCGTCGAGCGGTGGAGTGCATCAGGCACCTTCTTCATCCGTGGTCCTCCGATCCTGCCTGACGCTAACACGGGGCCGTTACGCAGCTGATACCGGATCGCAACATGGATGCGTTTGGATTCCAGGAGCGTGCTGGGTAACGTCGATGCATCACGTGTATCGCGGCATCGACGCCTCGGCACGCGCAATGAAGCGCCCCAACAGGGAAGGTACACAGCATGCACCACACATCCATGCGTCGGCGAGGGCTGATCGCCGTCACCGGCACCGCGATCGCAGCGATGCTGCTCGCGGGTTGCGTCGCCAGCGACCGCGGCGACGACTCAGGAGCCGCACAGGGCGACGTCGACAGCACGTTCGTCTTCGCGGCATCGTCCGACCCGGCCGGCCTCGACCCTGCCTTCGCGCAGGACGGCGAGACGTTCCGCATCTCTCGCCAGATCTTCGAGGGTCTCGTCGGCACCGAGCCGGGTACGGCGGACCCCGCCCCGCTGCTCGCCGAGTCCTGGGAGCCATCCGAGGACAACCTGTCGTACACCTTCGCGCTGAAGGAGGACGTCACGTTCCAGGACGGTACTCCGTTCAACGCCGAGGCCGTCTGCGTCAACTTCGACCGCTGGTACAACTGGACCGGCCTCGCAGCATCCGAGGCGTTCGGCTACTACTACAACAAGCTGTTCAAGGGCTACGCATCCAACGCCGCCGACGCGGTGTACAAGTCGTGCACGCCAGAGGGCGATTACAGCGTCACTGTCGAGCTGAACAAGCCGTTCGCCGGGTTCATCCCGGCACTCTCGCTGCCGGCGTTCGCCATGCAGAGCCCCGCGGCCATGCAGGAGTTCGCGGCAGATGAGGTCGGCGGCTCGGCCGAGGCGCCTGCGCTCTCCGAGTACGCCATGGGCAACCCGGTCGGCACCGGACCGTTCCAGTTCGAGGAGTGGGCACCCGGTGAGCAGGTCACGCTGAAGTCCTACCCCGACTACTGGGGCGACAAGGGGCAGATCGAGGAGATCATCTTCCGTACGATCGATGACCCGACCGCTCGTCGTCAGTCCCTCGAGGCCGGCGACATCGACGGCTACGACTTGGTCGGCCCCGCCGATACGGCAGCACTCGAAGAAGACGGCTTCACGATGGTCCCGCGTCCTCCGTTCACGATCCTGTACCTGGCGTTCAACCAGCAGGTCCCTGCGCTTCAGGACCCGAAGGTGCGCGAGGCGCTGTCGTACGCGATCGACAAGGATGCGCTGATCAGCCAGGTGCTCCCGGAGGGCACGCAGAAGGCGACGCAGTTCATCCCCGAGGTCGTCAACGGCTACAACGACGACGTCACCACCTACGAGTACGACGTCGACAAGGCGAAGGCGCTGCTGGCCGAGGCCGGCTACGACGAGTCCAACCCGCTGAAGCTGGACTTCAACTACCCGGTCAACGTCTCGCGTCCGTACATGCCCGACCCCGAGCAGATCTTCACCGTGCTCTCGTCGCAGCTCGCTGAGGCGGGCGTGGAGACCACACCGGTCGCCGAGGAGTGGGTCGAATACCTCGACCGCACCACCGGCACCGCGGACCACGGCATCCACCTGCTCGGCTGGACGGGCGACTACAACGACACCGACAACTTCGTCGGAGTCTTCTTCGGCGCGCAGAGCTCGGAGTGGGGCTTCGACAACCCCGAGCTGTTCGCGGCGTTGGACGAGGCGCGCGGTGTCGCCGATCTCGATGAGCAGACTCCGCTGTACGAGGACATCAACGAGATGGTCGCCGAGTTCATCCCCGGCGTCCCGCTCGCGCACCCCGCTCCCACGCTGGCATTCGACTCACGGGTCGAGAGCTACCCCGCCAGCCCGGTGAACGACGAGGTCTTCACGGACATCGTCCTCACCAAGTAAGGGTTCACGCGGCGTCACCTGTTCCGGTCCCTGAGCCTGTCGAAGGGACCGGAACAGGGCGACGCCGCACCTGAAAAGCTGGGAGTACTTCTTGCTGCGCACCATCGGCAGGCGACTGCTGTTCCTCATCCCCACCCTCTTCGGCCTGAGCATCCTGCTCTTCGCCTGGGTCAGGGCCCTACCCGGCGGGCCGGCCGTGGCGCTTCTCGGAGAGAAGGCCACCCCCGACGCGATCGAACGGGTCAACAAGCTCTACGGATTCGACAGGCCCCTCATCGAGCAGTACTTCGTCTGGATCGGACGACTGCTGCAGGGCGACTTCGGCACATCCATCCAGACCAACCGCCCGGTGCTGGAGGAGTTCTTCCGGCGCTTCCCCGCGACGATCGAACTGTCGATCGCAGCGCTGATCATCGCGATCGGCATCGGCGTCCCGCTCGGCTACTGGGCCGCGAGGCGGCACGGCAGGTTCAGCGATCATGCCGCCGTCATTCTGAGCCTGGTCGGCATCACGATCCCGGTGTTCTTCCTCGCGTTCATCCTCAAATACATCTTCGCGGTGCAGCTGGGCTGGCTTCCGGCCGACGGCAGGCAGAATCCGAGGATCGACGCCACCCACCCGACCGGGTTCTACGTGTGGGACGGCATCATCACGGGCGAGTTCGACGCGTCGTGGGATGCGATCCTGCACCTGATCCTCCCCGCGCTCGCGCTCGGCACGATCCCGCTCGCGATCATCGTGCGCATCACGAGGGCCAGCGTCCTCGAAGTGCAGAACGCCGACTACGTGCGCACCGGTCGGGCGAAGGGCGTCGCCAATTCGACGCTGCGAGGGCGGTTCATCCTGCGCAACGCCCTGCTCCCCGTCGTCACCACGATCGGTCTGCAGACCGGTCTGCTGATCTCCGGAGCGGTGCTGACAGAGACCGTGTTCGCCTATCCGGGTATCGGATCGTTCCTCGCCAGGGCGATCTTCACGCGTGACTTCCCCGTGCTGCAGGGCTTCATCATCTTCATCGCGATCGCGTACGCGCTGATCAACCTCGCGGTGGATGTCTCCTACAGCCTGATCGACCCGAGAGTGAGGGTCCAATGAGCATTCCCCTTCCCCCCGCGCAGGGTGGCGAGATCATCGACACGGTCTCGCTCGCCCAGACCGATCTGAAGGATGCCGGCGGCGGCTTCTGGCAGGACGTCTTCCGGCGCCTGCGCCACAGCCCGACAGCCTGGATCGGCGCCGTGATCGTGCTGCTGTTCCTGCTCGTCGCGGCGCTCGCCCCGATCCTCGCGCCGTATCCCGAGACCGCGCTGCCCGGCGCGAAGTTCATCACACCGACGAACATTCCCGGCCCCGGTGAACTCGCGGAGTTCCCGCTCGGACTCGACCGCTTCGGCGGCGACGTGCTGTCCAAGCTCATCTGGGGTGCACAGGCCTCTCTCATGGTCGGTGTCATCTCGACCGCGATGGGCCTGGTCGGCGGCATGATCCTCGGACTCGTCGCCGGCACGTTCGGCGGCTGGGTCGACACGGTCATCATGCGCATCGTCGACATCATCCTGTCGGTGCCGAACCTGCTGCTCGCAGTCTCGATCGCGGCGATCCTCGGCCAGACCCCGTACGCGGTGATGATCGCGATCGGTGCGTCGCAGGTGCCGATCTTCGCGCGCCTGCTTCGCGCGTCGATGCTGCAGCAGCGCTCGAGCGACTACGTGCTCTCGGCGCAGACGCTCGGACTCGGACGAGGGCGCATCACGATGTCGCACGTGCTGCCGAACGCGATCGGCCCTGTCATCGTTCAGGGCACTCTGACGCTCGCGACGGCCGTGATCGACGCGGCAGCGCTCTCGTTCCTCGGCCTCGGCGGCGGACGCCCCGAGACCGCCGAGTGGGGGCGGATGCTGACCTACGCGCAGAGCGAGCTCGCGATCGCGCCATGGCTGGCGTTCTTCCCCGGCATCTGCATCGCGGTCACCGCTCTCGGCTTCACGCTGTTCGGTGAAGCGCTGAGAGAGTCGATGGACCCGAGGACGAGGGCGCGCTGAGATGGCCGATATCACCAAGGAACCGAAGATGAGCACTCCGCTGCTGTCGGTCGAAGGCCTGGCCGTCGACTTCAACACCACCGACGGCGTCGTGCACGCCGTCGAGGGCGTCGACCTCGAGATCTCCGAGGGCGAGACCGTCGCGATCGTGGGGGAGTCCGGGTCGGGCAAGTCGACGACCGCGATGGCGATCATCGGCCTCCTCGCCGGTGGCGGACGCATCGCCTCCGGCAGCATCCGTCTCGACGGTCGGGAGATCTCGAAGGCTCCGGAGCACGAGATGCGCACGATCCGCGGACGCCACATCGGGCTCGTGCCGCAGGACCCGATGTCTAACCTCAATCCGGTCGCGAAGATCGGCACGCAGGTCGCCGAGACGCTGCTCGCGCACGGCCTCGCCAACCGGCAGAACGTCTCCGCGAAGGTCGTCGAGGCGCTCGAGGCCGCAGGTCTGCCCGACGCGGCGAAGCGCGCCAAGCAGTATCCGCACGAGTTCTCCGGCGGCATGCGACAGCGCGCGCTGATCGCGATCGGTCTCGCCTGCAAGCCGCGCCTGCTGATCGCGGACGAGCCGACCAGCGCGCTGGACGTCACCGTGCAGCAGACGATCCTCGATCAGATCGGTGCGATGACGCGTGAGCTCGGCACGGCCGTGCTGTTGATCACGCACGATCTGGGGCTTGCCGCAGAGCGTGCGGAGCGCGTGATCGTGATGCACCGCGGCAAGGTCGTCGAACAGGGCGATGCGAAGCAGATCCTCGAGGACCCGCAGCATCCGTACACGAAGTCGCTCGTCGCGGCCGCGCCGTCTGTCGCCGTCGCGCGCCTGCGGCCAGAGACGTTCGTGAAGTCGGACGGAGAGGCTTCGACTCCCTTCGGTCGCTCACCCCGTTTCGTCTCCGACGGCTCCGCCGCCTCCGCTCAACGACCCGTGTGGGGCGACTCCTCTGAACGCCCCGTGGGGGGCGACTCCGCTGAACGCCCCGTGGGGAGCGCCTCCGCTCAACGCCCCGTGGGGGGCGACTCCGCTGAACGACCCGTGGGGGGCGACTCCGCTGAACGACCCGTGGGGGGCGCCTCCGCTGAACGCCCCGTGGGGAGCGACTCCGCTGACGGGTCGTTGAGCGAGCGAAGCGAGACGAAACGCGTTGAGCAAGCGGAGCGCGTCGAAACGACCCCCTCGTCCGCAGCATCCGAGACCGCAGCATCCGAGACCTCAGCATCCGCCACAGCATCCGACAACATCGTCGAGTTCGAGAACCTCACGAAGGTGTATCCGGTGCGGGGCCGAGGCGAGGATTTCGTCGCGGTGAAGGATGTGTCGCTCGTGATCCCGCGCGGCGAGACCGTCGCGATCGTGGGGGAGTCCGGCTCCGGCAAGACCACGACGGCACGGATGCTGCTGAAGCTGATCGAGCCGACCAGCGGACTGATCAGGTTCGAGGGCAAGGACGTGTCCACGCTCAGCCGCGCGGAGACGCGCGACTTCCGTCAGCGGGTGCAGCCGATCTTCCAGGATCCGTATTCGAGCCTGAACCCGATGTTCACGATCGAACGCCTGATCGCCGAGCCGCTGGAGTTCTACCGGCGGGGGAGCACCTCCGATCGCCGCAAGCGCGTGCGGCAGCTGCTCGATGACGTCGCGCTGCCGCAGTCGATGCTCAGGCGGTATCCGTCCGAGCTGTCCGGCGGTCAGCGTCAGCGCGTCGCGATCGCAAGGGCCCTGGCGCTCTCGCCCGATCTGATCGTGTGCGACGAGCCGGTATCGGCGCTCGACGTTCTGGTGCAGGATCAGATCCTCCGACTGCTCGGTGATCTGCAGCGCGAGTACGGGCTCAGCTACCTGTTCATCTCGCACGACCTCGCGGTCGTGCGCCTGATCAGCGACTACGTCTGCGTGATGAAGGACGGCGCTCTCGTGGAGGCTGCGACGAGCGAGGAGATCTTCACGAACCCGCGCGACCCGTACACCCGTCGCCTTCTGGCCTCGATCCCGGGCAACGAACTGGGCATCGCCTGACCCGCGCTGCCCCCGCGGACGAGCGCGGGGCTGTCGATCCGGATGCTTTTACCGCAGCATCCGGAATTGGTCAAGGATTCAGCTTGCCATGTCGTGAAATCGGACGTATAGTTGTTCTTTGCGCCTCGGTTCTCCCTGCCCTCATATGGTGGTCGGCAGATGTTGAGCAATTGAGTGCGCACTCCACCTGACGACAAAGGAATCGAGAAGCCCTGCGGGGCTCACGGAGGTTATTCCCTTGGCTGCTGCTCGCAACGCATCCACATCCACCACCAACAAGAACGGACGCGGAGCTTCCCGTCTTTCGTTCGCCAAGATCTCCGACACGCTGACGGTCCCTGACCTTCTCGCGCTGCAGACGGAGTCCTTCGACTGGCTCGTCGGCAACGACGCCTGGAAGGCTCGTGTCGCAGAAGGCAAGAAGGCCGGTCGCAAGGATCTCAACGAGTTCAGCGGTCTGGAGGAGATCTTCGAGGAGATCTCTCCGATCGAAGACCTCAGCGAGACGATGCAGCTGAGCTTCACGAACCCGTACCTCGAGCCTGAGAAGTACTCGATCGACGAGTGCAAGGAGCGTGGCAAGACCTACGCGGCTCCGCTCTACGTCGAGGCCGAGTTCATGAACCACCAGACCGGTGAGATCAAGACTCAGACCGTCTTCATGGGTGACTTCCCGCTGCAGACCAGCCGCGGAACCTTCATCATCAACGGGACCGAGCGTGTCGTCGTGTCCCAGCTGGTGCGCTCGCCGGGTGTCTACTTCGACAAGAGCCCCGACAAGACCTCCGACAAGGACATCGTCTCCGCTCGCGTCATCCCGAGCCGTGGTGCATGGCTCGAGTTCGAGATCGACAAGCGCGACCAGGTCGGCGTGCGCATCGACCGCAAGCGCAAGCAGTCCGTCACGGTCTTCCTCAAGGCGCTGGGCATGACCAGCGAGGAGATCCTCGTCGAGTTCGCCGGCTACCCCTCCATCGAGGAGACCCTGGCGAAGGACACGATCCTCACCAAGGAAGACGCGCTGCGCGACATCTACCGCAAGCTCCGTCCGGGCGAGCAGGTCGCCGCCGAGGCCGCCCGCGCGCTGCTGGACAACTTCTACTTCAACGCGAAGCGCTACGACCTCGCGAAGGTCGGTCGCTACAAGATCAACCAGAAGCTGGGCCTGAACCAGCCCCTGGACTCCTCGGTGCTGACCGTCGAGGACATCGTCGCGACCATCAAGTACCTCGTGCGTCTGCACCGTGGCGATGAGACCTTCGAGGGTCTCCGCGGCGGCAAGAAGGCCGAGATCCGCATGTCGACCGATGACATCGACAACTTCGGCAACCGTCGCATCCGCGCCGTCGGCGAGCTCATCCAGAACCAGGTCCGCACGGGTCTTTCCCGTATGGAGCGCGTCGTCCGCGAGCGCATGACCACGCAGGACATCGAGGCGATCACTCCGCAGACCCTGATCAACGTGCGCCCCGTCGTCGCCGCGATCAAGGAGTTCTTCGGAACGTCGCAGCTGTCGCAGTTCATGGACCAGAACAACCCGCTCGCGGGTCTGACCCACAAGCGCCGCCTCTCGGCGCTGGGCCCCGGCGGTCTGTCCCGTGACCGCGCAGGTGTCGAGGTCCGTGACGTTCACCCGTCGCACTACGGCCGCATGTGCCCGATCGAGACTCCTGAAGGCCCGAACATCGGTCTGATCGGCTCGCTCGCCACGTTCGCGCGCATCAACTCCTTCGGTTTCATCGAGACCCCGTACCGTCGCGTCGTCGACGGCCAGGTCACCGATGACATCGACTACCTGACCGCCTCCGAGGAGAACGACTTCATCGTCGCTCAGGCCAACGCGCCGCTCAAGGCCGACGGTCACTTCCGCGAAGAGCGCGTCCTGGCCCGCCGCCCCGGCGGCGAGGTCGACCTGTTCGCGCCGACGGAGATCGGCTACATGGACGTGTCGCCGCGCCAGATGGTGTCGGTCGCGACCTCGCTCGTGCCGTTCCTCGAGCACGATGACGCCCAGCGCGCGCTCATGGGCGCCAACATGCAGCGCCAGGCTGTGCCGCTGCTGCGCAGCGACTCGCCGCTGGTCGGAACCGGTATGGAGGGCTACGCGGCCATCGACGCCGGCGACGTCATCGGCGCCGAGAAGGCCGGTGTGGTCATCGAGGTGTCCGCAGACCGCGTCGTGCTCCAGCTCGATGAGGGCGGCACCAAGGAGTACTACCTCCGCAAGTTCGACCGCTCGAACCAGGGAACCTCCTACAACCAGAAGGTTCTCGTCTCGGCCGGCGAGCGTGTCGAGGTCAACGAGGTCATCGCCGATGGCCCGGCCACCCAGAACGGTGAGCTCGCGCTCGGCAAGAACCTGCTGGTCGCGTTCATGACATGGGAGGGCTACAACTTCGAGGATGCGATCATCCTCAGCCAGGACCTCGTGAAGGACGACACCCTCTCCTCGATTCACATCGAGGAGTACGAGGTCGACTCCCGCGACACGAAGCTCGGCAAGGAGGAGATCACCCGTGACCTCCCCAACGTCAGCCCTGAGCTGCTGAAGGATCTCGACGAGCGCGGCATCATCCGCATCGGCGCCGAGGTCCGCCCCGGCGACATCCTCGTCGGCAAGGTCACGCCGAAGGGCGAGACCGAGTTGTCGGCCGAGGAGCGTCTGCTCCGCGCGATCTTCAACGAGAAGAGCCGCGAAGTCCGTGACACCTCGCTGAAGGTGCCGCACGGTGAGCAGGGCACGATCATCGCGGTCAAGGAGTTCAACGCCGAAGACGGTGACGACGAGCTCGGCTCCGGCGTCAACCGCCGCGTCGTGGTCTACATCGCCCAGAAGCGAAAGATCACCGAGGGCGACAAGCTCGCCGGCCGCCACGGCAACAAGGGTGTCATCGCCAAGATCCTGCCGATCGAGGACATGCCGTTCCTTCCGGACGGCACCCCGGTCGACATCGTCCTGAACCCGCTCGGAATCCCCGGTCGAATGAACTTCGGCCAGGTCCTGGAGACCCACCTCGGGTGGATCGCCAAGCAGGGCTGGAAGGTCGAGGGCAAGCCGGAGTGGGCTGCGAACCTGCCGAAGGACGCGTTCGAGGCTGCCCCTGGCACCAAGGTCGCGACCCCGGTGTTCGACGGTGCGGAAGAGCAGGAGATCGCAGGTCTCCTCGACTCGACGCTGCCGACGCGCGACGGCGACCGCCTGATCGACTCGACCGGAAAGACGCAGCTGTTCGACGGCCGCTCCGGCGAGCCGTTCCCGGCGCCGATCTCGGTGGGCTACATGTACATCCTGAAGCTGCACCACCTGGTCGACGACAAGATCCACGCGCGTTCGACGGGTCCGTACTCGATGATCACCCAGCAGCCGCTCGGTGGTAAGGCGCAGTTCGGTGGACAGCGCTTCGGTGAGATGGAGGTGTGGGCGCTTGAGGCTTATGGCGCCGCGTACGCCCTCCAGGAGCTCCTCACGATCAAGTCCGACGACATCCTCGGCCGTGTCAAGGTCTACGAGGCGATCGTCAAGGGCGAGAACATCCAGGAGCCTGGCATCCCCGAATCGTTCAAGGTGCTCATGAAGGAGATGCAGTCGCTCTGCCTGAACGTCGAGGTCCTCTCGGCGGACGGCACGACGGTCAACCTCCGCGACACCGATGACGAGGCATTCCGCGCAGCGGAAGAGCTCGGTATCAACATCTCCAGCCGATTCGAGTCCGCCTCGATCGACGAGATCTGACGCGCACCCTTCGACAAGCTCAGGGACCGGGTCCCTAAATATTTATTGAGACACAGGAGAACTAGTGCTCGAGTCAAACACCTTCGATGAGCTTCGCATCGGCCTGGCCACCGCTGACGACATCCGCGGTTGGTCATACGGTGAGGTCAAGAAGCCCGAAACCATCAACTACCGCACGCTCAAGCCCGAGAAGGACGGCCTCTTCGGAGAGCAGATCTTCGGACCGTCCCGCGACTGGGAGTGCGCCTGCGGTAAGTACAAGCGCGTCCGCTTCAAGGGCATCGTGTGCGAGCGCTGCGGCGTGGAGGTCACCAAGAGCTCCGTCCGTCGCGAGCGCATGGGCCACATCGAGCTCGCCGCGCCCGTCACCCACATCTGGTACTTCAAGGGCGTTCCGTCGCGCCTCGGATACCTGCTGGACATGGCTCCGAAGGACCTCGAGAAGGTCATCTACTTCGCTGCCTACATGGTCATCTCAGTCGATGAGGATGCTCGTCACCGCGACCTGGCCACGCAGGAGAACAACATCCGCCTCGAGCTGAAGACGCTCGGGGACCGCCGCGACTCGAAGATCGCGGAGCGCCTCTCGCGTCTGGAAGAGGACCTCGCAGCCCTTGAGGCTGAGGGCGCCAAGGCCGACGCGAAGAAGAAGGTCAAGGACGCCGCCGAGAAGGAGATGACTCTCCTCCGCAAGGGCCACGACGAGCAGATCGCCAAGCTCGAGCGCGTGTGGGAAGACTTCCGTACGCTTCAGGTCGGCGCGCTTCGCCCAGAGGACGACGTGTTCCACGAGCTGCAGGACCGGTTCGGTCAGTACTTCGAGGCCCACATGGGTGCGGAGTCGATCCAGCGTCGCCTGGCAGCGTTCGACCTGAAGACCGAGGCAGAGAACCTGCGCCTGCAGATCTCCGAGGGCAAGGGCCAGCGCAAGATCCGTGCGATCAAGCGCCTGAAGGTCGTCAGCTCGTTCCTGGAGACCGGCATGAGCCCGGCATCCATGGTTCTCGACGTCGTTCCGGTCATCCCGCCGGAGCTGCGCCCGATGGTGCAGCTCGACGGTGGCCGCTTCGCCACGTCCGACCTCAACGACCTCTACCGTCGTGTGATCAACCGCAACAACCGTCTTCGCCGTCTGATCGACCTCGGTGCCCCCGAGATCATCGTCAACAACGAGAAGCGCATGCTGCAGGAGGCCGTCGACGCGCTGTTCGACAACGGTCGCCGTGGTCGCCCCGTCACCGGTACCGGCAACCGCGCCCTCAAGTCCCTCAGCGACATGCTGAAGGGCAAGCAGGGTCGTTTCCGCCAGAACCTGCTCGGCAAGCGCGTCGACTACTCGGGCCGTTCGGTCATCGTGGTCGGTCCGCAGCTGCAGTTGCACCAGTGCGGTCTTCCCAAGACGATGGCGATCGAGCTGTTCAAGCCGTTCGTGATCAAGCGTCTGATCGACCTCGGTCACTCGCAGAACATCAAGGCCGCGAAGCGCTCCGTCGAGCGCATGCGTCCCGAGGTGTGGGACGTGCTCGAGGAGATCATCCGCGAGCGCCCGGTGCTGCTGAACCGTGCGCCCACGCTTCACCGTCTGGGAATCCAGGCCTTCGAGCCTCAGCTCGTCGAGGGCAAGGCCATCCAGCTTCACCCGCTGGTGTGTGCCGCGTTCAACGCCGACTTCGATGGTGACCAGATGGCTGTGCACCTGCCGCTGTCGGTCGAGGCTCAGGCCGAGGCCCGCGTGCTGATGCTCGCGTCGAACAACATCCTGAAGCCGTCCGACGGCCGTCCGGTCACCCTGCCTTCGCAGGACATGATCATCGGCCTGCACCACCTCACGGTGGTCAAGGCCGGCGCGAAGGGCGAGGGCCGTGCATTCGGCTCTGTATCCGAGGCGATCCTCGCCAAGGACGAGGGCACCCTCGACCTGCAGGCGAAGGTCCGCATCCGCATCCCGGGTCTGACGTTCCTCGAGGGCGAAGCGCCTGAGGGCTACGAGCGTCACCACCTCGTCGACGCATCGCTCGGACAGGCGATCTTCAACGCCACGCTCCCGAAGGGCTACCCCTTCGTGCGTGAGCCTGCCGACAAGGGCAAGCTGTCGCAGATCGTCAACAAGCTGGCCGAGGAGTACCCGAAGGTCGAGACGGCGGCGACGCTGGACCGCATCAAGGATGCCGGCTTCTATTGGGCCACGCGCTCCGGTGTGACGGTGGCGCTGAGCGACGTGCTCACGCCTCCGAACAAGAAGGAGATCGTCGCCAAGCACGAGAAGCTGGCCGCGAAGGTCCAGTCCCAGTACGAGAAGGGTCTCACCACCGACGCCGAGCGTCGTCAGGAGCTCATCAAGATCTGGACCGAGGCGACAGACGAGGTTCAGGTCGCGATGCGCGAGAACTTCCCTGAGGACAACACCATCAACCGCATGGTGTCCTCCGGTGCTCGTGGTAACTGGCTGCAGATCCGCAACATCGCGGGTATGCGTGGTCTGGTGAACAACCCCAAGGGTGAGATCATCCCGCGTCCGATCATCTCCTCCTACCGTGAGGGTCTGTCGGTGGCGGAGTACTTCATCGCGACGCACGGTACCCGTAAGGGTCTGGCTGACACCGCTCTGCGTACCGCCGACTCGGGTTACCTGACCCGTCGTCTGGTGGATGTCTCGCAGGACGTCATCATCCGCGAAGAGGACTGCGGCACGTCGAAGGGCCTCGAGCTCCCGATCGCCGCTCCGAACTCGCAGGGTGACCTCGTGCGCGATGCGAACGTCGAGAACTCGGTGTTCGCTCGTACGCTGGCCGCTGACGTGGTCGACAGCAAGGGCGAGATCCTCGCCTCTGCCGGAGACGACGTCGGAGACGTTCTGATCGACAAGCTCGTCGAGCTCGGTGTCGACACCATCAAGGTGCGCTCCGTGCTGACCTGCGACTCGGCTGTCGGCGTCTGCGCGCAGTGCTACGGCCGTTCGCTGGCGACGGGTAAGACCGTCGACATCGGCGAGGCCGTCGGCATCATCGCGGCGCAGTCGATCGGCGAGCCCGGTACCCAGCTGACGATGCGTACGTTCCACACCGGTGGATCGGCATCGGCGGACGACATCACCCAGGGTCTGCCCCGTGTGCAGGAGCTCTTCGAGGCTCGTACGCCGAAGGGTGCATCGCCGATCGCCGAGGCCGATGGCCGCATCACGATCGACGAGACCGACAAGGCCAAGAAGGTCATCCTCACGCCCGACAACGGCGATGAGGAGGTCATCTACCCGGTGCTGAAGCGCGCGACCCTTCTCGTCGAGGACGGTCAGCACGTCACGGTCGGTCAGCCGATCCTGGTGGGAACGCTCGACCCCAAGGAGGTCATGCGTGTCATGGGCGCCCGCGAGGTGCAGCGTTACCTCGTCGGCGGCGTGCAGGGCGTGTACCGCTCGCAGGGTGTGCCGATCCACGACAAGCACATCGAGGTCATCGTCCGTCAGATGCTCCGCAAGGTCACGGTCGTCGATCACGCCGACACGAACCTGCTGCCGGGTGAGATGGTCGACCTCAAGCGCTACCAGGCGATCAACCGCGAGACGGTTGCCGAGGGCAAGCGTCCGGCCTCCGGCCGTTCGGAGCTGATGGGTATCACGAAGGCGTCGCTTGCGACCGAGTCGTGGCTGTCGGCTGCGTCGTTCCAGGAGACGACCCGCGTGCTCACCGAGGCTGCCATGCAGGGCAAGCGCGACCCGCTGGTCGGTCTCAAGGAGAACGTCATCATCGGTAAGCTCATCCCCGCCGGCACCGGCCTCGCGAAGTACCGCGATGTCACTGTCGAGGCGACTGAGGAAGCCAAGAGCGAGCGCTACCCGAACCGGATCTTCGCATCCGACGGCGCGTACGCCGAGGGCGACTTCGGTTACGTCGACTTCGACGCGTTCTCGACGGATGACGTGACGCCCGGTACCTACAACTGAGTGTTCTAGCCCACTGAAGAAAGCCCCAGGGTTCGCCCTGGGGCTTTCTTCGTACCTGAGCGGGTGGTGGCCGGAGCCCGTGCGGGAGGTGGCGCTTGGTGCCGCGTGGGACCGTTTTTGGCGGCACTTCGCGACACCTCGCGCGGCGGTGCGTCGTGCACCTGGCGAGGAGGTGGCGCGTTGTGCCGTCTCCACAGGTCGCAGGCGGCCACTCGCGCCACCTCCCGCCCAGTCGCGCCCACTCGCGCCCAGTCGCGCCCACTCGCGCAGCAACGAGCCGCCGCGGGATACGCGAGAATGGCAGGATGCAGCAGAGCACCCCCAGCGCCGTCGTCATCGGCGATGCGTTGATCGACGAGATCCATGACAGCGGAGGAGTGCGCGAACTGGTCGGTGGCGCGGCGTTGAACGTCGCCGTCGGACTCCGCCGGCTCGGCGTGCCCACGACGCTCATCGCGATGGTCGGTGATGACGAGGCCGGTGCCCACATCCGCGAGTACCTTGCCGATCACGACGTGAGCCTGATCTCCAGTGACGCTCCGCTCGGGTCGTCGCGCGCGGTCGTGCAGCGCGATGCCGGCGGCGAGCCGACGTACGTCTTCAACGAGGCGGCTCAGGGGCGCAGCATCCGTTACGGAGACGAGGCGCGCGCGGTGCTCGCCGACGCCGATCTCGCGGTGATCAGCTGCTTCCCGTTCGACGTGCCCGCCGAGGTGGATGCTGTCGCCGATGCCCTGGCGGGCGTCAGGGTGGCGATCGACCCGAATCCGCGCGCCGGCATGCTCAGCGACCGCGGTGAGTTCGTGCGCGGGTTCGAGCGCCTTGCCGCGGATGCCGCGATCGTGAAGGTCGGAGCCGACGACGCCGCGCTGCTGTACGACGGCGATCTCGATGCGCTGCGCGCGCGGCTGCGCGCGCTGGGAGCCGATGCCGTGCTGGCGACGGCGGGCAAGGACGGTGCGATCCTCGAGGCGGATGCCGGCATCCTCACCGCTCCGATCGCCAGCCTTCCCGGACCAGTGATCGACACGGTCGGGGCGGGGGATGCGACGCTCTCCGCCGTGGCGGAGGGACTCGTCGGTGCCCGTCCGGAGGCGGTAGAGGAATGGCAGAAGCTGCTCGATCGAGCGATGGATGTCGCCGCCGCAACCTGCCGCGCGGAGGGTGGGCTGCTGCGCACACCGGAGTCGCTCGAGGACGGCGAACGCGGGGTCCGCGGCAGCTGAACTGCCGATTTCTTGCACCCGCTTCTGGCGGGTATGCTTGATACTCGCGCCCCCGATTGGCTGTACAAGCTGGACGGGTGTGCACTTGGCGAGTTACCCAAGCGGCCAAAGGGATCTGACTGTAAATCAGACTGCATCGCATTCGGGGGTTCGAATCCCTCACTCGCCACACCACATAGATGAAGGCCTCCGCGCAGCGGGGGCCTTCAGCCGTTCATCGAGCAGAGCGGGGTTCGGGGGGCTCCGACTGCATCTCGAGTCCTTCAGACGGGCCGCGGCCCAGCCACCGAGTCGCGCACGATCAAAGGCATCGCCACGCGCTCGTGTGCAGGCTCGTTCTCGCCGAGGAGCATCCTGATGCCACGCTGACCCATCTCCTCGTACGGCAGGCGGGCCGTGGTCAATCCGGGGCGGTGGAATCCGGCCAGCTCCTCATCGTCGAAGGAGATCACCGAAACGTCCGCTGGGATTCGGATGCCGCGCTCGCCGAGCGCCTGGTAGACGCCGAACGCGACGCCGTCGTTGGCGGCGATGACCGCCGTCAGATCAGGGTGGGCATCGAGGATGCGATTGGCGCCGTCGTAGCCGGCGGTCGGATCCCAAGCGTCGACCTCGACACGCTCCGGTGCGACCCCGGCGGCATCGAACGCCGCCATCATGCCTTCGAACCGTGAGGGGATCGTCGCCGATTCCCTGAGATCGTCCATCACCCGTGGAAGGTCGCCGACTATTCCGATCCGCCGGTGACCGGCCGCGACCAGATGCTCGGCGACCGTATGCCCTGCGTGCCATTCATCAGGCAGGATGCTGGGGTGATCGAGTGCGGTCGTGCCGTTGACGACGACCAGGGGCATACCGCGGGGGATCGAGGGCACGTCGATCAGACGGGCCACCATCAGGCCGATGAGCAGGCCGTCGACACGGCGGTCGAGCATCGCGTCCACCGCGTGCTCGAGCTCGCCCGGCTCCCCCCGGGTCTCGGCGATGAGGACCGTCCGGCCGCGCGCTTTCGCCTCGTCAAGGATGCCGAGGATCATCGGGGAGGCGAACCTGGTGAGCGTAACCTTGTCGGAGATGAATCCGATCGACTTGCTGCGTCCGAGCCGCAGGCTCTGCGCAGCCGGGTCGGGGCGATAGCCGAGTTCTTCGGCGGCCGCGCGCACGCGCTTCACGGCATCTTCGGACAGGCGAGTACCCGGTCGGTCGTTGAGGATCATGCTCACGGCGGACTTCGACATGCCCGCGGCTTCGGCGACATCGGCGAGTGTCACCCGTCGTGTGCTGCGCTCGGCCATCGGCATCCTTCCGGGATTCTTTTGCTGAATCATTTCAGCTTATTCTTGCAACTCGGTTCTCCAGATGCTAGTTTCTGTTTGCTGAATCAATTCAGCACCCCGGGATCGCTACACGCAACCGGGTCGAGCAATGAAGCGGAGGACGACATCGTGGTTGAACTCAGTCGACGGGCGATGATCGCTCTTCTCGGTCTCGGAGCGGTCGGCACCGCGATCTCGTGGCCGCGGCTCACTGGCGGTGACATCCCGGGGCGCGGCAGCGACGCCCTCACCGTCGCCCTGTTCGGCACGGCACAGGATGCCGCGGCCCGCCAGGGACTCGTCGACGGATTCCAGAAGCTGCACCCCGACATCCCGGTGCGCATCGTGGCGATCCAGGGGCAGGACTGGAGCAACTTCTTCGCCAAGATCCTGACCATGGTGGCCGCGGGCAACCCGCCGGACGTCGTGATGGTCGCCACCGAGGGAACGCAGCTCTTCGCCTCGCGCATGGCGCACCCGCTCGACGAGTACGTGCAGCGCGATGCGGCGGAGATGAAGGACTACTTCGACGACGTGCATCCCTCGCTCGTCGAGGCGTTCATGTACAAGGGGAGCCTCTACCAGCTGCCGGACAACTTCAACGCGCCGAACGTGTTCTACAACACCACGGCTCTCGAGCGCGCCGGCCTCGAGCGTCCGCGCGACGACTGGACGGTGGACGACTTCCTGAACGTCGCACGCACGATGAAGAAGTCGGCGGACGGGAACTTCCTGCCCTACTTCTGGAACAACAGGCTCTGGGGCGGAGTCGTGCCGTGGCTCTACAACAACGACACCAGCTTCCTCACCGAGGAGAAGGCCGCCGGAGGCGACTGGCTCTGGAAGAGCTTTTACCCCGACGAGAAGCCCCGCGGCGGCGGCTTCCTCTGGGAGAACGCGGATGCGCTGAACGAGCGCACCATCGAGAGCTTCCAGGTGATCCAGGAGATGGTCTCCGAGGGCCTCGCGGCCAACCCCGCGCAGGGCGGCGGCAACGAGCTCGTCGCGCTGTTCTCGACCGGATCCGTCGGCATGACGGCCGCCGGCGGCTACTGGGTGCAGGGGCTGAACGAAGCGGGGTTCGCGAACGACGACTACGACGTCACCTACTTCCCGAAGATGCGCAGCCAGCGCCATCAGTTCGGCACTGCAGGCTACGCGATCATGTCCACATCGCAGCGCAAGGACGAGGCCTGGGAGTGGCTGAAGTACACGACTTCGGTCGAAGGAATGCGCATCGCGCATGCGAAGCCGGATTCGTCTGTGGCGCGTCGGTCGCTGAACGACGAGCTCTACGGAGCCGGCATCGGGCCCGCGCATTGGAACGTGTTCTACGACACTCTCGACAAGTTCCCGACCACCGCTCCGATGCCCGCGCCTCCGCAGCAGGCGGCCGTGGAATCGGCCCTGATCAAGAACGTGGTCGGCACGATCACGAACGGGCCGAACGGCGTGAGGCGGGGTCTCGAGACCATGCAGCGCGACCTCGAAGTCGCATTGAGGAGCCGATGATGTCCGCACTGACGGCAATCGACGAGAGCACTCGCGCCCTGATCGTACCCAAGGGCACGCGGCGCACTCCCGACAAGCGCAAGGGGAGCCGCCTGCTGATCTGGGTGTTCCTCGCCCCGACGCTGATCGGCCTCGGCCTGTTCAGTTTCGTGCCGATCATCGGATCGTTCCTGCTGGCATTCTTCCGCTGGGACATCATCACCGCTCCGGAGTTCATCGGTTTCGGCAACTTCGTCGATCTCGCCGCGAACCCCACGGTGCGGGTGTCGTTCCTGAACACCATCGGCTTCGTCATCGTCGCCGTGACGCTGCAGATCGCGGTGGCGCTCCTGCTGGCGGTGCTGGTGCAGTCGAAGATGCCGAACTGGCTTCGCACCTTCTTCCGCTCGGCACTGTTCTTCCCGCTCATCCTGTCGGCAGCATCCGTCTCGCTCGTGATGGCGTACTTGTTCAATCAGGAGTTCGGGCTGATCAACGAGATCCTGGGGTGGGTCGGCATCGGCAAGATCGGCTGGCTGACGACGGGGTTCGGCGCGAAGATCGTCGTGTTGCTGGTGTATGTCTGGCAGAACTTCGGCTTCACGTTCCTGCTGTTCCTCGGCGGCGTCTCCGCGATTCCGAAAGAGGTCTACGAGGCGTCATCACTTGACGGGGCCACGGGCTGGAAGCAGTTCCGCCAGATCACGATCCCGTTGGTGAGCCCGACCATGCTCGTCGCGAGCGTGATGGCGATCATCGGCGCGCTGCAGATCTTCGACCAGCCGTACGTCCTCACCAGGGGCGGGCCGGGCGACGAGACCCGCACCGCGGTGATGGTGATCTACGAATCCGCTTTCCAACAACTCGATTTCGGACTCGCCTCGGCGATCGGGATCGTGCTCACGGTGTTGATCATGCTGGTCACCGCCGCCCAATTCCAGCTCAGCAAGCGCTACGTCTTCTACGGGTGAGGCCGAACATGTCCATCGAAGCAGTTGCAACCCGCTCGCCGATGCGTCGCGCGGGCTCCATCGGCAAGTTCGTGCTCCTCGGGCTCGCCGCTTTCTTCACACTCGCACCGGTGGTGTGGACGCTCGTCACGGCGTTGAGCGTGACGGATGCCGACACCGGTGTGACTCAGCCGGGCTTCGGCGCCTTCGCCGATGTGTTCAGCCAGATCCCGGTCTGGCTCTACACCTGGAACAGCGCGCTGGTGACTCTCATCATCGCCGTCTGCCAGATGCTCACGGCAGCGATGGCGGGATACGTCTTCGCTCGGTTCGAGTTCCGCAGCAAGAAGGTACTGTTCGGACTGATCCTCGCGACCATGATGGTTCCGATGCAGGTCACGATCGTGCCGGTCTTCATGCTGGTGCGCGGCATGGGCCTGGCCGACACCCTGCTGGCGCTGATCGTGCCGATGATCCCTACGGCGTTCGGCACCTTCCTGATGCGGCAGTACTTCATGGGGCTGCCTGCCGAGCTCGCCGAAGCGGCCGAGATCGACGGTGCGGGACCTTGGCGGGTGTTCTTCGCGGTCTACCTGCCGCTTGCGACGCCGGGGCTGGCGATCGTCGGCATCCTCGCGTTCAACTATCACTGGAACGAGTTCTTCCGGCCGCTGATCATGACGATCAGTGAGCAGAACTTCACCCTTCCGCTCGGGCTCGTGACGCTGCAGGGAAACCTCGGCTCAGGAAGCATCTCGACCGTGCTCGCCGGCGTCGTGCTGTCGATGATCCCTGCGCTGCTCGTGTTCATCTTCGGCCAGAAGCCGCTGCGTGAGGGTCTGACCGCCGGAGCCGGAAAGTGACGACCATCGCCCTCGACCAGAAACGCAAGGAACCGTCCGTGACTGCCCCCTCCGCTACCCGCCCGCTGCTGCATTTCGCACCGGAGCAGAACTGGATGAACGACCCCAACGGGCTCGTCTTCCACAAGGGTCGCTATCACCTGTTCTATCAGTGCAACCCGGAGGGCGTGGTCCACGCGAATCTGAGCTGGGGGCATGCCTCGAGCACTGACCTGATCGACTGGGAACACCATCCTGTCGCGATCCGCGACGACGAGGCAGGTCAGATCTTCTCGGGTTCGGTGGTCGTCGATGTCGGCAACACATCGGGGCTCGGCACGACTGACGATCCTGCCCTCGTCGCTTTGTACACGCAGGCGGCGCAGAATCCGAACAGGCAGTCGCAGGCGCTGGCTTACAGCATCGATGACGGCCTGACGTGGACCAAGTACGCCGGCAACCCCGTGCTCGATCGCGGTACGAGTGATTTCCGCGATCCGAAGGTGTTCCGCTACGACGGACCGGCCGGGGCGTACTGGGTGATGGTGGCCGTCGAGGCTGTGGACCGCCAGGCGATGCTGTACCGCTCGGATGACCTCATCAACTGGACGTTCTTGTCGGCGTTCGGTCCTCAGCGCGCTGTCGACGGGGTGTGGGAGTGCCCTGACCTGTTCCCACTCGCGGTCGAGGGAGACCCGGGAGATGTGCGCTGGGTGCTGCTGATCAGCCTCAACCCCGGCGGCATCGCCGGTGGCTCCGGTACGCAGTACTTCATCGGAGACTTCGACGGGGTGACGTTCGCTGCGGATGACGATGCCACCGGCGACGCGATCGACTGGCTGGATTTCGGCCGGGACTGCTACGCCGGAGTCACCTTCGATGCGCTTGCGCAAGCGGATCGCACGCTGATCGCGTGGATGTCGAACTGGGATTACGTCGGATCGCTTCACGCTGCGGACGGCACCCTGCGCCATCCCATGATGACGCTGCCCCGGCGACTGTCTCTGGTGAGCCGGGATGGAAGTCTCCGGTTGCGTCAGCAGCCCGTCAGCGTGCAACTCGCCGACGAGAGGGTCCTGGAGGACATCCCGGTAGCCGGGTCGCGCGTCGTGTTCGAGGAGATTCCGGATGCCGGTCGCATCTCGGTGCGCATCGATGTCCTCGGCGCTGCCGGGTTCGCGTTGAGACTGCGGTTCGATGGCGCGGATGAAGGCGTAGTGATGCTGACATACGACGCCGATGCTCGTCAGTTGAGCGTGGGTCGCACCGATGGGAATGTCGCGATCCATGATGACTTCCCCGGCAGCCAGATGATGCCGGTCGCGGGCGGGAATCTGATCGATCTCGAGATCTGGCTCGACCGAGCCTCGATCGAGGTGTTCGCCGACGGGGGCACGCGCGTGCTCACCGATCTGCTCGCACCGCAGCACGGCCGTGCGCTTGCCGTGGAAGGTGTCGGCGGGCAGGTGCACATCGAACGGATCGCGGTGGCAGACGCAGTCGGACCCGACATGCCGATCGGCTGAGCAGGCGACGGCGGGCGCTCGTGCTCCGCTGGTTTCATAGACTGGTTCGATGCGAGCGCTCACCGAATCCGATGTCCGCGGGGCGTTCGTCAACGCCACGGAGGAGGAGTTGCGGCTCATCGAGATGCCGCACGACTTCGTGCTCGTCGACTGGGACTTCCACGATTTCCTCGCCTGGCGCGATCCGGCGTCGAGCAAGCGCGGATGCGTCGTCGTCGAGATCGACGGGCGCCTCGTCGGCGTCGTACTGCGCTCCACCGACCCCGGACCTGCACGTACGGGCATGTGCAACATCTGCCACACGATGCAGCCCGGCAATCAGGTCGCCCTGTTCTCCGCACGCCGGGCGGGGGATTCCGGACGCCGTGGCGACAGCGTCGGCACCTACATCTGCGCCGACCTGTCGTGTCATGAGAACGTGCGGCTCGCGCATCCGCTCGCACCGAACGAGATCCGCGTCCCCGGCCAAGTTGACGTTCGCCTCGACGGGACACGGCGTCGTATGGAGGGTTTCGCCAAACGAGTTCTGGAGCCGCTGGTCTGAGCCATACGCTGGGCGCGACGACTTCACCCTGTGCTTCGAAGGAGATGCCATGAGCGATCCCATCCTGTTCTCGGTCGACGACGGACTGGCGCGGCTGACGCTGAATCGTCCGACACGTCTCAACGCGTTCAATGCGGATCTTGCCAGGGCCTGGCGCGATGTGACGAGTGAGGCGACCTCGCGCGATGACGTCAAGGCGATCCTGCTGGATGCGTCCGGTCCGGCCTTCTGCGCCGGTGGCGACGTGCTCGACATGGCGACCACGATGGGCGCAGGATCCGACATCGCCGACCTCGCCGAAGTGATCAACGTCGGCATCCGTGCGCTCACGCAGTCGGCCATCCCGGTGGTCGCCGCAGCACACGGTACGACGGCGGGCGGCGGCCTCGGCATCCTGCTCTGCTCCGACTACGCGGTCGTCGGCGGGCGGTCCAAGATCGGCAGCCTCTACGCGAACATCGGCCTCACCCCCGACCTCTCGGTATCTGCGCAGCTCGCCGCCGCCGTGGGACAGCGGCGCGCGCTGCAGTTGGTGCTGCAGGATCGCCTCTTGAGCGCGGAGGAAGCGCAGGAATGGGGCCTGGTCGCCGAGGTCGTGAGCGGTGCGGATGCTGCGGACGAGGCCGATCGCGTGCGCGAACGCGCGGAGCAGGTGGCACGCTTCTGGCTCGCTGGTGCCGCGGGCGCATACGGGCAGGCGAAGCGGCTGGTCCGCTCGCGTCCCGAGCGCACGTTCGCCGAGCAGCTCGATGAAGAGGCACGTTCGATCGGCGCGGCTTTCGAGACTCCGGATGCCAAGGCTCGCGTCGCGGCGTTCGCCGCAGCATCCGCGAAGAAGGCACGCTGAGTTCAGCGCGAGTTGCCCACAGGCCGGCGGCGAGCCCTGCGCGCGCGCCGCACGGCGTGGCAGGATGAGAGCAGTCGGCCGAAGAGGGGAACGCCATGTCAGAGGTCAGCACGGAAACCAAGGGGGAGACGAACGCCTCCCTGTTGATCCGAGGGGCGATCTGGATCGCCATCGGTGCGCTGATCGCGGCAGCGCTCGTCTGCGTGGTGTGGGTGCTGATCGGTGATCAGGACGGCATCGTCGGCCGCGCCTTCCTGACGATCCTGCTGCTCGCGGGATTCGCCGGGATCGCGATCCTCGAGGCGGGTCTCGCGCCGAAGAGGCCGGACTGGCTGGCCCTTGCGAGCATGATCACCTGGATCGTCGCGCTGCTGGTCGGCGCCATCAAGATCTGGCTGCCGGAAGAGCCGGGGGAGTACGCCGGTGGCGTCGGGCGCTTCTTCATGCTGCTGCTCGTGATCGGCGTGCTGCAACTCGCGCTGCTGCACGTGCGACTGTTCACTCCTGCGGTCAAGCGCTACATCACGACGTTCACCACGGTCATCTACTACGTGACGATCGCGGTTCTCGTGCTGCTGGTCGCGATGCTCATCATCTATCTCACGCTCCCCGACACCTTCCGCTACGGCGACCTCTACTGGCGCATCGTCGTCGCGCTCGCGATCCTCGCAGCGGTCGGTACGACACTGATCCCGCTGCTGAACGCGTTGTTCGCTCCGAAGAAGGCGCCTGCGGCGCCCGTCGGCTACTACGCGCCTCAGACCTACGGCTCCGCCGCGGCGATTGCGGCACCGGTCCAGCAGCCCGCTCAACAGCAGCCGATTCAGCAGCAGTGGCCGACCTATGCCGACGGCGTGACGCCGCTTCCGGTGCTGCAGGACGGCTCGCCGGACTGGAACGCCTACTACACCGGCTACCCGACGGCTCAGCAGAGCCAGTTCCTGGAACCGAATCAGTACTACGAGCAGTCGTACACGCCGTCGCCTCCGCAGCAGGGGTTCGTCTCGTCTCCTGATGCTCCGATCGGACCCGATGGTCTGCCGGTTCCGCCTGCCGGGGCGCCGGCCGCTCCCGACGGCATCGCCGGCGACACGTCCGTTTTGAACGTTCCCCCGGCACCCGACGTCCCGCCCGTTCCCGACCTGCCGCCGTCTCCGGATGCACCGCCGGCTCCGGATGCACCGCCGGCTCCGGATGCACCGCCGGCTCCGGATGCGCCGCCGGCTCCGGATGCACCGCCGGCTCCGGATGCGCCGCCGGCTCCGAACGTGCCGCCGGCCGCGCCCGGTGCGTTCCCGCCGCCGCCCCCCGCGCCGCCGCTGTGACCTCGGCATCGCAGCTGAAGGAACTCGCTGCCGACATCGCCCGCGAGGCGGGCGAGCTCGCACGGCTCCGAAGGTCTGCTGGGTTCGCCCTCGCGGCCACGAAGTCGACGCTCGCCGACATCGTCACCGAGGCCGACCGCGAGGTCGAGGCGCTGATCCGCGCACGGCTGGACGCCGAGCGTCCTGGTGACGGGTTCCTCGGTGAGGAGTCCGGTGGTGGCGACGGCACGACCGGAGTGACCTGGGTGGTCGACCCGATAGACGGCACCGTGAACTACGCGTACGGCCTGCCCGCCTACTGCGTGAGCATCGCGGCGGTCGAGGGCGGCGCCGATCCGAACAATTGGCGACCGCTCGCCGCGGCCGTCTACGCGCCCGTGCTCGGCGAGCTGTTCACTGCCGGCCGCGGCGAGGGCGCATGGCTCGATGACGCGCGGCTCGCCGTCACCTCGGAGACGCCGGCGGGCGGGTTGCTGGCGACCGGCTTCGGCTACGACCCGTCGACGCACGACGGCGACCTGCTGACCGTGCGGCAGGTAATGCCGCTCGCGCGGGACCTGCGCAGGGGCGGATCGGCGGCGCTCGATCTCAGCTACGTGGCGGCCGGGAGGTTGGACGGCTACTTCGAGCGAGGACTGAGTCCGTGGGACTTCGCGGCTGGGTCGCTTCTGGTCACCGAAGCGGGAGGGATCGTGACTCGGCTGGACACGGCATCCGCTCGTCCGATGCTGATCGCTGCTGGAGCGCCGTTGCACGCTCGGATCACCGGGGTCCTCGACAAGGAGATTTGAGGATCTGTACATGGCATTCTCAGTACGACCACGATAGTGTTTACGCGATCATTGATAGTGTTTACGCGATCATTACCTTCGTTCGACCCGAACTTCGAAGGTCTTCAGCCCCCAGCGCGAACCCCGAGAGAACCCGTTTTGCCCCTTGACACCCCTATGGCTGCGCCTGCGCCCACGCGCCGCTCCAGCCGTCGCCAGGCTGCGGATTCGGTGACACTGGCAGGTGTGCAGAAGGAGACCTCCTCGATCGAGGTCGTCGTGCCGGTCCTCTCACGTCGAGCTGCGCGTGATCGCCTCCGTGGCGTGACGGCTGAATCTCAGGTCGTCGCGCCTCAGAGCGTCGGAGTCAAGAGCGTCGACGACGCTGTGGCCGATGCTCCCGTCGTCGTCGAATCGACGGCTGACGCCGAGATCGGGCGAGAGCCGGTCATCGGAGTCGTGAAATCATCGACGGATGCGGATGCGGATGCGGATGCGGATGCCGATGCCGATGTTGACACGTTCGTCGCGGCATCCCGCGCGTTCCGTGCGGTGACGGGTGAGCAGCCCGCGGTGGCTGAGTCCGTTCTGCCGGTCAAGAGCGTGCTTCCCACCGAGGCGACCACCGTCCACGTCGCTCCGCGCAAGGCCCGATCGCGTCGCAAACTCGTCGCAGCCGGAGCCACGGTGAGCATGATGGGTATCGTGGGGCTGCTCGCCGTCTCCATGACGCTGCCCGCTGAGGCTGTCGCCGCGGCTCAGGGCATTTCGGTGCAGTCGGCGACTTCACTTGTCGCCGCGTCGGAGGGCACGGCATCCGCTGTCTCCGACGACGAGATCCAGGCGTATGTCGCATCGTCCGATGTGCGCAACGACGCGATCCAGCGGGCGGAGAATTTCTCGACGCTCTCGCTCGGTGACCTCGCTGCGGAGCAGGGCATCGCCTATTCGAACTCTGTGTACACGAACGACCCGACGGCGGCCATCCAGTGGCCGTTCGTCGTCGGCGTCGGCATGACCTACGGGTACGGGATGCGTGACGGACGCCTGCACGAGGGGCTCGACCTCGTGCCCGGCAACGGAGCACCAGCGCAGGCGATCGCCGACGGAACGGTGCGCATCGCGACGGAGTCCGGCGGCAACTACGGCGTCACGGTCTACATCGATCACGTCATCGACGGTGTGCTGATCACCAGCCATTACTCGCACATGCAGTACGGCTCGCTGCGGGTCGCGCCCGGCGATAAGGTCAAGGTCGGAGACATCGTCGGACTGGTCGGAAACACCGGTCGCTCGTACGGTGCGCACATGCACTTCGAGCTCATCGTCAACGACTCGACGATCGACCCGCTCCCTTGGCTGCAGGCGAACGCGGGACGCAAGTCCTACTGACCCTCTCAGTTTTTGAGAACGCCGAAGAAATGGTATTCTCGTGTGGTTGCCCTCGCGGGTGACAGCGCCCCGATAGCTCAGTGGTAGAGCACTTCCATGGTAAGGAAGGGGTCGTCAGTTCAATCCTGACTCGGGGCTCGCAGCATTCGCTTTCATGTTCTTCATGGGCGGGGATGCCGTGCGGCAGGGTAGCTCAGTTGGTGAGAGCGCACGACTCATAATCGTGAGGTCGCGGGTTCAAGCCCCGCTCCTGCTACTTCGAAATATGGTTTGACCAAGTTTTCTTGTCCCGAATGAAGGGACGGAAATCTGATGTATTCAACACTTATTCGCGAGTTGTCCACAGGTTGGCTTGTTTGCGCTGATCGTGTGGAGCTGGTGTTCGGTCGGCCTCGACTGGTGTCGGCTGATTTGGCGCACCTCCCTGGCATGAGAAGAAATGCTCGCCTCGTGCCCTGGCCGGTTCACACTTCGCATGTCGTTGCTGGCGCGTGTGGGGGCGAGTTCTGATGCGCGGGCGGCCACGGATGCCGATCGGCACGTTCGGGGAGATCGCGACGCGCCAGATCAGCGTCCGCCGGTACCGTGCGTCGGCTCGACTCCGAGACTGGGACGGGCAGACACGGCAGGTCCCACACCTCAGCGCTCAAGAACATCGGTGGATCCAGGATTAGTCGCTCGGCGATGAGTCCCCCGGCTGAGTGTCAGTCGAGCGTGATAGCGTGTGAGTAACACGACCGGTTCCGCTCCCTTGGGAGTCCAGGGCCGGTCTTTCTTCTACCGGAGTACGGGGTTCGTGGAGCCGAAGCCGCACAAGACCTATCGCGAGCAGGTTGCTCTTCTCGCGGATCGTGGGATGCTGATCGACGATGAGGATGCGGCGATGGCGCTCCTGCGTCGTGTCGGGTATTACACGCTCAGCGGCTACTCGTACCCGTTTCGTTTCAAGGACTCGGCTGGCGTGCGGACCGGTCGTTTTCGCCCCGGCACCTCGCTGACGCAGGTCGAAGCGATATGGGAGTTCGACAATCGTCTGCGTGCGGCGGCGTTCGGACCGCTTCAGCACGTCGAAACCTACCTTCGCGCGCTGCTCGGGTACCGTCTCGGCGAGGTCGACCCAATGATCCACCGCAAGCCCGAGCGGCTCTCGATGGACCGAGCGTCCGACTATCCAGTCTGGATCGCGAAGCTTGATCGGCAGGTCAGAGACTCACGCGAAGAGTTCGTCGTCCACCATCGCGAGAAGCGCAACTCCGTTGTCCCGATCTGGGTCGCTGTCGACGTTCTCGACTGGGGAGGGCTCTCGTACCTCTACAGCTTCGCGCCGCTCGGTGTCCGCGACAACGTCGCCCAGGCGTTCGGGCTGAATGCTGCGCAGCTGAAGTCCTGGGTCCGGGCACTGAACGTCGTCCGCAACGTCTGCGCCCACCATTCGCGCCTCTACAACCGGTACTACTCACTGACTCCGAAGCTGCCACGACGCGGCCTGTACCCGGCCCTCGACGCGATCGTGCCCGTGAAAGACAGCACCTTCGCGATGCTCACTCTGCTTCAGCACCTCGCGCTGAACACCCTCGGCGCGAACACGCGACTCCTGCCCTCCGTGCTTCGCACCTTCCCCGCCGACAGCGGCATGGAGTTGACGTCGATGGGCGCGCCGGCCGACTGGGCATCGTCCAGCCTTTGGCGGTTACGGACTTGATGAGTCATAGGAACTCATCACAATTGCGCTCGTCGGGCATCATTCTCGAGCAGGCGTCAAGGCCACCGGCCCATCGCGAACCAGGTATTCCCTGATCAATCATGAAATGCCGAGTCCTGCCCATGGCACTCCAGATGCGTCGAGGATTGAGTGCGTAGCGTGAGGTCGCGGGTTCAAGCCCCGCTCCTGCTACAGATGAAAACACCCGGGGAACGGGGGTTTTCTGCTTGAATGGCGAGGTATGAGAACCTGCGCAGCGGGAATCCGGTGCAGTAGACGGTGCAGTTGGGTTTCAACTCGCTAGTCCGGACGGGGCCGCGACGGCACGCACGGAATCCCGTCTGGTGAGGCGCGCTAGCTTTACCCCGCGAGTGACCGGTACCGTTCGTTCATATGATGAACCGCACAGCCAAGACCGTCCCCGCTGCCGCCGCGCTTGCGCTCACCGTCCTCATCCTCACTGGGTGCGCCACGGGTCAGGCGGCTGCCGAGGCACCGACAGTCGCGCCCCGCACAACGACTCCGGTTGCGATGCCGACGCCGACCGTGGAGCCGGTCGTCGAGGAACCGTTGCAGACATATATCACGTGCGACGCCGCACCGGAGCTGATCCCCGCTGACCATGTCGAGGGGACGATGAACGGCCTGGAGCCTACGCTGCTGGGCGATTCCGGACCCCGCGCTCAGGCGCAGGGCGAGTCGGTGCTCAACGAGAACGGTGAACCCGTCGCCTACGTCGCTGCCGAGGGCGACACCATCAACGGCATCGCCCAGCGGTTCTGCGTCGGCGCGAACCCCACGTACCTCGAAATGCTGAACGCGATCCGCCGTACCGGGCTGTACAGCTCGGAAGGCCAGCAGCGCGCCGTCGTCTACGCGGGCGACACGATCAACCTGAACCCGTACACGATCGCGAGCGTCGGCGACGAGGCGGGAGCGGTGCACGATTTCTCGCCCAGCTTCACCATCCCACCGCAGCGGTAGAGTCGGGCGCATGAGCTGCCAACGCTAGCCCCGCGCGTGGGGCCGCGACCGACGAGGGGATACCTCCATGCGCAGCGCACTCTGCAACGGCATCTACCAGCGAGACGGGGAGGGGCCTTCGGATGATCGAGCGCTATGGGCGCAGGCGCAGCACGTCTCCCGGCTGGATGGTGCCCTGCAGGTGAACTTCGTTTAAGTAGAACAGGCCCGTCCCGAACACGCAGAAGCGGGCACCGATTCCCTGGATCGCATCGCCCGGCGCGACGGTGTAGGTCGTCGGGATGCCGTCGACGAGGCCGACCTCGCCAATCGCGAACTCGCGCGGACCGTTGTCGATGGGTGCGTCGAGCCG
The DNA here is from genome assembly GCF_000763375.1 of Microbacterium profundi. Classification (NCBI taxonomy): domain Bacteria; kingdom Bacillati; phylum Actinomycetota; class Actinomycetes; order Micrococcales; family Microbacteriaceae; genus Microbacterium; species Microbacterium profundi. The sequence goes on along the minus strand of NZ_JPSY01000001.1, from coordinate 782,379 downwards.
CGGAATGCTCGACGGGCCGGTCGGATAGTACAGCAGTGCGCAGTCGCCGTGGGTGCGATCCGGGATCGGCGCGGGAGAGGCGACCGGCTCATCAGCTGGAACAGCAGCGGCATCAGCCGGAGCATCAGAGGCATCAGCCGGGGCATCAGCGGCGGGCTGATTGAACAGCGCCCAGCCGCCGATATCCGACGCGACCGACGCAACAGCGGGAGCAGCCACAGCGGCGAGGCCCGCGACGACGAGTACGCACACGGTAACGGCGACCTTCTGAGAGCGGTTCATCCGTCTCAGCTTGGCACCGAACCCCCGTAGATGCCACAGGCAGGTACTGTCGAAGACCAGCTCGTCGTCGCCGTTCTCGCGCAGCGCCTCGAGCGCCATGAGGTCGAGCGGGTTCAGCGCCCAGCCTGTCAGCTCGCGCTCCTGGCCGAGCAGGTCCCCGGTGAAGGCATGCACCTGCACGCCGGAGGTTTCGAGGACGCCGGTGAAGCGGTCCTCGAGGCCGTCGCCGGAGAGCACGTCAGCCTCGATCGCTGCCAGGGTGTCCTCGCGGAGCCGCACCTGCAGAATGTCGGTCAGGTCGGCGAAGTCGTCGAGGTAGCGCCAGACGAGGTCTTCGATCTTGTTCGCGTAGACGCGGAACGTGTCGTCGACCTGGCCGAACGTGTACCCGTCGTCATCGGGGCGAGCGACTCCCCGAACTTCCGTGGTTCGCACCGACGATGGGGATGAGGTCGCGCAGCGTCCGCGGGGCCGTGTCGATCAGCACGGGGCTCGATCAACACGGCGTCGGCGTACGGGCTGGAACAATTGGCACCTGCTCCTGACCAGGATCCCACGCGGGCAAATGAACGACGATAGCGGGTCGCCTTCGCCGGACGTCGCGCTTGACCGTTGGCCGACGCATCTCAGCCAAGCGTGATGGGCGGCACGGTTCCGCACGAAGTTGAGCTGCTGCATCCGGAAGGCAACTTCGCGTTGACGAGTGCGGAGATCGGGATCTCCGTTGGGGAACGCGCGATGAGTCGCTGGGATCCTGAGCATGGTCAGATATCGAGACTCGACGAGGTAGCGCCAGAAACCGAGGGGGAGTTCCGCAACGACCCGGCCGTGAACTTCTGCGCGCTTGCCTCGCCGGGTTGCCCGGTCGCGCGCCTTCTGAATGTCGGCGGCACCTTGACTGTCCAGCGGCGAGACGTTCAACCAGGAAGCGCCGCCGCGTCGACGATGAGCCCAATCACGAAGCTCGCGATCTGGCGCGTTGCGTGCAAGGACCTCGACCATCGAAGTGAGTTCCATGATGCTTGCCCCGCCACGCATGTTCCACTCACACAAAGTGAACGCGTCCGCGAGGTTACCACCGGTCGCGCGAAGGTACGAGCCCAGCCGGTCTGCGGTGACAAGTGGTACGAGGTCACCGTAGAAGGCCGGGTCGAAGTCACCAGATGCGGTAGACACTCAGCCCATGAACTAAACGGGGCGCGGCGGGTCCGAAATCAGGCGAAGTCGGGCGACTGGGGTTCCGCGGTGCGGTCGCGCGGCGGAGGACTCACGAAGAGTCATGCCGACGTGCTCGTCCGTTCGGGCGCGCTCTCCGCTGACCGTCTCACCGAGCTCGAGTGTCGCGTCAGCGTCAGCGTCAGCGCCGGCGCCGGCGATCTGGCCCGTTTCGAGCGCGAGACTCGGCTGGGTGCGACCACCCGTACCCTGACCGCCGAACAGGTCGGGTGATCACCCTCAGGACTGGGACGAGATGTGCGAGTTCGGACCCATTCCGGGCATGCGCTTCGACCCGCATCCCTCTGAACCGAGGACGATCACCCGGGCTTCGGCGTGATGTACGCGGCTCTCAACCGCATCACGGCCCTCGCCGAGGTCTACCCCTCGCCGAGGTCTACCCAGAAGAGCACGTGATCGATCGCGCGGTAGTGAGGTCGGCCGGAATCAGACCACATCAAACCCCGGACGGATCAAGGCTCAGTTCGCGCCGCTCAGGATCAGCCAGAGCAGCACTCCGTTGAGGGTGATGAGGAACACGGATGCCGTGATGCCGACGGCGGTCGTCGCCCAGTGGTTCCGCCACCGGCCCAGCACGCTCCTCTTGGCTGTGAGAGCGACCAGCGGTATGAGCGCGAACGGGATGCCGAAGGACAGCACGACCTGACTCAGGACGAGCGAGATGGTCGGATCGAAGCCGAGCGAGAGGATCACGATCGCGGGAACCAGCGTGACAAGTCGCCGCACGATGAGTGGGATCCTCACGTGCAGCAACCCCTGCATGATTTCGGCGCCGGCGTATGCACCGACCGATGTCGAGGCGAGACCGGATGCGAGAAGACCCACGGCGAAGAGCGTCGCGATCATCGGGCCGAGGGAGACGTCGAGAGCGGCATAGGCGCCTTCGAGGCTGTCGGTGCCTTCGACACCCGCGAGGTTCACCGCCGCGAGCAGCATGATGCAGAGGTTCACGGTGCCGGCGATCGCCATCGCGATCGAAACGTCCCATCGTGTGGCGCGCACCAGCGTGTCCGTGGGCATGACGGTCGAGGTCCCCGGTTCGCGAACCGGACGATCCGCACCGCCTGAGGACGGCCCTTCACGAACGGCGAGCGCCGACAGCATCCTGCGACCCCAACCGCCCGATGCGCTCGCCACCGCGGCAGATGGAAAGCTGACCTCCCGGGTCACGAATCGGTCGCGGCTGAGTGCCGAGTGCGCATAGATCGCATGCGGCATGATCGTCGCACCCAGGATCGACGCGGCGAGCAGCACCGAGTTCGCTCCCTCGAAACGCGGCACGACCCCGGCCAGGAGTCCTCCAGGGTCGGGTGGGGCGACGAAGACCCCGACGGTGAATCCCACGGTGATGATCATGAGGAGCCCGATGATGACGAACTCGAACGTGCGGTGCCCGTGCCGCGACTGAATCATGAGCAGTACGATCGAGACCGCACCGGTGATCAGGCCGCCCCAAACGAGAGGTACGTCGAACAGAAGATAGAGGGCCACCGCACCGCCGATGACTTCGGCAAGGTCCGTCGCCATGGCGACGAGTTCCGCCTGCAGCCAGTACGCGCGCCTTCCCCATCGGTTGCGCAGACGCCGGCCGAGCACCTCAGGCAGGCTTTCGCCGGTCACGACGCCGAGCTTCGCCGAGAGGTACTGGATCAGCCACGCCATTATGTTCGCGAGGATCACGACCCAAACGAGCATGTATCCGTATCGTGCCCCCGCCGTCATATTGCTCGCGACGTTGCCCGGATCGAGGTACGCGACGCCGGCGACGAGTGCCGGACCGATGAGCCAAGCAGTGCGTCCCACTGATGCTGCACCGCGCTGCGGCTTTCGCCCCGCGGCATCCGGTCGTTTGGCACCTCTTGGTGTCGCAGCCGCGCGACGGGCTCTCGAAAGTGGTGGTCGGGTCTCATCCGCGAGAGATTTAGGCATGCCGAAATAATAGCAATATTTCGGTAGACCGAAAAGAGCGCAGTCCGCGGTGCGGGCCGCACAAGCGGTCACGGTCATGATCGCGTCGAGCGCGCATCGGGAATCGGCCACAACGGTGACGCTTGGCGTTGAACCCGTCTCAATGTCGAGCCCCCGGGGGTTCTCTAGGCTGGTGCACATGCGCGCAGCGGTGAAGTGGTGGGAACAGCACCAGGTAGCGCTTTATGTCGCCGCGATCGGTACCGGCATCGCCGTCGGGTTGATCTGGCCTCCGGTCGCGCCCGTGCTGTCCAGGGCGACCAATCCAGCGTTGGCCCTGCTGCTCTTCGCGACGTTCCTCGGCGTCCCGCTGATCGAGGTCGGTCGCGCGTTCCGCGACTTCCGATTCCTCGGTACTGTGCTGGTCGTCAACTTCCTGGCCGTCCCTCTCATCGCCTTCGGGCTGTCAAGGTTCGTGGCCGACGACCAGGGGCTGCTGGTCGGACTGTTGCTGGTGCTGCTCGCACCGTGCGTGGACTACGTGATCGTCTTCACCGGTCTCGCCGGCGGTGCCCGTGCTCGGTTGCTTGCCGCGACGCCGCTGCTCATGCTGCTGCAGATCGTGCTGCTCCCTGCATATCTGTGGTTGTTCGTCGGCAGCGACGCCGTCGAACATATCGAACTCGAGCCCTTCGTCGAGGCGTTCCTGATCCTCATCGTGATCCCGCTCACTGCGGCCGCGATCGTGCAAACCCTCGCCCGTCGCCATCGAGTTGGGCGGGTGATCGAGGAGGTCTTCGCCGCGGCAATGGTGCCGCTGATGATGGGGACCCTCGCCGTGGTGGTCGGCTCACAGATCGCCGGCGTCGGCAGTCAAGCCGTCGTCTTGCTCCGGGTCGTGCCACTGTATGCTGCGTTCCTCGCCATCATGCTGCTGGTCGGTGTTGCTGCAGGGCGAGTGGCCAGGCTGGCCGTTCCCGAGACCCGGGCGGTTATGTTCAGCGGAGCTACCCGCAACTCCCTCGTGGTGCTTCCGCTTGCGCTCGCTCTTCCCGCCCCGCTCGCGATCGCCCCGCTGGCGGTGGTCACTCAGACGCTCATCGAACTCGTCGGCATGGTCGTGTTCCTTCGGCTCGTTCCCGCGCTCACCAGAACACCGCAATCCGATCCAGATATCCACTGATCTCAGCGACGAGCGCATAGAAGCAAGACGAGCGATAGAAGCAAGACGCCGATGGCATTCGTGACCTCACTGCGTCAGGGAGATCAGGATCAGGCGGCGGTCAACCTGTGGGCTTGTCCTCATGATCGATGCCCGCGTGCTCCTTGCCCTTCTCGAATCCGAGAAGGCGCAGGGCGTTGATCACGACGACCAGTGTGGACCCCTCATGGATGAGAACCACCGCGCCGATGTTGAGCCCCATGAACGTTGCGAGAATGAGGAACGCGACGATCGCGAGGCTGGCGATGAGGTTCTGCCGGATGATCCGGCTCGTCGCCCGACTCAGCCGCACGGCGAAGGGAACCCTGCCGAGGTCGTCGCTCATCAGCGCGATGTCGCAGGTCTCGAGTGCCACAGTCGATCCGGCGGCCCCCATCGCGATTCCGACGTCGGCGCGCGCCATCGCCGGCGCGTCATTGACGCCGTCTCCGACCATCGCGATCGGGCGGTGGGTCTCGGCGAGGCGAGTGATCTCGGCCACCTTGTCTTCGGGAAGCAGCTCGCCGATCGCAGTATCGATTCCGACTTCCAGCCCCACGGCGTCGGCGACGCGCTGGTTGTCGCCGGAGATCATGACCAGTTGGCCCACGTTCGCCTCCCGAAGGGCGAGCAGGACTTGTGCTGACTCCGCACGGGAGCTGTCCATGACGCCGACGATACCGAGGAAGGCATCACCGCGCCGAACGATCATCAGCGTCTGACCGGAGTCCCGAGCACTCTGATAGGCATCGGCCAGCGCTGTGGAAAGCTGAAGCTGCTGCTCCTCGAACATGCGGAGGTTGCCGACCTCGACGCGCTGCCCGTCGATGGTAGCCGTGACTCCGCGTCCGATGACCGCGTTCAGATCATCTGCCACGAGCTGTGCACCTGTGAGGCGCGGTGCAAGGTCGCGGACGATGGCGGTGGCGAGCGGGTGATCGCTCAGCGACTCGACGGCGACGAGTGCAGCGATCAGCTCCTCTTCCGTGGTGTCGTCAGCATGGACGAGGGAAGTGACGCGAGGCGCGCCCCACGTCAGCGTTCCGGTCTTATCGAAGGCCATCGCCTTGACTCGTCCCAGCGTCTCCAGAGGACCCCCGCCCTTGACCAGAACGCCGGCGCGGGCAGCTCGTGCCACCCCGGCAAGCACGGCGGCCGGCGTCGCGATGGCAAGCGCGCACGGGCTGGCGGCCACGAGTACCGTCATCGCCAGATAGAAGGCATCTGCGAAGGGCTGCGAGAAGGCGAACATCGCGACCAGCAAAGTCACGATGACACCCACGATCACGCCGGGCACGTACCAGCGCTGGAACCGGTCAATGAACTGCTGCGTGGGGGATGCGGCCTGGTCTGCATTTCGGACGAGTTCGACGACCTTGCTCAATGTGGAGTCCGCAGACGTCGCGGTGACCTCGATCTCCAGGACGCCGGATCCGTTCACGGTGCCGGCGAACACTCGATTCGCCGGTGGCAGTGTGTCGAGCATCCGCATTGCCCGCTCCGCGTCCGCCACCGCCTCCTTCTCGACCGGGATCGATTCCCCGGTCACCGCCGACTGGTCCACGGCCGAGTTGCCGGCGATCACGAACCCGTCGGAGGGGACACGTGAGTTCGGGCGGATCACGACGATGTCACCGACGACGACGTCCTCCACTGGCACTTCGGCGGGCTCGCCCGTACCCCGCCGCACCAGTGCGCTCCTCGGGGCGAGTTCGGCCAGGGCCTCGATCGACCTGCTGGCCCGGCTGAGGGCATACTCCTCAAGAGCATGGCCGAGGCTGAACAGGAAGAGCAGAACCGCACCTTCCGCCCACCGGCCGATGAGTGCTGCGCCAATTGCAGCCACCAGCATGAGGAAGTCGACTTCGAACTTCCCTCGCAACGTAGAGGAGATCGCGGTACGGATCGTGAAATACCCGCCGAAGAAGTACGTGGCCAGGAAGAAGACCAGCGGCCAACCGATCATCGGCAGCCCGAGCGCATACTCGGTGATCATTCCACCCGCGTAAGTGACTCCGGACGCGATGGCGAACCACAGCTCCCAGCGCGCGGACCCGTGGGCGTGGGTCTCTTCGGAAGGCCTCACGGTGCTCTCAGTTGTGGACATGCCTCGATGTTACATCACAATATCGTGATATATTGCAGGTGTGAATGATTCTCATGATCGAGTGCAATCGCCAGAAGTCGCACGCCCGAGCGCGGCGGCGCGACGGCACACCGAATTCACGAACGCTGATGCCGAACAATTGGCACAGATCATGCAGGCCCTCGCATCCCCGTTGCGGCTTCGCATTCTCAGCGCCTTGCGCGCGCAACCACGGACCGTGACCGAGCTCAGCGAGATACTGGATGCAGGGCAGACCACCGTGTCGAATCATATGAGGCTGCTACGCCACCTCAGCTTGGTCACCGGCCGGAGGGACGGGCGCCACGTGCACTACGCCTTGTTCGATAATCACGTCAACGACCTGCTCGAGGAAGCGATTGGCCACCTCGCGCATCTCACGCGCAACGCGTAGGGCCCTCGACGCGACGACGCCCATCGAGTCCAGTAGACATCAGCGGACGCTGTATAGTTCAGTACATGCTGACTATTGCTTCACGAATGGACGTCATGAACCGGCTCGGCCGGGCCATGGCCGACCCGACGCGTTCCCGGATCCTGATGACCCTGCTCGAAGGCCCCAGCTACCCGGCGATGCTGTCGCGCGGTCTCGACCTGACTCGCTCGAACGTGTCGAACCACCTCACTTGCCTGCGAGACTGCGGGATCGTGGTCGCTGAGCCCGAGGGTCGCCAGACCCGATATGAGATCGCGGATCCGCATCTCGCTGCTGCCCTCGTCGCGCTGGTGGATGTGACGCTGGCCGTCGACGAGCATGCGCCGTGCGAGGACTCTGCGTGTACGGTTCCTGGTTGCTGTGGAGCGGGGGCGGACGCGTGAGCGCGGCGTGCGGCTGCGAGCACGAGCCTGCCGCTTCGGCGGACGATGAGATCGAAGAGGCCGAGCGCCCCTGGTGGAAGGACCGCGGGATCATGGTGCCGGTCTTCTCCGGCGTTGCGTTCCTGGCGGGTCTGATCTTCGAGTGGTCCGGACTCGAGATCCCGGCGCTGGTGCTGTTCTGGGCCGGCCTGCTGCTGGGCGCATCGACGTTCACTCCTGGCGCGATCCGAAAGCTGTTCAAGGGCAAGCTCGGCATCGGGCTGCTGATGACGATCAGCGCGATCGGCGCGGTCATCCTCGGCTATGTCGAGGAGGCTGCTGCCCTGGCGTTCCTGTATTCGATTGCGGAGGCGCTCGAGGACAAGGCGATGGACCGCGCCCGGGGCGGCTTGCGGGCGCTGCTGAAGCTCGTGCCGGAGACGGCGACCGTGCTGCGTGACGGCGTCTCCGTGCAGGTGCCGGCGAGAGCGTTGACGGTCGGCCAGGTCATGGTGGTCCGTCCGGGTGAGCGGATCGCAACCGATGGGATCGTGCGTTCTGGCCGCTCCAGCCTGGACACCTCGGCGATCACCGGGGAGTCGATCCCGGTCGAGGTCGAGCCCGGCGATGCGGTGTCGGCCGGTGCGATCAACAGCGCCGGCGTGCTGGAGGTTGAGGCAAGTGCTGCGGGCACCGACAACTCGCTCACCACGATCGTCGAGCTGGTGGAGAAAGCGCAGACCGAGAAGGGCGAGCGTGCGCGTCTCGCGGACAGGATCGCCCGCCCGCTCGTGCCCGGCGTTCTGATCCTCGCAGCGCTCGTCGCGATCATCGGGTCGCTGCTGGGCGATCCAGAGGTGTGGATCACCCGCGCGCTCGTCGTGCTGGTCGCAGCCTCGCCGTGTGCGCTGGCGATCTCGGTGCCGCTGACGGTCGTCGCTGCGATCGGCGCGGCGAGCAAGTTCGGCGTGATCATCAAGTCCGGCGCCGTTTTCGAGCGCTTCGGCACGGTCCGGCACGTCGCGCTCGACAAGACCGGCACGCTCACTCGCAACGAACCTGCGGTCACCGCCGTGCTCACCGCGAACGGCGTGACGGAGGCACAGGCGCTTGCCTGGGCGGCTGCGCTGGAGCAGCACAGCACGCACCCTCTCGCCTCAGCGATCACCGCCGCGGCCCCGGGGACACCGGCAGCTGCAGGTGTGACCGAGCAGGCCGGGCACGGCATCGACGGCACCGTCGACGGATCGAGGATCACCGTCGGCAGCCCCCGCTGGCTCGATGCCGGCGAGCTCGGAGGCCAGGTCTCCACCCTGGAGGAGCAGGGCATGACTGTCGTCATCGTCCACCGCGACGGATCCCCCGTCGCCGCGATCGGCGTCCGCGACGAACTGCGTCCTGAAGTCCCCGAGGTGGTCCGGACGCTCACCGACCAAGGCATCGGCGTGACGATGCTCACCGGAGACAACGCCCGCACCGCTCGTGCACTGGCCGCGCAGGCCGGTGTCAGCGACGTGCGCGCGGAGTTGCGTCCCGAGGACAAGGCGACCGCGATCGGCGAGCTGTCGAAGGCGGGGCCGGTCGCGATGATCGGCGACGGCATCAACGACGCCCCGGCCCTCGCGTCCGCGGACATCGGTATCGCGATGGGGGCGACCGGCTCCGACGCGGCGATCGAGTCCGCCGACGTGGCCTTCACCGGGCACGACCTCCGCCTGATCCCGCGGGCGTTCGATCACGCCCGGCGGGGTCGACGGATCATCAACCAGAACATCATCCTGTCGCTGTTGATCATCGCGGCGCTGCTCCCGCTCGCGCTGTTCGGCGTCCTGGGGCTCGCGGCGGTCGTCTTGGTCCACGAGGTCGCGGAGGTCATCGTGATCCTCAACGGCTTGCGCGCCGCACGCACCCGCACGCCACGGTTGGAGAGCTGATGCTCGCCACCATCGGGTCGGCGATCGGCCTGTTCGCGGCGACCAACATCGACGACATCGTCGTGCTCACCGTGCTGTTCCTCGCCTCCAGCCGGGGAAAGCCGCGACCGTGGCAGATCGTCGCGGGCCAGTACCTCGGGTTCATCACCCTCGTCGTGATCAGTGTGATCGCCGCGCTCGGCCTGACCGTCGTCCCGGACGAATGGGTCGGCTTCCTCGGCCTGATCCCGCTCGGCATCGGCATCTGGACGCTCATTCGCGGCTTGCGCCGCAACGGCGACGACGATGACGATGACAAGATCACCGCGGTCGGCGTGTGGGGCGTCGCCGGGATCACGATCGCCAACGGTGCGGACAACATCTCCCTGTACACACCGATCTTCCGCACCAGCTCGCCCGGCGACGTGGCGGTCATGATCGTCGTGTTCCTGATCCTCGTCGCCGTCTGGTGCGCTGCCGGCCGACTGATCGGCACCCACAAGGCCGTCACCGAAACGCTCGAACGCGTCGAGCACTGGCTCGTCCCGGTCGTGTTCATCGGCCTGGGCCTGTTCATCCTGATCGAGTCCGGCGTCATCATCCGCTTCTTCGAGGTCCTCGCATGATGAGCCCGGACACGAATAGCGACGTCGAGCCGGCGTCGGGAGGGAAGCCGCAGAAAAGGCGCTGGCGGCTCACGGTCTGGACGCTGGTGATCGCCCTGCTCGTCGTGCTTATCGATCAGGGGACGAAGGCATGGGCCGAGGCCACCCTGTCGGAGTACGAGCGCATCCCGTTGGTCGGCGACCTGCTGGGCCTGCAGCTCGCGTACAATCCCGGCGCGGCCTTCTCGTTCGGGGCGGACTCCACCTGGGTGTTCGCGGTGGTGGCTGTGGCGGCCGCTGTCACAGCCATCGTGTTCGCGTTCCGTGTCCGACGTCCGGGGTGGGCGATCGTGATCGGAGCGCTCGGCGGGGCTGCGGCTTCCCACGCCGGTGACCGGCTCTTCCGCCAACCGGGATTCGCCCAGGGGCACGTCGTCGACTTCCTCGCTTACGGCAACTGGTTCATCGGGAACATAGCCGACATCGTGATCGTCACCGCGGCGGTCGCAGCAGCGCTTCTGATGTTTCGTGCCGACAAGGACGGACATGAACAGTGAGGAATGCACGTCGTAGGCGGCAATCCGCACTGGACGCTCGGCGAAAGTGCGGACACGAGCGTCACCCGTCGACAGCGGAGCCCATGGCGATGCGACCAGACTCGGCTCCGGCTGGTTGCGAACGTCGCGATCTCGACGATTAGGCTTGGGCATGTGGCTGGGGCCCGAATCCTGTGTTCGCCTCTCGCTTGCGCATGCTCGACAGCGCTTATCATGAACCCGCCGAGGAGGCTCCGTGTCGACTGACGCTATCCTTCCATTCTTCCCCGACTGGTTCAGATTCGACCCCACCGGCGGGTCTCCGATCGTCGCGGTGGCGGCGATATTGCTGTTCGTGTGGTACCTCCGTGGTGCAATCTGGCTGTGGTCGCACCGCAGGAGATGGTCAGTCCCCAGGACGCTCTCCTTCGTCTTGGGGTGTGCCGTGATGTTCGTCATCGCGACCTTCGGCGTGAACCGGTACGCGAGTGTTTCGCTGACCGCACTGATGTTCCAGCAGATCACCGCCATCACCGTCATCCCACCGCTTCTCATCGTGGGCTCACCAGGACGCCTCCTGTTGCGCAGCACACCGCACCGCCGAATCGGGTTGCTCATCCTGAAAGCCGCTCACGCTGGACTCCGGTCCCGCTGGACGCGCATGCTCCTGCACCCCTTCATGCCCATCGCGATCGCGCTCGCAGTATTCCCGGCTCTCTATCTGACGGATGCCATCAGCGCTGTGATGGCCACCCCGATCGGAGCCGCCCTTCTCCTCGCGTTCTTCGTTGTGGCAGGCATTGTCGCAGCAGTGCCGCTCTGGTCCTCGGATCCGCTCCCGCGGGCGCCGTCGTTCCCGGCACGGCTGATCGACATCTTCGTCGAGATACAGATTCACGCAATCCTCGGACTCATCCTGATCCGAGCGGGCAAACCCCTGTTCGCCGCCTACTCGACCCCTCAGCAAGCAGTGGATCCCGCATACGACCAAGCGGTCGCCGGAATGCTGCTGTGGACTTACGCCGAGCTTCCGCTCCTGGTCGTACTCATCGTCTGCCTCTCCCGCTGGCACTCGCGCGATCGGCGCCAGGCCCGCATGAATGAATCGCGGGAGGAAGCAGAACTGGACGAGTACAACGCCTACCTTGAGCGGATCGATCAAAAGAACCGGCATTGATGGCGTGACCTCGCACACACAGGTGGACGCCACTGGGAATGTCGAGTGCAGTGGCGAGCCGAACCCGTATCGCGGAAGTTTCAATGCACGATAGAAACGCCAGCACGGGCGCAACCGACCTCCGCTCCGCCCCATGTCTGAGCGACCATCAGAGAGGACCAAGTGAACGAGAAGTCGACTGATGCTGCGGCAGTCGCGGCAGCCGAAGAGTGCGGCTGCGCGCCCACACCTGCTGAACGCGACTCCTTCTGGAAGAAGAATGTCAGCCGGCGTGGAGCCTTCGGTATCGGAATCCTCGGCATAGCCACCCTCGCCGCGTTCGGCGTCGGCTCTGGTGTCTCCGCCGCGTACGCCGCGTCGTATCCCAGCTGGGACGATGTGCAACGCGCCAAGAACAACGAGGCCGCGAAGACCGCCGAGATCACCCGCATCGAGGGCCTGATCCAGTCGTTGGCGCAGAAGGTCGCAGAGACGCAAGCTGCCGCGAAGACGGCATCTGATGAGTTCTATACCGCACAGCAGCAGTATTTCGCCGCGATCACTGAAGCCGAGAGCCTGCAGGCACAAGCCGACGAGCAGTCGCAGATTGCCGATGAATCAGCACGCAAGGCCGGTCAGGTCGCCGCGCAGATCTACCGAAACGGCGGTGACGATACCGCGCTCAAGCTCTTCTTCGCAGACTCAGCCGCCGACGCCGACGAGCTGCTTTCGCGCTTGGGCACGATGGACAAGCTTCTCGAATACAACCAGTCGATCTACGATGACGCAGTTTCGGCGCGCAATGCCGCCCAGGCATTGACCGACCAAGCCAATGTTGCCCGTGACGAGCGCGACCGCCTGCAGAAAGTCGCTGAGCAGAAGATGGTCGTGGCACAGCAGGCGGCGGAGGCGGCGCAGACCGCGCTCGATGAGCAGGCCGCGAATCTCGAAACGATGAAGGCTCAACTCGCTGCGCTGAAGGACACCACCACTCAGACCGTCGCCGGCTACCAGGCCGGCGTTGCGGCCCGTGCGGCGGAGGAGAAGGCGCGCCGCGAACGCGAAGCCGCTGAAGCCGCCGCGAACGGCGGCGGCAACGGCGGGGGAGGTGGGGCAAGCGGATCCGGCGGCTGGGTCCGCCCTCACGGCGGCGCTCGCAGCTCGAGCTACGGGCCACGGACTCCGATGTGTGGTTCCCAGGGCTGCTCGTCGAGCTACCACTACGGCGCCGATCTCGCCAATGGTTGTGGAGCAGCCATCTACGCGGCGAACTCCGGCACCGTCGACTACGCCGGTCCCAATGGAAACTACGGCAACTACGTCCGTATCCAGCATGGCGGAGGAGTCAGCACCGGGTATGCGCACATACAGTCGGGCGGCATCATCGTCCGCAGCGGTCAATGGGTCAGTTCCGGCCAGGTCATCGCGTACGCGGGCGACACCGGACGCTCCTTCGGTTGCCACTTGCACTTCGAGGTCTACATCAACGGCGGGTACACCAACCCGATCAGATTCATGGAAGACCGGGGAATCTACGTGTGAGCCATCGGCTGCGCCGACCGCGCCCCGATAGCCATCGGTTGTGATGTCAGCGGTCAGCGCCGGTGTCAGAGCGGGAGGGGAACATTGATCACCAACTGCTGGAGCTGTGACATCAGCGCCGACCAAAGTCCCGTGACCATGAGCAACCCCAGCGCGATGAGCATCGACCCGCCGATGATGTTCAGGAGGCGCACATGCCGACGAAGAAATGCCACGGACCGGGAAGCCCAGCCCCAGCCGGCCGCAAGGATGAGGAATGGGATGCCCAGGCCGAGGGAATAAGCGAGTCCTAGCAATCCCGCCCGCGCCGGGTCGCCGAGATTCCAGGACATCGAGATGATCGCAGCCAGGGTCGGCCCGATGCACGGAGTCCACCCGACGCCGAGCGCGAATCCGAGCAGCGGCGCTCCGACCAACCCGGCCCGGCCATGTGTGCGGGGGCGGACAGTGCGTTGAGCCATGCCGAAAAGGCCGAGGAATACGAGTCCGAGAACGATGATGACGACACCGAACACCCGCGTGAGGACGTTGGCGTACTGCAGCAGGGCGAATCCGAACGCGCCGCCCAGAATCGTCACGGCGACGAACACCACGGTGAACCCGGCGATGAAGAGTGTCACCCCCAGCAGCAGTCTCGCCCGCTCATGTGCGAACGGTCCGGTTGCCCTTGGCCCTTGGGTCGGGCCGGACGTGGCACTGCCGAGATACCCGAGGTACCCGGGCACGAGTGGCAGGACGCACGGTGAGACGAAGGACACCAGCCCCGCAAGGATCGCGATCGGAATCGACAGCCACAGGGCACCGTCGACGATCATCGATCCAGGATTCACGATGGGTTCTCCTCGAGTGCGTCGGCGACCAGGGTGGACAGGATGGAGGCGCCCGCCAACTGGCCGATGATCCGCGCGGCGACCCGCCCGCTGCGATCGATGACCAGTGTCGTCGGGGTGGCTTGAATCGGGGTGACCTGAGCGAAGGCGAGCTTGACATTCCCGTCGTTCACGTCGATGACACTCGGATATGTGATCTCGTTGTCTCGGGCGAATGACAGTGCGGTCGCAGGCTGGTCGTAGGTGTTCACGCCGAGGAAGGCCACGCCGTCGTCCTGATAGTCCTTCCAGACCTGCTCGAGCATGGGCGCTTCGACGATGCACGGCGCGCAGGCGGCGTACCAGAAGTTCACCACGAGCACCTCGCCCCGATAGTCGTCGCTGGAGACGACTTCTCCCGTTTCCGTGACGCCGTCGAAGACAACCGGCGCGCTACGCTCCTCTTTCGGCAACTCGACGACTTGGAAGTCACCGGCGATGTAACCCTTGTCGTCGCCCGCGCGGTATTGCTCCGTGAGCGAATCGTTCGAGCACCCGGCGAGGAAGCCGGCGATGAGCATCACAGCGACGCTGGAAAGACCGACGCGGGTGGCAAGAGCTCGACGTCGCCGCGAGACAGGGGAGTGGATGCGGTCGGTGGGCGTGCGATCGGCGACGAGGCGCCTTGTCCGCTCAGGGCTCATGATGTGGGTCCTTGCTTGTGTAGCAGTCTTGGTCGAAAAGGAGTTGGGCGCAGTCGGAACGGTTCTGGAGGCTCCAGGCGCGTGAGAACAGACGCCTGCGGTTGCCGGATCAGCCCCGTGCGATCGACGCAGCCCGGATGAAGCTCACCTGCTCGTTGCGAACCGATGAGGGAGGCTGCGTGGGAATCAGGTTCGCGACAAGCTCAGCTGCGTCAGGGAGAGAGCCGTCTCACGCGGCCGGAAGAAAGGTGCCGGAACAGACGGCAAGAGGACTCGTGCTGACCCGCGATCACGGAGTGGAGGTCGTCGGCACAGACCGCGCCAGAGGGTCGTGAAGACCAGCCCGCACATGAGCCCGAGTACGCACAGCACAGCGCTGACGGGGGTGGTGGACCCGGGTGACTCGTTCAAAACGGTTGCAGCTCGGGGGCCGGCGGACAGGACTGCGCCGATATCGGTTCTGTCACTCGTCTGCAGGCTGGGGGATTGGACGCTCGAACGCGAGACAGAGGCACCGTCTGCGTTCTCATAGGTGGCGCCGGCTACGCCGATCGCGAAGAGCAACGTCGAGAACAAGACGATAACGAGACTCGTTATCAGCACGCGCTCAGACGACCTCCCGAGAAGGTGTGAGCGAACCAGCGAAGCCATCAGTACCAGCATACCCGCGACGTTCGGCTCGGATTCGGACAATCTGAGCTGTCGCATATCGGAAGGTTCCGGTGAGCATCCGATACTCGCCGGCGACGGATGGATGCGGTCAAGGCGTTGTCGGCCGTCGACGAAGGCGAAGGGTGGGGGAGGAACCACGGCGGGATGCTATTGCGGTGATGACGAGGAGCACGAACGGCGCCACGGTGATGAGCCAGGACAGCCACGGCCCGAGGACGATTCCAGGGGTCAGCCCGGTACGCAGCGGAACGGTGGTGACCTTGGCATCGGCTTGATCGACGTCGATCGTTTCGATCGGTACGCCGGCTGGACTGATGACCTGGCTGGTGCCCACCGTGGAGACGTTGACCACGGCCCGTCCGGTCTCAATCGCACGCATGCGAGCGAATGCGAGTTGCTGCAGGTTCTCATCGGTGTCGCGGAAATCTGCGTTGTTGGTCTGGAACACGAACAGCTGCGCTCCCGCCTGTGCGCCGTCCCGGATCACATCGTCGAAGATGACGTCGAAACAGATGGCGAGCCCGACACGCACCGATCCCACACTCACGACAGGGGCGATCGTGCCGGGGGTGTATTCGCGTCGGATGAGCCCGACCAGGTCTGGCGCGAGCTTCTCGTAGAACCAGCGATCCGGCACATACTCCCCGAACGGCACCGGGTGGACCTTGTCGTGTATCTGCCGCTCGGCTGGGTCGGCTGTCCACAGCATCGTTGTGTTGAACGTGTTCTCCCCTCGCGTGGTGGCTGCGTTGGCCAGAAGCGGAGCTCCAGCCGACGCGACGATACGATCCAGCTCCGCCGCGGTGCCCCGTTCACGGAACGGGTCGGAGTCGACGGCGCCCTCGGGCCACACGAGCAAGTCCATCGGCTGTCCGATGATCGACTCTGAGGCGGTGGAGTGAGCGTCGAGAATGTCTCCGGGTTCTTTGTCATCGAAGTACCCGGAAGGGCCGTTGCCCTGCACCCACCCAACGGTGAAGGTCCCGGCGCTCGCGGTCGGAAACTGAGGTGTCAAGGCAAGCACGACGATCACGATGCCGGCGGGAAGCGCTCCCGGGAGGAATCGGACACCGGCGCGGAGCCATTGCAGGAGCGCGGCGGAAGCGAACGCGACGAGGAACGACAGCCCGGTGACTCCGATCCAGGAAGCGACCTCAGGGAAGGGCCCGTTCACCTGCGTCATCCCCAGACGCACCCAGGGGAATCCGCCGTACGGCCACGAACCCATCGCCACTTCGCGGGCCGTCCACAGCCCCGCGATCATGAGCGGCACCACGATCAACTGCCCGATACCTCGGCGACGGAACTGACTCGTCCACCGGTATGCGAGCGCAATCGGAATCGCACCGAGACCCAGGAACAGCGCCTGCAGGCCAGACAAGGCAATTCGGGGTATCGGGCCGAGGAACTGGCCGACCCAAGCGAGGTGGAGGACGTAGAAACTGATACCGAAAACGAGTCCCACCATCAATGCGCCGCCGATGCTTCGACCCACCAGCGTCGCCAGAGCGAGGATGACGCTGATGAAGGCGAGCGGCCACCAGCCGACGTCGGGAGTGGCGAGATCGAGTGCTACGCCGGCGATGATGGCAACGGGCAGCGCTGCACGCATCGGAAGCATCGGTGTGCTGCGGGGTATGACGGTGCGACGCTCCGCGGTGCTCGTCGTCATCGCCGGAGTTCGGGGTGGTTTCGTGGCCATATCTCAGATGTCCTTCTCACGCAGCTTCGAAAGGTAAGCGTTATACGCGTCCAGCTCGCTCGTGCCGTGGGCGTCGGTGAATCGGTCGTCAGCCGCGGCGCGGGCCGTGTCGTCGCGAAACCAACGATGCATCACATAAACGAGCATAAACAATGTGGGCGCTTCCCCGTACGACCATGCCAGACCGCCGGCCACCCGTTGATCTTCGAGCGGGTCGATGCCGAGCGCTTCGGTCGGGGCGACGAACTGCGTGACGAGCATGGTGGTGGCCATCATCAGGAACACTCCGAAGAAGGCGTGAAGTGCGGCTTCGGCGAACACGTCGAGGGCGCGTCCACCATGGCTGATTCGCATCGGGAGCGGGTCGGAGCTGAGTATCGGGATGGTGAAGACGATCCCGGCAAGGAGGAACAGGACCTCCATAGCCATGTGCCCACCGGGGACGGCGAGGATGCGGTCGGCGAATCCTGCCAGATACAGACCGTAGAACGACGCAAGATAGATCGGCAACGCCAGCCAGGGGCTGAGCACCCATCGGGCGGCCGCAGAGCGAAGACCCCAATGAGCGGCGCGGAGGACGGCCTTCCCCGGTCCATGGTGCGCGGTGGCACGCAGGAGCAGCGTTCCGGGGGAGCCGAGCACGAGAAGCGGCGGGATGGCCATCATCAAGGTGAGCTGCTGGAACATGAACACCGACATCAGCGCATACCCGTAGGCCTCCACGCCCAGGCCTGTCGTCGCTGCGAGGGCACCGCATCCCACGAGGAAGCTGACAGTGCGCCACACCGGCCAGCGACGACCCTGTCTCCACAATCGGATTGCTCCCACCAGATATCCGACTGCCAGTACCGTCGCAATGAGCGGCAGCAGGGGGAACGGCCCCGGCAGCAAGCTGAAGAAGGCCGCGAGTGTCGGAGGAGTGTCAGGGATCCAGGTGTTCATCGACCCGATTGCTCGTGGTGACCGATGACATGCCTGGGGCCGCCAGCCCCCGCGGTGCGCAGGGCAGTGCGCCCCCCACAATTGCGGCTGATGGCACCGATGGGGCGGCGAAGGCTCGTCATACGCGTTTGACCTTGATCAATCCGCCGGCAACAAGGAACAACACCGCTGCGGCAGGCTGCGCACCGATCCAGACCGGGCCCTCGAAAGGCAACGGGAACACCGGGTTCCAGATGATGGCGACGGCGGCGAACACCGGAAGCCACCACCACTGTCGCGCTTGCCACGCGAACCACCCGACGATCACAGCGAGGATCGAGGCGACGAACAGAACAACGGACGACCAGCTTCCCGTCAGCAGCGCGGGCGCAACGAACAATACTGCTGCGGCAAGCAAGCCGGGCGCGAGCGCATTGCGCTGATAGGCCGAAGGAGTGCGCTTCTTCTCAGTCACGATCGACCCTCCTGAACATCATCAGCGGGTACCGACGCGGCGACCGCCTCCTGCGAAGCCGCACGGCTGCGGATCCAGAGATCGAGAGCCAGGATGACGGCCCCGATCGCGAGAGCCACGTCGGCAAGATTGCCGATGAACCAGTTTCCGTATGCGAGGAAATCCGTCACATGTCCACGCCCGAATCCGGGAGGCGAAAACAACCGATCCAGTACGTTTCCCAGTGCGCCGCCGAGAATGAATCCGATTCCGGTCGCCCACCAGATGGTGCGGGAGCGCTTTGCTGCGACGAACAGCACGGCGATCGCTCCCACACCGACGAGGGTCAACGCCCACGTCGCCTCCGAACCGAAGGACAGGATCGCACCGGGGTTGAACGCCAGCTGCAGGCCGAGGAAGTCGCCCAGTAGCGGGATGCGCTCCGTCTCACTGAGACCGGCAAGCGCGGCGGCCTTGCTCGCCTGGTCGACGAGCACGACCAGCCCCGCCGCGATGAAGGCGAAGGCATATCTCGGCGTCTTGTCATCCAGCATCAGGGGTCTCCTTCTTCGACGCGGTCTCCGCGCGATCTCTGCGTCGCCGTTCGCGGGCGACCATGGAGACGCCTACTGCTCCGGCGGCGAGCACGAATCCGAGTCCGCCAATGAGCATGACACCAAAGAGACCGAGATCACCGCGGTCGGCACCTTGCTCATCGAGTCGTTCCTGGTGAGGCTCGTCGGTGCTCTCGCCAGGGGTGGGCGACGATGACGGGGTATCCGTGGGATCCGGCGTGGAGCTCGCGTACGAGTCGGAAGACGCAGTCGCCGACTCGGCCCCGACGAATGGAGCGATGGCACAGAATGCGGCGACCACGATGACCGCGAGAAGCGTGGACTTCCGCCGGGACGGGGCGGCCGGAATCAAAGGTCGATCCCCACGCCGGGTCGGTCGGGGACCAGTCGGTCCGTGACCAGTCGGTCGGTGACCAGCAGGTCGATGTCGCCGATGGAGCACTTCATGTCGGCTCTCCTTTGAATGAGGCTGCAGGTGACGGGCGTGCTTCGAGATCGTCATGCGTGGGTCACATGTTCTTCGGGGTGAGATCTGGGTTCGATCTGGAAGGCGGAACCACTGAGGTGATAGTGAAAGCAATGAGCAGGCGTCTTCGAGGTATCCCGACCGAGGCATGATCGTGCTGCGTTCCCATGAGCTTCTCCTCTTTCCTCAGGGGCGGTTCAGGATGCGTCGCGCGATCGAGGCGGCGTCTCGCCGCACGCCGATGAAGCTGTCTGCGCCAGGTGTACTGTATTTCGGGAACCCCGCCACGAACAAACCCGGTATCGAGGTCGTGCCGTGTCGCCGGCGACGGGACACCGGGTCCCGGACGACCTGCGGGAGCCAATCGTCGGCCGGCAGGTATCCGGTGGCGAAGATCACAGACCGAGGTTTCACCCGCGCGCCATCCTCGAAGTTGATCTGTCCGCCGTCGGCACCTCGTGCGGGCGGAACTATCGACACTCCGTGTTGTTGCAGCTGTGCCTCTTGATCCTCGTTCGGGAGTCTCGAACGCGGGTGTGCAGACCATGGCCAGCGGCCGGCACCCTTTCCGGGTTTCGGGTCGCGTCCGCGGTGTCGGACCGATAGCGTCACTGTGTGCGAGGGTGCGAGCTCCCTCGCGATCTGCGCTCCGCTGTCTCCGCCGCCGATTATCAGTACGTCGCCGGCAGGGATCTGTCGAGGGAACTGGTAATCGGCGCTGTGGATCGCCACGCCCGGCACGATGAGGTCTGCCGCCCAGGACGGTACCCAGGGCCGGGACGACGAACCCGTCGCGCACACTACATTGCGGGTCTGCACCGGCCCTTCGTTCGTGGACAGCAGGAGTGACGAACCCCTGCCGTACGGGCCCACACCTGTGGCGCGCATCCCCCACATGACGGCGATACCGAGGGACGCCTCGACCGACGCGAGGTAGTCCTGCATCTCATCCGCACGCGGGCGTCGGGACTGATCGCCTGGAAGTGGTCGGCGGGCGATCGAACTGTGGTGAGCATCACTGAGAAGCGCCATGGAATGCCAACGTGAAGCCCAGGATCGTTGGCCGTTCATGTTCGCGTCGATGACGGTGAAGTCGCTCTGCGGGACCAAGCCGCCGTTCCTGAGTGCGTCCGCGACTGCCAGTCCGGCCTGCCCTGCGCCGACGATGATCACGCGGCGGTGTGACAATCCTGGAACCGTCACCGGTCCTCCATCGCGGCGTTGATCGCGTTCTCCAGATCGTCGTACCTCTCCAGCTGAAGCATCTCCCCATCGACGAAGAAGGTAGGAGTGCTGTTCACGCCGAGGGCCTGCCCGTCGTTGAAGTCCACATCGATGCGTGCGGTCGTGGCGGGATCAGCAACGGCTTTATCGTATGCCGTCATGTCGAGGCCCAGTTGTTCAGCGAACCCGCGGAAGACATCGGCTCGCGACTCCTGTGCTTCGCCCCATTCCGCCTGTGTCTCGAACAGTTCGCGGTACATGTCTTCGAGTCGTCCCTGCTGCGCGGCTGCTTCGGCGGCGAGCGCTGCGTTCCTCGAGTTCAGGTGGCCGGGGACGGGAAAGTAGCGGATGACGTATGTGATCTCGCCGTCATACTTCTTGCGTAGGTCCTCCACGACTGGGTAGAAGGCGCCGCAGGCTTCGCACTCGAAATCAAGGAACTCGACCACAGTGACGGCGCCTTCGCCTGCATCATCGAGAACATGCGAGCTCTCCCGCACCACGGGAGTGGATGAGGAGCCGTCAGCGGAGGCGGGCGGCTCCTTCGGATTCTGATTGACGAGAACAAAGATCAATGCGCCGACTATCAGCACCACAGCGATGGCGATCGTGATGATAGTGGTCTTTACAGCAGGCTTCATCGGGTACTCCAGATCAAGAGGGGACAGTCGACAGCACGAGCTCAGGCTCATCGGAAGGCGCCATCAACACTGATGGCGCGTCGGTGTCAGGTACGCGAGACGCTCAGTCGAATCAATGACGGGCCCGTCGTTCGCGTGCGCGTCCCCGGGGCAGTCAGCGGATGAAGCGCACTGCCTTTCGTGAAACCGACATGAGACATGCGCGGAGTCCGCAAGAGCTGCAACGACAAGACGATTGCAGTGAATCCGCACAGGATGCCGAGAACGCAGAGCGCTGCTCCCAGGAGCGCATTCGATCCATCAGCCGTCGCGGACACCTGTGCAGACCCGAGATCGGCGACATCGTCGCTGTCTGCGAAATCAACGACGCCAGAGGAAGCCGACTGCGCGGGCGTGATGCCTTCAGCCTCGCTGTGGCTGGTGGCGGCTATGCCGACGAATAGAAGCAGCGACAGCGCAACGATGGTAATGAGGCGCATTATCAATAGCTGATCTTTCACATCCCCGAATCGGCGGATCGGGAGACGAAGCATCACGTGAATCCTACCTCTTCGCATCCCGTCCATGATCAAGCAGAGTGAATGCGACTATTCCGATCGACGCTTTCGAGCGCGACCGAGCCACACGATGCCGATGACCGACGCGGCGATCACGATGACTCCCGCCGCGATGCTGAGAACGACGACGAGATCACCGCCGGTGCTCGATTGCGCACCGCTCGATTCCGCACCGCTGGTTTCGGCGGGAGCAGGGCTGATCGCTTCGCTCCCCGGAGGTGTCGCAGTGGCCGTGGGCACCGCTTCTGGCTGCACTCGAGCCTCGCCGCTGCCGCACGCAGGCAGATCCCATCCGAGCGCGGCCTGAGTACTCGCGTCCGGGGCGTACTCGAAGGTGAAACTCTCCGAGATCGGGTGTCCGTCACTGGACACCGCGTTCCATACGACCGTATAGGTTCCGGCATCCCCGAGTGCGACGGGCGTCGTGAGCACGTTGAACTCGATCGTGGAGCACGAGGTCTCGTAGTAGGGGCCGTCTGGCCCCTGGACCTGGGCGAAGCTCGTCTGCTCAAAGTCGATCAGCTCACCACTGAATGTCATGGACACCGCGTCGAGGCTGGTGACCGTCGCTCCGGCTGAAGGATCGGATTCGAGGAGGTTGTCGTGCGCGGAGGCCGGCGCGGCGACCAGGAGAATGGCGGCTACGGCCGTCGCCAGGGCGGTAACCGTGATGCGTAGTGAGCGGACGAGTTTCGATGTCATAGCTGGGTCCTTTCCCGCAGATGTCATAGTTGGGTCCTTTCCCATATAGGTCACGGCTGCCTCATTCGGAACCGGTGTGCGACTGCGACCGCGATGCCGACGCAGACGACGCCGAATGCCAGAATGATGCCAGCCATCCGCTGATCGGCCAGCGGATCGAGACCCCAGGTGCGCCCCATGGCTCCGAACCAGTCGGCCGCGATGAGGCCGCCCTCGAACGCAACCCAGGCGGCCACGAGGACAGGTGCGAGCATCACCAGAAGTGCGGTAATCGTCCGGAAGGTGCCCGAGCGGACGCGTCTTGGTCGTATGACAGAAATCATGACGAAACTGCCGGCGCTCAGGAGCAGGACGATCCTCAGCTGGTGTGCCAACGGATCTTCGAGGGTCCAGCGCAGTACACCGGTCGCCGATGTCACCCAGAGCGACCCGGCGAACAGACATGCGGCACCGAGCGGATGCGCGAAAAGGCTCGCCGTTCGTGAGCGAGCGCCGGCCTGAAGCCATTCGCGGATGCCGCGGCTGCCGTCGGTACGGATCGTGATGGCGGACAGCGCGAGTCGATAGGGTGCGCCGAGTACCAGAAGCAGCGGCACCGCGGTGGCGAGGAGTACTCGGCCGAGCGCGTCCATGCTGTGCAGGTAGTCCGAATACACCGCAACGGGCCCGGACGTCACCCAGACGAGCAGCAGCATGCCGGCCGTCCATGCGATGATGCGTGCGGGCGTCCAGTCTTCACCTCGTCGACGAAGCCGCCGCACTCCCGCGATGTAGAAAAAGATGCCGAAGACGGCGACGATCGCCCAGAGGAGATCGACATCCCAGCTGGTGAACCACCGGTCCAGCGTGAGTTCGGCAGGCAACGGCGCCTCCGTGCGGATCTCGGCCGGCGTGGTGAGCGCGGGAGCGATGGCGTCGGCAGGCGAAGGCGTGCGCGCCAGAGCGGCGGCCCCTCCGCTGGCCAAGCCCATCACCGCCAACTCCAGCGCCACGAACGACCAGAACGCACTGCCTTCGCCGCGCTCGCGCCGGATGAACCACCGCCGATGGGCGACTCCGATCGCCCCGAGGATGACAAGAGCAACGATCTTTATCGCGAGAACGGCACCGTAGGCGCTGATCAGGTCGCCGATGCCGGTGATCGATGCCAGCGTGCGGGCGACGCCCGATACGGTGACGACGATGAACGCGATGAGAGCGAGCGTCGAGTACCGTTCGACGATGATCCGAAGCCTGGTCTCCTCCAGGAGGGGCCTCAAGAAGACCACGGCGAGAAGGCCTCCGAGCCACACGGCCGCGCCTGTGATGTGGAGGACGAGTGCCATGACCGCGGCGTCGTGATTGGCGAGGGTACCCGAATGCCCTTGTGTCGCCATCGGAACAAGAGCCGCGAGCGAAAGCAGTCCGATGATCAGCGCGGCGGCCCACCCTCGGAAGGCGTACGCCACAAGAGTGATGGTCGCGGCCGCGATGGTGGTGATCAGCCAGGTCTGACCGAGCTCGGTCTCGAGCAGGAATCGGCCCAGCTGCTGACCGAACTCCGATCCCAGCGACACCTGCGGATTGAAGGAGGACAAGAACGTGAGGAAGCCCGTCGTCCCGCTGCTGACTGTGAGGATCGCGGCGCCGATCGAGGTCATAGCCAGCGCAGCGTCGAACTCTTTCTTCTCCGCACGCAGTGCAAAGAGCGCGAGGATCGCTGAGCCGGCCATCACTGCGCCGGACAGATTGACGAGGAGCTTGGCGGTCGGCAGTCCCCAGCGGACGATCGCCCCCGGGTCGCTGATGAGGCGAGGCACTGCGCCGCCGCCGATCATCAGACCCGCCAGAAGGGTGAGAACTCCGGCGACGATGAGGATCGCCGGTCCTGCCAGTCGCAGTTCCGCTGGTTTCACGGCGTGTCCTCGGTTCCACCCGGTGTCGAGGTGTCCGTGTCCGTGTCCGTGTCCGGTGCTGTGCACGCCCCCGTCTTCGGCAGCTTCTGCACGGCGGACGCGAGGGCGCCCAGTGCGGCATCCGCTGACAGACGACTGGTGTCGACGTACGCCTGTGCAGCAGGCGTACGTCCGTACGTCGTCAGGCGCAGGTTGGGCAGATCCGTGTCGTCGACGATCCAATCGACAGCGTTGATGGTGACGCACTGCAGGGTGGTCGGACCAGGTGGCGTGAGACCGCAGGTGAAGACGACCGCCGTCGGGTCGCCCCAAGCCGCAGTGGCCTGTGCGTCTGTAGTGCGCAGGGACAGCTCCTCGATGGCATCAGGCAACCGAACGGTGACCTCTGCACACTCGGGGGCGTTGGCATTCTCGGCAGGGTTCAAGGCTACGGTGGGCGCGCATCCGGCCAAGGCTGCAGACGCTCCGACGACGCAGGCCAGCGCGAAAAAGCCCCTCGACATCCGGGTGAGGGTGATCATGCGGAACCGTTCCTCGTGACCGAGTCGGGATTCGTCATTCGTAGTGCTCCAAGTCTTCCGCGTCGCAGTAAAGGGCCCTCGGGCAATGCTCGACGAGGGGCGAAGGTGAACGGCTCACACGATCAGGCCCGAGAGATCCGTAACTTTGTCGAGGACAAGCCGATGTCGAACCATCCCGGATGCTTCGTGATGCTTGAAGCTCGCTGACTCGGCAAGAATCTTCTGGCCGGAGCAACACTGATAGCGGACATCACTATCAGTCGGCTCTCGCGGCCACTCGCGAGATGCCTGAATCGAACTGTGGGAACCATCTCCCACAACCTTATAGCTTGCGATCGGCCGGTGTTCCGGGCGCCGCTCGCCTGATCCGTCTATGGCCGGCGTGGACTTGACAGCGCATGTCCCGAACGACGATCAGATGAACCGACGGCGCGTCGCCGGCCGGCGATCGTGATGGCGGCTGGAATCGCATCGCGGTGCGCGGCCATCATCCGGTGGCGCCCTGACGTTCAGCGCCCGATGCGGGCTGCAACAGCGTCGCGATAGAGCGGAGTGCACCTTCCAGCTCCACGGACGGTTCCAGCAGCCACTGGATCTGAAGACCATCGGATGCTGCGACGACGAGCGCCGCGAGATGCTCTGCCGGAACGTCATCACGGATGCGGCCGTCTTCCTGCTGCGCGCGGAAACTCGTCGTCAGAGAGGTGCGCAGACGCGCGAACCGGGCCGAGAAGTAGTCGCGGCTGACCTCGCTGCCACTTTCCAGCGCTGCCGCGACGAGCGTCGAGTACAGCTGCACGAGCCCCGGAACCTCGACGTTCGCGATGGCGGCGTTGACCATCATCTCGACGCCGGGCGGCGTGGGCGGGGCAGCGCTGCGCGCCGACCGCATCGCCTCGGCGTGCGCGTAGACCGCGACCAGCAGCTGCTCCCGCGAGTCGAAGTAGTGCAGCAGCGCGGCGTGCGAGACTCCGATCGCCTCGGCGATGCGGCGCAGGGATGTGCCGTCGGCGCCGCGTTCGCGGAACACCTCGATCGCGCGATCCAGGATCTCCTGCCGCCTGGCGACGCCCTTGGCATGCGCTCCGCGGCGTCCGATAACCGGCTCTGAGTCCATACGAGACAACCTATCCGACGGTCGCCGACAATTAACCTCCATGTGGAGGTTTCGTGATAATCTCGTCGCATCCGCGCCTCGAGCGGCCCTCCACAACGACGTACGAAGGAAGAATCATGGCTCTGCCCCTCGCCTCAGTGCAGCTGTATTCGCTTGCGAGCGAGTTCTCGGCCGACATGCACGGCTCACTCGAACGCCTCGCTGCGATCGGGTTCACGACGGTGGAGGCGTTCGACTTCGTCGACCGTCCCGCCGAGATCCGGGCCGCGTTCGACGCGACGGGCATCGTCGCATCCACGGGCCACGCGCCGCTGCTCTCGGATGAGCTCTGGACTCCGGACGGAGCCATCCCCACGCCCGAGCCCGGGGTCGTGTTCGAGGCGGCCGCCGCCATCGGTATGACGACCGTCTTCGACCCCTTCGTCGCACCGGAGCGGTGGGTCACGGAAGACGGCGTCGCCGACATCGCCGAGCGCCTCAATCGTGCGGCCGACGTCGCCGCGAGCTTCGGCCTGTCGGTCGGATATCACAACCACGCTCAGGAGTTCGTCGCATCGTTCGGCGACCAGAGCGCGTACGAGCGCTTCATCGAACTCACCGACGACCGAGTGCAGATCGAGCTCGATCTCTTCTGGGCGCAGACCGGCGGGCAGGACGTCACGGCCCTGACCGCACGCCTCGGGAACCGCCTCACGGCCGTCCACGTCAAGGACGGCGTCATTCCCGGGGTGAACCCGTGGGGCCCGGAGGGCTCCACGTTCTCGTCGGACAGCCTCGACCAGCGGCATCCGGGAACAGGCGATGTTCCCCTCGCCGAGGCGCTGCGCGCGAACGACAGCATCCACTACGCCGTGATCGAGTACGACCACGCGCCCGGCGACGTGTTCGATGACATCGCGGCCGGCTTCGCCTTCCTGCGTGACGGCGGGTTCGTCGCGTGAGCGCGCCCCTCGGCGTCGGCATCATCGGCACGGGTGTCATCAGCCAGACCTACCTCGAGAACCTCACCTCGTTCCCCGACGTGCGCGTCGTCGCCGTCGGCGACCTGATTCCCGAGCGCGCCCGCGCGAAGGCGGAAGAGCACGGTGTGCCGGTGTGGGGTGACGCGGATGCTGTGCTGTCGCACCCCGACGTCGACCTCGTCGTGAATCTCACGATCCCCGCCACGCACATCGAGATCTCCGCTCGCGCCGTCGCCGCGGGCAAGCACGTGTGGACCGAGAAGCCGATCGGGATGGACCGCGAGAGCACGCTCGCGCTGCTTCGCGAAGCGGAAGCCGCGGGCGTGCGCATCGGGTCGGCACCCGACACGATCCTCGGACCGGGCTTCCAGACCGCCAAGCGCGCGATCGCCGAGGGCATCATCGGGACTCCGCAGTTCGTGCACACCGCGTTCCAGACGCAGGGCCCCGACCTGTGGCATCCGGAGCCCGCCTTCCTGTTCGCCGCCGGCGCCGGCCCGCTGCTCGACATGGGGCCGTACTACTTCTCTGCACTCGTGAGCCTGCTCGGCCCGATCGCCGGGGTCGCTGCGCGCGGATCGCGGTGGCGCACCGAACGGCAGATCCGCACCGGGCCGCGTGCGGGGGAGAGCTTCTCCGTCGAGGTGCCGTCGACTGTGCAGGTGCTCTCGACGTTCGAAGGCGGCCAGCAGGGCACGCATCTGCTGAGCTTCGACTCGGCGCTTGAGCGTCACGGCGTCATCGAGATCCACGGCAGCGAGGGCACACTCGTGATGCCGGACCCGAACACGTTCTCGGGGCGCACCGCGTACGTCAAGCCGCTCGGGGTGCTGCGCGACGGCATGTCGACGGTGCAGGAGTGGATCGACATCGAGGAGCAGGGCACGGTCGTCGGCCGCGGCCTCGGCGTGCTCGACATGGCGCGCGCCATCGCGGCTGATCGCCCGCACATCGCCACCGGCGAGCTGGGCTACCACGTGCTCGACGTGCTGCTGTCGGCGCAGGATTCGGCGGCGACCGGCGAGTACCTCGAGATCGAGAGCACGGTCGGCGAGGTGCCGGTGGTGCCGGCCGACTTCGATCCGTTCGCGGCGACGCTCGTCTAGGCGCTCGACGCCCCTTGTGGGCGTTGAAAGGAGAAGAGTGCCGGTCAGGCAGCAGAATGACCGGCACTTTTCTCCTTTCATACGGCGTTGGTCGTGTGTGGAGACTGCGCGAGCCCGCGTGTCAACGGGATGGCGAAATCGACGGGCAGCGCGAGTCTGGTGGTAACCGATCCCGACCAGAACGGAGAACACCATGTCCGATTCGTTGCCCGATGAAGAAGGCACCATGCCCGACGAGGACGGCGTGCTGCCCGGTCAGGACGTCGACCCCGACCTCGGTCCGAGTACAGGGGCGTCCGATGACTCGGAGGATGACCCTGAGAAACACTCTGACGAAGACGACGAGGACGTGGACCTGGCTGATCTGCCGTGATCGGCGAGTCCGGATGAATCGGACCCCACCGTTCGAAGTTCGGTACATTGGTCACGTCATGCATTGTCGGAGCCGACAACAAATCGGTTCATCGGCGACCTGCATGGCTTCCACATGAACCTCACGACGTCGCTCGTCGTCGCGGGCACGACCGCCGCGAGATGAAGGACGGCGGTCGTGCGCCGAACTGAAGGAACATCCATGACCACTCCGATGAGGATCGGCGTCATCGGCGTCGGCAAGATCGCCGAGCAGTACTTCGCTCAGATCCCGAAGCTGTCGAACCTCGAGCTCGTGGCGGTCGCGGATGTCAACGCGGAGCGCGCGGACGCCGTCGCGATCGAGCAGAACGTCGAGGCGCTCAGCGTCGACGACCTTCTTGCGGACGATCGCATCGACGCGGTGCTGAACCTGACGATCCCCGCGGCTCACGTCGAGGTCGGGCTGCGCGCGATCGCCGCCGGAAAGCACGTGTTCGCCGAGAAGCCGCTCGGCCTGAACGTCGCCGAGGCCGCCGAACTGCTGCGCGCGGCGGATGCCGCCGGCCTCCGTGTCGGTTCGGCACCGGACACCGTGCTCGGCACCGGCGTGCAGACGGCGCGGAACCTTCTCGATGCCGGTACGATCGGCGCGCCCGTGGGCGCCTCCGCGCACTGGTCGTCGCCGGGGCACGAGTCGTGGCATCCGTCGCCCCAGTTCTACTACCAGCCCGGCGGTGGGCCGCTCTTCGACATGGGCCCGTACTACCTGACGACGCTGGTCACGATGTTCGGACCGGTCGTCTCGGTCGCCGGATCTGTGGGTACGTCGGATCGCCGTCGGTCGATCGGCAGCGGTCCGTTGCAGGGCACTCCGCTCGATGTGTCGATCGACACGCACATCTCCGCCATCCTGTTCCACGAGAGCGGCGTCAGTTCGACCGTCACGATGAGTTTCGACATCTGGCAGACGCGGGCGCCGATGATCGAGATCTACGGAACGGCGGGAACGATCTCGGTGGGCGACCCGAACGGCTTCGACGACGCGACTGAGGTCTGGACCCAGGACGCCCCCGAGTGGAGGGTCGCTCCCGTCTCCGGCGGCTATGCCGACACAGGGCGCGGTGCGGGTCTTGCCGACATGGCCCGGGCGATCGAGACCGGGCGCCCGCATAGGGCCTCTGGCGCGCTCGCCTTCCACGTGCTCGAGATCATGGAGGCGGTGCTGTCGGCCGGACGCGAGCGTCGCGTGGTGGAGCTCACGAGCACTGCCGAGCGACCCGAATCCGTCCCGGCCGGTTCGTCCCCGGATCGGTGGTAGATCTTGGCATTCTCAACGGCGGCAGCGAAAGGAAAGACTTCATGACCGATCGACGTGCACTCGTCGTCCGCGGCGGCTGGGACGGGCACCACCCCGTCGAGACGACGGAACTGTTCCTCCCCTTCCTCGAGAAGTCGGGATTCGACGTGCGCGTCGAGGAGTCCAACGAGATCTACGCGGATGCCGAGGTGATGGCCGCGACCGACCTCATCGTGCAGTCCGTGACGATGTCGGAGATCTCGAAGGAGGCGTTCGCCGGGCTCCGCTCCGCCGTCGAGGCGGGGACAGGGCTGGCCGGTTGGCACGGCGGTATCGCCGATTCGTATCGAGCGAACTCCGACTACCTGCACCTCATCGGCGGGCAGTTCGCCACTCACCCAGGGCGTCCGCCGGCAGAGCGCCCCGGCGACGAGACCGACAACTACCTGTCGTACACGGTCGACATGACCGAGCTCGGACGCGAGCACGAGATCACCGCGGGCATCTCGGACTTCTCGCTGACGACCGAGCAGTACTGGGTGCTGCACGATGACCTCATCGACGTTCTCGCGACCACGACCCACCCGGTTCAGCCGTATCACCCGTGGCATCGGCCCGTGACGTCACCCGCGGTGTGGACGCGGCAGTGGGGCGCAGGCCGCGTCTTCGTCGCGACCCCTGGTCACAGCGTCGACGTGCTCGAGGACCCGAACGTGCGCACGATCGTCGAGCGCGGGATGCTGTGGGCCAGCAGGGCGGCGCGCACGAGCTAGGCGAGCGCGACCAAGAGGGCATCCCGCGGCACGGCCGCTCGGAATCACGTCACTTGCCCTTCTTGTCGTCCTTGTCATCCTTCCGGTCTCCGGAGTTGTTGCCCGGGCCCTTGTTGGGGTTCGACTTCTGCTCGTCCTCGCCCACATCGTTCACGGGGTCATCCACGGTTTCGGGCTCGGTGCCCGTCTGATCCGACTCCGTGGGCTCGCCGGTCTCGGGGGTCGGCGGCGTGAACACCTCGTCGGCGGACATCCGTGAGGCGACACGCCCTGCGGAGTCGGGTGCAAGCGCGAAGGTCGACAACCCCGCGATGGCGATCATCGCCGCCGCGGCGATGGCCATGGTCGCCAGTGCCGCCCTGCGCAGTCTCCGTGCGCGGGGGCGCGGCGCCGACGACCCCTCACCGGGAACGGTGGTGATCTCCTTGGTCGGCCCGGTGGGCTGAGCATCAGACAGGATCGGGGTGAGGGCCGGCGGAAGGGGCTGGCGCGCGGACTGCTCGAGCGGTGGACCGCCGCCGAGAACCACGGCCGCCTGAGACACCTCCAGTGCTGAGGGGCGTTCCTCGGGGGAGACGCGCGTCATGCGCGTGAGGAGCGCTCCCCAGCGCGGCCCGATCGAAGCGGGTATCTCCGGAGCCTCAGAGAGCCGACGGAGGGCCGTCGGCACCTTTCCCATCACGGGGAACGCGGGCTCGCCTGTCAGCGCTTCGATGAGCACGAGCCCCAGCGAGTAGATGTCCACCGCAGGAGTGAGCTCGGCCCCGCTGACCTGTTCGGGCGCCATATACGCGGCCGTGCCGATGACGACGCCCGGTGAAGTCACCCGCGCATCGGAGACGTTGTACGCGATGCCGAAGTCCATGAGCTTCGCGGTCCACCCGGATCCGCGCCGGGACGTGCGCGCCAGCATCACGTTCGAGGGCTTGATGTCCCGATGGATGATGCCCGCGTCGTGCACGACCTGCAGAGCCTCCGAGAGATCGCGGGCGAGAGCGGCCGCCTCCGAACCGGAGAGCGGTCCCTGCGAGAGCCGTGATGCGAGCGTGGGCCCGTCGACGTACTCGATCGCAAGGTAGCGGGCATGTCCGGGGTCGAGCCTCGCGTCGTAGAGCGTGACGAGCGAGGGGTGGTTCAGAGACGCGAGAACCGTGGTCTCGCCGTGCACCCGATCATCGGTTGACGCCTCGTCCGCGGTGCCGAGCAGCTTGATGGCCACGGTGCGCCCGAGGATCGTGTCCTCAGCGCGGTACACCGCGGCCATCCCGCCCCGACCGAGGCAGGGCCCCAGCCGGTAGCGTCCGTCCAGCAGAAGCTCGGTCGTATGCTCGTCGATCGCACCCATGGCCACTCCATGTCGTGCGGCTCGGGTACCGCACTTCCGCCGACCTTACGAACTCCGCGCCGCGTCGTCTTCCGCCTTGACACGCATCGCCCGACGTGCTTGGAGGCGGATCATCGGAACGCCCGCAGCCGCAGACTGTTGCCGACGACGAACACGCTCGACAGTGCCATGGCCGCACCCGCGAGCATCGGGTTCAGCATTCCGAGCGCGGCGACCGGGATCGCGGCGACGTTGTATGCGAAGGCCCAGAACAGGTTCGACTTGATGGTGCCGAGCGTCTTGCGCGACAGGCGGATCGCGTCGGCGGCGCTGCGCAGATCGCCGCGGACGAGGGCGATGTCGGATGCTTCGATCGCGACGTCTGTGCCCGTGCCCATCGCGAGGCCGAGGTCGGCCTGCACCAGCGCGGGTGCGTCGTTGACGCCGTCGCCGACCATCGCGACGACCTTGCCTTCGCGCTGAAGCCGTGCCACGACGTCGACCTTGTCCTTCGGGAGCACCTCGGCGATGACCTCGTCTATACCGACGTCGGCCGCGATCCGCCGGGCGACAGCCTCGTTGTCGCCGGTGAGCAGGATGGGGCGCAGGCCGAGCTTCTTCAGCTGTGCGATCGCCTCGGCGCTGGTCGGCTTGACCGTGTCGGCGACGATGAGGATGCCGCGGGCGGCGCCGTCCCACGCGACGGCCACGACCGTTTGCCCGTCGTTCTCGGCCGCGGCCTTCGC
This sequence comes from Microbacterium profundi, assembly GCF_000763375.1. Classification (NCBI taxonomy): domain Bacteria; kingdom Bacillati; phylum Actinomycetota; class Actinomycetes; order Micrococcales; family Microbacteriaceae; genus Microbacterium; species Microbacterium profundi. The sequence continues at coordinate 749,555 of NZ_JPSY01000001.1, read as the reverse complement.
CTCGGCGACGGCGGGTGAGAGCGCGAGGCCCCAGTCGGCGAGCAGCGATTCCCGTCCCACGATCACGCTGTGCCCGTCGACGACGCCCTGCACGCCCCTGCCCTCGACGTTCGCGAAACTCTCGACACTCGGGAGCGTGCCGACCTGTGCAGCGCCGACACGCGCGGTCGCGGCCTTCGCGATGGCCTGGGCGATCGGATGCTCTGACGCATCCTCCAGTGCTCCGGCCAGGCGCAGCAGCTCATCAGCATCCATCTCCGGCTCGGGGATGACGTCGACGAGCGCCATCCGCCCCGTGGTGACGGTGCCGGTCTTGTCGAGCACGACCGTGTCGACCTTGCGGGTCGACTCGAGTACCTCAGGGCCCTTGATGAGGATGCCCATCTGCGCGCCGCGGCCCGTGCCCACCAGCAACGCGGTGGGTGTGGCGAGGCCGAGTGCGCACGGGCAGGCGATCACCAGCACGGCGACGGCGGCGGTGAACGCCGCAGCGGCCGGGAACCCGGCGATCAGCCATCCGGCCAGCGTGACCACGGCGATGCCGATGACGATCGGTACGAAGACGCCGGAGATGCGATCGGCGAGACGCTGCACCTCTGCCTTGCCGGTCTGCGCGTCCTCGACCAGCTGCGCCATCTGCGCGAGCTGGGTGTCGGTGCCGACGCGCGTGGCGCGCACCACCAACCGCCCTCCGGCGTTGACGGTCGCCCCGGTGACCGCATCCGCCGGCCCGACCTCGACGGGCACCGATTCACCGGTGAGCATGGAGGCGTCGACCGCAGACGTGCCGGAGACGACGACGCCGTCGGTGGCGATCTTCTCGCCCGGACGCACGATGAACTCGTCGCCGACCTGCAGATCGTCCACCGGGATGAGGGTCTCGACGCCGTCGCGCAGCACCGAGACTTCCTTCGCCCCGAGCTCGAGGAGCGCCCGCATGGCCGCACCAGCCTGGCGCTTCGAGCGCTTCTCGAAGTAGCGGCCGGCGAGGATGAACATCGTCACGCCGGCGCCGACCTCGAGGTAGATGTTCGCCGTGCCGTCCGAACGCGAGAGCGTGAACTCGAACGGGTGCGTCATGCCCGGCATGCCCGCCGAGCCGAGGAACAGCGCATACAGCGACCACAGGAACGCGGCCAGAGTGCCCATCGAGATGAGCGTGTCCATCGTGGCCGCGCCGTGGCGCAGATTGGTCCAGGCGGCCTTGTGGAACGGCCATGCGCCCCACACGATCACGGGTGCAGCGAGCGCCAGCGACGCCCACTGCCAGTACGTGAACTGCAGTGCGGGGATCATCGCCATCGCGATGACCGGCACCGTGAGGATGATCGAGATGATCAGACGCTGGCGCAGCGAAGCGAGCTCGGGGTCGGCATCCGTCGCCTCGGTGGTCTTCGCGTTCTTGGGCGCCGGCACCGCGGCGGTGTATCCGGCCTTCTCGACCTCGGCGATGAGCTGTGCGGCCTCGTATCCGGCAGGCACGGTCACCTTCGCCTTCTCGGTGGCGTAGTTGACCGTCGCGGCGACGCCGTCGAGCTTGTTGAGCTTCTTCTCGATGCGCATCGCGCACGAGGCGCACGTCATGCCGCCGATCTCCAACTCGACACTCGATCCGGACACACTCATCGCAGACTCCTCTCGTGACAGACGTTCAGGCGTTCAGGCGCGGACGGCTGAGTAGCCCGCTTCGCCGACGGCGGCGAGCACCTCGGCGTCGTCGAGCGTCTCGGTGGTGGTGACGACGAGCGTGCCGCTCTGCGCGCTGACCTGGATGTCCTCGACTCCCGCGATCTGGCTGACCTCTTCGCGCACGGACATCTCGCAGTGACCGCACGTCATTCCGGTGACCTTGTACTCGGTGGTGTTCATCTGTTCCCTTCGATCGGATGCCGTTCGCCGGCGTTCCACAACCATAACAGCGTACCCCCAGGGGGTATTCCACCGACCTTGAAAGAAGCGCCGACATGCCACAATGACGCCATGACCAAAGCCACCGCAGACCTGTATGACGAGTTCGGAGAAGCGCTCCAGTCGCTCCCGCTGCAGCTGCGCAGCTTCGGTCGCAGAGCCGCATTCGACGGTCCGATCCGCACGATCCGCTGCCATGAGGACAACGCGCTCGTGAAGGCGATGCTCGCGACCCCCGGCGACGGGGCGGTGCTCGTGGTCAACGGGCTCGGCTCGCTGAACACCGCGCTGATGGGCGACCTGATCGCAGCATCCGCGGTGGAGAACGGCTGGGCCGGCGTCGTCATCAACGGCGCGATCCGCGACAGCGTCGCGATCAACGGCTTGGATCTCGGCGTGAAGGCTCTCGGCACCAATCCGCGCAAGAGCGCGAAGCTCGGCGCCGGCGAGGTCGACATCGACGTGTCGTTCGGGGGAGTGCTGTTCCGGGTGGGAGCTCACCTCTACAGCGACGAAGACGGCATCCTGGTCGAGCGCTGACGCGCCGCTGACCGCGCGTTCAGGTCGCAGTATCTGCCGGAATAGCACGCGGATAACGGCAGAAAGTGCGACCTGAACGGGGGTGGTGAGGCTGGGCGCCTCAGGCGGCCGCGCGCAGCCCCTCGACGAGCGGAGTCGTCGGATGCCCGATGAGGCGCGCGAGCGTGCCGTCGGTGTGGGCGAGCGCGCCGCCTCGGATGTCAGCATCCAGAGTCGTCACGAAGCCGATCGTGCCCTCATCGAGGCCGGCCGCGGCGAGAAGTGCCGCGTGCTCCTCGGTGGACAGAGCCCTGTACTCGACCGGACGGCCGACGACCTCTGCGATCGCGGCGGCGAGCTCGGCGAAGTCCCACGCGACGTCGCCGGCGAGCTCGTACACCTCGCCGATGTGGCCGTCTTCGAGCAGCACGGCGGCCGCGGCATCCGCGAAGTCGCGCCGGCTTGCCGAGGCGACCTTGCCGTCTCCCGCGCTCGCCGCGAGCACGCCGGACTCGGCGGCCTGGGCGAGGGTGCCGAGATAGTTCTCGGTGTACCAGTTGTTGCGCAGAATCACGGCGGGGACGCCGGATGCGGCGATCAGCTCCTCGGTCGCCTTGTGCTCCGGCGCGAGGATCAGGTCGCTCGTGGTCGCCTTGGGCGCACTCGTGTAGACGAGCTTGCTGACGCCGGCCGCCTTGGCTGCGTCGATGACGGCCTTGTGCTGCGGCGTGCGCCTGCCGACCTCCGAGCCGGAGATGAGCAGCACCGAGTCGACGCCGTCGAGCGCCGCGGTGACGGATGCTGCGTCGTCGTAGTCCAAGGCCACGACACGGATGCCGCGATCAGCGAGATCCGCGGCCTTCGAGACGTCACGGGCACCGGCGACGATCGTCTGCGGGTCGGCGCCGCGTGCGAGCAGACTGTCGATCGTGAGGCGGCCGAGCTGTCCGGTGGCACCGGTGATGAGAATGGTCATGAGGATCCTTTCGAGGAGCGGTCTCCGATGACAACCCGTCACGGCTCATGACATTCCGATCCGAGGGTACCCACTTTGAAGTAAGGTACCCACATGACGGTTAGTTTTGCGCAGATAAAGGAGACGATTCCCAACGTCTTCGAAGACGGCTGCAGCACCCGGGTCGTCCTCGATCATGTGATGAGCAAGTGGGGGGTGCTCGTGCTGTCGAGTCTGTCCGACGGCACCCGCCGCTGGGGAGAGCTGCGCCGCGAGGTCGACGGCATCAGCGAGAAGATGCTCGCCTCGACCCTCCGCACCCTCGCGAGCGACGGGCTCGTGCATCGGGAGGCCTTTCCGTCGGTGCCTCCGCACGTCGAGTACAGTCTGGCCCCGCTCGGGGTCGACCTCATGGAGCGCATGCTCCCGCTTGTCGCGTGGGTCGCCGACAACTCCGACCGGATGCTGGGACGCGACGGCGCCTGAGCCGCGCCCGCCCGCCGCGTCGCCTCACCATGTTCACGTCGCAGTTTTCGTCGGTATGCGGCGCTCAGAACGACCAAAAGTGCGACCTGAACCGAGCCGGCCGCCTCAGTTGCGGATCAGATCGACTCCGGCGGCCGTGAACTGACGCAGCGTCGCATCGGGCAGGAACGCCCTGGTCAGTCCTCCGCCGATGCGCGCGAGGTCGCCTTCGTCGCGGTACAGCAGATAGATCGGCTCGTAGCGGGGATTGAACTTCTTCTTGAACTGGTGCAGCGAGCGGAATCCGTAGACCGGCTCCAGCATCCCGCCCATCCTCGACAGCAGCGATGCGATCCCGCCCTCGTCCACCGGCGATTCGTGCGCGAGCGGTGCGCCGGAGAGAGACAGGATCTCGGCGCCCTCCTCGGAGAACGCCTTCGCGGATGAACCGATCAGGAACTCCATCACCGCGCCGAAGCCGCCGTCGCGCCTGCGCATCAGGTCGAGCGTCCATCCGTCGATGCGTCCGCCCGCGCCGTACACCGGAAGCCAGCTGAGGAGCCCGTCGACGTCGCCCTCCGGAGAGATCGCGAGGGCGAGGCGCACCTCGGGGTCCTCGGCCTCGTGCAGTGTTCCGAGGGTGAAGCGCATCTCGGGCAGGCCCTTGTCGCCGACCCAGGACTCAGAGATCGCCTTCAGCTGCTGGCGGGTGCCCCAGCTGACCTCGGCGAGCCTGGTCAGACGGAACGTCATCCCCTCGCGCTCGGCCCGGCTGAACGACTGGCGCACGCGCGCCCACGCCTTGCCCTGGAAGGTGAGCCCGGCGAGGTCGATGATGGTGTCATCCGCGACGGTGAGCGCCTGCCACCCCTCGGGAAGATGCTCGCGTGTGCGCGCGGATGCGCTGAAGAAGCACGGTGTGACGGCGTGCTCCTCGGCCGCCGCGATGAACTCGCGCACGGAGTCGGCGTGCCCTTCCGGTGGTCCGAGCGGGTCGGCGAGTGCGATCGCCGCGCCGGAGCGCAGCTGGAACGGCACGATCCCGCCCGAAGACGTGCGCAGGTACTCCATGTTGTCCCACGTGGTCATCCACGACAGCGTCCCGCCGCCGTCCTTCTTGATGATCTGCTTCACCTCGTCGACGCTCACCGGAGTCCCGCCGAGACTGCGTGCTCGGCGCCACACGCGGAATGCCGCGCGGGTGACGATGAGGAAGATCAGATACGCCAGCCAGAGCACTCCGGCGGATGCTGTGACGTCGAGGTCACCCTGCACAGAGCCGGCGGCATCCTCCTCGATCGACAGCACGACCGCGACGCGCACCAGCACGGCGAGCAACCCGATGATGATGTTGATCGCCGCAAGGATGATCGCGATGATCCACGCCCAGCGACGCCCGCGCCACAGCCCCGCCGCGATCACGAGGATCACGGCGGTGTCGAACAGCACGTCAGGCAGCGCGGTCTCGAGCCAGAGGTCGGTCTCCCCGAACGGGCCGTTCGTCGGAATCAGCATCACGATGAGCTGGACCACGCCGAGGGCGACGACGATGCTCACCGCGAGCATCCGCTGCTCGTGCACTGTGGTGCGCTGCACACGGAGAGATCGGTCGACCGACAGCACGAGCAGGATGGCGAGTGCGTGCTCCACGTCAGCGAGGCTGCCGAGGTAGAGCAGGCTGATCGCCGCGAAGCCGAGCACGACGAACCACGCCCGTTGCCGCCACGGCGCGGCGAAGAGCCCGATCGCCGCGGCGATGCAGGCCATGGTGCCGCCGGACGCGCCGACGTCGAGCGTCTGCGCCAGTTGCTGCGCCCACGGCCACGGCAGCGCGCGCCCGCCGGTTAGCAGCAGAGCGGATCCGAAGATCGCGAACAGCTGCCCGAACCAGTAGTAGAGCAGTGCGACCCGCCAGCCGCGGCGATGCTCGAGGTACGCCATGCCCCAGAAGCCGAGGATGGTCGGGATGTACACCCACGGCTGGATCACGAAGAACGTGCCGGTGATCGGCGTCCACCACCGGCCCTGCTCGAGCGCTGGCAGTCCGTAGGCGACGGCGTCGAACAGGTCGGTGCCGGCGAGCGGTCGCCACAGCCCCTGCCCCACGATGCCGACGACGAGGATCACCGCGATGAATGCGAGCGTCGCCGGGATCCGTCGGGCGACGCCGAGGATCGCGGAGGATTTCGAGCGGGATTCCGTTGCCTCGGCTGTGCTCATGCCTTCAACGTATCGACGCGTCGAGGTGTGGGGCAATGGTGTCGGGGTTCGCGTGCTGTCTTGGTGCCCGCGCGGGAGGTGGCGCTTGGTGCCGCGTCGGGGCGGCGCTCGGTGCCGCGCGGGAGGTGGCGCTTGGTGCCGCGTGGGGGTGCGGGAAGCGGCACGGAGCGACACCCGGCGCGGGTGGCAGGGTCCAGTCGGCGGGGTGCCCGCGCGGGGGGTGGCGCTTGGTGCCGCGTACGGGTGCGGGAAGCGGCAGGAAGCGACACCTCCGCGCGCGGGCGAAGCGACACCTCGCGGGTGGGAGGGTCAGTTGGCGGGGTGCCCGCGCGGGAGGTGGTGGTGCTCGGTACCGCGCGGGAGGTGGCGCTTGGTGCCGCGTGCGGGTGCGGGAAGCGGCACGGAGCGACACCTGGCGCGGGTGGGAGGGGCTCGTCGGCGGGGTGCCCGCGCGGGAGGTGGTGCTTAGTGCCGCGTGGGGGTGCGGGAAGCGGCACGAAGCGACACCCGGCGCGGCGACACCCGGCGCGGCGACACCGGGCGGCGACACGCGGCGGGCGGGCGGAGGGGCGCCACCCCGCCTACGCCGCCTCGAGGATCCCCGCCGTCACGCGGGCGCTGAAGTACAGGCTCTCCACCGGCACGCACTCGTCGGCCGAGTGGAACTGGCCGTAGACGTCGAAATCATCCGGCACGCGCAGCGGCACGAATCCGTACCCGTGTACGCCGAGACGCGCGAAGTGCTTGTTGTCGGTGGATGCCGGCAGCAGATAGGGCACCACGACTCCGTCAGGATCCTCGGCCGTGAGCGCCGCCGAGATCGTGTCGATGAACGGCCCGTCGATGGGCGACGCGATCGGATGCATCGACCGCAGGTTCTCGACCTCGACGGTCTCTCCGGCCAGACGTGCGACCTCGGTGAGCAGGTCGTCCTCGCCGCCGGGCAGCGCCCGGTAGTCGACGATCGCCTCGGCGCTGCCGGGGATGATGTTGCTTTTGTCTCCCGCGCGCAGCACGGTCGGCGCCGCGGTGTTGCGCGCTGCGGCGGCGATCACTCGCCCGACGAATCCGAGATCCTCCAGCTCGGCATCCAGATTCTGGTCTGTGAACGTGACGCCTCGTGCCGCCCCGAACACCTCGAGGAAACGCGCCAGCGCCGGAGTGCGCACGACGGGGAACCGGTGCGCACCGATCCGGGCGACCGCGCCGGCGAGCTGCGGCACCGGGTCGCCCGGCAGTGGCCGCGACGCATGCCCCGCCTCGCCGCGCGCGGTCAGCCTCAGCCCGCCGACGCCCTTCTCGGCCGTCGCGAGCAGATACGCGCGACGTCCCTCGACGAGGGGCACCGAGAATCCGCCGACCTCGCTGATCGCCTCCGTCGCGCCGGCGAACAGCTCTGGCCGGTTGTCGACGAGCCACGACGCGCCCCACACGCCGCCGCTCTCCTCGTCGGCCAGGAAGGCGAAGATCAGATCGCGCCTGGGACGGATGCCGGAACGCGCGAAGTGCCGCGCCACCGCCAGGATCACTCCCGCATAGTTCTTCATGTCGACGGCGCCGCGGCCGTAGAGCAGGCCGTCTGCGATCTCGGCGCCGAACGGCGGGTGGGTCCAGTCCGCAGCATCCACCGGCACCACATCGAGGTGCGCGTGCACGATCAGCGCGCCGGCATCCGGATCCGTCCCGCGAAGGCGGGCGACCACGCTCCCGCGACCGGGAACGGGCTCGACGAATGTCGTCTCGATGCCCAACTCTTCCAGCTGCGACTGCACGAACCGTGCCGCGCGCGTCTCGCCGTCGCCGATCGTCGCCAGGTCGCCGGTGTTGATGCTGTCGATGCGGATGAGGTCGCGGACGAAGCCGAGCGCCTCGTCCTCCAGAAGGGTTCGGGTCACGTGTCCAGGGTATGGCCGCGCGTTACGCGCCGTTACCGTCCGAATCGGTGATGCGCCAGGTGCGTGATTCACTCATTCCCGTGAACAACTCCCGTGCGAAGAACAAGATCCTTTCCGCTATCGGCGTGCTGGCAGCCGGCGCGCTGACCCTGTCGATGGCAGCGTGCGCGGGTGGTGGCGGCACTGGAGGCAGCGACACTGCCGATGGGGGAGCGGCCGACGAGACGAAGATCGTGCTGGGTGCGGATGACGGCACCGAAGCGCACTGGACGATCCTCAAGGACAAGCTGGCAGAAGAGGGCGTCGAGCTCGAGGTGCGCACCATCACCGACGCCGTGCAGCTGAACCAGGGCGTGCAGGACGGCGAGCTCGACGTGAACCTGTTCCAGCACCTCATCTTCCTCTCCGACTTCAACGTGAACAGCGGCGGCACTCTCGTGCCCATCGGCGCGACGGCCGTGTATCCGCTGGCGCTGTACTCCGAGCAGTACAAGAGCGTCGAGGACATCCCGGATGGCGCGACCGTTGCGCTGCCGAACAACCCCACGAACCTCGCTCGCGCCCTGCTGAACCTGCAGCGCGCCGGCCTGCTCGAGCTCAAGGACGGCGGCGACGCCTTCTCGACCGAGGCCGACATCACCTCGAGCACGATCAAGATCCTTCCGGTCGACTCGAACCAGACGGTCACCGCGCTCAAGGACGGCAGCGCCCAGGCCGCGATCGTCAACAACACGCAGGCCCAGAAGGGCGGGCTCGGCGACGACCTGATCATCTTCAAGGAAGACCTCGACAACCCCGAACTCGCGCCGTACATCAACGCGTTCGTCGTGAAGGACGAGAACAAGGACGACCCGCGCTGGGAGAAGCTCATCGAGGCGTACCGCTCGCCCGAGGTCGAAAAGGCCGTCACCGAGCTGAACCAGGGCAACCTGCAGTTCAAGGGCGACTGGACCGCCGCCGACCTCCAGAAGGAGCTCACCGGCCTCGAAGACAAGTTGCGCGCACAGCAGTGACCGGAATCATCTCGTTCGATCGGGTCTCCAAAGCGTTCCCCGGAACGCGGCGGGGGCCCGTCGTCGATGCCCTGGAAGAGGTCGACCTCGACGTCGAGCGGGGCTCGATCGTCGGCGTCATCGGATACTCGGGGGCGGGAAAGTCGACGCTCGTACGCCTGATCAACGGGCTGGAGAAGCCCACCGGTGGCAGCGTGAACGTGCTCGGCGTCGATGTCGGAAAGGCGTCTGAGACCGAGCTGCGGGGCCTGCGCGCACGTATCGGCATGATCTTCCAGCAGTTCAACCTCTTCAACTCCCGCACGGTGCGCGGCAACGTCGCGTACCCGTTGAAGGTCGCCGGCTGGAAGCGTGCGGACATCGAGCCTCGTGTCGCCGAACTGCTCGACTTCGTCGGCATCGGCGACAAGGCTTCGCGCTATCCTCGAGCACTCTCGGGTGGGCAGAAGCAGCGCGTCGGCATCGCCCGCGCGATCGCCGCGAACCCCGAACTGCTGCTCGCGGATGAGGCCACCAGCGCTCTCGACCCGCAGACCACCGGCGAGGTGCTGGCGCTGTTGAAGGAGATCAACCGTCGCCTCGGCATCACGATCGTCGTCATCACCCACCAGATCTCGGTCGTGCACGAGCTGTGCGATCAGGTCGTCGTGATGGACGGCGGGCGCGTGGTCGACAGCGGTGACACGTATCGCGTGTTCGCGCATCCGCGTGCGGAGCTCACTGAGCGGTTCGTCGCCGCCGTCACGCAGGGCGTTCCGTCCGGCGACACCCTGGACTCGCTGCTCGTCGGCGGCGGGACGCTCGTGAGCGTCGACGTCAACGAGTTCACGAGCGAGGACATCGACGAGGTGTTCGAGAAGCACGGCGTGCGCCGCGCGGTCGTGTTCGGCGGGGTCACGGACATCCGTGGTCGCCAGCTCGGCACCCTCACGTACCGTCTGCAGGCGGGGGCGGATGCTGTCGCCGAAGCCGTCGGGGAGTTGGCGGTGCGCACGAAGGTGGCGGTGCTGCGCGGTTCCGGCGCCACGGTTGCGGCATCCGGATCGGAAGACGTCTCATGACCGGCATCCATCCGCTCGCGAACTGGGATTCGCTGACGCCGGTACTGCTGCAGTCGATCCAGGAGACCGTCTACATGGTCGCCGTCACGCTCGTGATCGGCGGCGTCGCGGGGCTGCTGATCGGCGCGGTGCTCTATGCCACACGGCCGGGGAATCTGTTCGGCAACAGGGTCGTCTTCAACGTGATGAACCTGGTGATCAACGTCATCCGGCCGATCCCGTTCATCATCTTCCTCACCGCCGTCGGGCCCGTGACGAAGCTCGTCGCCGGGACGACGCTCGGCACCGAAGCCGCGATCGTGCCGATGACGATCATGGCCGCGGTCGTGATCGGGCGCGTGGTCGAGCAGAACCTCGTCGCCGTCGATCCTGGTGTCGTCGAGGCTGCACTCGCGATCGGCGCGAAGCGGCTGTCGATCCTGTTCGGCGTCGTGATCCCCGAGGCGCTCGCGCCACTGATCCTCGGGTACACGTTCATGTTCATCGCGGTGGTCGACATGTCGGCCATGGCCGGTTACATCGGCGGCGGCGGACTCGGGAACTTCGCGATCATCTACGGCTACAACCAGTTCGACCAGCAGGCGACCTGGGTCACCGTCGCGATCATCATCGTGATCGTGCAGGTGGGGCAGATCTTCGGCAACTGGCTCGCGCAGCGCGTGCTGCGGCGGTAGGGACGGGTAGCCCTGCGGGTGCGGGGGCGGGTTGCGGCGCGGGGCGGCGAGCTGTTGCGGCGAGGTGCGGCGAGGTGCGGCGAGGTGGCGCCTATGGCCGCTTCGCGGCGCTGGATGCGGCACTATGCGCCACCTCGCTTGGGGGACCCTCCCAGGAGGTGGCTCTTTGAGTCGCTTGGCGGCTCTGGATGCGGCACAAAGCGACACGTCCTGCGGGCCCGCGGGGGCCCCACGGCCGGGGCACTCGCGACCGCAGCCCGGCCATCCCGACGCTAGTCGACCGCAGCCGTGATCAGGATCGGGCGGTGGTCGCTGGATCGCTGCGGCAGGGTCTGGATGCTGTCGATCGCGAAGCCGTCCGACGTCGCGAAGTCGTAGTGCCCCTTGAACACGCGGTAGCGGGTGTAGGTGCGGTCGTCGCTGAGTGTGAGCGTGTACCCGTGGTCGCGGACCGTCTGGCCGAGGTTCTCCTTGAACACGGGGTAGTTGTAGTCGCCGACCATGAGCACAGGGATTCCGCGTCCCATCGACTCGAGCTCGGTGAGCGCGGCGCGGATCTGGTTGCGTCGCAGCGAGTTCAGCGCCGTGAGCGGAGCCGCATGGAAGGATGCCACGATCAGCTCGCGACCGTTGTCGATGTCCTGCAACCGAGCGCCCAGCACGCGTTCATGGGCGGGCTTCAGCACGCGGTCGTGCAGCGACTTCTTCAACCCGAACGTGCGCATCGCCAGCAGGCGGAACGTGTTCTTGCGGTAGTAGAGGGCCAGACCGAGGCGGTTGCCCTGGGTGGCGTCCGCCAACGCGAGCCCGCCGATCTCGTCGGGAAGCGCCTCGACGTCGCACTCCTGCAGGCACAGGATGTCAGGCTCGTGCTGGGCGATGAGCTCCGCGAGTTCGGTCGCCGCACGATGCTTGCGCAGGTTGTAAGAGATCACCTTCATCACCGCCAACGCTACTGCGTTCGCCTGCGCTCGGGGTATCGGATCAGCCTGAGTTCTCGCTGTCGCGCCGTGCCCGAGTCTGCTCGGCACGCACGGCGAGCAGGTCGTCGGCGGGGTAGCCAACCTCGGTCAGCGTGAGACCGCGTGCCGCGAGCACCTTGAACTCGCTCGTGCGCTCGAGCGCGTCGCGCAGCACGACGAGATCACTGACGTCGAGGCGCTGCTCTCCGACGGCAACGCACGCTCCGACGAGCGCCCGCACCATGCTGTGACAGAACGCGTCGGCCTTCACCTCGGCGATCAGCACGCCGTCTGCGTCGCGATGCCACCGATAATCGAGGAGCGTGCGGATCGTCGTCGCCCCCTCGCGGGGTTTGCAGTAGGCGGCGAAGTCATGCAGGCCGATCAGGGTCTGCGCCGCGGCATCCATCGCCAGGGTGTCGAGCTCACCGCGGATGCTGGTGGTGTCGAGCCGCCTGGCCGGATCATAGCCGGCGACCTCATCTGCGAGCCGGTAGCGGTACCGGCGCCAGACGGCGGAGAAGCGCGCGTCGAACCCCTCGGGTGCGGTCGATGAACGATGCACGGTGACGTCGGAGTAGGCGCCGAGCACGCCGCGAATGCGTCCGGCGATCGAGCCCGCCGGGTCGTGCGCGCTGCGCCCATGCCGGGTGACGATGCGCGACCACTGCTCGTCATCGAGGTCGACGTGCGCGACCTGGTCGGCGGCATGCACCCCGGCATCCGTTCGCCCGGCGACGACGAACTGCACGTCGGAGCCGACGATGCGCGCGAGTGCGGCCTCCAAAGTGCCCTGCACGGTGCGCAACCCTGGTTGCTTCGCCCACCCGCGGAACTGGGTGCCGTCATAGGCGATGTCAAGCCGTATTCGCACGATGGCCAGCTTAGACTGGAACCTTCGACCGCGAGCCGAAACGCCTCCTCATCATGACGCTCCTTCACTCTGCTCCTCGACGTTTCGCGGGACTGGACGGTCTGCGCGCGGTGGCGGTCATCCTCGTGCTGGCGTACCACCTCTTTCCGTCATCGCCGGTGCGTTCGGGGTTCGTCGGTGTCGACGTGTTCTTCGTCATCAGCGGCTTCCTGATCACCTCCCTGCTGCTGCGTCCGTCGCGTCTCGGACCGCTCGGATCGCCACGTCGACTGATCGATTTCTGGCGGCGGCGCGCGCGCCGACTGCTGCCGGCGCTCGCCGTGGTGATCACGGTGTGCGCGACGGCGGCGTGGATGCTGGGCGGCGACGTGCTCGTCGGCATCGGGCGGCAGGTGCTGGGCGCCGCCACCTTCAGCTACAACTGGCTCGCCGTCGCCGATGGCAGCGACTACTTCGCGGCGACGGCGCCCGAACTGTTCCGCAACGTCTGGTCGCTCGCCGTCGAAGAGCAGTTCTACGTGCTCTGGCCGCTGCTGCTTCCGCTCGTGCTGCTTGTTCCAGGGCGGTGGACGCGCGTGGCGCTGATGGTGCTGGCCGCGGGTGGCTCGGTGTGGTGGATGGCGACGCTGGTCGCCGACGGCGACGTCACGCGTGCGTACTTCGGCACCGATTCGCACGCGTTCGGCCTGCTGCTCGGCATCGCGCTGGCGCTTGCGACGGTGAACATGCCGCAAAAGGCATGGATGCTGCGGCGCGGTGCGCAGGTCGGATCGCTGCTCCTCGGGCTCGTTGGGCTGGGCGCTGTGATGATCGCCGCGCTGTCGCCGGAGGATGCGGACGTCACCGGAGTGCTCGTGCTCGCATACGTCGGGACGGCGCTCACGATCTTCGCCGGAACCTGGCCGGATTCGTGGCTCGGACGCGGTCTCGATGTCGCGCCGCTGCGCTGGATCGGAGAGCGCTCGTACGGCATCTATCTGTGGCATTGGCCGGTGCTCGTGCTGGCGCTGGTCGCCACGCAGAAGACCGGTCCGGAAGCCGGGGTGCCGGTATGGATCGGCGCTGTCGCGCTCGTGATCTCGGTCGGGGCAGCGGCACTGTCGTACCGGTTCGTGGAACAGCCGCTGCGTCGGTACGGGTTCCGGCGTACGTGGCGAGCTTTGCGCTCGCGCATCACGGGCCGTCCGATGGCGCGTCTGGCTGGAGCGACCGCGCTGGCTGTCGGCGCTGTCGCCGTGGGTGGAACGGCGGCGGCGATCGTCACCGCGCCTCCCGTCACTTCTGCCGCGGCGGCTATCGCGGCGGGGGAGCAGGCCATGAAGGATGCGGCGAACGCAGCGCCCGACGAATCCGACGAAGAACCGGAGCAGATCGACATCCCGGAGGGCACCGAGATCACAGCGGTCGGAGACTCGGTGATGCTCGCATCCGCTCCGTCGCTGTACGAGCAGTTCCCCGGGATCACGGTCGATGCCGCGGTCTCGCGCTCGATCTGGGCGGGGCCGGACATCCTCAATGACCTGGCTTCGAGGGGAGAGCTTCGCGAGAACGTGGTCATGGCGCTCGGCACGAACGGTCCGGTCGACTGGGGCGTGCTCGAGCAGATATCGCAGGCGGCGGGGAAGGACCGCAACCTGATCCTCGTCAATGCGCACGCGCCGCGCGACTGGATCCCCGGCGTGAACGCTGATCTCGAAGCCTTCGCCGACAGTCACCGCTCGGTGTGGGTCGCGGACTGGTCGGGCGCCATCGCACCCCGCACCGACCTGCTCGCCGGTGACGGCATCCACCCCGGCGAGGCCGGCGGCGACGTGTTCGCCGATTCGGTGGAGGCGGCACTTGAGCGTGTGGACAAGGACCGGATCCGCGCCGAGAAGGACTTCGAGAAGGCCCCGTCCGGCCGCGCCCCGCGGGTGCCGTTCCCCGAGTGAGCCCCCGAGCTCGGCAGGTGGCGCTTCGTGCCGCCGACGCGAGCGCGAAGCGGCCCGAGCAACCACCTGCGGAGTAGAGGCCATGCTTCAGTCCGTCCAACCCCGGCGGCCGAGTGCGGCGGCAACTCGACGGACGGCGTCCGGATGGGATCCGTTGATGTGCAGTGACGTGACCCGAACGACGTCCCACCCGGCCTCGGCATAGTCGTTGTACTTGTCGAGGTCGCGGTTCCATTGTTGACGCGACGTCCGGTGGTGGTCGCCCTCGATCTCGACGACGATCCGATACTGCGGGTAGACGAGTTCCGAGATCCCCAAGAGCCGTCCGCGCTGGTCGCGTATCTCCATGTCGAGCACCGGTTTGGGAAGACCGGCTGCTGCGGCGTCGAGTCGGAAGTCGGTCTCGAGCACGGAAGAACTGCCGACGCAGATCAGCTCCAGCGCTGCGCGCAGCTTCGGCGTCGACGGTGGTCTTGGTCCGCAGGACACCTCGGCGGCGAGCTCCGCGATCGTCGCATGGGCGAGCTCCGGATGCTGCCGGCCGAAGTCATCGCGTGGCACCCGCACGACGGCATCCCCGCTTTCGACGAGTTCGCGCAACGTCAGCTCGCGTGCGAGCATCGCCCATGTGTTCGCCGGCGTCGTCATTCGAAGGCCGGAGATCTCGGTGACGGTGGCGAGGTGCGCAGCGACTTTGCGGCCCCGGATGCCTTTCGCACGCGGCGCGCGCTGCGGCGCGATGACCGCGACCTGAAGATCCGTCGGAGTCGTAACGGGCAGCGCGTATCCGACGACTGCGGCCGTGGCGGCGCAGAAGAAGCTGTCCGGCGGCATGATCGTGCTGTACACCCGAGCGTCGTCGATGTGCGCCTGCCGCTTCTGCCGGAACTCTGAGTACGCGGCTTTGTCCTCGGCTGCCTCGATGGCACGCTGCCCGGTGAACTTCGCTGTGCGGCGTGTGCCGCGGAAGGGGATGGCCAGGTCGTTCGCGCGCATACGACGGCGGGTCGCACCCTGACTCGCCGCGTCGCGGACAGAGAACTGGCCGCCGAGAGAGTCGGGAAGCGGGTTGGGGGCGAATGGCATGAGGACACTTTGCCTCGAAGCGACGACACACCGGATGCCGCAACCCACGACCGGTGGACAACCCAGATTGCGCGGCGAATGTGGAGAAGGGCACACCCCCGCCTCGCCCGCGAGCCCGGTGGCGTCCGCCTCGCCCGCCCACCCGCCCGCCCGCCCACCCGCCAGCCGAGCCCGGAGCCGCCTGCCGAGCCCGGAGGTGGTCGTTGGTGCCGCGTCCGGGTGTGGGAGGCGACACCAAGCGCCACCTCCCGGGAGCGGTGGCCGTCCGCCGAGTCCCGGAGCCGTCTACCGAGCCCGGAGCCGCCTGTCGAGGGCGGAGGTGGTCGTTGGTGTCGCGTCCGGTTGTGGGAGGCGGCACCAAGCGCCACCTCCCGGCCGCCGAGCGCGGCCAGCCGAGCCGCGCCGCGCGCGACGATTCCCATTTCCGACGACAATGCCGTAGGCTATCCCTTTGGTACTCGACTGCAGAGTGCCGCGAACGTGAGCCCTCCACTGGCGTGTTCCGAGCAATAGCGAAGAACCACCCCGGAGTGGGATTCACGAACTCCTCCGTTCGAACAAGAAAGCAGCACTATTGTGACGCGCACATACACCCCGAAGGCCGGGCAGATCCAGCGTGACTGGGTCGTCATCGACGCCAACGACGTCGTTCTCGGTCGCCTCGCCTCGCACGCCGCAGCGCTCCTGCGCGGCAAGCACAAGGCCACCTTCGCCAACCACCTCGACTCGGGTGACTTCGTCATCATCATCAACGCCGACAAGGTCGCGATGACGGGTCAGAAG